>CAVVPU010000202.1:0-14262 GCA_963750015.1 uncultured delta proteobacterium | reverse complement strand
GTTTGAGAGTGGTAAAGTCCCAGCCCGTGAAATCAGACTTTAGAGTCATTGCAGCGACCAACAAGAACCTTGCAACCGAGGTCGAAAAGGGGTCGTTTCGACAAGACCTCTACTATCGTCTGGACGTATTCCCGATCTATGTTCCCCCGCTTAGGAGAGAAAAAGGAAGACATACCCGAGTTAGTGCGACATTTTGTGGAGAAATCATGCAAAAAACTGGGAAAGCATGTGACGAGAATACCCGCGAAGAGATGAAGAAACTCGTCGATCATACATGGCCGGGAAATGTAGGGAGTGGAATATCGAATAGAACAAGCGCTCATACTCTCAGACGGCAATACTATTTCATTTCCCGACCCGGTTCAGTCTCATGGCAAAAACGTTGCGTTGCAGTTCCTCGATGCGAACGTCATGACCCTGGAGGACATGGAGCGAGCCTACATCGAAAGGGTCCTCAATATGACCCGTTGGCGGGTAATGGGGCACGGCGGAGCAGCGGCCGTCCTGGGCATGAAACCGACAACACTCTTCTCTCGGATGAAGAAGTTAGGCATAAAGAGAATGGTGGGCTCGGCGTAATGATCACTCCCATGCTCGTTGCTTGGTTGAGGGGGCCTGAGGGGTCACCCATCAGCTCTGTCAAGAGACAATTCTCCCCCGCTGCACAAACCGGTCGGTTTTGCAGAGCCAGCATAGGTTATTTCCGACCACCCGCTTTTTTGCCATCCGTTTCTCCTCTGCGCCCGTTATTTCGTGTGTCGTGCTTCAAGTAGGCTCGTGCGCCGACTTGAGCACCAGTCACCCATCGGGATCAAGGCTCTGTGCGTGAGCCCCTGTCTTCCTTAAGAAGACCCAGAAAATCGTCGGTTCCCTGCCGTGTCCATTCAGTTCAAATCTCGTGGTTGCAAGCCAACCCGTGAGAGGCTCGCGGCAAGGGCAAAAGTCGACTCGGATGACAAGGGGAAGGCGCCTAATCAAATGGGACATGGGGGCCCATAACTAAATAACTAAGTCAGCCCCGTATCGGCGAACACGCGCTAAAGAATTGTCGGACTTGCTTCTTAGGGAATCACTTGTAGCTCGCATTCCACAGTTTCAGGACTAAAATCCTGTTCGTGCGGCCACATAATGCCTCCAAAGGCCGGACGGACGGAACGGAAATATGCGGGCTCCCTCAATTCTTCGAAGACGCCTTTGTCGATGTAAGGAGAAACGTCAAAGATGCCTTTGCTTCCGTTCGATAGCTCGATTTTGAGTCTATGGTCATTCATCGGTTCTACAGAGATCACTTTTATCATCGTTTCCCTCATCTCAGCGGTTCGATTTTAAAAGGTTGCTGACCTTCAACTGCCATTCTCCAATCAGCCATTAAATCGTCCCTATGAATTTCGATCCATGCCTGCACCAATTTCATTTTTGCTGTTGGGAGACCTCCCTCCAAGACAGTACCGTCGTCAATCGTGATGATTGCTTCATCTTCAGCATACTGGGCGTGGATGTGGGGAAGATGATGCCTCCTGTTGTCAAAATAGAACCCTTATCCGTTGTTTTTCTCTTCACCTCAAGGGCTCACGCAGGAAAAGCTCGATGCCGTTTCGACGTCGCCTGCCCCGTCGTATCTGGGAACCATGGGGTAGGAGCAGAGAAGCCTCGTTCGGTCGGGCGTCCAGCTGGCGGGCACTTCCGTATTCACCATATTGGCTCCTGTGCCGCGGGCCTTGGCAACGACCGAATCCGGGGCCTTGCCCGCCTCGACCCACGCGACCAGGGCGTCTACCATGTCAAACTGGTCGCACGCCGGGCCGCCGCCGCAATGGGCCATGCCGGGCACGACGAACAGGCGGGCCAGATCAGAGGCGGAGTTTCCCCAGTATTTCCGGAATGCGTCATACCAGTTCATTGTGTCTACTACTGAAAAGATCCCATCCGCCGAGCCGTGTACCACGACGAGCTTAGTGTGGGTTGAGGGTAATTTCTTCATCAGGAGATCGGGAGGGACCATGAAAGACATGGCCGACTCCGTATAAGTGGGATTGGTGGCGTAAATCTTCGGTGCGTCCTTGTCCACATCGAAACCCGTGCCGTTCCAGTTGGAAGCATAATCGAAAAGGGTGTTGCCGGTTCCGTTGAGAACTTTCGGGTCCAGGGGCGGCGTGGAGAAGATGAAACCGACTGCCAGGGGATCGCGGTTGGTTATGGAGCTCACGAATTTCCACGAACGCCAGTTTGCCGAGCTGATACCCGGGTCCCAGAGCCAATTCACGTAAAGCGCCTCACCCTTGCTGTTTTTGGCGCCCGCGAATATCGAAGCGAGTATGACCTTCTGACCGAGGGTCAGGCATGTGCCATCCCTGGGGCCTGTACAGGTGGGGACATGAGCGCGAATATTGAAGGTGCTCTGACATTCGCTGAAATTGGTGACCATATCGTCTTTCACGCCGTCGAGGCCATCGCACTGCGCCATGATTGCCTTAGATACGAGGGCAAGCTCGGCGGGCGTGAAGCTCGTTGAAATATCGGGACGTCCCGTCTTGGCGCTCATGTCGGAAATCGTCGCGAACTGGTCCACTCCCCAGAGCTGGGCGACGGCTGCCTTCGGGAGTTCGAATCCCGGTGAGCCCGCCAAGATGCCGTCGTATTGCTCAGGGTGCCGGGAAGCAGCCACCATGGCGTGCCGGCCGCCGTTGGAGCACCCGACCAAGTAGGACTTGTCCGGAAACCTTCCGTAATAAGTCTTGATCAGACTCTTGGCCATGGGTGTCAGCTGGGCAACGGCATTGTAGCCATAGTCGAGCCTCGCCTGCGGGTCGATGCCGAAGGTGCCGCCGCCTATCTCCGTTGATTCCATCGCATGCCCCGCGTCGGAGCTTATCACTGCAAACCCCTTCTTGAGGGCGTTCGTGAGGGGACCTCCGCCCAGAATGTTACCGTAGGCGGGAACCACCATGCCGTCGGTCCCTCCGTTGGCCTGATAAAAGAACCGGCCGTTCCAGTTGGTGGGCAATCGCATCTCGAAGCCGATGGCATACGTTTTCCCGTCCACCGGGCTCACGCGCTCATTCATCTTACCCGTGACAACGGCGTGCTCGGGCATAGGGCCTATGCCGGGAACGCTGTCCGACCCGTCTGCCACCAGCTTGACCGAGCTGATCGTGGTTTTTGGAAAGTTGAAGGCGCCCGCGAGAGCCGTCGCCGGCAACACGGGGCTGCCCTTGACGGCTGCGGCAGGCGCATAGGTGGTGGAAACCGTGCCTTTTTCTAGTCCGGCACAGCTGAAAGCGAGAAGCAGGACGCCACAAACCAAGAAACGCAAATTTTTCCGCCTCATTTCTCTCCCTCCTGGGAAACAGATTCAAGCTGTTGTCGTGATAACCAAAAAGGACTGTCCGATACCCGCATCTTCTCAACGATTACCACAGGTCAGGCGAGCCAAGCAAGAAGAAACACAAAACCGTGGGTTTCAGGAAAAGCTGGTGGGGTCACGTCTTGCAATCATACATTTTGTCCTAACATTATGCAATGATTGCGTATTTTAGCGTGCAGATGGCGCCAGTAACATCAGATTTCGAAGCCGAAGGGACTCCTTCTAATCCAAAATCGCGAATCCAAAATCATTTTCCCCGACACTGCTTTGGGCCTTTAATTCAAAATTCAACATTAAGAATTCAAAATTGATTTCCCCCCTCTTTACCTACCCTTTACCCCCCATATACCCCCTCTTTACCCCCCCTCCCAAGGCCCATTTCGATTTGACTGCCCGTCCTTCCTCTGGGAAAATTATAGTTATGAGGTGCTTTGCGCGGCCCTTTCCCTACCTCCGGTCCGAATCAGCACACTTTGATGACGGTCATACCTTGCCCTGGTTTGTATACAAAGTGGTCCGGAATTTCTTCAAACCGTCAAATTCCGTAAAATTCCGTAAAGTTGACCAGCAGGTTCAAGACGCGCCAGCCCCTGGTATTGGCGGACGCGAGGGCATTGAGGGGGTTGAGGACCGGCCGACCGTCATTGGGCAGGCATGGTGTTGCTGTATGGGGGATGAGACCCCGAACGAGGCACTATGTCAGTGCAGAGTCGGGGTGATCTCGAGAGGCTCATCTGACCAGTTTAGGCTCTTTGACAATTGAATAAAATCAAGAATCGTCCTTTGATGCCTTCTAAGGCTCTTTGGCAATTGAATAGCACGAAGGGGTGGGCTTAGAACTCACACCCACCCCTCGAGACCGGCTTCGAAAGGGGAGACCGGGGAGCCGATAGGGACTTTTTGCATTCACTATCGTTCCCCCCTGCCTCAAAAAATCATCCTCAATCGGGGCTCGGGTTAGAGAGTCACCTTCGAGCTTTCCCGCGCGAATAGCACCCCTATAAACGCTAAGGCGGCCATTATCCAGAAATAGATGTAGACGCTCGAAAAACTTGAGCCGTGGCCCATCATGCTTGTTGCAACCAAAGGAGCGATGCCTCCTCCCAGGACCACGCCGAGCTGCTTTCCGATGGAAGCGCCCGTAACGCGCACCTCAGTGGGGAACTGTTCCGAGATGAAGGCCGCCTCGGGCGCGAAGATCAGGGCGTGCATGAAGCCGATGGAGAACACCAGGGCGATAATGAAGTAAAGCACGTTCTTCATGAGCATTATGTGAATCAAGATCGGGAAATAGATTGCCGTACAGATGATGCCGATTATGAGGAATGGCTTTCGTCCGAGGCGATCGCTGAAATGGGCGATTATGAGCACGGTCACCAGCTCGAAGACGTTGCCGATCGTGTAGCCGGAAGTCACTCCTGGCTGCGACATGGCGAGGGTCTTGATCGCATAGGTCATGAGGAAGATGGTGGACAGGTAGTTATAGGAGCTGTGCACGAGGTTCACGAGGAAGGCCCGAAGCATCGGCAGCTTATAGTTCTTGAAGGCCTCGATGAAGGGCATGCGACGGATCTTCTTTTCCTTTAGGGCGGCATTGAACAAAAGCGACTCATCGATATGCGACCTCATGTAGAGCCCGATTATCACGAGGATGAAGCTCAGCAGGAAGGGGATTCTCCACGCCCAGGCTTGAAACGCCCCCCTGCCGTAGATCGCCATCAAAATCGAGCTCAGCCCCGAGGAACAGATGATGCCGACAGGTCCGGAGGCATTGGGGAAGGAGGCGAAGAACCCCCGGTTCTTTGTCGGGGCGTTCTCTATGATTAAAACCACAGCTCCTACATATTCTCCGCCCAGGGCCAGTCCCTGAAGGATACGGAGGAGAATCAGAATGATAGGTGCAGCAAGGCCGATCGTCGCATAGGATGGAGTAAGGCCGATGAGGGTGCTCGCGACGCCCATCAGGAGCAACGTGACCATGAGCACCGACTTGCGCCCGATACGGTCGCTGAAATGGCCGAAGATTATGCCTCCGATCGGGCGTGCCACAAAGCCGACGGCGAAGGTCGCGTAGACCAGGATCAGGCTTACGAAGGGGTTGTACCTGGGGAAGAAAAGGGAGTCGAAAACCAGCGGTGCGATCAGGGCATAAGCGAAGAAGTCATAATTCTCGATTACCGATCCGAAAGCGCTTGCGGCGACAAGCCGCTTGTATCCCGCAGACATCTTCGCCCCGTCCGCCGCTGTCGAAGTTTGAGACTTGTCTACCTCATTCATTGAGCCCTCCCTTGAATAACGTTATAGGTCAACCAGACCCCTCTTGCGAAAGCCTGCTCAGCCGGCCGCCTCTCCCGCTTACCTTGTCTAAAGGCGTGCCGGATTAAAATACGCCATATTCACGTGTGGCCTCGGCCCAGACCTTGACAAGCTTTGGGTCAGCCTCGTCCAGCACGCTTCTCGAAGCCATGATGAGCCCTCCATCCTTGCCGGCAATCTCAATCAATCTCATGGTCTCCTCGCGCACACGCTCGGCAGGCCCGAACTGCAGCACACTGGCGGGCATGTTGGCGCCGATGCAGGCGATGCCCTTCAGCATCTCCTTTGCCTTGACCAAGTCGACCCGGTCAAACCAGGCGAGGACTTTGCCCTTGGGCAGTTCGGTGAGGTATTTCAGTCTGGAAGTGTATTCCCCCTCGAAGAAGGGGCAGGGCGTCAGACCCTCATCAATCAGGCCGAGCAAAATCTTCTTTAAACCGGGCCAATAAAACGTCTTGAACTGGTCATCCGACATGAAATTCTGTGCGCCCCAATGGAGCGGGATAAAGATACGTTTGACATTACTGTGTTTTGCACCGTTAATCGCACCTTGCAGGATCGCCGGCGCGATTTTTTCCATGGCAGCCAATAGCTTGTCCGGCCGGCGGTAGAGATCCATCATGACGCCGCGCATACCGCGATGGACGTCTCCAAAGACATCGAAAGGAGCCCAGCATGAAGTGCCGGCAAATGCGATAGGAAGACCCAATGCCGCCATACGGTTATCGAAGCTCGCCAGCTTTTGAAAATATTCGGCCGATTCCAGAGCAGCCTTGTACAAGGCTTCCATAGCCTTCACGTAGTCCGGATTCGCGAGTGCCGCACACGTCATCGCTCCGCGGTAACCGGCATAAAAGAGCGTCGGGAAGTAGGGGAGGGCGCTTAATGGCTCCAGGCTGCCGAATACACGGGGCAGAAAACACCGGATAAAGTAGTCAGTGGGGTCGTCGAGGAACCGGTCATATTCCTCGGCCTTCATGTATTCCCTGTCCATATACTGGATGCCCGAATTGTCCGGTGCTCCACCGCCGCCAGGCCACCTAAGCTGCCGGAGCTGCAATGCCTCGAAGGACCTGCCCGGATAGGCGGATGTCGCCGGCCAGCAAATGTCGGGCTGGAGGTCAAGCATCATTTTTTCGTTTGCCTCAAACCACGCATCGTAGTCGTAAAAGGCCGTGGCTGGCGTGATGCCCGTATACTTCACGGCCATCAGATTACAGCTCGGAAAAAACGGCACCCGATCGGGAGTCTTGAGCGCGATCGCATCCGTGACCCGCTGTTCTCGCTCTCGGTACAGTTCCTCGGGTGTCGTGCTCATGTCTTCCGACCTCTTGACTGAATTCTGTCTCGGTTAAATTCTCTCCCGGCGATTGTCTTTCCCTGGCACGAACTTTAGAGCATCCGGCGAAGAGAGGCACCAAAAGCCCGGTGCAACCCGGAAAGAAGAGACCTTCTTCTGAGGACACGCCTCTCCTCTAGGTGGATTTCCTCGCATTCTTGTTAAATACTTGAATGCGATGATAATTTGTCTATGGAGCTTTTGTCAAGAATAAAGAGGAGTGAAGGGGTCATCCATCAGCGGGCCCCCTTGCTGAGGACCATGACAACATTGCTTATTTCGGGGGCTACGGTGGCAACAACAAACTCCGGGCAGCACCTGTTATATCTTTTTGCCGGTCCTTAGAAAAGGCCCTCCGCCGACCCGTGTCCAGGCCCAAGGATTAAATACGGTCGATGGATGCCATCGCGAGTCCATCACCGATGAAGGGCTCGCTCGAGGTTAATAGTCTTGGACGGGCTAAAGCCGCTCGCAGTGAAGAAATTCATCAGTCTGAAATTATTCGAGTCGACCAGGGTATTTACTTTTCGAACGCCGAGTGATGTCAAATGCTCCACGAATTCCTTAATCAATTGCTCACCGATGCCCTTATGCAGATAGTCGGGATCCACTGCGATCGTATCAAGGGTTGCTTCCTGGGAAATGCCATATTCGCCTATGAAAAGCTCCCCCATCACAAACCCGACAGCCGTTCCATCTTCTTTTTCTGCCAGAAGCGACGTGGGCAGACGATCGGTGGATTGAACGAGCCTCTTCGAACTTCAGCCTGTAGTACTCGGATCGGGAGACCTTGAGTACTTTCTCGTCAATCCGAACGACCTCGGCAAAATCATCGCTTTTCATCAGTCTGATCTTGATCGTACTCTTCTCCATCGGGCTCCTCACTGGGTTAAGTAGGTTGTTTAGGAGTCCAGGTCTGCTATACGGGTGTAAGGCGAAATATTCCGCGTAGTAACGCCGGGCCTCTGGAAGAAGTATAGTGGTCCGTAAAGCTTCTTTCAACCCACTCACGGCTTGGAAATGGTCGGAAGAATGTCCCTTTGCAGGCGCACACCAAGGCGGGGTTACCCGTGAGAGTGCCCGAGTAAGGTCGACAGGGACATTGTTTCGTTCTATGCGTTGTCTTGCCTTTACCCGTGGCAAAGCAATGAATGAAACAACGCCCCTGCCTCTTTCTCCTACTTTTTGCGGGTCTTGAGGATCTCTTCGCAGGTCGGCATGTAATCTTTTGCCTGGATCGGCTGGATACTACCCGCGATCAGGAAGTCCGGGTATTTCGGGTCCTTCTTGGTGACGCCCCAGTACATGGGCAGCTCTATCTGATGGTCGCACGCCCGCAGCGTGACGCGGCCCACCGGGCTGTCGAGGCTCATCCCCTCTATAGCATTGATCATGGCCTCTTTATCGATCTTCCCCGCCTTCTTGAAACCTTCCGACATGAACTGGGCAGCCATGTACCCATAGAGGGCCCCTATACGGGGGTACCTGTTGTACGCCTTCTGGAACTCGGCGACAAAGCTCCGGTTCGCTGCCGTATCAGGGTAATAGAAGAAGTAGTTGCACGTGCCGAAGATGCCTTCCGGCGCGTCCAGACCCATCGACACAAGGTTGGAATGCTCGGTAGCCGTATGCTGGTAGAAAGGGACCTTCTGGATGAGTCCTGTGGTCTTCGCAACCTTCTGGAAATTGACCATGCCCGAGCCGCCGGTGGAGACGATGAGGAAATCGGGCTTGGCCGCTATGATCTGCGTGATGTAGGGGATAATATCGGTTTCCCCAATCTTCCACCACGACTGGCCCATGAGCTGGACGCTCGGTTTGAGCTTTTTCAGGGCATCCCACGTGGCGCTGGCGAGGTCGTGGCCTGACTCGTAATCTTCACCGGCAATCCAGTATTTCACGTAAGGCTTCTTCGCGAGGACCGAGGCGGCGGCTCTGCCTGCCATGAGCATGTTTTCGCTCATGTCGAAGATGTACCGGTGCCCATCTTCGCCGGTGAGCTTATAAGTCTTCGAAAAAGTCGCGAAAAAGGGGATCTTCTCCTTCTTCGCAAAATCCGATATGGCCAGGGAGGTAGGGCTGTTGATCGTGCCCATGAGTATGTCCACTTTTTCCTTCATGACGAGTTCCTTCGCCATGGTGAGACCGATATCCGGCTGGTATTTGTCGTCCCTCGTCGTATACTCGATCTTCTTGCCCAAAACGCCGCCTTTTTCGTTGATCTTTCCCACCGCGAGCTTGAACCCGTCGAGGACATCCAGGGTGAAGATTGTGGTAGGGCCTGAATAGGTGTCGACGATCCCGACCTTTATCGTATCAGCAGCGAGACACGGCCCATGAACAGAGAATGCTGCGATCGACAGCGCCAGGAAGAACGTAAGAAACAGCCTACTTTTCCGCATAACCCCTCCTTTTTCGAGCACCTGTTGAATTGTTGCTTCTGACAATCAATACCACGGGGTTTTCTTTTGTTCAAGAAGAATCCGTGGGGTCACCCTTGAACTTTGAGCTCACCCTTGTTTCCACTTCTGTAAAGGCTCGGCCCCATCGAAGCCTCGCCGTGACAGCTCACCGCGGCTTGGAAATGATCGGGACGATGTTCCCCACGCACGCTGGGTGAACCGATCTCCACCCCTGCTTGTTCGACGCCTCATCCAAACCATGCGTGCAATTGTTTCGTGATCTGTTGGAAAGTTTCTTCGAGCATGAACATGTCGGCGTGCATGCCCTGGTCGATTTCGACTGCAAGGCCCTCCTTTTTCAGCTCCTTGCATGCCGACACTATCTCGGGAACATCCCGGGAGCCGAATAATACCAGAGTCCGTCCTCTATCGAAAGATTGGGGGATGGGCAGGTTTCCTGAGCATATCAAAGTTGGCCCTGGGGAAAAATTCACGTGCCCTGTAGCTCCTCATGGCCTTCACGAGCTTTTCTGTTTCCGGGCTGAACTCGGAGACCAGGGCTGGCGATATGGCGACCACAAAATCTGCGGAGCTTAGCAGGCAGAGGCGGCCGCCTACAGAATGGCCTATGGCTGCGACCTTGCCGAAACTACGGCATTGTGCGAGGACGCCCTCCAGGTCCCGCACAATGCCCCGGTCCTGCGGAAGCTTATTCTCGCCGTGGCCTCGTAGGTCGATAGCACAGGCAGTGATGCCGATTTCCGCGATACGCCATGCGAGACCAAGCTGTTCTTCTTTGGAGCCCCCGTAGCCATGGACTATGACTGCCGCACCGCGGGACATCGGGGGTCTTATTATGGCACAGGGTACCCCGGCTCCGTCACACACGATCTCCGCCCGTTCGATGTTCATTTTGTCTCTCCTATCAGATTTTCGTCACCCGGTTAAGGGTCGCCCCATTCCGCGTTCGATCCGAGTTCCCAATATATTTTGTTACACGCTTGCCTCGCCATCTGTCAAGCTCCCCGGACATTATTTCTTGCAAAGCACCGACGGAAGTGCTACAAGAAATGTGATGGAATGCTCGGAAATAGGGCCGAGTGGGACGTTATTGGTCCCGTCAGGCGCTTTGGATAGAATTACTCCATCCGTTCGGATTTCAAAGACGACACTAGTCACCATCTCATCGAGGAGGGCAAAATGGATCGCCGTCAATTTCTCAAGAATGTTGTTGCAGCGGGCACCATCGCAACCGTGGGGGGATTGGCCGCTACCAAGGCTTCAGGCGCCCCACAGGCCGGAGTACCGAAGAAATGGGATTACACCGCCGATGTGGTTATCGTCGGATATGGAGGTGCCGGTGCCACTGCCGCAATAACCGCCTTTGACAAGGGCGCCAAGGTCCTCATAATCGAGAAGGCCCCCGAGGGGATGGAGGGGGGAAATACAGGAGTCAACGCAGGCATTTTCCGCTTCCCCAAGAACGTGGAAGACCATATCACTTACCTTAAAGCCCTGAATGGCGCTCACCTCGTCCCTGACGAAATCGTGCGTGCCATGGCGGAAGGCGCCGCTAAGGTCGTCGACTGGATCAAGAGTTTCGGCTTCGATATTACACCCACAATCCTCAACACCCGTTGTAGCGGGGCCGAATTCCCCAACCTCCCCGGTGCGGCGACCGACAGGGGCTTCAACATGGCCAAGCCCGACGGCACACTGGCATGGGGCAAGGATTTCTGGGCCCTGCTCTTCAAACCGCAGGTCGAGGAAAAGCGCAAGATCAAGGTCCTCTATGAGACTCCGGGACGGGAGTTCATCCTCAACGAGAAACGGGAAGTGATAGGGGTCCTGGCGGAGAAGAACGGCAGACCCGTAACCATCAAGGCTAGAAGGGCGGTCGTCCTTTCCGCAGGCGGCTTCGAGAATAGCGAGGAAATGCAGCGCGACTATGTTGTACCTGGTGTCGGTACGGCGGGCACCATACCCCTGAGACCGGTGGGCACGCCTTACAACACGGGCGACGGGATCAAGATGGCTATGGGCGCCGGAGCCGACCTTTGTCATATGCAGGACATCGCCGGCCCCAGTCTCCAGGCCTGGCCGCCCACGATCAAGACCGCACCGAACATTACGCTCCAGGGAAACAGCTTCATAATTACCGACCGGCGGGGCAGCCGCTGGTTTGATGAGAAGGAAGCGTGGCCCCACGGTAAAGGCGGTGAAAAACTGTTCAATTACGATCCGGCCAAGACCGAATATCCCCGCGTTCCGAGTTATGCCATCTTCGACGAGACCTTCCTCAAAGCCGGGCCCATAGGAGTGACCAGGACAAGCCAGTGGACATGGGCCACGATTCATGAGAAGTTTGCCTGGAGCCACGACAACGCAGCGGAAGTTTCGAAAGGGTGGATCCTCAGGGCAGATTCGATCCAGGAGCTGACCGACAAGTTGAAAATGGATCAATCTGCACTTAGCGCGACCTTGAAAGGCTGGGCCGACGCATGCTCTACGGGTAAGGACATGTGGTTCGGCAGGAACCCGTCAACACTCAAGCCTATTCAGGGGCCGCCTTACTTTGCCCTTGCCCTTATGCCGCAGTGTATCAATACGCTGGGAGGTCCCCGGAAGAATGTTCGAGGCCAGGTATTGAGACCCAACGGTCAGCCCCTCGGCCGTCTCTATGCTGCCGGCGAGGCCAGCTCGACTTTTGGCTTTCTTTACCAGTGTGGCAGCAACTTCGGTATCGACTGTCTCGTTTTCGGCAAGATAGCGGGGGCGAATGCCGCCGCTGAAAAGCCGTGGGACAAAGGTGCTTGAGCCGGAGAGGCCAAGACTTTTCTTAACGAGGTTTTAAAGAATGAAAGCGCAGTCTGCGTGCCTGTGTCTGCTATTCGTCTGCTTTCTTTTGGGTATGGGGTCCATAAACGCGGGGGCCGCCCAACCCGCGGCCAAGCCCCCTGCAATCGCTCCGGAGACTTGTCTGAGCTGTCATGGACCCTTCGACAAGCTCTCTTCGCAGACCGGGAACTATGAGACGCCGAGCGGTGAGAAGACGTCTCCACACCGCTATGTCCCCCACGATAGCAAGAAGATTCCGGCTTGTACGCTCTGCCACCAGCCGCACGACATACCTCCCAAGCCGGGCCAAAAACCGGTCAAGGCAAATGTGGACTGGTGTTACATGGGCTGCCATCACGCGGAGAGCTTCAAGCCGTGCTGCCAATGTCACAGCGATAACTGCACGCCTTAGGAGTACCGTTTCTCCACGGCTATGAGTCCGGCGACACCGGAAGTGGTTCAGACGACCGACGACCTATCCCGGAGCCTCGGCGGCCTTCTTCTTGGCGGTGCTTTTCTTGAGGGGGGGCTTTTTTCGCTTCGCCACCGTAAGCGGACCCTGGGGGGTATCCTGTGGCTTGACCATCTCCAGGAGAGTCCTTTCGGCCTCTTCTATGGCCCTCGTGACTCCAAGGGAAACGGAGAGACCCTCTTCATACTCCTTCAGGTCGATGATGTGGGCGAGTCTGCGCCATTCGTCGGGAACCGGGCGATCGGTCGATCCTGCCGCCCGAAGCAGCAGAATAGGCAACCTCCCCGCATTACGGAGGGCAGCCCCCAAGTCCGCAGGGATACCTGCGGGGTCGGTAATGTCGAGGATCACAAGTCTTGCCATCCCGAGGAGCAACTCAAGAGTAGGAGACAGGTCACCCGCGTCTTGTGGCTTTGCCTCGAAGAAGACCGGGGCAAACTTTGTATGGTGTAGCCCTTCCTTGATGGCGTCCCGCACCCGGCTTCTCTCTGCAGAAAACCTTCCCAACACGAGGACGACCCTGGTTGCCATGGAGCCGATCAGGCCGCGAATGCCTGCATTATCGAACAGGAGGGAAGTGAATTGGGCAAGCTCCAGGCCGTCGACGATCACCGCAGACTGACCCGGCCTGGTTATGATGAGATCGGACTGATTCGTCCCTTCGTCAATAGTCACGTCGAGGGTAAGAAGGCCGTGCACCCGGGAGCCCGTGAGGTCGGCCATGCGAAGGTCTGCCTTAACCAGGCTTGCCATCGACAAATCGGCGCCCCGCAGGAATGCATTGGTCAGATTCACGCCGCTCAGGTTAGCGGCCGTGAGGCGCGCCCCTCTCAGGACGGCCGTGTCGAGACGTGCCCCTCTCAGGTCCGCCTCGCCCAAGTCCGACCCTGAAAGGTCCGCACCTCTAAGGTCCGCCTCTCTGAGGTCCGCTCCAACGAGGTTTGCTCGTGTAAGGTCTGCCTGGCGCAGGCTTGTGCCCCCCAAATGTGCCCGTCCGAGGCGAGCTTGTCGCATGTCGGCCCGGTCAAAACGAGCTTTGGAAAGCCAGGCACCGTCAAGGTTGGTTTCCGTGAGGTCCGCACCGGTGAAGTCCGCCCCTCTGAGGTCTGACCGGCTCAGATGAGAGCGGCTGAGATTTGCATCTTTGGCATTTGCATTGCTGAGGCAGGCGCCGGTAAGGTTGGCTTCCGAGAGGTTAGCCCGCACCAGACCGCACATGCCGAGGTCCGCGCCGCTGAGGTCCGCCGCCACAAAATTTGCACCGGCCAAATCAGCCCTCGCGAACCGGACAGCCTGGCCAGCGACTACCTGCCGGCCAGCATGGTGTCGGCAGCTTTTCGCGTTGCCGCCGACTGCGGCTTTCCCTTTCACCAGGCTGTGAAGTTGGTCACCGCGAATCCGGCCGAGGCCGTGGGCTTGGCTGACCGCGGTCGACTTGCCGCCGGTTTGCGGGCCAACCTGGTTGCCGTCCGCCACTTTGCCAACCGCCCGCAAGTTGTCCGCACGTGGAGCCCCGCGGACGGCTGGCTCA
>CAVVPU010000201.1:0-20905 GCA_963750015.1 uncultured delta proteobacterium | reverse complement strand
CATCACTCCTGTGGACTATGTCCGGTGACACGACTTTGAGGACAACCGGGTAGCCGAACCTCTCGGCCGCGTCAGAGGCGCTGTCCAGGCTCATTGCCGTGAAAGGGGTGGTGGTATTGATTCCATAGTTGGCGAGGAATTTCTTTGATTCCGCCTCTGTAAGGACGCGCCTGCCTTCCCTGATCGTCCTTTTTATAAAGGCCTTGAGGTTGTTTTTAGGCGGTGACTGGTCCACAGGAAGCTCTGCCGGGGTCTCGTAGAGGAGCTCCAGGTTTCTTTTGTACCGGTACATGTAGAAGTAGGTCTTTACAGCCTCTTCCGGCGTTTCATAGGTGGGAACGTTGCCTTTTCTGAGGATCTCCCTACCATCCTGTACGTGCTTTGTTCCCATCCACGCGACGATCAAGGGTTTGTAAGCTTCCTGCGCGATGGTCGATATGACGGTTGCGAGTTCGGCGGGCGGAGCGCTCTCAGTGCCGGCATAGAGTATCAAAACCCCGTCGACCTGAGAATCCGCGAGACAGACTTTGATGGCTTGGGTAAACCTGTCGATGGTGGCGTCATGGAAAAGATCGACGGGGTTATCCTTGCTCCAGTGTGCGGGAAGGAAGGTGCTCAGAGCATCGACGCTTTCCTTCGAAAATTCAGCGAGTCTTCCTCCAAACGAAACGAGGATGTCCGTGGCCATGACACCGAGGCTCCCCACGTTCGTGAGGATCCCCAGTCTCGGTCCTCTCGGCAAGTTACGCGAGTGGAGTACCTCCGCCGTGCTGAAAAGGTCGGATATCTCTCGGACCCGGACCACTCCGGCCCTCCTGAAGGCGACGTCATAGGCAGCATCGTAGCCCGACAGCGGGCCCGAATGAGTGAGAAACGCCCTGACACCCGCCGCAAACTGGCCCGGCTTCACCACGAGGATCGGCTTGTTCCTTGCGAAACCCCGCGCCGCGCTCATAAACTTGCGCGCATTGCCCACTGACTCCATGTAAATCATGATGCTTCGGGTTTGAGCGTCTTCTCCCAGGAAGTCGATGAGGTCCCCGAAATCGATGTCGACCATGGAACCGAGGGAAATGACCATGCTCAATCCGACGTGGGCAGCCGCTGCCCAGTCGAGAACGGCCGAGCCCAGGGAGGCACTCTGGGTGATGAACGCAATGTTGCCTTGATCGGGCTGGGAGCCGAAAACCGATGCATTGAGCCCTTTGCTCGGTCTTATAATGCTCGCACGGTTGGGTCCAAGGATACGGACCCCATAGGCCCTCCCCATCTCCTTGATTCTTTCTTCCAACCTGTAACCATCCTCGGCTGCCTTCGTAAAGCTCTCGGAGACGATAACCATCCCATCGACCCCCGCCTTTCCGCATGCTTCGACGATTCCCGGTACCTGCGGGCCCGGACTCACAACGACCGCGAGATCCACCTTTTCTCCGATACTCGCGATACTCGGGTATCTGGTCCTGGAGGGTGTCGAATCCTCCCGAGGTTCTTTGGAGAGCGAAGTCTGCGCCTTGCCCCCTCTCTTTCGTTGCCCGCCGGACCCACTTTCGAGGTCGATCCAGAACGTCTTCTGTTTGCCGGAAAGCACGAGGTTGGAAAAAAGGACTTTCTCGTCGGTCCCGCCGTCCTCCATGTCCCCAAAAATAGCCACAGTTTTGGGGTCGAACATCCGTCGTATATCACCCATCGAACTTCTGCTCTCCTTTTCGGCTTGCCTTCCGTACCTACTGTAAGTCTCTCGACCTTTTCCCGCAAAGCAGGCGAAAATCCATCATAATTGAGCGGGCGCGACCGAAGGGAAGAAACACCTTCGATTGCACCTTTGCTCCCAAATAATAGCACAAAATATGCCATAGTCGGCACACCCTCTATCGGGCCTTCAAACCCTTACGACCCCACCCGGCAGCCTTAAGAAAAACGCGGGAAGACCGAAAAGGTATCTATGAGACTATCGAGAACGGAGGAAAGGACAATGCAGAGGACCTCTAGAGAGGGTCGGGGCAACAAGAACAGGGGCAATTGCCAGGGAAGGATAAAGCTGAAGGCGTCTATGGGAGGACTTCTGCGGGTGATATGTCTGCTCGTGATACTTCCCGGCGTCGGCTACGCCCTCAATGCGGCCCAGTTCCCCGACAAGGCAAAGGAGAGTGTCGTCGCAATAAATGCGCCGGACAGCCGGGGTCAATTAGTAAAGGCTGTGGGGGGCGGAATAGTCCTTCCTCCCGACAAGGCGGCGACCAACGGTCGGGTTGTCGAGACCACATTCTCTTCCCGGGCAGGTCATGATCCGGCTTCCATGAGATTGGGCCACACGGAATGGGCACGGCGTGCAATGGACCTGAAGACGATGAAAGATTGGCAGGGGATGCTTGATTGGTGCCGTAAGTGGACGAAAAGCGAGCCCAAGAGCCCTGACGTTTGGTTCAACCTCGGGATAGCCTACGGTAACCTCGGGCACTATAACGAAGCTGTCGCGGCTTATCGTCAGGCGGTTATGATTGAACCGTCACACAGCGATGCCTGGTACGGCATGGGTACGGCCTATGACGGTCTCAAGCGCTACAATCCCGCCATCGAGGCCTACCATCAGGCAGTAATGGTAGATCCGGAAAACGCGAGTGCGTGGTATGGCATGGGAGTCGCCTGCAGCCGTCTCGAACGCTATGATGAAGCCATCGAGGCTTACCATCAGGCCGTCACGCTCGACCCGAAGTATGCGAGCGCCTGGTTCGGTATCGGAGTGGCTTACCTGCTTTCGGGCAACGAGACCGAACCCATAGCCGCCGTTCAGGAACTGCGGCGTTTCGATCTCGCACAGGCCGACAAGCTTTTCAACCTGATCACCCCGACCCTGACAAGGCAGGCATGGGAAGACAGGAACCATCGATAGGGGAGGGCGACTTTCGGGCAATAGATAAGAATACTAAGCTCTTGTCTTCTGATTAACGAGTAACATCTGAGATAGACAGTTTGAGAGGCGAGGGACGAGCAGGCTCGTTTGAGCTGTAATGTCCGACGCCTCTTTTTTTTGGTGATGAACGCATATTCTGTTGTTAGGGGGGAATAATGAAGCTGTTCACGGATGTCAGGATAGGTAAACGGCTCGCAATCGGATTCGGTATCACCCTCGTGCTGATGGTGATAAATGTGGCGGCAGGACTCCTTTTCTTCAACGACATGGACAAGAACCTCGAACGTATAGTTGCGGTCAACAACGCGAAGATCGTTCAGGCATCGAACGCGAGGGCGTCTCTTGCGGACGTATCGTCTCTCGTGGGCGATTTCGTTACCATCCAGGATGATACAGTACGCACGGCGATCAAAGGAAAGATGGAGCAGGCGAGGACAAAATACACGCACGCCATCGAGGAGCTGCGGCGCCTTGAAGTCAGCGATGAAGGGAAGGCACTGATCGGAGCTCTCGAGGATGAAGCGAAGAAAGGCAGGACTGAGAACGATGTGGTCGTGGAGCTTGCATCTTCGGGGAAGACGAAGGAAGCTGCCGAGAAATACGCAGAGACGGAGAAATCGGTTGAAGCCTACACCAGCGCGGCCGACGCGGTTCTCCAGTACAACCTCAAGAGAATCGAACTTCGGTACGGAGAGGCCAAAAGCTCTGCCCGTGCCGGACGGATCACCTTTATCCTCCTGGGGATAATAAATATCCTCGTAGGAATGTGGCTGTCACGCGTCATTACCAGGAGCATAGCCATACCGGTCATCCGCTCCGCGGAGCATATCGACTTGATGGCAAAAGGTGATTTCTCCATTCCTGTGTCGGAACGGGCCTTGAGAAGAAATGACGAAATAGGCGTTTTTGCGAGGTCCATGCAGGCGATGAATACCAACATCGGCACAATATCAGCGGAGATGAAGGCTTCTGCGGCGAGCGTCGCATCTGCGAGCAGCCAACTCAGCGTTTCTGCGGAAAGACTGGCGACCGGGGCAGAGCAGCAGGTTGACATGGCCTCCCAGGTCGCCGCCGCCTCCAACCAGATGAGCCAGGCTACCGTCGACATCGCGAAGAACTCTACCACCATAGCGGGATCTGCCGGCGAGACGGTAAAGATCGCCCGGGAAGGACAAGAAATCGTCCAGAGGGCTATCCGGGAAGTCAATTTGATCGCCGAAACAGTGGAGACCGTATGCGAGTTTGTCAAGGAATTGGGTCAGGAATCAGACAGGATCGGGAACATCGTCACTACCATCAACGAGATAGCCGACCAGACGAACCTGCTTGCCCTGAATGCAGCCATAGAAGCGGCCCGGGCAGGAGAGCACGGTAGAGGATTTGCAGTCGTTGCTGACGAGGTCAAGAAACTGGCAGAAAGAACGACTGCTTCCACAACCGAGATAGGGAGCATGATTCGCTCGGTCAAGGCCGGCGTGGAGAAGACCGTCCAATCGATGGATCAGGCGAAAGGCAATGTCGAACAGGGCGTCCAGTTCTCGACTGACGCACAGACGGCGCTCACAGGCATTATCGCAAGCATTGACGACCTCTATGACGGAATACAGCAGACCGCCAGCGCCACCGAGAAGATGAGCGCCGGCACCGAGGAGATCGCCCAGGACATAGGCAAGATTTCAGACGTGACAAAAGAGACACGCTCCTCCTCCCAGGAAATCAGCGGTGCCGCCGCGGGGCTTTCGGGACTTGCTGAGAGCCTGGAAAAGACGGTACGCATGTTCAAGATCTAAAGGACAAGGGGGCTTTCGAAGAAATGGAGGCCCCCTTGTCAACCCGGCCTCGAACTTGCCGGTTTGATTGCTGCGCAAATAGGCGGGTGGATGACGGAGAGCCCCATATTAGTCGGACCCTTTTTCGCCGGCAATCCCCGTCCTGTTCTCTTATCCCCATGGATGTCAAAAGATCCTTTGACTATTTATTGACATGAACCGGTGCTGATGGTAGAAGAAGGCCGTGCACAGGGCTAAGACAATAAAATGGGGGCTGTCGTGAGGGAAAGTGCGGACGGCCTCGAGTTCGACGGTGTCGAAGCCTTGCACGGCGCGGAGATAGAATCGTTTGGCGATCATCGTGTCCAAATGGCTTTTGCAGTTGCAGGCGCTTCTGCGACCGGGTTGACATCCGTATCGGATGGGGAAGCGGCGGGCGTTTCCTACCCCGGTTTTCTTTCAGACATGAGAGGCTTGGGAATTCCGATCGAGGTTATCGACAATTAAAGAAAGATAAGGGGGGGAGATGATTCTCAAAAGGATTCTTCTTGCGGCGCTTGTCGTGACAGTCATGTTCTTTGGCTTAGCTCAAGCACGGTGCCTCGCCGCGGGACCCGATAAAGTCTCGGTGGCGTACGTCTCCATCATGAACTTCGCACCCCTCTATGTGGCTATCGAGCGGGGCTTCATGAAAGAACAGCATATCGAAGTGGATATGCAGAAGGTCGCCTCGGGCACGGAGGCAATGGCTTTTCTCGCCCAAGGATCGCTCGACGCCGGCGGAATCGGTATAACGGCTGCCACCTTTAACGCCTTCAACAAAGGCTTCGACGTGCGGATCGTCGCGCCCGCGGCGTCGCAGCCGCAGAAGGACGGACCAACGGTCATCCTCGTGAGGAAGGAGCTGAAGGCTTCGGGCAAGGTCACCTCGATCGCTCGCCTTAAGGGATTGAAAGTTGCCATTCCGGGGGGTCCGGGTACGACTGGTGCCTACTTCGTCGCCAAGGCCTTGAAAGACAATGGACTCACCGTCAAGGATATCGATATCATCAATCTCGCCAACCCCGATATTTTTCTCGCCTTCGAGAATGGTTCGGTCGACGCCGCCCTTGTCGGCCCGCCTTACTCGGATCAGATCCTTGCAGGGGGCAAGGGCGTGATTTTGGCCCAGGACACTGCGCCGGGCGCTATGACCACGGTCTTTATGTATTCGGGCAAGTTCGCAAAGGAGAGACCGGACGTGGCGCGGCGATTCATGGTTGCCTTGCTTCAAGGAGACAGGGCGATGTATGGCGATAAGTACCTGGACCCGGCCAATGTGAAGGCATATCTGAAGTACGTGACTTCCACGGAGGATGCGATCAGGAAGGGCAAGCCCCAGACATATGACCCGAACCTGAGAGTCTATATCGAGAGTATCAAGAACATGGAAGAGATCTTTCGGTGGGCGGGCTGGACTAACTATAAGACAACCATCTCGGAAAATAAGATGGTGGATGCCTCTTTCGTCGCCAATGCCGTGAAGGTCCTGGGGCCGTATAAGCCGTAATGTGGCAAATCTTTCACCCCTGATCCGGGGGAGGCGAGAAGAAGATCCCGAGGAGATCGTTCTATGACCGTAAAGATACGGGCCGCATCCCTGAGCAAGACATACCCCTCTCGCAGCGGGCCCGTCACAGCTCTTTGCGATTTCTCCCTCGATGTGGCTGAAGGGGAGTTTGTCTGCATAGTCGGCCCGTCGGGATGCGGTAAGTCAACCTTTCTTCGAATCCTTGGAGGGCTCATTGCGCCTTCCTCCGGGGAAGTCTCCATATCGCCGGGGAAAGAGCACGTTCCTCCCCAGAATATCGTTTTTCAGGAGTACGCGATTTTTCCATGGAAATCGGTGGTCGACAATGTGGCCTTCGGTCTCCAGATGCGTCGCATTCCTCGGGATGAACGGAAGAGAATAGCCCTCGAGTGGCTGAAGAAGGTCGGGCTTTCCAAGTTCGCCCATTCCTACCCCCACGAACTTTCAGGAGGTATGAAGCAGCGGGTCAGCATAGCGCGGGCCTTCGCAAACAATCCGGAGATCCTGCTCATGGATGAACCTCTGGCAGCCCTCGATGCCCAGACCCGGGCGGTCTTACAGGAAGAGCTGATCAGCCTCTGGGAAGATCTGAGAAAGACAGTCGTCTATATTACCCACAGCATCGAAGAGGCTGTCCTTTTGGGGGACCGGGTGATACTGATGACGGCTTATCCCGGGACAAAGAAGAGTGAGTTTACCGTTCCTTTTCCACGTCCCCGTAGTTTTGCCCTAACCGGCTCGGCCGAGTTCAGCCGACTCTGTTACGACATCTGGCAAGATCTGCAGGGAGAGGTCCAACGGACCATGGAGAAACAGCGATGAAAGGACGAAAGACGCCGAAGACCCGATCTCGCAGCCTTGAGGTGCAGACCAGGGATCGTCTGTTGTCAATCGGCTTTCCCATTCTGCTGCTTTTCATGTGGGAAGGGGCAGTACGGGCCAACCTGCTCGACGCGCGCTTTTTCCCCGCTCCTTCTACCGTGGCGGGTGCCCTTTGGGGGCTAGTCGTAAACGGCGATTTACTCGGCCGCTTCTGGCTCTTGCCGGGGAAACTGAAGGACGGCGATTGGGCAGGCATACTCCAGGTGATGGCTGAGGGCCATCTCTGGATAACCCTTTACAGGATCTTCGCAGGTTTCCTTTTGGGCGCCATACCCGGGATTGTCCTCGGTGTAATCATGGGGATGAACAGGAGCGTCCGGGTAGCCCTCGACCCGGTGATCTCGGCCGTTTACGTGCTGCCGAAGATCGCGATTCTTCCTCTCGTGATGCTCGTTTTCGGTATAGGAGAAACCAGCAAGATTATGATCGTGGGGATCTCCTCCTTCTTTCTCGTCCTTATCAATACGGCTGCCGGCGTCAAGGATATCGACCCGATCTTCTTCGAGGCCGGTCGAAATTACGGGGCGAATCGCGGCCAGATGTTTTTTCACGTCATCATCCCCGGAGCCCTTCCCATCATCTTCGCAGGACTTCGTCTCAGTCTCGGTACCGCCCTGATCGTTATCATCGCCGCGGAATTCGTGGCCGCAAAGTTCGGCCTGGGGTACCTCATCTGGTACTCGTGGCAGACGCTTCTGACAGAGAACATGTTCGCAGGTCTGGTGGTTATCATGATCCTCGGCGCCCTTTTCACGAGTGGGCTTCAGGCCATCGAGAGGTGGCTCATGCCGTGGGAGCGCCAGGAACCTCAAAGGTCGGCGGATACGGCGGAGACCCCCACCAAGAAAAAGCGATAGTTCGCTAGCCTAAACGGTTCGACTTGTAAACCGGGCCGATAGCAACGGCACAGGCAAGGGAGATGAGGGCCATGATCAGGAAGGAGACGCCCGTCGAGGTCCGGTCCACGAGAAAACCCATGAGGATCGGACCCAAAGTGATACCCAGGCAATAGACCGACTGATAGAAGCCCATAGCCGTCGACTTTTTGTCCTGGTCGACGTCCTTGATGGCGTATGCCATGAGAGAGGAGGTAAAGACGCCGTGGGCGAGGCCTGCCAGTATCTGGAGTGGAAAGAAATCGATCACCCGACGGGAAAAAGCGATTCCGACGCAATAGATACTCAACAGCAGGAAGGGGAGTAGGAGCATGGTCTTTTCACCCAACTTGCGGGCGGTCCCTGTTCCGGTGAAATAGGAGCCCGCCATGCCGGCCGCGCTGAAGAGGGTCACACAGGAGGCGAGCTCCACACCGGTGGCACCGAGATCCTTGGCCGTGCTCGTGGTGAAGGAGTATACCGTGCCGAACACGATAAGGTACGCGAAGGCACTCGCCACGGAGGAAAAGAGAAGTCTTCTTTCCTTCATGACCTTGACGAGTCCCTTCATGGTGATGTTGATTCTTCTTGTCTCCTGCTCCCGTTTTATAAACAAGGCAAGAATGGAACCGATCATGCCCGATAAGAAGCTCGCGACAAAGAGTCCGCGGATGCCGACACTCTCGAAGAGGATCCCGCCAAGGACGAAAGCCCCCAGTATCCCGGTTTTCGAGAAGGTGTTGATGATGCCTATGGCCCTCGTGTTTTCCGACTTCTCGTAGTAGGCGGGGTAGAGGACGGTAAAGGATATCCAGGTAGATGAAGCGATTCCGGAGACCGCGTTTGCGATGAGCAGGAGCGCCGGGGAAGGGAAGATGGCCATACCCAAAGAAGAGAGCCCGGCGAGAAAGGTTCCGATCACGATAAAGAGCTTATGGTTCCTTACCACATCGATGGTGATGCCAAGGGGGATCCGCAGGATGAGCTGAGTGACGCCGTAAGCCCCGATCACGAGGCCCACCAGGGTCGCCGTCATTGAGAGAGTGAAGAGATAAGGCGTGAGGAACGGGATGTAGACGTACTGGGCGAACCAGAAGAAGACGGTAATGGCGCACAAAAGCGCCCTTCCGGTCCGGAAATGGGAATGGCTGGAAGGTTTCTCACGTTTCAGCAAGACTTATCAGGCTATCATGTTTCGGACGAAGAAGCGAGAATTGCGAGCTTTTGATCGACGAAGAGTAGAAGAGTGGGAAATTTCCTAAAGTCAGCCCCCTCATGTTCCGATAATATAGTCGATTTCTTATCTCCCCCCCTACCTGGAGGTGTACATGAATAGATTTCTCTCACGCATGAAGATATCCACCAGGCTCCTCCTCGCGGCGTCGTGTGGGTTGCTCCCTACACTTTTTGCTTGCATTGCCCTTGCTCTTTCGAAGAGCCTGACGGTTCCCTTTGTCCTTTTGGCCCTCTCCTTCTGTCTTTCCTTTTCTTCAGCCGCCATGGTTGGACGATCGATCCTCGCTCCCATGAAGTCGACCCGGGAGGAATTGGAAGCAGTGCTTGGGGGCGATCTGACCCGCCGTATAGCCGCTGACGGAAATGACGAGATGGGTGACCTATGGAAGAGCCTCAACGAGCTTCTGGAGAAATTCGCCCGAACGATGAAAGATTTCGCGCGGAGCAGCCAGCTTTTGTCCCGCACCTCTTTCGGCCTCGATAGGGGCTCGAAGGCCACGCTTGAAGAGGTCGAGAAGGCTTCCCTCGAGGTTAATTCGGCGGCGAGCGCGAGCGAGCAGATGGCCGGTACCTCCGCAGAAATCGCCAAGAATTGTGTCTCCGCGGAGAAGAATTCCGGCGATGCCAACAACGCTGCCATCGACGGTCAAAAGATCATCGACGAGACCGTGGAAGTGATGAACCGTGTGAACGACATCGTCAAGACCTCTGCCCATATTATCGAGGGTCTGGGAAGCCGCTCGGACCAGATCGGAGCGGTCATAGATCTTATCAATGACATCGCGGACCAGACAAATCTTCTCGCTCTCAATGCCGCCATCGAGGCGGCCCGGGCAGGCGAGCACGGCAGAGGCTTTGCCGTGGTGGCTGACGAGGTACGAAAACTCGCGGAGAGAACCACGTCGGCGACCAAGGAGATAGGCGCCACCATCAAGGTCATGCAGACCGAGGCACGCCAAGCCGTCGCAGCCGCCGAGAAAGGAGTGGGCGAAGTCGAGCTCGGCCTGGAAGAGACGAAGAAATCAGGGGATGCCTTCAAAAAGACCCTTTCCAGGATCGACGTAGTCTCCGGGGAGATCCGCCAGATAGCGGTCGCCTCGGGAGAGCAGTCGGCCACCGTCGAGGAGATCGCCCGGAACATCCACCAGATTTCTGTGGTCATGGAGAACACGGCCCAGAACGCCGGCGAGAACTCCCGGACGGCGAGCGAGCTCTCAGGCCTCTTCGTCGAGTCTGAACAAGGTTATCGGAAACTACAGGTTCTCCACTCTTGACGAGGCTGTAGGCCTCGCCAAAGAGGCGGCATCCTTTATTAAATCAGTAGGCAAGGAAAAAGGGATCGAGGAGCTGAACAACCCGAGGGGTCGCTTTATGAAGGATGGCATCTACGTGACGGGCCATACTACCGACGGCATTGTACTCGCGAACCCCCTTAACCCTCAGTTCATCGGAAGGTGTCCGAAGCCGTCCGATGCGACTTATGATATGAACCGGAAATGCACCGAGGTCGCCAAGGCCGGGGGCGGCTGGTACGAATACGAGCTATTCAATCCTCTCACCAAGGTAAAACAGAAGAAGAAGGCTCGTATCGAGTTGGTTCCGGGGACCAACATCTACGTGATGTGCGGGGTATTTCTCTAAGAGAACCTGGATGCTTTCTTACTTCTTCGGGTATCCCACCGGTTGCTCGAGGGTGATCGCCTGGTCGGCTCTCAATCCCATGGCCTTTCCCAATGCGTCCTTGTCGAACATCAGACGCACTACAGTTGCCAGCCCTTCGGATGCACAATAAAGGTAGACGTTTTCCGCCATGCCGAGGGTCGCGGCATAAGGCAGGGCTATCTTCATCGAAGCATCCTCACCCTTCATCTTGGCGAGGTCGGCGACGTAGATGAGATTCACCGGGGCCGCTGCGGGGAATTTCTGAACGGCGTTGCCGGCGAGAGGACGAATATCTCCAGCCCGGACAGGCTTTAAGACATTGGCGATTTCGTCGTACACATAGAGGCCGTCCACGGTCGCCACGTAGACATCGATCTCCTGTACATTATGGCCGGAAGGATTCGTGTGGCTCGGCTCGCCTTTGCCTGTTGCCTGCCGGTTCACTCCGTGAGCCGCCCAGAGGAGATTCGAAAGAATCTGATTGGGGAGCTTTGTCGTGCTGAAATCACGTGAAGAGTGCCTATCTCTCAGCGCATCCATGATCGGCTTGCCCCCGGTCGTCTGCGCCTTGGGCAGTTGGATAGGTTTTAATTCCTGGGAGAAGCCCGCAGAGACGGAGACAACGAAGAGTACGAGAGCCACTGCCACAGCCGCAAAGCGATCTCTTTTCATATGAATCCTCCTTACCAAGTTTTGTGGACCGGCCATGCGCCAGGATTGCCGGAGCCGCAAAGAAGACAGAATGAACGTTGTTTTCGGAAAAGCGTTCTTGACCGACAAGGCTTGCAGCCCGCCTCCGACATGCTAAAACCCATACTCCTATTTTCCGATACCACGGACCGGTCCGTCAAGCCGTTTTTCCCTCTCTATGCGCAAAGAGAAGATCGAAAGAGGAGCTCCTTAGCTTTCTTCGCCTACGACCCGACAATCTCATACAGGAGGATATGAGCTGGCATGAGCAGCCGATCGTCTTCTTCGAAGGCGGGGAAGAGGCAGCCAACCCACGGAAAGCCCGGCAAAGAGGGGCGAAGAGGAAATCCGATGCGTCCGGCCCTGGAGGCGAGTCTGCTTTACGCGTTTTTTGCGGCTCTCTGGATCGGACTCTCCGGATTCGTCCTGACCAACCTCATCCGTGATCCTCACACTGTCATCATCCTTGTGTTTATTGACGGCTCGGTTTCCGTCGCTGCCACTGCTTTTGCACTCTATGGGGTCCTTTCCAGGCAGGCTTGCCGGCTGAAGACGGAGGTCGTGGCGCGAGAGCAGGCAGAGCAGAGGACGGGCGAGAGCGAAGAGCGCTTCTCCACGATCTTCCGTTCGAGCCCTGTGGCGATTATTCTTTCGCGACTCGAAGACGGACGACTCGTCGATATCAATCCCGCCTCGCTGAAGCTATTGGGTTATGCAAGAGAGGAGCTGATGGACCGTACATCACTGGAGGTCGGGATATGGTCCTTTCCTGAATACCGAAACAGGCTGGTCGAGATCATGCGGGCCCGGGGCAGAGTCGAGGATGTTGAAATAGAGTTTCGGAAGAAATCGGGTGAAACAGGTACCATACTTGGCTCGGCAGAGCTGATCAGCCTCGCCGGCGTGGATCATCTGCTCAACATGGGTATCGATATCACCGACCGCAAACGGGCGGAAGAGGCGATCCACTCGAGCCGGCTCAAACTAACCGAGGCTATGGACCTCGCGAGGGTCGTCCAGTGGGAGGTCGATCTGACGACGAAGGAACTCGTGTTGAATGACGCATACTATACTCTCTATGGTACGACGGCGGAGCAGGAAGGGGGCTACCGCATCCCCGGTGAGGATTACGTCAAACGTTTCGTACACCCTGACGATCGGTGGTCGTTCAGGCAGGCGGCGGAAAGACGTTTGATAAATGGGGAGAGTGAATTCATTGAAGATTCCAAACACCGTATCGTTCGACGCGACGGCGAGGTGCGCCACATTCTTGTGCGCGTGCACGTCAGCAAGGACCGTGCAGGCTATCTTATCCGATATTACGGTGCGAACCAGGACATTACGGAGCGTAAACGGGCGGAAGAGAAGCTCGAATCCGCACTGAGAAACCTGCGCAAGGCCATAGGCGGCACTATAGAGGCAATCATTCAGGTCGTCGAAATGCGCGATCCATACACGGCGGGCCATCAAAGACGGGTGGCTCATCTCGCTCGCGCCATGGCCACGGAAATGGGCCTTCCCTTCGACATGATCGAGGGCATCAGGATGGCGGCCGTGATTCACGACATCGGAAAGGTATCGGTCCCCGCGGAAATCCTGAGCAAACCCGGGAAGCTTACGGAAAAGGAGTTCGAGCTCGTCAAGGACCACACGGTGACGGGGTATGACATACTCAAGGATTTGGAATTCCCCTGGCCCATCGCTGAGATCATATATCAGCATCACGAAAAACTCGACGGCTCGGGATATCCTCGCGGACTCAAGGGAGACGAGGTGCTCATGGAGGCGCGGATCATCGCCGTGGCCGACGTCGTCGAGGCGATGGCCTCTCACAGGCCCTTCAGACCCGCCCTGGGAATGGATGCGGCCCTGGATGAGATCAAAGCCCACAGGGGCAGCCTCTACGATCCGGATGCGGTCGATACCTGCGTGAAGCTCTTCACGGAGAAAGGGTACACCCTCACTGACCGGAAACTGCTTGCTCCGCCTTCATCGCTTGCTTCGGAGCCTCGTACCTTTAACCGCGGAAGCGACATCGTGCGGAGCTGCTAGAGGGTCCTGTCCTCGATTTCTTCGAGTCTTTCTTCTATGAACATTTCGGCTTTCAGCAAATCTTTTTCATTGGGCCTGTCGCGAATGTCGCCGTGATACGTCCTCGGCGTCGGGTCATTGATGAATCTGCCCGGGCAACAGAAGCGGCCCACACACTGGAAGCCCAGATGCTCGACTTCCAGCTCGAGCAGAAGCATGGCCGGTTCGGCTTCTTTCGGGCCGAACTCGTATCCCGCGTAAGTGGCGAAAACAACCGCTTTCTTGGAATCGGCCCCCAGCACTATCTTCCTGTGGCGGGCAAACCTCTCCGGCGGGGATAAAGGCTCGTGAATCGGCTCGGTAATGTAGGGAATGGTTTCGTCCCTTTTCTTCAAGACAATCCGAGGGTCCATGCCGGTCCGGAAGAGTCTCAGGACGTTGAGTATCTCGTTGTAAGGGAGATGAACCCGGAGCCCCGAACCGACGCAGACGAAATCATAGTGATCGACGTCAAAGGGCGGCCTGAGGATGTCCTCCGCTTTCTTACCGATCTTGAAGAGATCGCAGTCCCATCCGGCTTTTTCGAAGGTGTTCTTGAACCGGGACGCTACCTTTTCCGTATTACCCGTGTAGGAGGAATAGATTATCAAGCATTTCTTTCCCATCATGACCTCTTTAGGAAGCAATAGCCTCTGTCGCGCTGCTCCGTTAACGATTATCGCTTGCAGAGGGTGTCCCTTTCAAGAGAAATCACTCCATGCCCTAAAGAATCTCAATGTTTATGCCGAAATTATAGAGTGTGTATGGATCGAGCTTCGGGCGATTCAGCCTCAAGAGAGCGCATGACCGAAAGGGAGGGCAAATAGTACCGGATAAGCGGGCCAAAGACGTGGAGAGTTCGAGGAGATCTTCTATTACGGGAAGCATCGTCGAGGTGAAGCGTGGATGACACTACAAAGAGTCTCAGGGAGTTGCGCAATCGACGGCTCTCCCAGAGCCTCAGGACTTTCTCTGTAGTCGGTCTGTTCTTTCTGCTGATCTCCCTTTCCCGAATCCTTGTGGTCGGCTGGAAACCGGTTATGATCCTTCATATCGCCGCCTATGCCTTCTTTGTCTGCATAGCGCATATGGAGAAGCGGCTTTCCTTCTCTTTTCGGGCGGCCTCGGTGGTCGCCATTTGCCTTATTCTCGGTCTGGGAGGGCTTTTGACATGGGGAATAGGGGGCACGGGCGCAATGGGCCTCTTCGCCGCCTGTGTGCTGGGTACCGTCTTCTTCGGGACCCGCCCTGGTATCGTCGTGGCCGTCCTTTCTACACTGATCATAGTCGTGGTCGGCCTTCTCGTCGCTTCCGGTACCGTGCACTTCTCAATCGATCCTTCGGTCTACGCGACCTCCTATGTTTCCTGGTTCGTCTCCACGAGCGCCATGGTTCTCCTGGGCACCGTCATGGTTCGGACCCTCGGGGGAGTCAACAGGGAAGTGCAATCCCTCGCCGAAGAGGTGGGACGACGCAACGATGAATTGAAGGGCACCATCAGCCGGTTGGAGACCGAGATGGTAGAGCGGACGCGCGCGGAGGAAGCACGGCGCGTGCTCGAGGAGCGCTTGCGCAGGGCAAAGAGCATGGAAGACCTGGGGACCCTGGCCGGAGGCGTGGCCCACGACCTCAACAACATTCTAGTCGGCGCCGTGAGCTACCCTGACCTTCTTCTTATGCGGCTTCCGGCAGATAGCCCGCTTCGAGGCCCGATAGAGACCATCAAGCGTTCGGGAGAAAAGGCGGCTGCTATCGTTCAGGACCTGCTTACCCTGGCGCGAAGGGGTGTTGCGACTCATGAAGCCGTGAGCCTCAATGGGGTTATCAGGGAATACTTCCTGAGCCCCGAGTACGAGAGGCTGAAAGAGTTCCATCCCAAGACGGAGGTGGAGCTTGTGCTCGATGAAGGTCTGCCCAATCTTTCCGGCTCTCATATCCACCTGTTCAAGGCCTTCATGAACCTCGTATCGAATGGCGCAGAGGCAATGCCGGAGGGGGGAAGGATCACGGTGTCTACCACAGCCCGCCACGTGGAGTTATACACGGGCGCCTTCGAGTCGGTCGAAGAAGGGGATTATGTGGTGCTCAAGGTTTCCGACACGGGAGTGGGCATTCCCGAAGGCGACTTGGGGCGGATCTTCGAGCCCTTCTTTACAAAAAAAAAGATGGGCCGGAGCGGCACCGGTCTGGGAATGTCTGTCGTGTGGGGAACGGTGAAAGACCATGGAGGCTATCTTGACATCGAAAGCGACCCGGGCCGCGGAACGACCTTCACCCTTTATTTTCCTCCCAGCGACAAAAAAATTGTGCAAACTTCCATGGTGCCGCCGGTGAAACGCGCCAGAGAGGGAGAGTCGATCCTCATCGTCGACGACGTTGAGGAGCAGAGGACCGTCGTGGCCACGATGCTCTCCGAGCTGGGATATTCCGTGGAAACAGTACCGAGCGGGGAAGAAGCAATCTCTCTTCTCGGCCGGAAGTCGGTCGACCTTCTTCTCCTCGATATGTGTATGGACCCCGGAATGGACGGGCTCGACACCGGCCGGGAAGTGCTGAAAATGTGGCCTGCCCAGAGATTCATTATCACGAGCGGGTACTCGGAGACGGACCGGCTCAGAGAGGCCTTGAGGCTCACGAAAGGGCGCTATGTGAGAAAGCCCTTCCTTCTTGATACGATAGCCCTCGCAATCCGGGCGGAGCTTGAAAGGGAAGAGGCCGGAGTCGATACGAATTAGACTCGTCTGCGCGCTGCCTCCGCTTGTCGAAGAAATATTTTCTGATTGACAATGAGTCGAACCCTCTAGTACAAAGTCAAAGCTGATCGCAAGGGCTTTTCGCTCAACCCCACAACAAGAGCCCTCAAGGAAAGGCCACATATTGGCGATGTGATTCGAGGCGTAAGATGTTTTTGCGAAGAAGGGCTCTCCTTTGTCTGATGGGTTTGCTGGCCCTCGGCGGCCAAGCCTTCGGCTGGGGGGCGGACGGCCACCACATGGTTGGCGCCATCGCCGACCGCATAATTCCTCTCGACTCTCACGCACACAAACAGATCGAGTCAATTCTCGGCGGCCTGAGTCTTTACGACGCTTCGGTTTGGGCTGACTGTGCGAAAGGGGTTGATCCCGGCAAGAACTATAGATATCAAGAGGGAGGCTATCCCGAGTGCCGGGTGTTCGAATCACCCCTTCTAGAAGCCGAAATGAGTGATTTTGTTCGACGGAACGATACAAATTGTGATCGTCAACCGAAGGACGAATCCTGCCATAAGCAGTACCATTATACGAATGTCGCCATCCAGCGCGACCGATACGAGCCCACGGCCGTGGGGGCTGGGAACCACGACATTGTGCACGCCCTTGCGGCGGCGATCCATGTCCTCAAGGATGGCCCCCCGGCACCTGCGCCGTTCAGGCTTAAAGATAAGACCGAGGCGCTCCTGCTGGTGGCCCATTATGTGGGCGACATCCATCAACCCTTGCACGTGGGCACAGTTTATCTGGACGGAAAGGGGGCCGTAGTCGATCCGAAGAGAAAAGGCAGCTATGGGGAAACGGACACCCGGGGCGGCAATCTGATACTGGTCAATGGCGATGACGGAGAGAAACTGCACACAATGTGGGATAAGATCCCGAAAGAATTCGCCGTCTCGCTCTTGGACGAGGATCACCTTAAGCGCGCCAGGAATATGCTTTCTGAAAAGAATTCATTAGGAGCTTCCTTATACAATTGGCCCGCAACCTGGGCAAGCCAGACTCTCTCGGAAGCCCGGCAGGCTTTTGCAGGTGTGAAGTTCGGCAGCAAGCAGCAGAAAGTTTGCGGCGTTCGACATCAGGACGCCTGCTGGTCTGCTACGCTGCCGGCGGACTACGAAGGCAGAATGAACAAGATCAAGGAAGAGCAGCTGGTCAAGGCCGGCGGTCGTTTAGCTGAATTACTCCAGGCTATCTGGCCGTAGGCCACGCTGCCTGCTCGGGCTCATGGAAAGACCCTCTTACTGGCCGGCGGGAAGGCTATACATGCTTTTTTGCGAACCCCGTCCTTTTCCCTGTTTCTTCTCCGATTGGCCTGAATCCTTTTTGCACTCGCCGATCGAGCCTTCCCCGCACTTGTTTCCATCTATCCAGTAGGCGCCGGTCAGGTTCGCTCCCGAGAGGTCCGTAGCCGCAAGCTTTGCGTCGGAGAGGTCGGCGCCGGCCAGCTTTGCGTGCGTGAGAGTTGTTCCGGAGAGGTCGGCGTGAGCGAGGTCGGCCCCGGAGAGGTCGGCGTTCGACAGGTTCGCGTCGACAAGCCGTGCGTGATGCATGAAGGCATTCCTCACGTTGGCGCCGGACAAGTTGGCTTTGGACAGGTCCGCCCCTGCAAGCCTGGCCCCCGAAAGTCTGCCGCCCGACAGGTCAACGCCGGAAAGCCTGGCGTCGGAGAGGTCGCAAAAGGTACATTGTTTCGTCACGAGAACCGTATCGACATCGTGCTGTTTGAATGCGTCCGCCCTGTGGGGAACGGCAATAACCGAAATTGCGCCGAGGCACATGACGATGGCTCCACACACCTCTAAAATCGACCGGGACAACAGATTCGTCACGAGCCATTCACCTCAAGTGAGTCCGGTCTGCCCCATGGGAACTGTAGAATCACTTTCCCTATAGTCTGATTTTACCAAGCCGTAGAGCGCATGGTCAACGTAGCGGTCGTAGAGCCACTCCGTTTCACGGATGATACCTTCGAGCGTGAACCCCAGGCGCTCCGGGATTGCACGGCTTCGGGTGTTTTGGGTGGCGCACTGAATTGTGACACGATTCATCTTCCAGTCATTGAAAGCATGAGAAACGAAGGCCCGGCAGGACGCAGTCATTATCCCTTTTCCCTGATGAGCTTCGTCTAACCAGTAGCTCAGAGCGCACCACCGATTCACCCAATCGACGTTCACATGGTAGATCAGTCCGCAGAGACGTTCCTCGAACCAGACGCCGGCACAGAATCCCCTGTTGTTCGCAAATTGTTGGAGCCATCCCGCTATATACTGCTCAACTTCGGCAGCCGACCGCAAGGCACCCCGAAGCCACGGGTGCCATTGCTGCCAATGTTCCCGGTTGGCATCGATAAGCGCGAAAAGATCGCCTATGTGTTGGCGGTCGATCAACCGCAACTCGATACGTTCATCGACTTTGTAGAAAAACATTCGTCACTCCTGAAAAGGAGTCCTTAGGGCTCGACATATTCTAGCAATAGCCGTGCCTGGGCCCGAGCGAATGAAAGAAATGATGGCGGGCCGCGTGTCCAGGTGCAGAACGAGTAGGGTGCAAGAATTTCGACGCACCATCCGGCGAGGCGACCGCCGGTCCGACGCACTGAAAGGAGCCCCGTAGTGGATCGAAGTCTCGTGTCCGACAGACAGAACATCCCTTGATACTCGACATTTTTAGCCGGCCCTTCAAGGCGACTTTCGACGTTTTTGTCCACTTCCCGTATAGAACAACCAGGGACGGCTCTCTTTTTCGTCTTTCATCCCCGCTGTCAATACGTTCTCAGGCATGGATGTTGCTTTAGAGGGATTGACGGAGCCGGGGGTAGGAAGTTTACCGCTACGCGAGAATCCCCGGCTTTCCTGATGGAATAAAGCCTGGAGGCATTGCCAAAAGAGCCTCAAAAGGGTTATATTCCGAGCGAAAGAAGAGGTGGACCATGAAAAAGATCGCTTTTGCCATCGCTCTTGGTGTGTGTCTTTCGGTAACTCTCGTGTCGGGCGCCGGGGCTTATCCGCACGGCTGGCACGGAGGCCCCTACTGGGGCTGGTACGGGCCGGGCCCGTGGTGGGGTTACCCTTACAGCTACCCTTACCCCCAATACTATCCGTACGCACCGTACCCCTCGTATGATTCTTCCGTACCTGCGGTCCCAAACGTGCCTCAGCAGTCCTATTGGTACTACTGTAAGGACGCTAAGGCTTATTATCCGTATGTTCAGAGTTGCCCCGGAGGGTGGACGCAGGTGATACCGAATTCTTCTCAGACGGGAAATGGGGCAGGCAACGAGGCGGTGCCGAGTCCGCCTCAAAAGGGAAATGAGGGAGGAGTACAATGAACGCTCAGAAGAGTCTTCTTTTCTTCATCGTTATCGCGTTTCTTTCGGGATGCGCAACCGTACCTACCGGTCCGAGCGTCTCGGTGATGCCGGCCCCTGGAAAACCCTTCGAGGTATTCCAGGCCGATGACGCGGTATGCAGGCAGTTTGCTCAAGGCCAGATCGGCGGGGCTTCCCCCGGTCAGACGGCCAATCAAAACCTCGCCACAGGAGCGGCCATCGGAACTCTTGCGGGCGCGGGGATAGGAGCGGCACTCGGCTCTATCGGCGGTCACGCCGGCGCCGGTGCGGCAATCGGCGGCGCCACCGGCCTCTTTGCCGGAACCGCCATCGGGAGCAACCAGGGCGCCTACACCGAACATTCGCTCCAGAGGCGCTACGACATTGCCTATCAGCAATGCATGTACGCCAAGGGGAACGTGATCCCCGGAGCGCGGTATTATGCGCCGCCGCCCGTATACCAGCAGGCGCCACCGGTCTACCAGCAGGCACCGCCACCACCTCCGGCATACGGGCCACCACCACCTCCTGGACCGTAAGACGCCGGCAGCGCATCGCGCTGCCGAAGGTGTGGGTTTTGAGATGAGAGGGCGAAGGTGGGCTGTTGGTGCACAAATGAGGCACGACAGCCCATCCACATCTCACGATCCCTCCCAGCCGACCGGCCAGTAGCACGGGTCGAGGTATTTTTTTGTCCGCGGCTCCGGCTTTGGTCCCGCATCAGGCAGTAAAATAGATTCTCACTTTCGTGATACCTTTCCTCTCTGTGGAATTCCCTTGGAGCCATTTAGTTATTATGATAGGTAGTATAGAGGTGCTATCTGAAGGGAGGGTCATTCTAGATGGGGAAACGGTTGAAGGTGGTCCTTATTGTGGTCGTCGTTTTTGTGATCGTCCTTGGCGCATCCATAGCGGTGCTCGTCAGATATGCGAACCAGATCATCAAAAGCGAGCTGGAAAGCAGGCTCGGAAAGAGTTTCTCTATCGAGAAAATAGACCTGAAGTGGGGCCATGTCGAAGTCCTGGGCGTCAGTCTCAAGAATCCCGCGGGCAAAGAGGTCATCAAAGTCGGCGACTTATCCGTAACGGCCGATTTCATGGGACTGCTCCGAAAGCAGTATGCGATCTCCGACGTCACCGTGAAAGACCCCTACCTCTT
>CAVVPU010000200.1:0-45499 GCA_963750015.1 uncultured delta proteobacterium | reverse complement strand
TAGGCGGGTACCCTGAAGGGATAAACCTGTCCGACCGATTCGATTTCCTGTTTTGACCTGTCGTCCAGCCCGAGGAAAGAAGAGAGGGATGCAGCGTCGGAAAGAAGAAAAGGGAGGGTAAGGGCCTTACCCTCCACACTTGACATTCTGCTGCCGGTTGCTACTGTAGCGGGGTGAAGTGATCTCTTCTGTTCTTCGCCCATGCTGCTTCATTGTGTCCGGGATCTAGAGGCTTCTCCTTCCCATAGCTGACAGTATCCAGGCGGCTTCCATCCACCCCGAGGCTGACGAGAAAGCTCTTCGCAGCATCTGCCCTTTTCTGACCGAGGACCAGATTGTACTCGACGGTCCCCCTCTCATCGCAGTTTCCTTCGATCCTTACCTTGCCGGCATTGCCAGAGAACCAACCGTAGTTCTTCTTCAAAATGTCACCATCCCCGGGCCGTATGTCGTACTTGTCAAAGGCGAAATAAACGTCGGAGAGCCCGGCGACAGCTACTGCGGGAGCAACCGTGGGCGCAGGAGCCGGTGGTGCTATGGCAATCTCCTGCTTCTGCTCCGGTGCGGCCGCTGCTTTTTGCTCCGGTGCGGCAGGAGGCGCCTTCTCTCCTCTTACAGCCTGTTGAAAGCATCCACAGCCGGCCAGAAGGAAAGTCAGGGCGACAACCGTGAGGCAGAGACCGAATGATCTCAGTTTCATATGCTACTCCTCCTTAGAATAAGGGGTACATCCGTAAGTGCGGACATACCCCTTTCTAAATAACTGAACTTACTTGCTCGGTGCAGGCGCTGCTGTGTCTGTCGCAGGTGCGGGTGCAGGCGCTGCCGTGTCTGTAGCAGGTGCAGGAGCGGGTTTAGCCTCCTCTTTCGCCGGCGGCGGTGTCTGGGACGGGCCACAGGCAACCAGGGAAAAGCTCGCGAAAAACGAAAGGGCTATGCATAACACTAAAAGTTTCTTCATTAGGTTCACCTCCTTTCTATTGGTATTTCAAAATTCGGATTGCGCTCTCGCGTATACCTTTATGCATATACTACAATATAGACATCAAAACAAGAAAATTATGCATCTTTAATCGATACCTGTTCAAGTATTGTATACACATCCTCTCTCACGCATACCCCTTGAGCGGTGTTGAGGCATGAAGCCGTGCCGCACGCCACCCCGAGGGATAGGGCGTCCCTGAAGCTCGCCCCTTTGCTGAAGCCAAGGATGACTCCCGCCAGAAGGGCGTCACCCGCCCCGATAGGACTCCTTACGTTTACCTTGGGAGGAGAGACGATATACTTTTCCTTCCTGGAGACACCGACGGCGCCTCTCATGCCCATGGAAACCACCACGTATTCCACAAGCTCCAGGTAGGCCATCGCGTGCTCCAACACCTCGTCCTCGTCTTTCAAATTATTATCCAGAAGCCTGCCGAATTCGTGAATATTGGGCTTTATGAGAAACGGACCGGCCCCCACCCCGCACTTGAATTCCGCTCCGTCGGCATCGAGAAAAATTTTCACCTCTTTGCCTTTCAAGGCGGTAATGAGTTGAGCGTAGAAGTTGTCGTCGAGACCGGGGGGCATACTGCCGGTCAATACCAGATAACTGCCCCTTGGTATCTGCTTGATCCTGCCGAAAAGGAGGGCCACATCGAAGCCCGTGACCCCGGCGGCAGGGGCGCTCAGCAATGTCTGCATCTTCTTCCCCTGCTGGTGGATGCTGACGTTTGTCCTTGTTTCTCCGTTCACCCTTGTAAAGTCACAGACTATTCCTTCCCCGGCAAGTCTGCCTTCTACCTCCAGCCCGTTGTATCCCCCCACGAATCCCAGAGCGACGCTCGACCCTCCGAGCTCCTTGATCACCCTCGAGACATCTATGCCTTTGCCTTCCGCACTACGCTTTTCCTCGAGGATCGTATTGACATCGTCGTATACGAACTCCTCCACATGCACGCTTTTCTTGAGAAACGGATTGAGAGTGAGGGTATATATCATGACGTCTTCGAGCCGATTTATGGAGCCCCCCGGCTTCCTATCTATATATAACACATAGCTCCGGTTTTCAATGCAAACATGTCGAATAGGTGACAACTGCCGGCCGTGTTGTTATAATTAGGGGCCTTTTTTGGTGTTTATAGGAGGAGCTATGAGAAGATGGATCATCTTCGTTCCTACGGCCGCGCTTCTGCTCGGTCTCTGCGGGTGCGGCTACAACGAAATGCAGGCAAAAGAAGAAGCGGTTAACGCGGCGTGGGGAGACGTGCAGGCCGCCTATCAACGGCGGGCTGACCTCGTGCCGAATCTCGTCGAGACGGTGAAGGCCTACGCCAAGCACGAGAACGAAACGCTCATTCAAGTGACGGAGGCCCGGTCTCGTGTCGGCTCCATGCAGGTCGGTAAAGAGGTACTCTCCCAGCCCCAGGCCATGCAAAAGTTCGAACAGGCCCAATCGCAGCTTGGCGGAGCCCTTTCGCGGCTTCTCGTGGTCGTGGAAAAATATCCGGACCTCAAGGCGAATCAGAACTTCCTCGACCTTCAAAGCCAGCTCGAAGGCACGGAGAACCGCATAAATGTGGCTCGGGTCCGGTATAACAGGGCGGTCCAGGACTTTAACACGAGCATCAGGACCTTCCCCAATTCCCTCACCAATTCCTGGTTCCTTCATCTTTCGAGAAAAGAGCCTTTTAAGGCGGACGAGGGGGCGCAGGCCGCTCCCAAGGTGAAGTTCTGAAGACCGATAGCATTATGAGATGTAGTGTACGTGCGACCTTTGGGACAATAAGCGCTTCGAAAGGAAAGCCCTCAAGGTCCGGTGCACCCTTTTTCCAAAAAGGCTTCCGGTCCGTAATTTTTTTGCTGCTTCTTGTCTTTGCCCCTTTTGCGGCCCCGGGCGGTGCGGGCACGCTTTCTGTGCCGCCTCTGACCGGCTATGTAAATGATTATGCGGGCATGATCTCGAAACAGGCAGCGGCTGAGCTGGAGCAGGGGCTCGCCCGGTTCGAGCAGACCGATTCGACGCAAATCGTGGTCGTCACGATCCCGAGCCTGCAAGGGGAGGACCTCGAGGAATTCTCCATGAAGGTCGCCGAAGCCTGGAAGGTGGGGCAAAAGGGAATCGACAACGGGGTGATCCTTCTCATTGCCAGAGACGAGCACAAGGTGAGGATAGAGGTGGGGCGCGGACTTGAGGGCAAGCTGACGGACCTGGTCTCGGGCCGCATCGTAAGGGACGTGATCACCCCCAATTTCAGGACCGGGGATTTCGATTCGGGGGTCTTAAACGGCGTTCGAGCCATCGTCGAGGTGGTAAGGGGTGAATACAGTGCGAACGAGCGGGCCCCTGCCGCATCCCGAAGCGGGGTGCCATCCATACTGACGCTCCTCATCTTTCTGTTTATCGCACTTGTATTTGCCGGTGCCATGTCGAGGATATTCGGCGCCGTGGTTGGCGCGGTGGGCTTGCCCATTGCGGCGAAGCTTGCCTTTTCGACACTCTCCCTTCCCATATTGGGCGGCCTCGCCGCAGCAGGCGTCGTTGCAGGATTGATAACGCACACTCTCTTCTCGGGTGGTGGTCCCGGCTCGTGGGGTGGCGGTGGTCCCTGGTTCGGTGGATTCGGCGGTGGCTTCTTCGGCGGTGGCTCCTCGGGAGGAGACGAGGGGGGTGGCTTCTTCGGCGGCGGCGGTGGTGACTTCGGCGGGGGAGGTGCCTCCGGTGACTGGTAGCGCTAAAAAAGATCAGCGAGGTCTTTGATGAAGATTAGGGCCAAAGATTTCGTCAGCAGCGCTGAGAAGGAGAAGATTCGGCAGGCAGTGCAGGCGGCCGAGGAGAGCGGAAGCGGCGACATTGCCGTCACGGTGGTCGACGAGAGCGACCGATACCTTGAGGCAGAGCTTGCGGGCGCTCTCTCTCTTGCCGCAATCCTCTCTTTGGTCCTCTCTCTCGTGCTCCAACACGTTACCATCTGGTTCTATATTCCCGTGGCATGCCTTCTCATTTTTCCCTGTCTCTATGTGTTCAGGGCTTTCCCCCACATGAAACTCGCCTTCGTCGGCCGAAAGAGGATCGAAGAGGCCGTCAGGGAACGGGCGGTTTTTGCTTTCTACCAGAAAGGGGTGCACAAGACCGAGGCCGAGACCGGTATTCTCATCTTCGTGTCACTCCTGGAAAGAAAAGTCTGGATCCTCGGAGACAGGGCCATACATGAGAAGATGGGCTCCGAACGCTGGAAGTCATTGGCCGGCGAGCTGGCTGCGGGCATTAACGGGGACAGGCCGTTCGACGCGCTCTGCGCGGTGATCGAGAAATGCGGCAGGGAGCTTGCGCGCCATTTCCCGGAACAGGCCGGTCCCGGGACTTAACCAGAGGGCAAGCCCCCGTGCTGATCGCGCCTGATAGAGCATGAACCCTGGCTTTTTTGGCGAGGTGGACCTCTAGACCGATGGCGACGGGCTGCCTTTCTTTCCGCCCCACCTTTGTCTTAAGAAGCCGATCACGGCGGGGCAGACGGAAATGACTATGATCGCGATGATGACCATAGTGAAGTTCCGCCGCACCACAGGTATATTCCCGAAGAAATAGCCGCCCAGCGTAAAGGTGAGGATCCACGCGATACCTCCTCCTATATCGTAGGCGAGGAACCGGGGGTAGGTCATGCTGCCGATGCCTGCGACAAAGGGGGTAAAGGTTCTTATGATCGGCATGAACCGGGCAATAACGATGGTCTTGCCGCCGTGCTTCTCGTAAAACCGGTGGGTCCGTTCAAGATGTCTTTTGTTGAGCCACCGGGAGCTTCCACTCGAGAAAACTTTCGGCCCTATGGTCCGTCCCGTCCAATAGTTCACATTGTCTCCCGCCACAGCCGCGAAGGAGAGGGCGACTGCGAGCCATGTGACATTGAGGGAGCCCAGGGCAGCGAAAGTGCCTCCGGCGAAGAGGAGGGAATCACCGGGGAGAAAAGGCGTGACCACGAAGCCGGTCTCGCAAAAGATAACCGCAAAAAGGAGCGCATGGGTCCACATGCCGTACTCCTTGATGATGCCTCCCAAGTAAGTATCGAGGTGCATGACCACGTGGATCAAGTAAACGAGCAGTTCCATAAGTCGTCTATTTTCCTTGTTACTTCGGCCCTCCCTTACGATTTAGAAGGGGTCGTCCTTCTTCGCGAGGGCCTAGCTCTTTGCTATCCTGTTCTATTCCCCTTTGACGTTTCTTCTGTTGTCCAGGGCGCTTTTTATAGTAAGAGGGTCGATGTAGACGATATCGCCGCCTATGGGGACCCCTGAGGCGATGCGGGTTATCTTCACCTGTTGGCCTGATGTCATTTCGGCAATGTAGTGGGCCGTGGTGTTCCCCTCGATGGTCGGGTTCGTGGCGATGATGAGCTCTCGTATCCCCTCCCGGACGATCCGCTCCTTCATCTCGGGGATCCTGATCTCCTCGGGACCGATGCCCTCTATCGGGTTTATCACGCCGTGGAGTATATGATAGCGGTAGGTGCCCGGGTAGGCCGATTCAATCACCATAAGGTGGGACGGCTCCTCTACCACACAGAGCACACTCCTGTCCCGTTTCTCGTCGCGGCAGATGTGACAAGGGTCGATGTCGGTGATGTTGAAGCAGACGCTGCACAGATGGATCTTTTCTTTTATCTCGGCGATGCTTCTGGAGAGGTCCTTTACATAACCCTCCCGGGCGTTGAGGAGAAAGAAAGCCAGTCTGGTCGCGCTCTTTCTTCCGATTCCGGGGAGCCTGCCCAGGTGTTCTATGAGTCTTTCTATAGGTTCGGGATAGTACATTTACGCCTACATCCCGAAGGGCAGTTGCAATCCGCCGGTGATCTTCGCCATCTCGTCCTTCCACATGTCCTTCGACTTGGTGAGGCCTTCGCTGACGGCGGCAACGATGAGGTCTTCCAGCATCTCCTTGTCCCGTTCCTCCCATATTTCATCGGAGATCTTGAGGGAAACCAGGTCCTGCTTTCCGTTGACCACGCAGGTCACCATGCCGCCTCCCGACTGGGCTTCCACAGTCCTGGTCTCCATCTCTTGTTGGAGTTTTTCGAACCGCTCCTGCATCTTCTTTGCCTGGCCCAATATTTGTCCAAAACCCTTTGACATGATTTCCTCCTCTAAGCCCTGAATAGTAGCTCGGCTTCCTTCACATAGTCATCGATGGTGTCTTCTTTCTTCTCTACGTCGTCAACGAACCGGATCGTCATATCCATTTTGTAGAAATCGGATGCGAGCTTCTTTAACTCGTTCGCTATAGCTGCATCCCCCTTTATCTGGCCCGACTGCCTGCCGAGGGCGATCACCAGGTTGTTATCCTCTGCCCGCGCTTTGAAGGCGCCCAGCATGCCGAAGAGCATGGTGCTCTGCTCCTTCAAATAGGCCGGAAAATCACCTGCCCTGGAAGGTCCGTCCGGCCGCGGCTGAGCAGCAGGTGGAGGGCTCGTCCTCCCTATGGGCAAATCACCGACGGGCATCCAATCATCTTCGTCTTCCGGGTCATCGAGTCTTGAATCTATGGGAGCCTGTCTTACAGGCGCCGAAGGGCGCGCCTCCGGCAATTGCGGCCGCGCAGGCTCGGCAACCTCAAGCTGTCCTTTCGAGGCCGGCCGACCCGCTGCCTGCATTGGTGCCGCGGATATCTCCTTATCCCCGCCCGTGTGTGGCTTCCCCGCGTATTCTCCCTTGGCGAGACCGTAGAGGTTTATGAAAAGGACCTCGAGGGACGTCTTGGGGAATGCTCCCCTCACAAGATCCTCCGCCTCGAGCATGAGGCGCAGCATTTCCTGGACCTGCCGGTACTCGACCGTCTTGAGAAGCTCATTCGCCTTCCCGAACTCCTCATTGTCCATAAAGACGAAGGGTGGTTTGTCGTTCCACACCTTGATCATGAGAAGGTCCCTCAGGTACGAGACGAGACCCTTGTACATCTGGTATGCGTCGTGCCCCTCTTCGAGGGTGTCGGCGATGAGCCCGATCCCTGCCCGGGCGTCTTTCTCGACCACGGCTTTTACGATGCCATACGCCGTTTCCCTCTGCACCACGCCGATGACATCGATGGCGTCTCTTTCCGTCACCTCTTTTCCGCTGTAGGAGATTACCTGATCGAGGATCGATTCTGCATCTCTCAGACTTCCGTCTGCTTCCCTGACCAGGTAGTTGAGGACTTTTTCGTCGTACGAGACTTGCTCGTCGATACAGATCCGCTTCAACTGGTCGATGATGTTCGCTTCCGATATTCTTCTGAAGTCGAATTTTTGACAACGGGAGAGTATGGTGTAGGGGATCTTCTGCGATTCGGTGGTAGCCAAAATGAAAATGTTGTGGCCGGGAGGCTCTTCGAGAGTCTTCAAGAGGGCGTTGAAGGCCGGCTCGGTGAGCATATGGGCTTCGTCGATAATATAGACCTTGTAGCGGGCCTCCATCGGGAGATATCGAACCGTCTCGCGAAGCTCCCTTATCTCATCGATGCCCCTGTTGGAGGCTGCATCGATCTCGATCACGTCGACAAACCCTCCCGAGTCGATGGCCATGCACGTATGGCAGGTGTTGCAAGGCTCCTCCCTCACTCCTTCGGCGCAGTTCACCGCCTTTGCCAGAATTCGGGATATGGAGGTTTTGCCCACACCCCTGGGTCCCGAGAAGAGGTAGGCGTGGGCTATCCTTCCGCGCCTGATGGAGTTCTTGAGCGTCGTTACGACATGAGCCTGACCGACCACGTCCTCGAAACGCCTGGGTCTCCATCGCCGTGCGATTACCGTATAGCTCATCTGATCGGGGAGGGGAAGGATTTGATTTGTTTATAGAATGGCGCCATCTTAAGGTCTATCCCATACTGAGCGTCGTCGCAGGAATCGAAAAACAAGGCCAGGCGACCTGCGGCACACGGAGAAGCTATTACCGCTGCTTCCTTCCGGACCTGACGGGGTTCATAACCTTCACGTTGCGCAGGGCCCGGCCACCCTTAAAAACGGTGTTTCCACCCGTCTTATACATGCGTTATGGCGGAGAGAGAGGGATTTGAACCCTCGGAGCCAGTTTTAGCCAGCTCACACGATTTCCAGTCGTGCTCCTTCAGCCGCTCGGACATCTCTCCCGCGTGGCAATCTTATACCACAGGACCTACCATTTATCAATCTTGCGCCCTGCCCGCACGCCCCTTCCTGAAAAATTCTTGCCGGTTCCATTTTACAACCATTATATTACTCCTATGATTGACCTGTTATGTCATTTAGCTGAAATTCTACCGCAACCGGAAGGAGGCAACCCGGGGGTGTCATGTCGAAGCGAATGAAAGTACTGGTCACCGATGACGATCCTGAAGTAAGACTGATGGCCACCATACTCCTCAAAGAGGAAGGATACCGTGTCTTCGGCGCGGTGAGCGGAGAGGAGTGCCTTAATAACGTGCGCCTCCACGAGCCTGACGTCGTCCTTCTCGATGTAATGCTTCCCGACATGTCGGGAGTCGAAGTCTGCCGCAGGATCAAAGCGGACGAAGGCTCCAAGCGGACCCTCGTCATGCTCGCCTCCGGCGTCAGGGTATCGCCCGATTATCAGGCAGAAGGGCTCGACGGGGGGGCCGACGGTTACATCCTTAAGCCCTTTACAAAAAGAGAGCTTCTTGCGCGGGTGCAGTCCTTGATGCGCATTAAGAAGACAGAGGATGCGCTTCTGCAAAAGGATAGGGAACAGGCAGATCTGATCAAGCAGCTCCAGGAGGCATTGGCCGAGGTCAAGACGCTCAAGGGTCTCATCCCGATCTGTGCATGGTGCAAGAATATTCGTGACGACGAAGGGTATTGGGAACGCCTGGAGGCCTACATCTCTAAGCATACAGATGCCGTTTTTACCCATGGCATCTGTCCGGGTTGCTACGAGAAGCACAAAGAGGAAATCGAGCGGATCAAAGCCGAGCAGCAGGAAGAGGCTTCGTCCGGTTTCGTCATATGACCGCCACCCTCTCCGGGACCATGGATACGTCGACCGGGCGGTCATGAAGGACGAATAAGCTTTACTTTGCGGAAAACCGGGATTCAGCGCCCGAATATCGCAGGATTACCTGAAGAGCCATGGAACGAGCATGATTGAGGAATTTGACTCGCCGGAGCCTGTTTTACGGTTTGACAGGGAAATGCTTCTGTAGTACTTTCTCTCTGAAGCCATTTCACAGAGAGGGAGGTGACAATATGAGCGAACGCCAGACGCCCTTTTCGCTTCTATGAGAGGCCGCATGCGGCCGCGTGAGGCCCAGGTTGGGTCTCCAGATTCTTAGAAGAGGCGAGGGAAAGAGCGGGTGTTCCTCATCGATCTGCGGCTTTTTGCTTGAGCTTTCAAGCTCCTCCTCGATTTCCTTCCTTCTTCGCATTTTTCATTCATAGAGCGATTAGAATCGTAGACACGTGCGGTGCCGGCTCCTTTGGCTTGCATAACAGACGCCCGATGATGGGAGACCTCCGCATGGGTAAAGAAAAGCGATAAAAGGAGAACATCATGGCTGAAAACTATCAGGAAATGTGGGCCTCCCTCGGCCTCAACATCGAAGCCCATCAGGGTTTGCTCGCAGTGCTCGGCGACGCTTATCAGGGCATCTACCTTTCTCAGAAGAACAGGCCTAAAGGGATGGAATATTTTGATTTCGTCATATCAGAGGTGCACGGGCTCAGGATAGTGGAGCTTCTGAACCATAAGAAGGCGGGGAAACTCATCGTAGGCACTTTTTGCGTCTATGTTCCCGAGGAGCTCATCCTCGCCGTCAACGGGGTTTCGATCGGGCTGTGTGCCGGGGCCGACGTCGGTTCGGAAGAGGCGGAAAAATACGTTCCCCGCAATACGTGCGCCCTCATCAAGGGGTTCATGGGGTTCAAGCTCGCCGGCCTTTGTCCCTACGTCGAGTCAGCCGACCTCATCATAGGCGAGACGACCTGTGACGGCAAGAAGAAGGCCTACGAGATCTTCGACGAGATCACGAAGAAAGTGTACGTCATGGAGCTGCCCAACAAGAAGAGCGAAAAGGGGAGGCTCCTGTGGGTCGACGAGATACGCAAGTTGGGGCAGAAGCTCTCTGAGATGACGGGCAAGAAAATCACCCTCGACAGCCTGCGGCAGGCTGCCGAAACAGTCAACGCGAAGCGACGTGCCCTTCAGAGGCTCTCCGCCTTGCGCGCCCATGACCCGGCTCCCATCTCGGGCCTCGATGCCCTGCTCGTAAACCAGATCTCCTTCTACGACGACCCGGTCCGTTTTACCACGAAGCTGAACGAGCTTTGCGATGAGTTGGAGGAGAGGGTACATTCGGGAAACGGGGTTGCGCCGAAAGGAACCACGAGGCTCCTCGTCTCCGGGTCACCCATGGCAGTGCCCAATTGGAAGCTCCATTCGATCGTCGAAAGCAGTGGGGCCGTCGTGGTGGGAGAGGAGGCCTGTGTAGGGGAGCGCAATTTCGGGACTCTTCTTGACGACTTTTCTTCTCTGGACGAGGCCATGGAAAAGATGGCCGACCGGTCCATGGGGATAAACTGCGCCTGTTTTACCCCGAACGACGAAAGGTTCGAGGACATAAGGAATCTTTCCTCAAGGCTTCATGCCCAAGGCGTTGTCCACTATGCCCTTCAGTTCTGTACGCCTTACATGATCGAGGCTTATCGGGCAAAAACTGCTGTCGAGGCGGCAGGCATGCCTTTCTTGCGGATCGAGACAGACTATAGCCTGGAGGATGCGGGTCAGCTCAAGACCAGGGTCGAGGCCTTCGTGGAAATGATCAGGGATGGGAAACGCTCTTGATTGTTGCCGGTCTTGATGTCGGTTCACGCTATATCAAGTATGCGGTGCTCGAACGTGACAGGGACCCTTTGTTTTTCCGGGAGGAAACCGGCTACGACCCTCTTCCGGTCTGCAAAAGGCTCATCGGGCATACGGCTCCTGACCGTGTGCTGGCAACAGGTTACGGCAGGCACCTCGTTGCGCAAGAGGGTAACCTCCCAACCATAACAGAGATAAAAGCGGTGGCGAGGGGAGCCAGGGAGGTCTTCCCCTCGTGCCGTACCATCATCGACATCGGCGGCCAGGATACGAAGGTTGTGCGCCTTTCCCCGGAAGGGACAGTGGAAAACTTCGAGATGAACGACCGCTGCGCGGCGGGAACGGGGAAATTTCTGGAGATTATGGCTCACGCCCTGGGCTTTTCCTTAGAGGAGTTCGGTGCGCGGTGCGACATGCGCCGGCAGGTGAGCGTGAGCAGCCTGTGCGCGGTCTTTGCCGAGTCGGAGGTAATCACCCTCATCGGGAAGGGGGTAAAAAGGGAGGCCATCGCCGCTGCGCTCCACGATTCGATTGTCACGCGCATCATTCCTCTTGTAAAGAGAGTCGGGGTGGTCGAAGAGGTGGTGTTTGCCGGGGGTTGCGCCCAAGACAGATGTTTACAGGAGATGCTTGCCGAAAGGTTGGGAAAGGGCGTGCGGGTGTACGATAGGCCTGACATGCTGAGTGCATACGGCGCAGCCCTCTGGGCCCTCGATTCGGACTGGTAGGTTGCTCGGGGCCGGGCCCGTGATCTATACTTCAGGGATGGAAAAGCGATCAAAACACACACACCCCTTTATCAGGTTCTGGCTGCCCCTCGTGGCGTGGCTCCTCTTCATCTCCTTCATGTCCACGGGTACTTTTTCGGCGGAGAATACCTACTCGGTCCTGGGACCGGTGCTCCGCTTCCTTTTTCCCAATTCTTCCCCGGACAGGATTGCAGCGCTCCACGGGATCATCAGGAAAGGAGCCCATGTTTTCGAATACTTTGTTCTTGGACTGCTCCTGCTTCGGGCCCTTTCAGGAGGGGTATGGAAGTGGCGGTGGGCCTTGCTTGCCCTGATCGGGGTGGCCCTCTGGGCGTTTGGGGACGAATTTCATCAGTCCTTTGTCCCGACCCGCACCGCATCCATGGTGGATGTAGGCATAGACACGGCAGGAGGGGCCCTCGCTCAATTCGCCGCCGCCCTCTGGTACATGATGAAAAGTGTCACCCCGCGCCGTTGCGAGCGCAAGCGAGCGTGAGCGGGCAGGCCGGGGCACCCGCGAAGTGGGTCGCGGCTTTGGAAGAAAAGGCAAGAACCTATCGCGGACCAAGCTCTCGCCGTTGGCGATGGTCCGCGAGGGCAAGCCTGGTTCGAGGGGGTGCTGAACCCCGCAGTTCACGAGCGCAAGCGAGGCTGAGCGGGGAGGCCGGGGCACCCGCGAAGTGGGTCGCGGCTTTGCCGGTCGAGGGGGTGCTGAACCCCATTGCCGTTGCGAGCGGAAGCGAGCGTGAGCGGGGAGGCCGGGGCACCCGCGAAGTGGGTCGCGGCTTTGCCGGTCGAGGGGGTGCTGAACCCCATTGCCGTTGCGAGCGGAAGCGAGCGTGAGCGGGGAGGCCGGGGCACCCGCGAAGTGGGTCGCGGCTTTGCCGGTCGAGGGGGTGCTGAACCCCATTGCCGTTGCGAGCGGAAGCGAGCGTGAGCGGGGAGGCCGGGGCACCCGCGAAGTGGGTCGCGGCTTTGCCGGTCGAGGGGGTGCTGAACCCCATTGCCGTTGCGAGCGGAAGCGAGCGTGAGCGGGGAGGCTCGATCCGGCTTTGCCGGTCGAGGGGGTGCTGAACCCCATTTAACTGAGGATCGGCCCCATATCGAGGTGCTTGTCCACGATCCCGGAGAGGGCGTCCCGGTCCATAGGGCCGGTCGGGTTCCTGTAGGGATAGACTCCGAGCATGGGCACGTCGACATATCGGGCGACCACGTCGGGGTTGGTTTTCGTGGAGGCATCCGGCTTGCCTTCGAGGTCGTTGAGTATGACCCCCGCCACCTCTATGCCTTCAGCCTTTAGAAAACGGCAGGTGAGGAGGGTGTTGTTGACTGTGCCTATGCCGAGACGGGTGACGACAACCACGGGCATCTTCCATCTCTTGATGAGATCGGCGACGAAGAAGCGGCCCTGCAACGGTGTGAGTACGCCCCCAGATCCTTCTACGAAGAGTATATCGTGCCTCTTCAGCAGGCCCTGGTATATCCTGTCGAGGTGCTCGAGGTCGATCCACACGTGTTCAAGCTCGGCGGCGGTCTCGGGTGAAATGGCGGCATCGAAGGAATAGGGATTGATCAGGGCGAGATCGTCCTGGCTGCCCGAGGCCTCCTTCAGGGATATGGAGTCCCAGGGAAGACGGTCCTTGCCCGGCAAAGAGAGGCCCGGTTCAAAGGGCTTCATCACTCCCACATCCATTTTTTTTATGATGGAACAATAAGCCGACAGGGCACAGGCCACGGTCGTCTTGCCGACCCCGGTTGACGTTCCCGCGATAAAGAAGGCCTTGGTCATCGTTTCACGAGATGGTTTCGGGTCTTTGTTCCATCGAGCGGCTCAGTTTGACAGATAGTAGACAAGATTATCAAGGGCCGAAGTGAAGAACACGTTCCGAAGCACCACGTGGGAAGGAACTCTTATCTGGGTGGGGGCGAAATTCATGATCCCCTTGATATCCGCCTCAATGAAAAGATTGGCCACCTTCTGGGCCTCCGAGGCGGGGGTCGTGATGATGCCTATCTCAACGTTCCTGGCCTTCACCACTTCCTTGAGCCGGTCTATATGAAGGATCTCGATCGGTTTGCCCATCTTCTCCGAGATGTGGCCGATCACCTTGACCGGTTCGATATCGAAGGCGGCCACGATCTTGAAGCTCTGTTTGAGAAAGCCCTTGTACATGAGGAGGGCGCTCCCCAGGTTGCCTACGCCGACTACTCCGATTCTCCACTCCCGGTTCGTCCCGAGGATCTCCCTAATGTGGTGCCTCAGCTCTTTGACGTTATAGCCCATTCCCCTTATGCCGAACTCACCGAAATAGGCAAAATCTTTCCGGACCTGGGCAGCGTTTGCATCGCAGATGAGGGCGATGAGTGCGCTCGATGCGACCTTTTCACCTTTTGTTTCCAGATCTTCGAGACATTTGAGATAACTCGACAGCCTTCTTATGGTCGCTTCCGGAATTTTCGGATACTTTGCCATTCTCCACCCAATTCAACTCGTAATAAGGCATGATTATACGACTAAGAGAAAAATTTATCAAGGCTTTAATCCGGCTCCGGGTAGCCCAACAAAGGCGATCCTGAAGAAGCTATTTGGAAAGGTCCCGTCCTTCTTTGTCCTTCCGGGGCCTACTCTGCCGGCTCGTGCGTGATGAGGGAAGCCATCGAGGAAACCTAGTTAGAGAAAAATTGAACAAAAGGGTGATCCGGTGCTTTCAGCCCCTGTCTATTTCAGGCCCAGCACGTCAGCCATATCATAGACGCCTTTCGGCTGGTTAACGAGCCATTTCGCAGCAACTAGGGCGCCCCTGGCGAAGTTCTCACGAGAATAGGCGCGATGGGTGATCTCGAGTCTCTCACCGGCCCCTGCGAAGAAGACCGTATGCTCACCCACCACATCGCCTCCCCGCAAGGCAAGAACAGCTATCTCGTCACTTTTTCGTTCGCCCACCATGCCCTCCCTGCCGAACACATCAATCCAGGCCCGCTCCGGGACGGCATTCTTGATGATTTCCCTCAGCCTTAGGGCAGTGCCGCTCGGGGCGTCCTTCTTCCACTTGTGATGCATCTCGGTTATCTCTGTGTCGTAGTCGCGGCCGAGCACTCGGGCGGCCTTCTCTGCGAGGTTGAAGAGGAGGTTGACGCCTATGCTCATGTTGGGCGACACGACGGCCAAGGCGCCCGCCTTCTTTCTCAGTTCTTCGATTGCCTCCGGGGGCAGACCGGTCGTGCCCACGACGATCGCCTTTGCCTTATCGCCACACATCCTGAGGTACCCTGTCGTTGCCTTGGCTTCGCTAAAGTCCACAACCACGTCACCGTCGTCGATGCAGTCGGCAAGCCTGTGTTCGAGAACAAGGCCCGCGTCGCTCACGCCTGGTACATCCACGCGTGAGCCTAGGAGAGGATGGTTTTCGGCCTCCAGGATATGGGTCACAATAAATTCAGGGTCGGAAGAGGCGAGTCTCAGAACGGTCGAGCCCACCCGGCCGCACGCTCCCGTAATTATAAGCCTTATCATGACATGGTCTCCTAGCTTTTAGCTTCTTTTTGCCCGGAAATGACCGGGGGCACTCGTGTCCTCGCCCTGCGCCTGATCTGCGGGAGCTTTACTCATTCTTCCCGGGAGAGAAGGCCATACGCCTTGACGAGATTTCTGATAAGCTCCCGGTTCTGGGAAGAGAGCTCCCACAGGGGCTGACGCACCTCCCTTGCCATGAGTCCCATGAAATAGAGGGCCTCCTTAACGGGCACCGGGTTCGTTTCGATGAAGAGGCCGGAGAAGAGCGGCATGAGCTCGACATGTACTGAAAGGGCCTTTTTCGGGTCCTTCTCCTCCATGAACGCCCTGGCCAGATCCTTCATCCTCCGGGGCATCATATTCGAGACCACCGAGATGACGCCCGTGGCGCCAACGGCCATGAAAGGGAGGAACATGTTGTCGTCACCCGAGAGTATTGGAAGGGCTCCTTTCGTGAGCCTGAAGATGTCCGCCACCTGCTGAACGGAACCGGCCGCCTCTTTTATGGCGACTACAGTCGGTATCTGGGCGAGCCGCGCCACAACCTCGGGCGAGATGTTGACGCCCGTCCTTCCCGGCATATTGTAGAGAATGAGGGGCAGGTCTACGTCTTCCGCCACCTTTTTGAAGTGACGGTAAAGGCCTTCCTGACTCGGACGGTTATAATAGGGAGCAACCACAAGGGCCATGTCTGCACCCAGATTCTTCGCGATTTCCGTCAGCTCTACCGTCTCCTTGGTGCTGTTCGATCCCGTACCGGCAACTACGGGTACTCTACCGTCTACCCATTTGACCACGAGCTCTATTACCCTTTCATGCTCCTCGTAGGACAGGGTCGAAGCCTCTCCGGTGGTTCCACACGGCGAAATACCGTCTATCCCTTCCTTTAGTTGAAACTCCACGAGGCTTTTAAGGGCGTTCTCATCTACGGCTCCGTCGCGAAAGGGGGTAACCAATGCCGTATATGTGCCTTGTACTTTCATAGGGTCTCCTTCAAGCAAGAAAAGAATCGGCTGCCTATATTATTACCGTCTCGTATTCGATCGCCTCGGGCCAGAGGATGCCTTCGTAGATCACCCTCGCGCTGCCTTCCAGGTAGACATCGTCAGTCACGTAGACACGCACAATCTCTCCCCCTCGTGTCCGGATATCGACCACGTCGTCGGTGAGTCCTTTAGCCTTGAGCACGACGCCGGCCGCCACGGCCCCCGTCCCACAGGCATAAGTTTCACCCTCCACCCCCCTCTCGTAGGTTCGGATCCTGAGATGAGTCCTGTCGACGAGCTCCACGAAATCGACGTTTGTGCCCTTAGGAAAGGCCTTATGATACCTCACGGGCCTTCCCAGGGTTTCCACGGGTGCCCTGTCGACCTGGTCGGTGAGGATGATGGCGTGGGGCACTCCGGTATCGACGCTGCTCAGAAACAGCTCGTCGCCTGCGAGGCTGATCGCATAGTCGAGCTTAAGCTTGGTCGGCCCGGTCAACTGGAGCTTCACCCGGCCGTCGGAGAGGACCTCTGCCTTCATGATGCCGGCAAGGGTCTCGAAGGCCATTCGATCCTTGGCAATTCCCTTAATATAAGCGAACCGTGCCGCACACCTGCCCCCGTTGCCGCACATCTCAGCGAGGGATCCGTCAGCATTGTAAAAGCGCCATCCAAAGTCGGCAATTTTGGACTTTTCTATAAGTATCAAACCATCGGCCCCGACCGAGTGCCTTCTTTGGCACACCTTTTGGGCAAAGTCAGGGATATCGCTCACCTGGGAGTCGACTGAGCCGTCTCGATTGTCTATGAGGACAAAGTCGTTGCCGCACCCACTCATCTTGAAGAACCGAAAGGAATCCATATCTATGCCTGTGCCTCCAAAAATCCCGGAATGCGCTCGCCCCTCATGAGGTCCTCCAGGGTCTCTCTCTGTCTGATGACGAAGTATTCCTTTCCTTTGACGAGTACTTCGGCCGCCCGGGTCCTCGAGTTGTAGTTCGAGGACATGGCATAGCCGTAGGCGCCCGACCCCATAAAGGCGAGGAGGTCTCCTTGCTTCAGCGATACCATCTCCCTGTCCTTTGCGAGGAAGTCGCCCGACTCGCAGATAGGACCGACCACGTCTACCGGGCGGGTTTTGCCGTGGGCTTCCGCTATGGGCAGTATCTCGTGATATGATCCATAGAGGGAGGGGCGCACAAGGTCATTCATGGCCCCGTCGACCACGTAAAAGGTCTTCTCGGGCGTCTCTTTCACGTAGAGTAGCTTGGTGACGAAGATACCGCTGTTGCCGATTATTACCCGACCCGGTTCCAATATCAGGGCAAGACCCGTACCCTCAAGCTCGGCCTCGATAGCCCGTGCATATTCTTCCGGCGAGGGCGGCAATTCATCCTTGTAAGTGATCCCCAGACCGCCCCCGATGTCGATGTATTTGAGGGTGACTCCTGTTGTCTTAAGCTCGGATATCATCTTTTTCAGAGAACGTATCGCCTCCACAAAGGGGGGTATCTCGGTGATCTGGGAGCCGATATGGGAAGAGATACCCACCGGGATGAGGTATTCCTCCGCCTTGATCTCCTCGTAAAGACCCCGCGCCTCTGCCCAGAGTACGCCGAACTTGTTCTTCCTTAAGCCCGTCGTGATGTAGGGATGGGTTCCTGCGTCGATTTCCGGATTCACCCTTACAGACACGGGCACTTTCTTTCCCAGACTCCTACCGACGGATGCGACCAGACGCATCTCGCCCGCCGATTCTATATTGATCATGGCGATGCCCGTTTTCACGGCGAAGGAAATCTCTTCCTCCGTCTTGCCGACGCCCGAATAGACTATTCTTTCGGGTGGGATGGACGCTTTCAGGGAAGCGGCAAGCTCACCGCCCGACACTATATCAGCCCCACCACCCAGCCTGGCCATCAGCCTCAAGATGGAAATATTGGTGTTCGCCTTGCATGAATAGCAGGTCATGTGGGGTATGCGCGAAAAGGCCCTGTCAAACACCAGGAAGTGGCGTTCTATCGTGGCATGGCTGTAAATGTAGAGCGGGGTGCCTACATCGGCCGCAATCCGCGCGATTGGAACCTCTTCTGCATGGAGCAATCCGTTTTTGTAGGTGAAATGATTCATAGTAATCCTTATTATAATCCGTTGCCGCTCAAAACGGCTACCGCCGGGTTGGCTTTTCTCTTCTATTCCTTCAATACGATGATTTCTTCTTTGGAGCCCCTGCTTTCATTTCCGGATCTATCGACGGCCGTCAGATAATAAGAGACGTAGCGGGTGTCGCCCGGTTTCTCGTCGACGAACTGCGGCTCAGTGACCAGCTTGTCATTGATTTTATCGGCCTTGCCGCCTACGACCCGGTAGACGTTGTAACCTGCCACATCGGCCTCTGTGTTAGCCATCCAGTTAAGGAGAACGGCGGCTCCTCTCTTTTCCAGCTTTAGTCCGGCCGGAGGCGCAGGAGGGGTCATTTTGCGCGGCGTTGCCGTAACCACCGTGCCTTCTCCCTCGTAAGGTATGCCGCTCACCGTCTTTATTGCCCGGACCTCGTACTTGTAAGTCACGCCGTTCTGGAGCTTCGACTCGGTAAAGGAAGAGCCTGTAACGGGCGAGGGATTAACCGGAAAGAGGGGATAGATAGTACCCTCCCACCTATAGATGTTGTAGGAGAAGCCGTTTTCCCTATCCCACGTCAGGCTGACTCTCGCGTCCTCTCCTTCGGCCCTGACCTGCGTGGGGGGTGAGGGCGGTTTCACCCATCTTAGTGAGAAGATGTTCGAGGCTTCGCCCTGCACGTCGCTCGTGCTGTAGGCATAGACCCTGTACGCATAGTCGTAGCCTTCCCGAAGGTCATCGTCGTAAGTGTAGACCTTGTTGCTTTGTATGGTATAGCCCTGTTTGTCCGTGAGGTGAATGTTCTTCCACAGCTCGAAGCCCCCACCGCAGCCACCGCAGCTCTTGAGGATCCTGAACCCCTCCAGGTTCTTCAAGGGGGCGCCGTCAAGGTTCTTCGTGGGGATGGAAAAAGAGATAAAGAGCACCCCGTCCCTTGGGTCACCTCTTAGATCGCTTGCTCCCGAAGGTATAGGCAGCCCCTTGGGCACGGGATTCCCTTTCTTCCCGCAGCCAACCAGGGCAAGAAAGACGAGCCCGAGGCTAATGGCTAAGATAAACTTTTTCTGTCTCAATCTGCTTTTCAACCTCTCCGAATGCCGCCGCGCCCGGGATCTCCCTGCTGGCCACCACCTTGCGGGGATCTATATAGTCGTAGATGGTGTTGTCGAAGGAGCCGGAATAGGTGCGCATCTCATCGATCTCCATCTCCCAGAGATACTTCTTTTTTTCTTCACACGCCTTGACCATCGTCCCGACTATGTGATGGGCCTCTCTGAAAGGCACGCCTTTTGCCGCGAGGTACTCCGCCATCTCGACCGCCGGCATGTGGCTCGTCATCACGGCCCTTTCCATGTTCTCTTTCCGGAGAGTGAGGCCGAGGATTGCGATCTGCATAATAGAGAGACTCTCTTCCACAATGGCCATGCTTTGGAAGAGTGGTTCCTTGTCTTCCTGGAGGTCTCTGTTATAAGTCGAGGGAAGTCCTTTCGTCAAGGTAAAGAGGGTGAAGAGGGCGCCTATCGATCGCGAGGCTTTCCCTCGTATCAACTCCAGGGCGTCCGGGTTCTTCTTGTGCGGCATCAGGCTCGAACCCGTACAGAGGCCATCGGGAAGACTCAGGAAGCCATACTCTTCCGTGGAGAAAAGAATCAGGTCTTCCGAGAGCTTGGAGAGATGGTTCATGACCATAGCGCCTGCGTAAAGTGAGTCGATCACGAAGTCGCGCTCCGATGCCCCATCCATGCTGTTTTCCGATATCTTCGCGAAACCGAGCCTGTCCTTCAGGAATTCGCGGTCGATGGGCAGGGTGGAGCCTGCGAGTGCGCCGCTGCCGAGGGGCATCGAATCGACCCTCGTCCGGGCCTGGGCCACCCTCTGCCGGTCCCTCTTGAGCATGTAATAATAGGAGAGGAGGTAGTGGCTGAAGGGAACCACCTGAGCCCTTCGAGTGTGGGTATAACCGGGCATGATAGCCGTTCGTTCCGTTTCGGCCTTCTCGACGATGGCCCGAAGAAGCCCTTTGAGGTCCCCGTCGATCCGGACGAGAGCATCTTTGATGTACATGCGCGTGTCGAGGGAGACCTGCTCATTCCTGCTCCTTCCCGTGTGGAGCTTCTTTCCCAGATCGCCCACTTTCTCGATGAGCCGGTGCTCGACGTGCATGTGGATGTCTTCGAGATCGTCCCGGAAGACAAGGGTGCCTTCCTCGATCTCGGTTCCTATCTCGCGCAGGGCTTTCGAGACTCGCGCGATTTCGTCTTCCGTCAGTATGCCGATTCTTCCGAGCATCTCCGCGTAGGCGATGCTCCCCTCGATGTCATAGGGGTAGAGGCGCCAGTCCACTTGGATGGACGAGCTGAACCTCTCCATGAGGGGCTCTGTCGAGCCGGAGAACCTTCCTTCCCATGCCTTCATGAGCGTTCACCGAACAGGGCGGTGCCCACGCGGACCATGGTCGCCCCTTCTTCTATGGCGATCTCGAAATCGCCCGACATTCCCATAGAAAGCTCCGTCATTTCCAAGCCGAACTCCTTGTTCACCTCGTGCAGCATCTCACGCAGCGCGTGAAAGGCAGGGCGCGCCTCTTCGGGGTTTTCAGCTTGGGCCGGCACTGTCATCAGTCCCACGGGCCGCACAAAATGGAGCCTTCCGACCCGGCCAAGCATTTCCTTGAGGCCCTCCTTCGTGGTTCCGTGCTTCTGCGTCTCTTTCGACAGGTTCACCTCGAAGAGGACAGAGAGCGCTTTTCCATACCCATCCAGTTTTTCGAGCAGCTCCCACCGGTCGACGGTGTGGACGTAATCAAAGAACCGGGGGATGTACTTCGCTTTGTTTGTCTGCACGTGGCCGATCATATGCCAGACAGGACCCGGTCCTGTCGCTTCCACTTTCTGCCCGGCCTCTTGCACGTAGTTCTCGCCGAAGTCCTTTATGCCGCATTGCGCAGCCTCTCGGACCCTCACCGGGTCGACCCGTTTTGTCACGGCAACAAGACGGACCTCATCCGGTAGCCGGGCCGATCTCTGGCAGGCGGCGGATATCCTCCCCATTACGGTGCGCAGTGATTCCGCGATGTTGGTCACGAAAGAATGCCCAGAGACAGGAGAACCTCGGTGATCTCGCAGATAGGAAGGCCGACGACATTCGTATAGGAGCCCCTGATTTCTTTGACCATGTAGCCGCCTTTCCCCTGGACGGCGTAAGAGCCCGCCTTGTCTAGGGGCTCAGAGGTTCTGATGTACCTCCCGATCTCTTCGTCCGTCAGGTCTTTGATGAAGACCTTTGTTTCCGCCACATCCTGATAGACGATCCGACGTGAGATGTTAAGCACGCAATAGCCGGTATAGACTTTGTGCCAACTGCGCCTGAGCCTTTTCAACATGATGAAGGCGTCGTCTTCCGTCTTTGGTTTACCCAACACTCGCCCCCTGTGAACGACCACTGTGTCGGCCCCGATAATCCATTTATCAGGAAAGAGGTTGCCCACCTTTTGGGCCTTCTCGTAAGCGACCCTCAACACGTAATCCTTGGGAGATTCATAAGGTTTCTTTTTTTCGTCGATATCCGGAGGGATGATGGAAAAGGAGACCCCAAGGGTCCTCAGGATATCTACCCTTCTCGTCGATTCGCTCGCGAGGACTATCGCGTTTTCATCTTTTATCTGGAACATCCATAAAAAATAATATGAAATTCGACCTATTTCAAGTTAAATATAGAAGGAACGGGCGCGCTAAAGACACGGGATACGGATAAGACCCTGGGTTGAGCGGACTTCTCCCGAAGCCGGCCTAAAGGCTTTCCAACCAGTTCAATTGTGCGGTCAGTGCCCGTGCGTCAATCGGTTCCAACTGGTAAGCACTTCATGGGGCGATTCAACAATCATGCGGCCTTATGCGCGGTTTTCTCATGCTTGAGGCCCTTTGAGGTCTTATATTATTATCCGGCTAAGAGGAAAGAGGGGGCCCCGGGGACAAAGGGGTCCCATTTGTGTTGCTTGAGCCTTCTGATAAGCTTCATGCCTCCTTGAGTTTGCCGGAAAAACTCGATGGGTGACGAGATGATCAATATTTTTACCACGGCCGACAAGAAGGAGACCCTGGAGCACATAGGCAGAGCGCTTCTGGAAGGAAGGCTCATCTCGTGCATCCAGGTGATAGGACCGATCAACAGTGCTTATTGGTGGAAGGGTAGTATCGAGGAAACTGAAGAGTGGATGGCCGTAATGAAGACACGGGACGAGCTCTACGATGAGGTCGAAAAGAGGATAAAAGCCCTTCATCCCTATGAGGTACCGGAGATAGCGGCCATGAAGGCGGACAGGGTCCTTGACGCCTATCACAAATGGGTGGTCGACGAGACTTCTCTATAGGATAGAAAGGAGTGTGAATGAAATCGATTGAATTGAAGAACGGGATCTATTGGGTCGGCGCCATCGACTGGGCCGTCCGCGACTTCCACGGGTATGAGACACCCCGGGGCACGAGCTACAATAACTACCTTATCTCCGACGAGGAGCCGACTTTGATCGACACGGTCAAATTCGATTTTGCCGACCTCATGATCAAGAATATCAAGGCGATAATGGACCCGAGGGCCATAAAGCACGTCGTTATCAATCACATCGAGAATGACCATGTGACTGCCATTGACCGGATCATGCAGCTTGCGCCGGAGGCTGTCATCCATATGACGGAGCGGGGCAAGAAGGGTCTCGAGCGGTTCTACGACACTTCGACCTGGGACATCAGGACGGTAAAGACCGGGGACGTGCTGAAGATAGGCAAGAGGAGTATCCTTTTTTTGGAAACGCCGATGCTCCACTGGCCGGACTCCATGATGTCCTACTTACAGGAAGAAAAGGTTCTTTTTAGCCAGGATGCCTTCGGACAGCATATCGCCTCATCCTCGCGGTTCGACGACGAGTATGTCACCTGTGCCACTATGACCGAGCTCGAAGATGCGGTCATTGACTATTACGCGAACATCCTGATGCCTTTCGGCTCGCTCATCAAAGGAAAGATCGCCGAGATCGGGAAGCTCAATCTCGACGCGGAGATCATCGCGCCCGATCACGGCATCATCTGGAGGGCGGATCCCGGGAAAATACTGCGCATGTACCTCGACATGGCGGAAGGAAAGTCCGATCTGTCGGTGGCCATCGTTTACGACACCATGTGGCACAGCACCGAACGTATGACCCAGGCAATCGCCAGGGGCGTGAAAGATGGAGGCGTCGAGTGCAAGGTGATCAAGCTCAGGGCTACCCCCATGAGCGTTGCGGTGAAGGAGTTCTGGAGGGCGAGGGGGACCCTTATCGGCTCGCCCACCCTCAACAATATTGTCTTTCCCACCATTGCCCAGTTCCTGACCTACTTGAGGGGGTTGCGGCCGAAGAATCGCCTTGTGGGAGCCTTCGGGAGCCTCGGCTGGGGTGGGGGCGCCGTAAAGGAGGTATACGAAGCGGCAAAGCAGATGGGTCTCGAGACCCACGGACCGGGCATCGACGTGCTTTACCGGCCGACCTTCGAGGACGAGCAGCGGTGCTATGAGTTCGGATATGGATTCGCGGAGAAAGTCAAAGAGTACCACTCAAAATTCTGATAAAGGAGGATAAACATGTCGAAGAGCGACCAGAATCTCAAGGATGCCTTTGCCGGCGAGTCGCAGGCGAACAGGAAGTACCTTGCCTTCGCCAAGAAGGCGGACCAGGAGGGATTTAAACAGGTGGCGAAGCTGTTCCGGGCGGCTGCCGAGGCGGAGACCGTCCATGCCCATAACCATCTTCGCACCATGGGTGGCATAAAAAGCACCAAGGAAAACCTCGAAGAGGCCCTTAACGGAGAAGTATTCGAGTTCCAGAAGATGTACCCCCAGATGATAGCCGATGCAAAGGGCGAGAGCAACAAGGCAGCGGAACAGACCTTCAGTTACGCGAACGAAGTGGAGAAAATCCACGCCGACCTTTACAAGAAGGCATCCGACGCCCTGGGAAAGAACGCGGAGACAGACTACTATGTGTGCCAGGTGTGCGGCAACACGGTCGAGGGTGGGGCGCCGGACAACTGCCCCATATGTGGCGCTGCCAAGACGTCCTTCAAGAAAATGGACTAGTTGAGCCTGTCAACCTTGAGTGGGTCGGAATGGCTTTCCCGACCCACTCAAGGCTTCGGCCGGCCGTGACCAAAAAAAGGGGCTGCCGGTCCGGCACTGTGAGGATCGGTGTCTAAACACGCACGTCCGAATAGAGACGACTTCCCTGTTGACTTTTCGGGCGTAATTCTTTATCATTATGTCTCAAATTTGCGGGAAACGTGAGGAGAGCATTATGTATGCCATCGTAGAAACTGGCGGCAAGCAATACCGGGTGAGCGAGGGGACCAGAGTAAAGGTCGAAAGAGTGTCCGGAGATGCCGATGATCAGGTGGCCTTGGGACAGGTACTTGTCGTTAACGACGGGGAGAACACCCTCGTGGGAAGCCCGTATGTCGAAGGGGCGACCGTGACGGGGAGGATAATTGCCCAGGGCAAGGCGCGGAAGGTGATCGTCTTCAAGTACAAACGGAGGAAGGACTCGAAGAAGAAGAAGGGCCACCGTCAGGCTTATACCGAGTTGGTCATCGAGAAGATTCAGATGGAGGCAACACATGGCGCATAAGAAAGCCGGCGGAAGCTCACGGAACGGCAGGGACTCGGCCGGACAGAGGCTGGGTGTAAAGATGTTCGGTGGGGAGCTCGCGAAGGCAGGCAACATCATCGTGAGACAACACGGGACAAAGATATACCCGGGAACGAATGTAGGCATGGGCCGGGATAATACGCTTTTCGCCCTGGTTGAAGGGAAAGTCACCTACGAGGCCAAGGGGGAGAAAAAGAGGGTGAATGTCTACCCTGTTGAATGAAATTCGTCGATGAAGCTTCTCTTTATGTGAAGGCGGGAGATGGCGGCCGAGGTTGCGTCAGCTTTCGAAGAGAGGCACACGTGCCGAAAGGCGGGCCCAACGGAGGGGACGGAGGCAAAGGCGGAGATGTCCTCATAGTCGGGCGAAAGAACCTCATCAGTCTTCTTGATTTCAAGTACAAAAGAATTTACCGGGCTCAAAACGGGAAGGGCGGCGGAGGCGGTAATAGGACCGGAAGGGGCGGAGAGGACCTGTACGTCTACGTTCCTATCGGTACCGAGGTCCAAGACGAGGAAAGCGGGAAGGTGCTTGCCGATATCGTCGCCGAAGGGCAAACCTTTGTGGCGGCCCGGGGAGGGCGCGGTGGCAGGGGAAATGCCCGCTTCGTGAGTTCCGTGCGTCAGGCCCCTACCGAATTCGATGAGGGTGAGGAAGGGGAAGAGGGCAGGCTTAAGCTGGTGCTCAAGTTGCTCGCGCGGATAGGGATCATCGGTCTGCCGAATGCGGGCAAATCCACACTCCTGAGTCGCCTTACCAATGCAACCCCCGAAGTCGGGGACTATCCTTTTACCACTCTTACCCCTTCTCTAGGAGTTATGCGGGAGGGAGACACGAACCTCGTGCTCGCAGATATCCCCGGCATCATCGAGGGGGCATCCACAGGCAAGGGTTTGGGACTCCGTTTCTTGCGACACATCGAAAGGACTCAGAGACTTCTGTGGGTGCTCGACGTCTCCTCCGTTGATGTGCTCCGCGATTACGAGACGCTGAAGGGAGAGCTGGGGCTTTACAGAGAAGAGCTTGCCGAGCGAGAGAAGATCGTGGTCCTCAACAAGATGGATCTGGTCACTCGGGATGCTTTGGCAGACGCAGAACGGGCCTTGCGCGCGAAGGGCGAAGAGGTCGTCTCCATAAGTGCAAGTCTGGGTTGGGGCATCGACGGATTGAAGGAAAGGATAGGCGAAAAAGGCGGGCTTCCAAATCATGGGTGACGTAAAGCGGGTCGTACTGAAGATAGGCACCTCGGTCTTGCTCGACGAGGATAACCGTATCAGCAGGGTGAGGGCCGAAGACTTTGCCCGCCAGATAAAGGCGGTCACGGACCAATCGATCCAGGTTATCTGTGTTTCGAGCGGGGCCCAGGCCTGCGGCATGGAAACCATGGGCCTCAAAAGAAAGCCCAGGGAGATGGCGAGGAAGCAAGCCCTCGCATCTATCGGTCAGGTCGTGCTCATGCGCATCTACATGGATGCCTTCGCCCAAGTCGGCCTCACTGCGAGCCAGATACTCCTTACTCACGAAGATATCAGGTCGAGGACGAGATGCATCAATCTCCTGAATACGATCGATGCCCTCCTCGGCATGGGAGTCGTGCCGATCATCAACGAGAATGATACTCTTTCCTTCAAGGAAATCATGTTCGGCGACAACGACAACCTTTCCGCACTGATCGCTCAAATTACCAGCTCGGACCTGCTCGTGCTCCTTTCCGACGTGGAGGGCCTGTACGAAAAGGATCCGAAGAGCCATCCCGGCGCGGCCATGATTCGCACGGTCAAGAAGATCGATAAGGAGATCGAGGCCCTGGCCCGGGGAACCAGAAGCGAGAAAAGCGTGGGCGGAATGACGAGCAAGCTCGAGGCCGCCAAGAAGGCGGGCCATTACGGCATACCGACGCGCCTGGTCAAGGGCGATGTGAGGGACGTGATTCCGAGACTCTTATCCGGCGAGGAGATAGGCACACTCTTTGTCGCGAAGAAGCGGATGACGAGGAAGGAGTGCTGGATCGCCTTTGCTTTCAAGACGAGGGGCAGACTCTCCATCGACCGGGGGGCAGAGAGAGCCCTCCTCAACAGTGGGAAGAGCCTTCTGCCATCCGGCATCGTTCACGTGGAAGGAGATTTTGCCAGGGGCGAATGCGTTGATATCACCGACGGGAACACGAGAGTGATAGCCAAGGGTATCGTCAACTACTCCTCCTCCGATATAAGCAAGATAAAAGGTGCGAAAAGTATTGAGATAGAGCGAAAGCTCGGCTATAAATATACCGAAGAAGTGATCCACAGGGACAATATGGTACTCCTATGAAGGCTGAAGACCTCGCAAGGGCAGCACGGGGCGCGGCGACCCACGCAGCCCACCTGCCCACGGAGACGAAGAATGCGATCCTTTCCACCCTCGAAGGCCTGATTTGTGAGAGGCAGGACTTCCTGTTTGCGGAAAACAGGAAGGACATCGAACAGGCAGAAAAGGAACAGATGCCTGCAAGCATGGTGGAGAGGCTCAAGATCAACAAGAAGGTGATCGACGAGATGGCGGCAGGATTGAGGGATGTGCGCCAATTGCCCGATCCGGTCGGGGAAATCGTGCGGACATGGAAGCGGCCCAACGATTTGCTCGTGGGGCGCATGCGCATACCTATAGGGGTTATCGCCATCATCTACGAATCGAGGCCCAATGTGACGGTCGATGCCTTTTCCCTCTGTCTCAAGAGCGGGAATGTGGTGATCCTGAAAGGTGGGAAGGAGGCGTTCCATTCGAATGTGGCCCTTTTCAATCTCATCAGGGAAGCTCTCGACCGATGCGGGGTCGACCGGGGTGTGGCCCAGCTCATCGAGACGAGCGATCGTCAGTTCCTTTATGACCTTCTGAAACTTAATGATTATATTGACCTTGTTATCCCGAGGGGAGGGGAAGCGCTCATTAGAAGTGTCGCAGAACAATCCCGGATCCCCGTTCTGAAACACTATAAGGGCGTGTGCGCGACCTTCGTGGATGAGCATGCCGACGAGGAGATGGCGCGCCAGGTATGTCTCAACGCCAAGGTTCAGAAGCCGGCAACCTGCAACGCCATGGAGACCCTCCTCGTTCACCGGGCCATCGCCCCCGGCTTCCTGCCCGGGATGGTTGCTCTACTGAGGCAGCACGGGGTGAAGGTGAAAGGCTGTGAAGAGACGATGCGGATCGTGCCGGACATCGATCCGGCCGATGAGCACGACTGGTACGAGGAGTACCTGGACCTCACCCTCGCGGTGAGGGTGGTGAATGACATGGACGCAGCCATAGAGCATATACGGAAGTACGGCTCTGAGCACACGGATGCGATCATCACGAAGGATTATGATAATGCGTGGAGGTTCTTGAGAGAGGTCAATTCTTCGCTCGTCCTCGTCAATGCCTCGACGCGCCTGAACGATGGGTTTCAGCTCGGTCTCGGAGCGGAGATGGGCATCAGCACTACCAGGCTCCACGCTTTCGGGCCCATGGGATTGGAAGAGCTGACTGTCACGAAGTTTATCGCCTTCGGCGAGGGGCAGCAGAGAAGCTGATGGCCATAGGACTGTTCGGGGGAACCTTTGACCCTGTTCATATGGCCCATTTACGAATTGCCGAGGAGGTGCGTGAGGCCTATTCCCTGGAAAGGATCTACTTCGTTCCCGTTTGGGTGCAGCCTCTCAAGGGCGCCCGCATTGGGGCGGAAGCGGCCGACCGGGTGCGGATGCTCGAGATGGCAACGAGGAGCAACGCTTCTTTCAGCACCTCGAAGGTGGAGATAAGAAGAGGGGGGGTGTCCTATTCCGTCGATACGGTCAAGTTCTTTTCGCAGCGTTTTAAAGACATCTATTTCCTCGTCGGTCTCGACGCATTCTGCGATATCGGTCTGTGGAAAGGATGCGACGAGCTTTTCCTTCACGCCAACTTCGTGGTCATGGTGAGGCCGGGCGGACGCAATGAGGGGTTTCCTGAAGCCCTCAAGGGACAGGTAAGCAGGATGGATGAGACGACCTGGGAGCATGCTTCGGGAAAGCGGATTTATCTCCATAGGGTTACCCAGCTCGATATATCCTCGAGGAGGATAAGAGAGTTGTTGAAGGCCGGAGAATCGATACGATACCTTGTTCCCGGCCGGGTAGAAAAGTATATCACCAGAAAAGGGTTGTACACGGAGGATAGTGGAGACATACGATAAGGCGCAAGAGTGCGGCCGGCTGGCGCTGGAAAAGAAGGCCGGGGACGTTTTGCTGATCGAGCTTTCCGGGCTGACGGACATAGCCGATATCTTTGTCCTATCGAGCGGAACGAGCGAGCGCCACGTAAAGACCATCGTCGAGGCCGTAGATCTGGGGATGAAGGAAAAGGGCGTGCTGCCCTTGGCGACCGAAGGCTATGATGAGGGGCGATGGGTGATTATGGATTATGGAGACGTGATCGTCCATGTGTTTCTCGAGGACCTAAGGCGACTCTATGACCTCGAAGACCTATGGATAGAGGCGAAAAGACAAAGGATGGAATAGAACGGCCATTAATAGGTGAGACTGAATCGTCTACGGGGTGTGAAATGAACAAAGAAAAGCTTGCATACTTTAGAAAGAAACTGCTGAAGCAGAGAGAGGCGATACTCAACAAGTCGAAGAAGCTGAAAGAAGATTCATATACGCTCGGCACCGATGGCATCCAGGATATGGCCGATGCTGCAAGCAACGCCTACAATGCTGATATTCTGATGAGCCTGAGCGACAATGACAGAACCATGGTGAAGGAAATAGATTCGGCCCTTGATAAGATCGCCAATCAGACCTACGGGATTTGTGAGGAGTGCGAGGAATCGATTAACGAGAAACGGCTCGAAGCCAACCCTGTAGCCCGCTACTGCATCACGTGCAAGCGGATGATTGAAGAAAAGGGTATCTGAACTCAAAGAATAAAATAAGGGCTTAGGATGGGCTTTCATGATAGACGATCTTATTCTCACCAACGATAACAAGATAATTTTCCTTATCTTTGACGGGCTGGGAGACATTCCGAACCCCGGCCATGCCCTTCAGACGCCCCTGGAAGCGGCGAAGAAGCCGAACCTTGACTTGCTCGCCATGGAAAAGGGGGTTCTCGGCAGGACGATTCCCGTGGGTATCGGCATCACCCCGGGAAGCGGACCGGGACACCTGAGCATGTTCGGCTACGATCCGGTGAAATACGAGATAGGCAGGGGCATTCTCGAGGTCCTGGGCCTCGACATGGATATAGGTCCGGGGGATGTGACGGCGCGGGGCAATTTTTGCACGATCAGTGGTGATACGGTCACTGACCGGAGGGCCGGGAGGATCGACACTGCCATCGGCGAGGCGCTGTGCAGCCGCTTGGGCGTGGCCATTCCCGAGGTCAACGGGATCAAAGTGACAATAAAGCCGGGTGTCTCTCACCGGTTCGGCATCGTCTTTTCCGGCCCCGGCCTATCGGATGAACTGGAAGATGCCGACCCTCACAAGGAAAACAGGCCTCTCGTTCCCGCGAGGCCTAAGACCAATGCTGCCGATAGAACCGCGTCGGTCATCAACGACTTCATGAAAAAGGCCAGGGAGGTTCTCGAAGGGGAGAAAGCAGCAAACGGCGTGCTCCTCCGAGGATTCTCGAAGAGGCCCGATTTACCGCTCTTTCCCGAGAGATACCATATGGAGGCCCTCGCTATCGCCACCTATCCCATGTACAGGGGCATAGCCAAGGTGCTCGGCATGAAGGTGGAGAGGGAGCCCCGGGACTACAAGGACATGGTCTCCATACTCAAGGAGCACTACGATAAGTACCAGTTCTTTTTCATGCACATCAAAGAAACTGACGTGGCGGGTGAGGACGGCAATTTTGATGCGAAGAAAGAGGCTATCGAAGCAGCCGATGCGATAGTTCAGGACATTTACAGCCTCAAGCCCAAGGTATTGGTCGTTACGGGCGATCACTCCACGCCCTGCGCCTTCAAGGGGCACGGCTGGCAACCTGTGCCTCTGTTGATCGTCACCGATACCGGTGAAACGGACGGCCTTCCTTTCCACGAGAAGAATTGCCTGCGCGGCAGCCTGGGCACCCTGTACGCCAAAGAGCTGATGACCCTTGCCCTGGCCTATGGTTCAAAGCTTGACAAGTTTGGTGCATGATTGTGAGAGCTCCGGAAGCTCCTTTCTGCGGGGGTCGAGGGGCATATTGAAGAGCCGTTCATCGGGTGTTGCAAAAGAGCCGCTCGAAAAGCTCCGCGCCCTGAGCGAAAAGCTCCACATCCTGAAACCTTCAATCGAGCTGCTCTACCCCATCTATTGCGGGGGTTGCCGTGGCCAGGGGGAGGTCCTTTGCCGTACTTGTCTCGACGCCTTTGTTTTAATCGATGACGAGGCTGCTTGTCCTACGTGCGGAAGGCCGGTCGGAAAGCCCGTCGTGTGCGGCGACTGTGTCACCACTCCCAAGCAGTTCGAGAGGGGCTATTTCGGCTTTTCTTTTGAAGGCCCCTTGCGTGAGGCCCTCCACGCCTTCAAGTTTCAGGGCAGAAAGGACGTGGGAAGGGCCGTCGTTCGGACCCTGGAAGAGAAAATCCTGAAGTTTGGAGGCTCCTTCGATATCATTGTCCCTCTCCCTGTCACCGAAAAGAGGCTGTGGAAACGCGGATTCAACCAGTCCTTCATAATAGCCGAGGAAATATCCAGGATGACAGGAAAGCCCATCGACTATTCTTCTCTCAGGAAGACGAAGGAAACCCGAGGACCAGTACCTGCTTTCCAGAGAGGAGAGGAAGAAGAATGTGGCCAAGGCCTTCGGGCTGAAAGGTGAGGCGGCGCATTTGTCGGGAAAGCGCCTCCTCCTCGTAGACGATCTTTTCACTACGGGCGGCACCGCATCGGAGGCAGCCAAGACCCTTAAGCGAGCAAAGCCGGAGAGCGTCATTCTTTTCGCCCTCGCGCGGACACCCTCATGAAGAAAGTCATTGTCCCAGTCCTCATAGTGATTCTTGTCCTTGCCGGACTGATCGTCGCAGCCCGCTTCTACCTGCCCGTTATCGCTTTCCGTATGATAGGAAAGGCCATAAGCGGGAGTGTGAACGCCTCCCGGACCTCGGTCTCTTTCAAGAACGGCCTTTTCGTCGTCTCCATGGAGGGCTTGCAGGTCCGGGGCCGGGCAGAGGGGAAGATCGGACAATGCGATATAGAATTGCTTCCTACCAAGGGAATCTATATCAAACGCCTCGCAGTCTCTGATTTTGATCTTAAGGTAAAGAAACAAGGAGGAGGTCTGACCTTCCTGCCGATCCCTGTGGAGCTGGCCGAGATTAAGCACGGCCTTTTTGACTACGAGGGCCGGAAGTACACGATTCGGGAGCTGAGAGTTACCAACTTCAATACGGGTAAGCAGATGGAGTTCACCCTCGACGGGGGCATCGAAGGCATCGGTGATATTAAGACCCATGGGGAAGGTTTGTTTGGCGGGAAGCGTTCCGACGTCCAGGGTGATTATTCTCTTTCTGCGGTAAACATGAGTCTTCTTAAGGATTACGAGGGATTCGTCGATTCTCAGGGACGGTTTACTTACCGGGACGGGAGACTCGTCGTGGATGGTGAGGCGAAAACTGCCCATGTGTCAATCTGGGAGAAATTCCTGCTCAAACGCGTTTCAGGCGACAACGAGCAATGCCGGGTGCACGCGACCTGGGCTGACGGCGAGGCCGATGTCTCCCTCGAAGGACTTAATTTCAAGGGTGTCCCTCTTTCCCTGAGAGTGAGGGCGAAAGGGGAGAAACTCCTTTATCTGGCTCTGACCCTGGATTACCTCCACATCTCCGATCTCACCGAGTATATCAACCTCGCCATCCTCTCCGATAAGGACTGGGGCCCTTTTTCCTATGTGAAGGACGGAGAGGTCAGGATAGACAGTTTTGTCTTCGAGAAGGGCAAGCCCGTGCATGCCCAGGTCGACCTGAAGGATGCCTCGGGAGGAGACAAGGGCATAATCGCGCGCAATGTGGACGGCACCCTCCAGGTGAACGGACAGAGCGTGCTTCTTTCGAATTTCAGCGGACGCTTCGGTGACGGCCGGTTTTATGGGGTGTCCGGCCAGGTCCCGCTGAAGGCCAACCGTGACCTGGAGATTACCGGCAAGTACGCCATGGCGCTCAGGGACCTCAACAGGTTCAACCCGGAAAAGGAGATAGAGGCCACGGCCGGAACAGCCGTGGGCTCGCTCATGCTGAAAGGCCGGCAGGGCCAGGGCTTCAAGGTGGCAACCACGGGCAATATCCAGGAAGGACAATTCCTCTGGAGGGGGATCCGATTCGAGGCTTCGAGCGATTACGCCTTCGATAGTGGAACGGTCCGGTTCAATCACTTGCTGTTGACGGGCGAGGGGACCAATCTTGTCCTCCAGGGAAAGGCACAGAGTCATCTTGCGAGCTTCAAAGTCGAAGGTGTGGTGGACGGCCGGCAAATGGGTCGTCTTCTCCTTCCCGGTCAATCGTTGGAAGGGCCCATAGGTATCGACGGCAATCTGGAAATGCGCGACGGCTCGTTCTCTGCGAAGGGCAGGGTGAATATGACGAGTCTGGCCTTCACGATTCCCGGCGTGATGAAAAAGGGTGCAGGAGTGGAGAGCACGGCCTGCCTCTCGGCCCGGGGACGCCTGGGAGGCGAGATCTTCCTGGACGATTTGTCCTATACCCTGGACGAGATGAAGGCCCATATCAGCGCAGAGGTAAGGAAGAGGCGACTCTCGAACGTCCGTTTAACCATGGACGCCCCGAGGCTCGAGAGGCTCTCGAGGCTCTTTTTTTTTGACCAGGCCACGGTGGCTGGGTATCTGAAGGCCGACCTATGGGTCGAGGACCTGAGCCTTCCTATAGAACGGCTTCCCCGTATCAAAGGCGCTCTTACCCTCGCTGACGGAACCCTCCGCCTTCCCTCTCTGGTCAACCCCCTGAAGAACGTCAATCTCTCGTGCAGCTTCAGCGGCGAACGTTTCGTAATAGACGTCGTGTCGGGTATGCGGGTGGGAACGAGCCTCCTTAAGAGCGGCCGGCTTATAGTGGACGGTTTCGATGCACCCACCTTTTCCCTTCTTGTCGACATGGCCGAGTTTGACACCCGTGACTTTGCTTCGACGAAAGGCGCCCCGATCCGACTGCCCTCGATTCCCGATGGTAGTCTCGCATCCCGCATAAAGGGGACCTTTCTTCTGAAGACGCAGCAATTGGATGTGGGGCGCATGACCGGCAAAGACGTCCTTCTGAGCGGCACCTTCGGCGACCGCACCCTCACGTTGAATGAAAGCAAATTTCACACGGATATCGGGTTCGTCAGTGTTCAGGGCAATGCCAGGTTCGCGGGAGAGCCCCAGGTGAACCTGGCCGGAGAATTGAAGGACCTGACGGCGCAGGAGGCTTTCTCTCTTTTCGGTGCAAGCACGGACATCCTCGACGGGACCGGTACGATCAACGGAACCTTACGCCTTGCAGGCCACAACAGCGATGAGCTGACCCGAAGCGCCCAGGGCACCATAAACATCGTGAGCAGAGACGGGGCAATCCGAAAGTGGAACCTTGTCTCCAAGCTTCTGGCGTTCACGAACATCTATGACCTCATCAGAGGACGGGTCGACCTCTCCCGGGACGGACTCGTGTATCGAACCATGAGTGCTTCCTTCGAGGGGCAGAACGGTGTTTTCCACACGGATAACTTCCTTATCAAGAGCCCTTCCATGGTCATCGCAGGGCAGGGGAATGTCGACGTCGCAAAAGACACCATCGACGCCAGGATGGTCGTCTCGCCCCTCGTGGAGATGGACCGCTTCATAGACTGGATTCCCCTCCTTCGGGACGTCATCAAGGAAGAGAATAGCGGTCTCATCTTCTTTGTCTATGATGTGAAGGGCCCCTTGAATGACCCTACGATACAATCCAGCTACGTCCACAGCGTGGGAAGGATGATGCTCAACATCATCTGGAACGCCATTCGTCTGCCTAAGAGCTTGCTCGATAAGCTGCCCGACGCTGTGGAAAGTTTCCCGGAGGAGCTCTTCGAAAAATGAGAATCGGCATAATAGGAGCAGGGAAGGTTGGCATCGCCCTTGGATCCGTACTGAAGCGTCATGGCTTTCAGATCAATGCCGTGGCCTCCAGAAGGCAGCAGTCCCTCGATACGGCCAGGGCATATATCGGCGAGGATTGCCTCTACACGCTCGATAACAGCCAGGCGGCGAGGAACGCCGATGTGGTGGCGATCACCACGCAGGACAGGGAGATCAAGAGGGTCGCCGGCCAGATTTTCGACGAAGATTTGGAGCTTGCAGGCAAAGTCGTCTTCCACACGAGCGGTGCCCATACGCTCCAGGAGCTTTGTCCACTCGACAGATCGGGGGCATTGCTCGGCTCCTTGCACCCGCTCCAGACATTTCCCGACATAGACGCGGGCATTGCGGTCCTGCCCGAGACCTATATCTTCATAGAGGCCGAAGACGGGGCCCTTCCCGCCTTGCGGGAGATCGGAACGGCTGTGGGCCGCGAGATCGTGCAGATAGCAAGTAAGGACAAGGTGCTCTATCATCTTTCCGCTGTCTTCGTGTGCAACCTTCTTTCAGCCCTTCTTTATTCGGGACAGGCCATCATGGAGCGGATCAACATCGACCTCGTACCCTTCTACCCGATTATAAGGGCCACCCTGAAGAACATAGAGGCCAAAGGGCCTCTCCTCTCGCTTACCGGTCCGGTGGTGAGGGGAGATGCGGGCACGGTTGATGCCCATCTCGAAGCGATGAAGGACATGGGGCTCCACGAGAGTGTGTATAAAAGCCTTTCCCTCGTAGCCCTGCGTATGGCAGAGGAGAAGGGGGCCCTCACCCCCGAGCAGGCAACGGCCCTTAAAGGGCTGCTCGAAGGGGACGGATAAGCCCCGAAGAAAGACCCTGATTCTCCGCCACGTCACCGCGTCTTGCGCTCCGGCGCAGCCAGCCATAGAAAAACGGGGTCGGGGCCGACCGGGAGATACCCCCGGTCGGCCCCGGTATCTTTAGAGGGCTACCCTTTGACTCGTCTCCTCATGGCGATAAGGCCGAGAAGAGAAGGCGCAAAGAGGATAAGTGCGGAGGGAACGGGAACCGTGGAAACCTGCGTGCTCAGCGCCACCGTGTCATTGCCGCTGCTGCTGAACCCGAGAGAGCCGGCATAAGGTGAGTTAGAGAACGTGAATTGGCTATTGTCGAGGGCAGTGAGGCTTGGAAAGTAGACATCCCAGGTGTAACCGCTGTTGTTCGTGAAACTCGTGAGCCAGCCGATGATGTCAAAATTGCTTCCGCCGATGACGGACCCCTTCAGCTCGACCCGGGCAGGAGCCAGGGAAGTGCCGGTGATTGAGATCGTCGCCTGGCCCGTGCCGTTCTCACCTGTGATGAATGCACCCAAGCCGGCCTGAGGGTCCTCGATCATCCAGGCGGTCAGTGTACCGATCGGTGGCGGGTAGGTGACGCTGAGCCCCTCCGTGAGGTTAATCGTGCCCGTCGGGAATGCATAGGTGGCGTAGTCGCTCGCCGTCGAAGACCCGTAGAAGCCGAGTGACGTCACGGTCACGGCCTTTGCCGCACCAGGTGCTGTGAGCACGAGGGCAACTGCGAATAGGATGCCTGATACTCCGAACAGAAGTTTTTTCATATGTACCTCCTTCAGCCATTCGAACATGATTGTCCCTTTCCGGGGAGGAGGATATCACGGGGCTGTTGCGGCCCCGTCAAGAATTGATGAATTATTCGTTAAAGCACCACCTCCCAAGCCTCCATCTCTTCAAAGAAACCGGACCGGCAAGACCGGGACCGATCAGCCAGAGAGGGCGCGGGAGCGAAAGCGGCGACTCGATCACCCTTTGTGTGCGATGTGCCGCCGGAAGATTGGTACTTCTCGTATATCAAGGGTTGCAGTAATCCAACGAAGACAAAGAGAAATTGCTTGACAGGAGATTAGTGTTAGGTACATTATATGTATGTTACATTTATTATGATTAACCTTTAGTGTTCGTAACACCAGGCAATGGAGGTAAGGAACGCATGGAAGGGGAGAACATCAAGCTATTTCGCGAGAGAGTTCGACAAATAGAGCAGAGAATGGGTTTGTCCCAAAGAAACGATATCCAGTGCTGCGGGGTGACCATGGCCCAATGTCATGCTCTTCTCGCCCTAGGCGACCGAAAGGAGTTGTCCCTCGTGGAGCTGGCAGGTATGCTCGGTGTGGACACGAGCAATCTGAGCCGCACCGTAGATAGCATGGTCAAGGCCGGACTTCTCAACCGGCTTCTCAATCCCCAGGACCGCCGCTACGTTTCTCTGACACTGACCGACGAAGGCAAGAAGGCCTTCCATACTATCGAGCATCTGTTTAACGCTTACCTCACAAGGGTGTTCGAACTCATCCCGGAGGATAAGCATTTCCAGATCATGGAGAGCCTCGACATGCTCACTCGCGCCCTGGAGCAGTGCGGCAAGGAATACCGGTGCTGCGGATTCGAGAATGAGGGGAGGAGGGATGAAGATGGGATGCTGCGATAGTATGCCCGATGAGGCGGCGAGCGGACGCAAATGCTCTGCCGGGGAAAAGGGGTCCAAAGTGCTTGTGGACGGCTCCGTTGAGGAGCAAGGATAGGAGCATTCATGGCCAATAGTCTATTGTTCTGGATCGGGTCGTCCATCCCCATCGTGTGGGGAATTGCCCATCTCTTTCCTACAGGCTCGATCGTAAAAGGCTTCGGTTCCATATCCGAAGACAACAGGCGGATCATTACTATGGAATGGATAGCGGAAGGGGTGGCCCTCATCTTCATCGGCTCTGTGGCCCTCATCGCCACCATCGTCGAACCGACGGCGCCCGTCTCCACGGCCCTGTACTGGGCCTGCGTGGCGGGTCTCAACGTACTTTCGATCGTCTCCCTGTTCACAGGCTTTCGTATCAGGTTCCTCCCATTTCGACTGTGCCCTGCGATCTTCACGGGGAGCTCGGTACTCATCGTGTTGGGGCTCCTTGTCTAGTTCTGAACCGCCACGCCTTTCGCCCACCGAAGCAGCGCCACTTCCGAGCTTATATCAGGGAGAGCGTATTTGGAAATCCAAGGGTGACTTTAGAGAACGTGTGGCAGCTTTCCTCGAAGAGCATACGGGTCAGACTGACGAAGAGGCGAGTGAGGGTCCGAGGTGCGGCCGGTCGCATGAAGGGAATACGCCCTATGCGGCGACCTGTGAGAGCCTTCAGCCCATCCGCCGTACATCGAGTACGGCTGCGGGCTACAGGCCTCACATCTCATCCACCTATGACGCATCCCCTTCATGCGACCGGCCGGTGGCACGCGAAGCCGTATCGTTTTGTCCGGCGGCTCCGGCCTTCATAGGACGCACACACCAGCGCCAATTTGATAAGAGCGGCGTCCATAGAGGCCGCCAAAGGCAACGTGAGCCATTCCCCTCGCTTTAGTCCCCCCCTTTCTTACTGTTCACTTCCAAATGCGCTTGTCCTGGAGCTTACATTCCCATTAATTGCAAAGGCCGTGAGGCCTGTGCTATGTTTTGTATGGCGGGGCGTGGCGCAGCATGGATAGCGCGCTTGCCTTGGGCGCAAGAGGCCGCTGGTTCAAATCCAGTCGCCCCGACCATAAAAACAGCAGACACGGCAGGGAGTCCGTGAGCCTGCCCTGGTGCTTTGCCGTCCTTTCGGTCAGCGAGAAAGAATCCCGTGGATGAGGCGAGATAAGGTGCCGGTTTGAAGAAGGGCATGACCCAGCTCATCGTGCTCGCGGTATTCGTCGTTTTCTTCGGCTATCTCTCCTATAAGGTAGTCCAGCCCTTTATGGCGGCCATCGTCTGGGCGGTGGTCCTGGCCATCGTCTCCCATCCCCTTTATAAATTCCTTCTTCGGCGCGTAAAGTATGAAGGCCTTGCCTCCCTTCTCAACCTGATCATAATACTGGTTCTTCTTCTCGGTCCGATCTCCTACTTCATGTATTTTCTCGGCGCGGAGGTGGCCGCGCTTACCCAGCGTCTCCAACAGCACTATTCGGCAGCCCAGGGGATATATGCAGATCAGGAGATAGAACGCTACGTCGGCCGCTTTCTCTCGACTTTTGGAGTGAACCAACGTGAGGTGACCTCCACGGTGATCCGATACGCCACGCAAGCCGGCCAGGCGATCGCGCACGAGGCCCCCAGGCACGCCATGGTGGTTGCCACGACGGTGCTCGATCTCTTCCTTATGTCGGTGCTGCTTTTCTTTCTTCCATCTTACGGACCCCGCCTGCTGGACGCGCTGCTCGACGAGATACCTTTGCCTAGGAAGAACCAAGAGAAGTTCAAAGAGTTGGTGAAAGACGTAGTCCTCTCCGCCATTTACGGGGGGCTTTTCGGCGGGGCCGGACACGGATTGCTCGCCTTCATTGCCTTTGCCGTTGCCGGCGTCCCTTCGCCGATCCTTCTCGCCATTGCCGCTGCTTTTTCTTCTCTCCTTCCGCTGGTGGGCTCCTTCGTGGTGTGGTTAGGGGTGGTCATCTATCTCGTTGCAGCGGGCAGAGCAGTCGCCGCCATCACTCTCACCATCGTCGCCGTGCTTGGCACGCAGGCCATCGATCACTTACTGAGGCCGTGGCTTTCCAAGGGCAAGTCCCAGGTCCCCTTTGTGGTCGTACTTTTCGGCATATTGGGGGGCTTGGAATACTTCGGCTTTTCCGGTTTTGTTTTGGGTCCCCTCGTCCTGGCTGTCTTCATTGCCTTGTTGCGCCTCTTCAAGACGGTGAGAGCTGAGGCGGCATCGACCATCGAGAAGGGGTAGACTCATTATTATTTCGCTCTTTTCGTTGACTTTTCCCGGATGACTCGCTAATATTACAGCATGTTAGAGGATATGGCGAGAAAGTACGGATTATTGGCCCTCCTCATGGCATTGGCCTTTGTCATACTCTTTTCCGAGAACGGCGTTTTCGACTACCTCAAGCTCAGGCAACAGATCGGCGCAATCGACAGCACTGTAAAGCGGCTCGAGGTGGAGAACGTCGGGCTCAAGGGACAGATAGATCGCATAAAGAAAGACGACCGCTACCTCGAAGACGTAGCCCGAGAGAAGTTCGGCTTAATCGGGGAAGGCGAAAAGGTATACAGGATTGAGAAATGAAGTACGAAGGCATGATCTATCGGCCTCCGAGCGAGGCGTACAGTCTCATTCTTCAGGTCACCGTAGGCTGCTCCCACAATAAGTGCGCTTTTTGCGGCTCCTTTAAAGACAAGAAGTTCAGGGTCAAGAGTTTCGACGAGATCAAGGAAGACGTGGACGAGGCCAAGGCTTACGAGCGGCACGTCAAACGGGTCTTTCTCGCCGACGGCGACGCTCTCATAATACCCCAGAAACGGCTCATTCCCATCGTCGAGCTGGTGAAGACGAGTTTCCCCAGGCTCGAGCGGATCGGCATCTACGGGAATACGAAATCGATACTCAAGAAATCGGTGGAAGAGCTCAAGGCCCTGAAGGATTTGGGCGTAGGGATCATCTATTTGGGGGTGGAGTCAGGGGACCAGGTGACCCTCGACCGGGTGTGCAAGGGCACCCTCCTCGACAGGACTGCCGAAGCTGCGGCCCGTGTGAAGGAGGCAGGCATCCTCCTTTCCGTCACGGTCCTTTTGGGCCTCGGCGGTGTGGAGCGCAGCACCATTCATGCGGCTGAGACGGGCAAGTTCCTGAGCAGGATAGACCCAGAGTACGCGGGGGCCTTAAGCCTTATCGTGGTGCCGGGCACACCGCTGGCCTTAGAGGTCGAAAAGGGGACCTTCAAGGTGCCCGATCCCTATCAGATGCTCGAAGAACTGGCCATAATGATCGAGAACACCAATGTTACCCATACCTTCTTCGCATCGAACCACGCATCGAACTACCTACCCGTGAAAGTATGGCTGCCGGAAGACAAGGACAGGGCGATTCGCGCGATCAGACACGTGCTCAGGCAAAAGGACCCTTCCATGCTCAGGCCCGAATCGTCGAGGGCCCTCTAGTGTTTTATGTGGACGTGCCCATACGGGTGCGCTACGCCGAAACCGACAGGATGGGCATCGTCTATTACGGCTCCTACCCTACTTACTTTGAAGTGGCCCGCAGCGAATACATGCGGGAAAAGGGCTTTCCCTACGTGAAACTCGAAGAGATGGGGTACTTCCTCGTTGTCGCCGGGATGGAGATCAAGTATCTCAATCCTGCCGCCTACGACGACCTCCTCACGATACGGACGAGCGTCTCCGACATCCAGTCGAGGGGTGTCACGTTCAACTATGCGATCCTGAAGGGCACAACCTCCATCGTCACAGGAAAGACGAGACACATAAACGTTACTGCGGATAGGAAGCCCCAAAGACTCCCTCCTTTCCTCATCGACATCTTGAAAAATGGCAGTCCCCCGTAATATCCTGGTGATCAGGTTAAGTTCGCTGGGTGATGTGCTCCTGACCATGCCCGCCGTGCAGGCTCTCAGGCAGACATTCCCGGGGGTGAGGCTCTCCTGGCTCGTCGAGGGCAGCGTCGCGGAATTGCTCAGACATCAGACCTTCGTGGACCGGGTCATAGAGTTCCCGAGGAGAAGGATCGAAAATGCCTTGAGAAGGGGCAATGCAATCGGCGCCGGCCGGGAGCTGTCCGCTTTCGTGCGCCAGCTCAGGCAGGAAGCGTACGACGTGGTCCTCGATTTCCACGGCATCGTGAAGAGCGCCCTTTTTACTCGGTGTGCGAGGACAGCCCGGCGGGTCGGCTTCGATGCCGCCTTCGCCAAGGAAGCAAGCTGGCTTGCCTATGACGAAAAGATAGGGGCGCCTGACAGGCGTATCCACAAGGTGCGGCGCAACATGCTGCTTTCCGCCCACCTGGGGGCGATCGATGCGGCCGGGGTCGATCTTGCGGTTTCGGATTCGGCGGCCGACTATATCGACCGATTCATCGAGGCAGGGCGGATCGAGCGTCCTTTTTTTGTGGTGAACCCTTTTTGCAGCAAGGGGAGTGAATTCAAGAGGTGGGATTTGGCGAATTACGGAGAGCTTATCAGGCGGATAGGCGATGAGACGGGGACGCCTTTGGTAGTTTTATGGGGTCCCGGCGAAGAGAGGGAGGCGGGCATCCTCGCAGAAATGTCGGAAGGTAGGGCGACGCTTGCCTGCCCCACCACGGTCCCCCAGGCCCTTGCCCTTCTCAAAAGGGCGGCCCTCTATATCGGGGGCGATACGGGGGTCATGCACCTGGCTGCCCTTGCCGGGCTCCCCGTGGTCGCAATCTTCGGCCCCACCGACCTTCTCGTGAACGGACCCTTCGGAGAGGGTCACACCATTGTGCGGGCCGATCTTAAGTGCAGTCCCTGTCGCGACAAGAGGTGCAGGAGCCGGGAGTGTCTCCAGTCGATCACGGTCGACGAGGTCTTTACGTGCGTCATGGCGAGCGCGACGCAAGATCGGGGGAACTGATGCGGGTGCTTTTCATCTATCCCAACCTGAACGCCCAGATCGGCTTCAATTATGGCATAGCCTATATTTCGGGGCTTCTCAAGGCCCACGGAATCGAAACTGCCTTGCTTAACATCAACGACCAGCTTGGCTACGGCCTCGACCTGGCGCGCATCTCACGCGACGTGGAACGCATTAATCCGGACGTCATAGGCTTTTCAATCCTCACAAACCAATACAAGTATGCCCTCGAGATCGCCCGCCACATAAGGAAGACCTTCGACGGGCCCATCGTTTTCGGCGGCATCCATCCCACCATGGACCCCGGGAGTGTCTTGGAAGAAGGGATCGCCGACTACATCTGCATGGGAGAGGGAGAGGAGGCCTTTCTCGAAGCCCTGGAGAAAGGGGGTCCGAAGGGCGTCCTCAACATGGGGTATCGGGAGAACGGGCGAATGGTCATCGAAGCCCTCAGACCTTACACGGACATTACGGCGCTGCCGCCAAAGGACTACGAGGTCTTCGATTTCCAGACCATGATCGACGCCAAGGACGGATGGGTGGGCCTGCTCGCCTCAAGGGGCTGCCCTTTCAGGTGCACTTACTGCTTGAACCATAGGATCATCAGCCTATATAAAGAATCGGGGTGTCCCCCGAGGCACTATATGAGGCGTCACACGGTCGATCAGGTCCTGGGAGAGATAGAGCATCTGTTGTCCAGGTATATTCGGATAAAGATGTTTATCTTCGATGACGACCTTTTCACCTTCGACAAGGAGTGGCTCCGGGAGTTCTCTGAAGGCTACAGGAAGGTGACACGGACGGGCTTTGTCTGCAACGCCCATGTACGGATGTTCGATGAGGAGGCTGCCCGATTGCTCAAAGAGGCGGGGTGCCGGATCGTCAAGTTCGGGGTGGAAAGCGGGAGCGACCGTATCCGGCGTAAAGTGCTCCACAGGTACATGACGAACCGGGACATCGAGAACTCTTTTGCGGCTGCCCATAAATTTGGCCTTCACACATCGGCCTTCGTTATGATAGGTTTACCGGGAGAGGAGCGCTCGGATGTGCTGGAAACCATGCAGCTCCTCGCCAAGGTTGAAGCCGGCCGGTTCAGGTGGACCCTTTTCTTTCCTTTCATAGGGACGAAAGCCTATGAAATCGCGGAAGCTGAGGGGGCGATCGATTTTGAGAGGATGGCGAAGCTCGATAACTTCACCGACGAGACGTGTATGGACCTGGGGCACGATGTGAACCTGCTCGTTGCCAAGGCCAAGGATACCTTCTGCGCCTTCGTCAACGCCTACGCGGGCATCCCTGAATATGAGCGGATCGTCGCTGAGATAGAAGCCCTCGATGATGAGGCGTGGCGCCGCGAGAAAGGGCGGATCGCAGATAAGATTGCGGCAGCCGATGCGCTCATGGCAGAGACTCATAGACGCCACTGGCGGGTGCGCTATAACCGTTTCATGGGTGTGAGGAGTGATTGGGAAGACGATAGTATATCTACCTAACTGGGTCGGCGACATGGTCATGGCAACGCCCATGCTCCGCGCTTTGAGGGATGCCTTTGAGGGTGAGCTGTGGGCCGTGGGCAAGCCTTCGGCCATGCATCTTTATAATGGCCTCGGCCTTTTCGACCGGTTCGTTCCTTATGGGGGAAAAGGGGTGGTCGATTTCTGCGACACAATAAGCTCTGTGAGAAGGGCCGGCATCGCGCGAGGAGTGATCCTCCCCCATTCCTTTCGCTCGGCCTTGCTCTTTTTGATGGCTTCCGTCAAAGAAAGGGTCGGATACGGACGGAACCACAGGGGGCTCTTGCTCACGAAAAGTGTTTCGGAACCCCCCATCAGTCCTGAGCCCACGGTCGAGCACTACCTGCGCATCAGTGATGCCCTCGACGCACCGAGGGTCCTGGACCGGCCGTTCCTTCAGGTGACGGAGGACGAGGAGAGGAGGTTCGACGACCGCTTCTCCGACATGAGCGGCAATTATGCGGTTTTCGTCGTGGGGGCCCAGTATGGTCCGGCCAAGAGGTGGCCCGACGGCCACTTTTCGGCCCTGGCCGACATGCTCGTCGACCGCTTCTCCTTAAAGGTCTACGTGCTGCCGGGCAAGGGGGAGGAAAGCGTGGCAGGCCGTGTTTACGCAGGGGCAAAACGCAAGACGCAGGTGGAAATCAGGCAGATGGACATGCGCGAGCTTAAGGTCGCCTTGAGTCGCGCCCGTGTCGTCGTTTCCAACGACACCGGTCCCCGCCATATCGCAGCGGCCCTCGGGGTCCCGACCGTCGTCATATTCGGTCCCATGGACGAAAGGTATACGGTCTATCCCGGCGGCTATACCTATGGGATACTCAAGGATTTGCCCTGCAGGCCCTGCAACATGCGTCGATGCAACAGGGACCACGAATGTCTGAAAGGCATAGGGCCCGATGAGGTCCTGCACAAAGTGGAGGAGGTTTTTGAAGAGCACCCTTTTTCTGCCGATTGATCGGTTCAGCGGTAAGCGCATCTGTGTCGTGGGGGATGTAATAGCCGATATCTACATCTACGGGAAGCCTCACAAGCTCTCCAGGGAAGCGCCCGTGCTCGTGATAAAGTATGAAGAGGAGCGCGTTTACCCGGGGAGCGCGGGCAACACGATCAACAACCTCCTGGCCCTCGGTGCCGAGGTTTTTCCTGTCACCTGCCTTGGCGCCGACCGGGCGGGGGATATGCTCGTAGAGCTTTTCTCGGAAAAAGAGCGGCTCGATTTGGAAGGACTGATCCGCTACGAGGGGAGGACCGTCACGAAGACCCGCATCCTGGCCGGCGATACCCACACCTCGAAACAGCAGGTGATACGGGTCGACAGGGAGATGGAGACGGCGATCCCCCAGAGCGTCAGAGGCGCCCTCAAGGAGAGGCTCAGGAAGATCATTCCCCATGTCGTAGTATTCATCATATAGTAGTATCTATCATCTGGTAGGTCGCGTGGTTGGTCTGGTGCTGCTGTCATCCTGCTGTTGTTGTTGTTGTTGTGTGCGTGTGTGTGTGTGTGTGTGTGTGTGTGTGTGTGTGTGTGTGTGTGTGTGTGTGTGTGTGTGTGTGTGTGTGTGTGCGTGTGTGTGTGTGTGTGTGTGTGTGTGTGTGTGTGTGTGTGTGTGTGTGTGTGTGTGTGTGTGTGTGTGTGTGTGTGTGTGTGTGTGTG
>CAVVPU010000199.1:0-19507 GCA_963750015.1 uncultured delta proteobacterium | reverse complement strand
TGGACCGGATCCGCAACCCGTCGAAGTATCTGGGGAAGTGATTTTATCCTTCGTTACCTTGTTCGTTTGTTGTTCAGCAACCTCCGGCAGGAGGTTGACCCAACGCCCGGGCAAGGTGAGTGGAAGTTTTTATCCCCGCCGGGTAGAATTAACGGGAGAATTTGTAATTGCTCCGGCCGCTGGCGGCCACTAGCTTCCCGCCCGTTGCCAATCCATGAGTATCGCCATCGAAACCTCCAATCTGACGCGCGATTTCGGAAAGTTCCGCGCGGTCAATGAACTGAACCTGCGCGTGGAGGCAGGCCAGTTTTTTGGCTTCCTCGGCCCCAACGGCGCGGGCAAATCCACGACCATCAAAATGCTCACCGGCCTGCTGGAACCGACGGCGGGCGCCATGCTCACCGTGGGGATGCCCGATTTTTCTATGTTTCGCTGGTCAACTACCAGCCATGTGGTGCAACTGCCTCAATCGGCCTGGGAGGCTATGACGAGATCGGGCCTCATCGCCGCGATCTTGCCTGCAATTGCCGCGCTTTCCTCTGCGTTCTTCGACACGTCCGCCGTGGACTTGTCGATTTCCCACATCTTCACGACCTTCACGCCCTTGACCTGTTCAATCAAAAGCTCCCCGATCCTTATGAGGAGCTTGTCGCCGCTCATCTTCCCGTTCCACCGCAGGAGCACGGTTTTGCCTTCGAGGCTCGAAGGGTGGCTTACGAGCCTGATTGCTTGTGCCTTCTCAGGCTGTCCCTCGCTATCTGCGAAGGGAGCGCCCCATAAGACCGTCACCATGGCAAGTCCCACGCAGACCATCAATTTCATCGTGCCTTTATTCATTTCTTTCCTCCGCGAAGATGACTCTTTCCTTACTTGGCGCTTCCTTCCGACGGATAGCCCAGCTCCTGCCACCGCAGCCATCCCCCTTCGAGCACCACTATTTTGCTGTACCCCATCTTCTTCATGAGCTGGTTGGCCATATCCGTCGAGTCTTCTTCATGGGTACAGGCGCAGTAGAAGACGAGGGTCTTGTCCCGGGGAAGGCTGATTGGCGGCCTCACCTCCGTGACCCAGGGGAAGTTGATTGCCCCCGGAATATGCTCGATGTCGTAGGCCTCCTTGGGCTGGTTGTCGACGACCACGATATCGGCTTTGTCGTCCAACATCTTCTTGAGCTGCTCGCACTTGATGCTCTTTACTTCCTGGGCCCGCACATCAGTAAAGGCGAGCAGAGTAAGGCCAAAAGAAGCCGACAGCAGCACGACCCCCACAATAATCTTCCTCCATTCCTTCATGGGTCTGATCTCCTTCTTGCGTCATGGCGCCGTTCGATAGCGGACCGGGACGAGATATCCGTCCTTGGGCGCGTTCTTCGCGTTCGACTCTATTACTATGGTCTCCTCGTGGTTTCCCGGTTCCGGGGACGCGTGGATGGCCACTTCGACGGCCTTCGTTTCTCCGGGCGTCAGGGTCAGGCTGCCGCTCACGCGCGCTTCATCCGTGCCTTTTGTATAAATCTTCGTGATGACGAGGGACAGGCTCCCGGGATTGCTCACTGCGAGGGGCTTCATCTTCACGGGGCCGGGGCTCACGCTGCCTAGGTCGACCCTTCTCGGCGCTGCCTGTATCTTGGCGCAGGGGGCCTCAATGACATTGCCTTCCACGGTCACCTCCAGCTCCTCCTCGCCGGGCGAATTGGTGGTGAGAGTGGCGATTTTGCGAAAGGGACCCGGACTGCCGGTGGTGTCGAAAACGATGCGAAGGGAAGTCTTTTCCTTCGGCCCGAGACTGTGCTTACCAAGCACAGCAGTGGTGCACGCTCAGCTCGTTCGGACGTTCGCGATCTCTACCTGCCTGTTGCCGGTATTCCGGACGGTAACGGTGACGATGGCCGGTTTTCCTTCGTCCATGGGGGCGAATCTGTAGTAATCGGGTGCGGCGGCCAGCGACGAGGCTTTAGCCTTGGAAGTCTTGGTTTCTTCAGGGGTGTGTACACCTCTTACTTTCTTGGCGTAGTCGAATCCCGCGTCCTGGGTTTGGGTGTGGCATTCCCTGCACGTGTCCATGGCGGGGGAGGCGATGATGGCTCCCTTGTCGTGGGATGTTGCGTGCTTCTTACCGGGTCCGTGACAGACTTCGCATTGGACGCCCCCGAGATCGGGGGTCAGCACCTTGTCGACAAAGCCACCCGGCTGACCAAGACCGGTCACGTGACATCCCACGCAGGCAGGCAGCTCCTCCTGTCCCGATTTTTCGAGGTCTTTGAAGGCGTCCGCGTGTTTCGTCTTCTGCCAATCCGTGGTGATCGACCTGTGGCATTCTCCGCACGCCTTCCATCCTACGTAGCCGCCCGGATCGACTTGAGCGAAAAGGCGAGGGCACGAAAGAAACAAAAAGATCAGGGATGAGGCAGCCGCAAAGAGCAGCCGCCGGGATTTTCTAATGTGTGCAGAGACTATCGACACGGAAGGACCTCCGTCCCTTACTTCATGGGTGATCGGCCTTCGATTGTAGCATTTAAAGTGTGCAGACTGCGAATAAAATCTGCGGAGGACAGGGAGCGGGGCAAAGAGGCAAAGGGCAAAGAGGCAAAGAGGCATATTGGGGCGCGAGGTGTGGCCGGTCGCATGAAGGGAATACGCCCTATGCGGCGATCTTTTCGCCATATGCCCTCCGGCGTACAACAGTACGCCTGCGGCCGATAAGGCTCAAATCTCATCCACCTATGACGCATCCCCTTCATGCGACCGGCCGATGACACGGGTCGCCGTATCCTTTGGTCCGCGGCTCCGGCCCTCATAGGATGTAAACACCGACACCAATTGAAGAGGAGGGCGGCCTTAGAGGCCGCCAAAGACAAAGAGCGGTGGTGGGCCTTTTTCCCTCGCCCTCGGTGAGGGGAGAGGGTAGGGTGAGGGTGGGCGGTCGTTCTTTTGTCGTTAACTTTCGCGATTCGCGATTCGAGTTTCGCGATTTCTTTTCACTTTCCCCTGTCGAGCACTTCTCTCACCTTGTTGACCAGCTTTGCCACTGAGAGGGGTTTTTGCAGGAAGTCGACCCTGTCTTGCTCTACCCCTTTTTCGATGACCACGTCCCCCGTGTAACCGCTCATGAAAATCGCCCTGACCTTCGGGTCGATACCCGCTATCTCGTCGAAGACCTCTTTGCCGTTTTTTCCCGGCATCACCACGTCGAGGATGACGAGATTTATCTTTTCCCTGTGCTCTTTATAGACCTCGATCGCGTCATCGCCACCTGATGCCTCTACGACGGCATAGCCCTGGCCGGCGAGGATTTGAGCGATCATCCGTCTTACGGCAGGGTCGTCTTCGAGGACGAGGATCGTCTCCGAGCCTCCTGCCAGTCTGAGGGCCCCCTGCGGGCTTCTCATGAATTGCCGAGTCGACCAGGGGGAGGTATATGTCGAAGGTGCTCCCCTTGCCGAGACGGCTCGCAACAATGATGTAGCCGTTGTGCTGCTTTACTATGCCATAGGCGCTCGCGAGGCCGAGACCCGTTCCCTTGCCGACCTCCTTGGTGGTAAAGAAGGGGTCGAAGATGCGCGCCATGGTCTGCTCGCTCATGCCTCCGCCCGTGTCGGAGACGGAGACCTGAACGTACTCGCCCGGCTTTCCGAACCCGTGTTTTTCGTAGAAGGCGCGGTCGAGGGTCGTCTTCCTTGTCCTGATGACTAAAGAGCCTCCCCGGGGCATGGCGTCTCTCGCATTCGTCGTGAGGTTCATGAGGACCTGGTCGATCTGGCTCACGTCAAGAAGCGAAACGGCGCCCTCGTCGGCGAGGTCGAGCTTCAGCTCGACGTCCTCGGGAAGGAGCCTCTTCAGAAGCTTTGCGGTGCTCCTGACCACGCCGTCCACACTGTGGGGTTCGAGGTTGATCCTCTGCTTCCGGCTGAAGGCGAGGAGGCTCTGAGTAAGCTCGGCCGCTTTCTCGGAAGAGAGAACGATCTGGTCCACGTGGGGCCTGATGCGGTCGTCGGGACCTAGGCTCATCTGGATGAGATTACCGAGGCCCATGATGACGGTGAGGATGTTGTTGAAATCATGGGCGATTCCTCCCGCCAGGGTCCCTATGGCCTCCATCTTCCGGGCGTGGAGGAGCTGGGCCTCCATCTGAAGCTGCTCGGTGATGTCCCTTTCGACCCCGACGTAGTGGACGATGGCCCCGGAGGCGTCGCGGACAGGGGCGATGGTCGTTTCCATGTCCACCGGCGAGCCATCCTTCTTCCTTCGCGTCTCCCGCCCCGACCACGTATCGCCTGACTGAAGCCTGGACCACAGGGAATCGCGAAACGATCGGGGATGGAAGTCGCCCCGGGTTATCTCAGTGCTTTGCCCCAGAAGCTCTTCCCGGGTGAAACCGTAGGCCTTGCAGAAAGCCGCGTTTACATAGCTGAAGCGCTTGTCAACGGTCAGCATGAAGACGCCTTCACCTGCCCGCTCCACCGCGGACCAGAGCTTCGCGCGCTCCTCTTCCATCTCTTTACGCTCGGTGACGTCGACAAAGATTACCGCAAATTGGCGTGGGGCAGGGCGATAGGCGAAGACTTCGTAGTACTTCCTAAGGTCCGATGAATAATTGACGAAACGGGCGGGCCGGCCGGAAAGGGCCACCTCGCCGTACGTCTCGATCCAGTGAGATTCGGCGCCCGGAAGGACCTCTTTGACGGTCCTTCCGATCACCTCGTTTTTGTCGAGTCCGGTGAGCCGCTCGAAGGCGGGGTTGACCTCGATGAAACGGTAGTCCACGGGCTCGTCTTTCTCATCACAGATGATCTCGTGGAGGGCGAAGGCCTCGGCCATGGATTCGAAAAGACTGCGGTACTTCTCCTCACTTCGCTTGAGGGCCTCTCGCGCGGCCTTTTGACCGGTAATGTCTCTCCAGACGGTGAAGAGGATCCTCCTGTGCTGAAAGGGCATTACGGTGAGCGAGATGTCCGCGGTGGGATTTCTGCCGTCGAAAGTGCGAAAGAGCCATTCGAACCTGACTGCTTCCTCTCTGAAGGCCTTCGCTATGATCTCATCCGCTTTGTCCCTGGAGGGCCGGCCGTCAGGCTGGCTCGGGGGCGACAGGTCGGCAGGGTGGAGCCCGATCAGCGCGCTCCTGTCTGCGCAGCCCATGAACCGGACTGCCGCCTCATTGCAGTCGATAAGCGCGTTCTCGTCGTGCAGGACTATGGGATCGACCGATTTTTCGAAAAGAAGTCTGAACTTCTCCTCGCTCTCCTCCAGCGCCGACAGTATCCTCTTACGGTCCGATATGTCCCTCACGAACACCTGTATCTCCAGGGGCTCGCCTTTCTCATCCCTCAAAAGGTGGCTCCTTATCTCGGCCGGGAATATGGTTCCATCCTTTCGGGAGTATTCCTTTTCGTAAGCCTCCGAATAACCCCTGAAGAACAACTGTTCCCGAATGGCTTCCTCCCGGGCGTGCCATTGTGGGGGCGTCAGCTCTTCATGGGTAAAGGAACGAACTTCTTCCTGGGAATAACCGAGCATGGCGCAAAAGGCCGAATTGGCCTCCACGACCTTATTCGCCATGTTGAAGGAGACGAACCCGTCGGGCGTATTTTCGATCAGTCTCCGGTAACTTCTTTCCGATTGTCTCAGCGCCTCTTCATATTCCTTATTCTGGGTGACGTCCCGCATAACGGCAGCCACCTTGTCGATTCCTTCGGGACCTCTTATGGGCAGGCTCGATATGAGAAGGTCCCTCATTCCGAGCCCGGGGAAGGCTGCCTTTATTTCGTATTGAAACTTTTCTCCCAGAAAACTTCTGTCGAGGTACTTCTTTACCTTACCCTCGAACACCTCGGCGCCGAGGACTTCCTCACACGACCGTCCGATAAAGTCTTCCTTTATGACGCTTCTGCGTTTGAGGTAGGTGTCGTTGGCGAAGCAATAGCGATAGTTGCGATCGACCAGGGTGATCATATCCTCCGAATCCTGGAGGACTCTTCTGAATTCCTCCAGGGCCTGTTCGGCCAGCTTCCGGTCGGTGATGTCGTTCGCTATCCCCGCTAACCTGTTGTCCTCGCCGTCCCTTTTTTCGACCGGAAACCCGCGGTCCTCTACCCATCGCACGGTCCCGTCGGGAAGGACGATCCGGTATTCGAGGCTGTGACCCGCCCCTGATTTGCGGCTTACGGCAGCCCGCACCCTGTCTATATCGAGCGGGTGGACGTGATCCATCCAGGAGGCGGGATTTTCGTAAAGGCCGGCGCAACTGCGGCCCCACACCTTTTCGTAGCTCGGGGAGATGTAGATTACCTCGGAGAGATCGGCTTTTACCATCCAGAAGACTTCCCTGACGTTCTCGATGATCTCCCGAAAGTGTTCTTCTTCAACGGGGGGCTTTCCTGTGCTGTGGGGGACCGAGGGAGGATCTTTCTTTTTGGGATTATCTGTCATGTCAACATCCTCGCGCAAATGCAGTGCCGTCATGGTACGTTCCCGTCAGGAGCGAAGACCGGACGGGGGAAGCCGAGGTCAATGGCGCCCGACGCAGACTTTCGATTGTACCACTTAAAGCGCACGGACTGTGAATAAAATCTGGAAGCGGCCAGGGAGCCGCGTGGGCAGGGCAGGGGGGAAAGGCGAGAGAGACAAAGAGGCGAAGAGGCGAGTGAGGGCACGGGGTGTGGCCGGTCGGCTGGAAGGAATCGTGCCGCCCGCCCGCGGGCACCCGGCGGCGCTCTGCCGCACCTCATGACGCTCCGCCGTACATTTAGTACGGCTGCGGTCAATGAGGCACGACAGCCCATCCACACCTCACGATCCCTCCCATCCGACCGGCCGGTAACACGGGTCGCCGTATCAATCAATGGGGCTCGCGTCCCCCCTCAGCGGGCATAAGCCCGCCGAGCCTCCCCTTCATAAAAAGGAAGAACCGCCGCAGGCGCGGGCTGCCCACTCCCGCGAGGGTAGAATGAGGGGGTCACTTAACTTTCGCGATTCGCGATTCGAGCTTCGCGATTTCTTTCGCGGCTCCGGCCTTCATAGGATGTACACACCAACACCAATTGAAGAGGAGGGCGGCCCTGGAGGCCGCCAAAAGAAACATGCTCTTTTTTCCCTCGCCCTCTGAGAGGAGAGTCTCAATTTTCGCGATTCGCGATTCAATTTTCGCGATTCCCTCTCTTTTCTGTTACACTTTTCCATGCCTCTCCTTTTTGAATCGGTCAGTCATGGCACGGTGGCATTCGGTTTCTTCAACATCGAAACTGATATGCTTGTGCTCAACGACCTTTTCTTCTTCGCGTCCGATTTCTGCCGCCACGTGAGGGAGCTCGCGCAGCAAGATCATGAGGAGCCCCTTCGGTATGCCTGGGACGGCTACGTAGTGCCTTATGATGCGATCGGCAACGTGCAGGGAGCCATTGCCGGCATTGACCTGTCGGGCCTTATCGGCGCCGTGTACCGGCTCTATCCCTTTCCAAAGGAAGCTGAGGCTTTCGCGCAGAACCCCGAGGGCTATGCGACCCGTGAGAGGATCGAGGAGATCGCCGCGACCTTCGTCCCCCCTCGCCGCATCGCAGTGACGGTGAACCCAGAGGGGGAGCTCATTGCCATCGGCGATTACGCCTTCGACAGGCCGCAGTTCCACGCCCTGCTCTTGTATGTCTGGCTGGGCGGATACCCCCGCTGGAAAGACCGGGTGCGGCCGGCGTACGTCGTTCAAATGGCCGCGGCTGCTGAGGCCTCCGTTCACCCGCTCTTCGCCGGTATTGGCAGGTTTAGCTGAAACATAAGAAAAGAGGGCCCCCCATCTTCCCGGCGAAGAGGGGAATAACGGTGAAGCTGATACACCATGGACGAGGGGTTTACCTAAATTCTGCCCAATCGCATAACTCTTCCAAGTCACTGTCGATCTCCGGTGCGAAAGCGTTGCATGCCAGTCCTTTATGTCTTAAGCTCCTGTATGCAGCGACGGAGAATCCTCTTTGTCGACATCGATGAAATGATGAGTGAGGCAGTACCCGAGATACTGTCAAAAAGGCGATACTCATAGCAGCGAGACGATGATATAATAGCTCGTTTGTCGGTTTGCGACATCCGGCGCGCGACTTTGCGGCGTTAGAGCACATTCCGCAAGATAAAGTAACGATTGAGCGGACGCGGCCATCCCTTGAGTACGGCACTTCTTCTTCCTAGGAGTAGGTCTTATACGACCTATTCCTAAAGGTTCGAAAAGAGGTTGAAACGGGAATCGGTTCTGCGGAACGCGTTAATTTAATATATCGACACATGCGTCCGTCAAAGAATTGTTCGTGGAGGATATATGGGTTCTAAGATGCGGGAATCCACCGATAAGGCTGACAGACCCTTCCCTGTCGTCGGCATAGGAGCCTCGGCGGGAGGGCTTGCGGCCCTCGAAGCCTTTCTTGCGGAAGTGCCCGAGGACTTCGGTTTCGCCATTGTCTTTATTCAACACCTTTCACCAAAACACGAGAGTCTCCTGCCGGACCTTCTGCGGTCGCGCAGACCCGAATTCGAGATCGCCGAGATATCCGACGGCCTCGAGCTTCTCCCCGGCAGGCTTTATGTCTGCCCCCCGGGAAAAGAGGTGACAATAGACGAGGGCGTGTTTCATGCTTCTTCGAGACGGGAGGGACATGTCCATCTCCCGATAGACGAGTTTTTCGTCTCCCTTGCCGGGTATGCCTCTCAAAGGGCTATTGCGGTTATCTTTTCCGGGGCGGGCACCGATGGGGCTTCCGGCATTCAGGCGGTGAGAAATGCGGGAGGGACCGTGTTCGTCCAGGATCCGGCCACGGCTGAATTCTCGGACATGCCTTTGGCCGCGATCGACACGGAGCAGATGGATGCGGTGCTGCCTCCGGGTGAAATAGCGCGAGAGATACTCAGGTTTCACGGCTCGGGTATGGTCTCCGCCGCCGATCTGGTCAATGCCGCCGACTTCGAGCCTTTCTATCAGATCGTTTACGAAAAGACCGGACATAGGTTCAATCATTACAAGAAGAGCGTCGTCGCCCGAAGGATCAGGAGACGGATGTACCTGTACGGGATAGCCTCGACGGGGGCATATCTGAACGCCCTCAGGACAAAAGATGCAGAGGCCGCGGCCCTCGCATACGACCTCATGATCGGTGTGACCTCCTTTTTCCGGGACAAACTCTCATGGAAAGCCCTCCACCTCGAGGTCACCCGCAAACTCGCCCTCCTGGAGGACGACTCCCCGATCCGGGTCTGGACGCCGGCCTGCGCAACAGGCGAGGAGGCTTACTCCATCGCGATGATGCTTCAGCACGAGCTGGATATGGCGGGAAAAAGGAGGGAGATACAGGTCTTTGCCACAGACGTGAACATTCAGGCTCTGGAGAAGGCCCGGGAGGGGACGTACCCGGCAAATATCACCTCCGACATCCCCCCGGAGTACGTGACCAAGTTCTTCACCCACTCCCCGGATAGCCTTTCACTGGTCGTTAACAAGGACGTCAGGCAGCGCGTGGTCTTCGCAAGGCAGGACGTCCTCACGGACCCGCCGTTCTCTCGTCTGGACCTTATCATTTGTCGCAACCTCCTCATCTACCTCGAACCCGACGCCCAGGAAAAGTGCATTTCCCTCTTCCACTATGCCTTGAAGCCGGACGGCTACCTCTTCCTCGGCAACGCCGAGTCCCCCGGCAGGGGCAATAACCTCTTTGCCCCCCTGGCGCATAAGAAATGCCGGGTTTACCGGAAAACCGAGGCAAAACAGCCGAAGAGGATACCGCTCGCGGTGCCCTTTGCCGCCGAGCATGCTGCCGCGCCTCCGGCGAGGCAGACGACGAGCGCCGATCACAGGCTCACGGAGTTTATCCACGAGGCCCTTCTCGAAGAATTCGCGCCCGCGGCCGTGGTCATCACCCAAACCTTCGAGATTTTCTACCACAACGGCCCGACCCGGAAATTCCTGCGCCAGCCTCACGGGGTGCCCACGCAGAATCTCCTGGAGCTCCTCCCGGCGAGCCTTCACGCGAGGGTCAGGAGCGGACTTTATCGAGCGGGTCAGGAGATGAAGGCGGTCTCCATCCGGACGAGCATGGCCGACGAAAGCGGACGTAAGAGGCCGGTCACTATCCGCATATCGAGACTGCGGGAGAACGTCTTTCTCGTGACTTTCAAGGAGAAGGGCGTGCCGGCCGAAGAGGCGGGTTCCCTGGAGACATCTTCGGTCGAGGAGACGGCGACCCGCCAACTGGAAAACGAGCTCTCCGTGACACGGGACAGCCTCCAGAGCAACATCGAGCAACTGAAAAGCCTTAACGAGGAGCTCCAGTCCTCAAACGAGGAGCTCCAGGCTGCCAACGAAGAGCTCGAGACATCCAGGGAGGAGCTTCAGTCCCTCAACGAAGAGCTCGTCACCGTTAACATGCAGCTCCAGACGAAAATCGAGGAGCAGGACGAGACGAACAACGATCTCAACAATTTCCTCACGAGCACGAATATTCCCACCGTCTTTCTCGATTATAATTTCCGGGTCAAACGCTATACTCCCGCCATGTCGAAGCTGATCAAGCTCATCTCCTCCGACGTGGGGCGGCCCATCGTCGACATGTCGCAGGAGAACCTCGGCCCCGACCTCATCGCCGACGGGCAGGCAGTCCTCGATCAATTGACCCCCGTCAAGAGGGAGTTTGCCATCAACGGGAGCTGGTACGTGCGCACGACCCTTCCCTACAGGACCTCGAACAACCGCATAGATGGCGTGGTCGTCACGTATAACGACGTGACGGAACTTAAGCGCGCCGAAGAACGGACGAAACACTTGGCCTCCTTCCCCCAACTGAATCCGAACCCTGTCGTGGAACTCGACTCTTCCGGCGGGATCACCTTCTTGAATCCTGCCGCCCAGAAGACCTTGGAGGACCTCGACGTGCGCCGTGATGAGGCCCGGGCTTTTCTGCCCGATGACATGGATTCGATCTTAAAGGACTGGGACCACACACTCCAGGCAGTCTTCAACCGGGAGGTAACCATAAAAGACAGGGTTTTCGGAGAGACCATCTCTTTGATACCCCAGCTCGATGTGGCACGAATCTACGTCTTCGATATCACCGACCGGAAGGCTGCGGAGGAACAGGTTCGGGAAAGCCGAACGAGGCTGGAGGCGGCCCTGGCCAGCATGAGCGACGCGGTCTTCATTGCCGATGGCGAGGGGCGATTCATCCACTTCAACGATGCCTTCGTCACCTACCACCGTTTCAGGGACAGGGAGGAGTGCAGCAAGAAGATCGAGGATTGCGCCAATGATCTTGACGCCTATTTCGCGGACGGGACACCCGCGCCCCCCGACATGTGGGCGATGCCGAGAGCCTTACGGGGGGAAACGGCGTCTGATGTCGAATACATGCTCCGCAGGAAGGACACCGGGGACACCTGGTGGGGCAGCTACAACTTTGCACCCATAAAGGGCAAGGATGGCGAAATGGCGGGTGCCGTCGTTGTGGGCCGCGAGATTACCGACCGGAAGGCTGCGGAAAGAAGGTTACGAGAGGCCCATCGCCTCCTCGCCGACGTCATCGACGGCAGCCCCTCCCCTATCTTCCTCAAAGACCGGGAGGGAAGATTCATCACCATCAACGCTTGCCTGGAGAAGATGCTCGGGATGACCAGGGAGGAACTTCAAGGCAAAACAGACTACGACATTGCCTCAAAGGACGTGGCCGACTACTGGCACTCTCACGACGAAGAAGTCATGAGAACGGGACAGGCCATGCAGATCGAGGAAATCGCAGACCTGAAGGACGGCCATCATATCTTTCTGGCAAGTAAGTTCCCCCTGGTCGATGCTTCCGGTGAGATTTACGGCGTCGGCGCCATCTCCCACGACATCACGAGTCAGAAAGCTGCCGAAGAGGCATTGCGGCAGAGCGAGGAGCGCTTCGCGACGGCCTTCTATCAGAGTCCCAGCGCCATGACCATCACCCGTCCGTCGGACCAGACCCTTCTCGATGCCAACGACAGCTTTTTCGGTCTTTTCGGTTTCACCAGGGAGGAGGCAATCGGACGAAAAGTAGTCGACGATCTGAACGTGTACGTCGACCCAGGAGACGGCGCGCCGAAATCGTCCGTCTGTTCGATGAGCACGGCAAAGTACCGAGCCATGAGGTCCGGATGAGGACCAAGGGAGGGACCGCACTGACGGTGCTGTTCTCGAGCGAAATGATTACCTATCCCGGCGAAGGCAATGTCGCGTGCACTACCATCATCGACATCACCGAGAGAAAGGCCGCAGAGGAGGCCCTTCGGGCGAGCGAGGAGAAGCTTCGGCGCGTCTACGAATCCGGCTTGCTCGGTGTGATCTATTGGAACATGAATGGCTCGATCACCGACGGGAACGACAAATTCCTTGAGATGACCGGTTACGCACGGCAGGAGCTCGAGGCCGGCGAGATCGACTGGGCGAGCATGACCCCCGAGGAATACCGCGACCTGGACGAGCGGTCCATGGACGAGCTCAAGACAACAGGCATGAACCGAACGCCTTTTGAAAAAGAGTATATCCGCAAGGACGGCACGAGGATGCCGGTACTGGTCGCGGGGGCCATGCTCGACGAGTCCCGGTTCGATGGGGTCGCCTTCGTGCTCGACATCAGCGAGCGGAAAGAGCGGGAAGCACGCATCGCCAGACTGACGCACCTTTACGCCACGCTCAGCGGGGTAAACGAAGTTATCGTCCGGGCCCGCGACGAGGAACGACTCTATGAAAACGTCTGCCGCATCATCGCCGCAGAAGGAAGGTTCCCCCTCGTGTGGATAGGCGAAGTAAGGGGACGCGAGCTTATACCCGTGACATCGTGCGGCCCTGCCGCAGATTATCTCAAGGACATCAGAATCGAGGTGGACGGCGAACTGGGGCAAGGTCCCGGCGGGACCTGCATCCGCGAGGACCGTCCGGCGGTGAATTATGATTTTGACACGAATGGCGCCACTTTGCCTTGGCGGGAAGAGGCCCTGCGCTACGGCTTCAGGTCCAGCGCGTGTTTCCCCATTCACCGTCACGGCAAGGCCGCCGGCGCATTGACACTCTATAGCCCTGAGCCGGGCGACTTCGATGCGGAGCAGGTCGATTTGCTCCAGGCGCTCGCCGCGGATATCTCCTACGCCCTCGACACGATGGAGCACGAAAAGCTCCGCGCCCGCGCGGAGGCTGATCTCCAACGCAGCCTCAAGCGGTTCGAGCTCCTCGCCCACAGCGCGGAAGAGTTGCTCCAGAGCCCCGATCCGCAAGGACTGGTCAACTCCCTCTGCCAAAAGGTGATGGAGCATCTCGGCTGCCACGCGTTTTTCAATTTCCTCGCCGTTGAGGAAGAAGGTAGGCTCAGGCTCAACGCCTACGCAGGCATCCCTGAGGAGGAGGCCGAAAAGATCCAATGGCTCGACTACGGGGTGGCCGTCTGCGGGTGCGCCGCCCGCGATGCCGTGAGGATCGTTGCCGAGCATATCCCGACGACTCCGGATCCCCGCACCGACCTTGTCAGGTCGTACGGCATAAAGGCCTATGCCTGTCATCCTTTGTATGGACCGGACGGCAAGCCTATGGGCACCCTTTCCTTCGGCACCTGCGACAGGGAGACTTTCAGCGACGACGATCTTTCACTTATGAAAGCTGTGGCCGACCAGATTTCGGTTGCCATGATACGGATCAGGGACGAAAAGGCGCTCGAGAAGTCCCGCGACGAGCTCGAGGAGCGCGTGAAGGAGAGGACGGAAGAGGTCCGCCAAGCCCTTGAGAAGGCCGGACAGGAGCGCCGGCGGCTTTTCGATGTCCTGGAAACGCTGCCGGCAATGATATGCCTCCTCACGCCTGATTACCACGTTGCATTCGCCAACCGCAGCTTTCGCGAGAAGTTCGGCGAAGCCGAAGGGCGGCACTGCTACGATTATTGTTTCGGGTTTTCCCAACCGTGTGATTTTTGCGAGTCATACAAAGTGCTCCGGACCGGGGAACCTCATCATTGGGAGATAAGAACGCCGGACGGCAAGAGTGTCATCGACGCCTATGATTTCCCATTCACCGATGTCGATGGCTCGCCCCTCATCCTCGAGATGGACCTTGACATCACCGATCGAAGGCGGGCCGAAGAGGGGCTTCGCCGCGCAGGCGCCTACAACCGGAGCCTCATCGAGGCGAGTCCCGACCCCCTCGTCACCATCAGTCCGGAAGGCCGCATCAGCGACGTGAACGCGGCGACCGAGCAGGCCACGGGCTGTTCCCGGGACGCCCTTATCGGGACCGACTTTTCCGATTATTTCACCGACCCTGAAAAAGCGAGGACCGGTTACCGGAAGGTCTTCGACGAAGGTCTTGTTCGCGATTATCCCCTCGAAATTCGCCATCGAGACGGCCGCATCACCCCGGTCCTTTACAATGCCGCCGTCTACCGGGACGATACCGGCTCGGTGATCGGCGTTTTCGCCGCGGCCCGCGACATCTCGGAGCGGCAGAAGCTGGAAAGCCAGCTCCGCCAGGCGCAGAAACTTGAAGCCCTCGGGACAATGTCGGGAGGCATCGCCCATGACTTCAACAACATGCTCGCCGCGATCATCGGATTCACCGAGCTCATCAAGGACCACTCGATGGAGGAGAGCAGGGAGCGCCATCATGCCCAAAGGGTCCTCGACGCCGCCGTGAGGGGCCGCGAGCTTGTCCGACAGATGCTCACCTTCTCCAGACAGACAGAGCAGGAGAAGAAACCCCTGCGCCTTTCGAGCATCGTCAAAGAGAGCACGCAGCTCCTCCGCGCATCGATCCCTTCGACCGTAAGCATCAAGGTCGATATCAAGAGCGAGTCAGGCTTCATCTTCGCCGACCCTACCCAGACCCAGCAGGTCCTCGTGAACCTTGCCACCAATGCGGCCTATGCGATGCGGGAAAAAGGAGGTACCCTCGAAATAGGGCTTTCCGATTTCAGCGTCTCGCCCTCCATGGCGAATCCCCACGACATCGAGCCGGGACTTTACATGAAGCTCACCGTGCGGGATACGGGCGTGGGCATACCACCCGACATCATCGACAGGATCTTCGATCCTTTCTTCACTACAAAGATGGTCGGAGAAGGCACGGGTCTCGGCCTCTCGGTGGTGCTCGGCATCGTCAGGCAGACCTACGGCTACATTACCGTCGAGTCTGAGCCGGGCAAAGGCTCGACGTTTGACGTCTATTTCCCGAAAATCGTAGAAGAGTCGACGGTGGAAGAGGCAGTCGGGGATGAGACGATCCCCCTCGGCTCCGAGCGAATCCTCTTCGTGGACGACGAAGAGGCCCTCGTCGAGATGGGCGAGGATCTCCTTGCGGAGCTAGGGTATGAGGTGACGTGCCGGACGAGCAGCAGAGAGGCCCTCGCGCTTTTCAGGCTCGATCCATTCCGGTTCGACCTCGTCGTGACCGATCAGACCATGCCGGAGATGACGGGTATCAAGCTCGCCAAAGAGATCCTTGCTCTTCGTCCCGACATCCCCGTCATTCTCTGTACGGGTTTCAGTCATATTGCCAACGAGAAGTCGGCACAGGCGGCCGGGATAAAAGGGTTCGTGATGAAACCTGTCACGAAACGGGAGATAGCGCGCGCAGTCAGACAGGCACTCGACGGATAGATGCGGGCGGCCCCGCGGAAAGAGAGATTGGGGATGAGAGAAAGTGAAAAGGGGAAAGTGAAAAGAAATCGCGAAACTCGAATCGCGAATCGCGAAAGTTGAAGACAAAGGAACGAACGACCACCCTCACCCTACCCTCTCCCCTCACCGAGGGCGAGGAAAAAAGAGCATGTTTCTTTTGGCGGCCTATAGGGACGCCCTCCTCTTAAATTGGTGTTGGTGTGTACATCCTATGAGGGCCGGAGCCGCGGGATCTTTAATGATACGGCTCCGCGCGTTACCGGCCGGTCGGCTGGGAGGGATCGTGAGGTGTGGATGGGCTGTCGTGCCTCATTGACCGCAGCCGTACTAAATGTACGGCGGATGGGCATGAGGTGCGACAGAGCGCCGCAGATCGCGATTCCTCCCATCCGACCGGCCACACCTCGTGCCCTTACTCGCCTCTTCGCCTTTGCTTCTTCGTCGGTCTGACCCGTATACTCTTTGAGGAAGGCAGCTTCCCTATGGCCGTGGGGGACGACCTGACTTACACTTACAATGATACTTGCCGGATTATCGCCGGGGAAAGGCATCCCGATGCGTTGGGGCGATCCACCCGGCGGCTCTGAGGCAGACCCGGGCTCGACCGTACCGGGGGACCAAGTTTATTATCACGTTCAGCCACACGAGGTGACCATGGCAGGGGAAAAGATTCTGATCGTCGAAGATGACGGGATTCTGGCAGCCCAGCTCGAAGACACGCTCACCCGCCTGGGCTATGCGGTCCTTGGGCCGGCGGCAACGGGAGAGGATGCACTGGATCTCGCGAAGGCGCACGACCCCGATCTTATCCTCATGGACATTAATCTCGCAGGCGTTATGGACGGTATTACGGCCGCCGAGCAGATCGAGTCCTTCTCCGAAGTCCCCCTTATCTACCTGACGGGCTACTCCCAGGAAGCCCTTCTTGAAAAGGCCAAGGTCACTGCGCCCTATGGATATCTGGTCAAACCGGCGTCCGAACGCGAGCTTACGGCAACCATCGAGACGGCCCTTTACCGGCACGCCCTCGATGAGAGGCTCAAGGCAAGCGAAGAACGTCTTGCCCTTGCCTTCAAAGCCGCCCAGGAGGGGGTTTGGGACTGGAACATAGAAACAAACGAAGTCTTCTACTCCCCCCGCTGGAAGACGATGCTGGGTTACGAAGAAGACGAAATCGAGCCAAACGCCGGCGCGTGGGAGCGTCTGCTCCATCCCGAGGACAGGGCGCGGGTGCGCGAAGTGGTGGACGCCGTCCTGCGGGGCGAGAGGGACTATGAGATGGAGTTCCGTCTTCGTCACAAGGACGGCCACTATGTAAACATTCTCTCCAGGGGCTTTCCCGTGAGGCGGCAGCCCGCCGGCCCTATCGTGCGCATAGTCGGTACCCACTTCGACCTCACCGAACGCAGACTGATGGAGGAAGAGCTGCGCGAGAACAAGTCCCGACTGGAGGCGGTCTTCGCGGCGATTCCGGACGCCATCATCGAGTGCGACGCCGACGGTAAGCCGGTCAGGGTCAACCAGGCCGCATTGAGAACCGCAAACATCGACGCGACGAAGCTCACGAGGGACCGGATAGCGAACATGGTGAAGCTCAGGAATTTGGACGGCAGCGCGGTAGAGGCAGACGACCTTCCCACATCCCGTGCCTTGCGAGGCGAAACGGTTGTCGGCCAGCCCTACAGGGTCGAGACCCCCGACGGGGGCGAACGGGTCATCTCGACCCACGCGGTGCCCCTTTATAAGGACGGCAAGGTCAACGGCGCCGTGGCACTCTGGCACGATATCACCGAGCGCGGGAGGATGGAAGAGGAGCTCCGGGCGTCACGGGACGAGCTCGAGCAGAAGGTCAAGGCGAGGACAAACGCGCTGAGGCGTCAGGCGGAGCTGCTCGAACTGGCCCACAACGCCATCATCGTTGTCGACATGGAGAACAGGATCACTTTCTGGAACCACGGCGCCGAAGAGGTGTACGGCTGGACGAGCGATGAGGCCGAAGGCGCCGCGGTCCACCGTCTGCTCAAGACGAAATCCCCCGCGTCTCGCGACGACCGGATGGCGGCTCTTACGCGCGACGGCAAGTGGGAGGGAGAACTGGAGCACACCGCGAAAGACGGCCGTAAAATTACCGTTCTGAGCCGCCAGGCCCTCCAGCGGGATGACGCCGGGAATCCTGCGGCAATCATGGAGATCAACCTCGATATCACCGCGGCCAGGCAAGCTGACGAACGGCTCCGCCAGGCCCAGAAGATGGAGGCCATCGGCACGCTCTCGGGAGGCATTGCCCATGAATTCAACAACATGCTCGCGGTTATCATGGGCAACGCGGAGCTTGCACTCGATGACGTCGACGAAGAGGGGCGAAGCAGGCACCTCAACCAAATACTGGAGGCCTCCGAACGGTCACGGGACCTGGTAAAACAGATCCTGTCCTTCAGCAGAAGAAGCGCAGGCCAAAGGACAAAGGTACGGATGGCGCCGCTTCTGGAAGAGACCTACAAGCTGCTCAGGGCGTCTTTTCCGGCCACGATTCGCATGAAACTCGACATAAAGACAAAGTCGGATACGGTGTTCGTCGATCCGTCACTGGTCCAGCAGATGTTGATCAATCTTGCGAACAATGCGGCCTACGCCATGGAGGAGATCGGGGGAATGCTCTCCATCCGACTTTCATCGGTCACCCTCGACTCGGATTCGCTTCCCGCCAAAGACATGAAACCCGGCACTTACGTGAAGCTGATCGTGAAGGATACGGGGATGGGCATGGGGAGCGACGTACAAAAGCGAATTTTCGAGCCCTTTTTCACGACAAAGGGGCTGGCCCAGGGCCCCGGCATGGGGCTTTCCGTAGTCTACGGGATCGTGAAGAGTTACGACGGCGCCATCGAGGTGGAAAGTGCAGTCGGCAAAGGCTCGACTTTTACGATTCTTCTTCCGCAAACCGATGCTCTTTCGACGGTGGAAGAGGCTTCTTCAACGCCAAAGAAGGAACATATACTTTTTGTGGACGATGAACCGGCCGTCGCGGAGATGATGAAGATGATGCTCGAACGAAACGGCTTTCGCGTGACCGCCCTGACCAGCAGTCTGGAGGCATTAAGCATCTTCTCCGCGAATCAGGATAGCTTCGATCTTGTGGTGACGGATCAAGTCATGCCGGACATGACCGGACTCACCCTTGCGAAAGAAGTTCTTGCCATCAAAAAGCAGATGCCGATCATGCTTTGCACGGGTTACAGCGAAACGGTCTCCCCCGAGGAAGCAAAGAAGGCCGGCATCCTGGGAATCGTGACAAAACCTATTGGGAAGAAAGAAATGGCGGAGGCGATCCGCAGGGTGCTGGATCAGGGAGGGGACGCCAAATAGTCAGACTCGCCGGCCCCATACGCCCGAAGGGCAAGGCGGGAGGAGCCCTAGAGGGGGCTCCTCCGTGAAGGGAAGAGAGGTCATGGACAGAATTTCTGCTTCTCCTTGGCGCCGCCTTTGTCGACCGCTCGTTGTGGTAATCGTTAGGCTGAGCGAAAACAAAAAAGGCAGGGCCATTTGCCGGCCCTGCCCTGAAGAGTCATGGGATATAGTCTACTTCTCGAACCTTCTCCTCACTGCGGCGAGACCGGCGATCCCCGGACCCAGAAGAAGCAGGCTGGCGGGGATGGGGACGGGACTATCAGTACCGTTGCTGAAGGTGCCTGATACCATATCATTGGTCCAGTTATCGGTGATATTGTGGGTGTTGAGGGCGCCGTCAAAGTCTATCACCGGCAGTGAGCCGGCTGGGATCGTCCACGCAATGTCGAGTACATTGCTGCCTGTAGCAGTGAATAATTCCCAATTGTACTCTCCCGTATCACGAATTTCCCCGTCTGCGC
>CAVVPU010000198.1:0-4437 GCA_963750015.1 uncultured delta proteobacterium | reverse complement strand
TCTTCTCCGAACCTACTCAACTTTCAGTTACGTATTGCTAAGAGTGAGGCGTTCTGCTGTTTCAACTCGAAGCTTGCCCGCATCATACAGGAACAGGGCCGGCCTCAGCTCAAGTCCTTCAACCCGAATCCATGGGGCGTCGCTTCCGATGACGGCCCCGCTAACGCGGACTGCCGGGGGTTCACGTCGACGGAGTTCCAGATGCTCGACTTCTCGAAGATGGACTTGTCCGAGTACTTTGGAGACATCAAGACGCAGGTGCAGTCCACCATCCGGCAAAATGTGTCTGATAAAATAAACACCTACTACAATAGCGTCCAGCAACAACAATAGGGGGGCTGGTATGAAAACCGTTGTCTCGCGCATACTCACAGCTCTATCGTTCCCGATCCGGGCCGTGAAGATGACGGCGAAGGAGCCTGCCTCGCGCCGCGTCCTTGCGGCGGCATTTTTCTGCCTGCTTCTAGCGTCTACGGCCGCGGCCAGGGACCTCGGTACCTTCGGCGCGGTCTACGACATCGTCGAGAAGGACGCTCTCAAGGAACTGGAGGAGAAGGCGAAGTCGGTCGATTTCTCCAAGGCGGTGGACCGAAACGCCCTCGTGAAAAAGGCGAAGAACTTCGCCCCGGACGACGTGAAGGAGATGAAGGCGATCAGTCCTGCCCGAAAGGACCGCACGTTCCTCGTGGACATGACCTACACCCTCGAAAGAGACCTCAAAGACGACAAGGGGAACATCGTGTATCCCTCCGGGTATACCTTCAACCCTCTTAGCTATGTGGCCTATCCCAGGACGCTCGTCATCCTCAACGGGAAACGGCCCGAGCACATCCGCTGGTTCGAGGAATCATCCTACGCCAAAGATGCTCAGGTCACCCTTCTTCTGACGGACGGCTCCTACAGCGAGCTCTCCAGGTCCCTCAAGCGTCCGGTATTCTACGCGAGCACCAAGTTGATCGAGGTGTTCAAAATCCAGGCGGTGCCTTCGGTGGTCCGGCAATCGGGCGCCTACATGGAAGTGACGGAGGTGTTCGTACCGCCCGTTGTTGGCCCTTCAAGCGTTCCTCGAAATCGTCAGTAAAAGCGATTTGCTTGGGTTACGGGCATCCACCTACAAGGTTAGAATTGGATCAACAGGCCGTGGTTCAATATTACCAATGAAAAGCGTCATAGTCCCACCGACATATAGAACGAAGAGCACTCTGCTCCTTTTGCCCCTTTTTTCGTTATCGGTCTCCACGTGTGTTTCCTCCGATTTAGTCGTCGTCGGAAGGCAGTATCCGGCTTTGTTAATCAAAACAGTAGGCTTTTTCCCGCATTGTTGACTTATGAGCTTCACTGTTCGTAGAATTATCAAAAGAGAACGAAAAATGATCAAAATATCGAAAGCCGGCAGCCACGGCGTAAGAGCCCTTTTTGATATGGCCTACTACGGCGTGGGGGCGCCGCTCATGCATACCGGGGCAATCGCAGCGCGCCAGGAGATTCCCCATAGGTACCTGTCAGTCATTCTAGTGAAACTGAAGCGGGCGAATCTGGTCAGGAGCGTCAGGGGCGTGGAGGGCGGCTATTCTCTGGCAAGGAGCCCGGGAGAGATTACGTTAGGCGACGTACTCAGGGCTACCCAAGGAGCGGTGAGACTCGTTTTCTGCGTGGAACCGGACGACCGGGTAAAAGGGTGCAGCCGGGCGAAAGGGTGTGTCGCGCGGGACGTGTGGACTGAGGCATCACGGCGGCTGATGCTCTTCTTCGACTCGGTCACCCTTGCCGATCTCTGCGACCGTGCCGCGGCCATGGGCATTCCAATTCAGGAGGAAGGATGAACAGAAAAGCCGTCTCCCTGCTCTCAGGAGGGCTCGACAGCACGCTTGCCACGAAGCTTATCAAAGACCAGGGTGTAGAAGTGGTAGCGCTCCATTTTACCTCACCCTTTTGCAACTGCTCCCATGGACCTCAGAAAGGGTGCGGCATCCAGGCCCTGAGATCTTCGGAAGAGCTGGGAGTGAAAGTCACAGTGAGGGTCAAAGGCGCGGACTATCTGAAGATGCTCCAGTCACCCCTCCACGGATATGGCGGCAACATGAACCCCTGTATAGACTGCCGGATATTCATGCTGAAGAAGACCGTGGAGTTCATGAAGGAAGTAGGCGCGAGCTTTGTCATCACCGGAGAAGTGCTGGGGCAGCGGCCCATGTCACAGCACAGGAAAGCTATGGATCTCATCGAAAAAGAGAGCGGCCTCGAAGGTCTCATCCTAAGGCCCTTGTCCGCCCGCCACTTTCCCCCGACTATCCCGGAGAAGGTGGGGATCATCGACAGGGAGCGCCTTCTCGATTTTTCCGGCAGGTCTCGGAAGGGGCAATACAAGCTCGCAGGGGAGTATGATCTCAAGGAGTTCAGTTGCCCGGCCGGGGGATGCCTTCTCACCGATCGTGTCTTTGCCGAGAAGCTCCGCGACCTTTTTCGGTTCAATCCCGATTGCACTATGAGCGATGCGGCCCTGCTCAAGCTAGGGCGCCACTTCCGTTTGTCGGATACGACGAAGGTCGTTTTGGGACGCAATAAAGATGAGAACGAACGCCTCCGGGCGCTCGGAAGGGCAGAACACCTTTTTGTCGAGCCTCTCTCGTTCACCGGGCCTTCCGGGTTGATTGTCGGGGAAACGGGTGAGGGGGCTCTGCCCGTGGCCGCAAATCTCATGGCTGCCTTTGCGAAGAACTGCACATTTCCGGTAACTGTAAAAGCGGCCGGCGAGAATTCGATTGACTACACTGTAGAACGGCTCACCCTCGACATCGACCGTCTGAAAATTTGAAGGTCCCAAGGCGGCTCAAGAGGATCTCTACTCCGCTGCCTTTGCCAGGGCCTGCTCGAAATCCTCGATCAGGTCCTCCGGGTCTTCCAGACCGACCGACAACCTGACGAGGCTGTCGGTGATGCCCCTGGAAAGGCGCTCTTGGGCGGACATGGACGCGTGGGACATGGTGGTGGGGTAGGAGAGAATGCTTTCAACGGCCCCCAGACTCACCGCAAGCAGGGGAAGGGTGACCGATCTCATGAAGGTATGGGCCGCGCTCACGGACGCCAGCTCGAAGGAGACGACGGCGCCTGGGCCCGACGCCTGCCGGTCGTGCACTTCTTTGCCCGGGTGAGATTCGAGGCCGGGATAGTACACCTTCCGTATCTGCGGGTGACGGGACAACCACGAAGCTATCCTCATCGCACCCCGCTGCTGCACTTCCATCCTCGGCGCCAGGGTCTTGATTCCCCTCATGAGGAGCCACGAATCGTGAGGACCGAGAACGGCCCCGAAGGCATTCTGGATAGGCCTGAGCCGTTTCCCCCACGTATCGTCCCTGGTTGCAGCCACCCCTGCAATGAGGTCGCTGTGGCCACCCAGGAACTTGGTGGCGCTATGGACCACTATGTCGAAGCCGAGATCCAGGGGCCTCTGGAGGAGGGGACTCATGAAGGTGTTGTCGATGATGGTGAGAATGCCCTTTTCCCGGGCAACTTCCACGATCCCCGATAGGTCGGTGATCTTCAGGGTCGGATTGGAGGGCGTTTCGGCAAGGATGGCAACGGTGTCCGGCTCGATTGCCGCCCGCACTTTATCGGCAGTCGATATGTCGGCGAAGGTGTGGTGCAGGCCCCAGCGATCGAAAAGCTTGGTGATGACCCGGTAGGTTCCGCCGTAGACGTCCTCGCCCACGACGATGTGATCGCCTGATTTCAGGAGCAGGAGAACGGACGATATGGCGGCCATGCCGGATGAGAAGGCGAAGCCCTGGCTGCCACCCTCCAGGACTGCTATCATGTGTTCCAATGCGTCCCTCGTCGGATTGGCACTTCTCGCGTAATCATAGGAGCCGAAGACGAGGGGATCGTCCTGCGCGAAAGTCGAGCCCTGGTGAATGGGAATGCTCGACGCCCCCGTGTGGGGGTCTTTGTCTTTACCCGTATGAAGTATTCTTGTCTTGTAGTCCATTCTCGATTACTCTCCTTGCCTATCCGGGTATCAAGCGTTCAGGGCCGACGACAGATCGGTCATGAGATCGTGCGCCGCTTCTATCCCGATCGACAGCCGAAGCAGCCGGTCGCTGATCCCCACCTTACATCGGATCTCCTCGTCCACGTCTACATGGGTCTGGACGGCAGGGAGGGTGATGAGCGATTCGACTCCGCCGAGGCTTTCGGCAAAGAGAAACACCTTGACCTTGGAGAGCATCCTTTTGACGAGGTCGGCGTCGTCGACCTCGAAAGAGACGATCGAGCCGAAACCCGACGCCTGGCTTTTCAAAAGCGCATGGCCGGGATGGGTCGGAAGACCCGGATAGAGCACGTTGGTGACGTGGGGCTGGCTCCCGAGCCATTCGGCGATGGCCTGTGCGTTCTGTTGCTGCCTGTCCATCCTGAGAGGCAGCGTCTTGAGACCGC
>CAVVPU010000197.1:0-5244 GCA_963750015.1 uncultured delta proteobacterium | reverse complement strand
AAGCGTAGTCCCATCGGGCCCGACAGGGCTAAGCTCTCCATCGATACGGGAACGCATGATCCGTCTTTGCGCTGAAAATGCAGCTCGCATCTTTCGATGTGATCGGAATTCCGTGTCGTGCGACAATGGGCAAAAAAGGTGTCCCTGTCTTGAGGGTCCAGGTAAAGAAAGATGGGCGTGCCGACCAGACGGGCGCGTTCGATGCCGATCAGAGATGATGCCCTCAGGTTCAGATCGGTAATTATTCCGTTTGGATCGAAGCTGAAATAGGCAACGGGGGCGAAGTCGTAGAGATCGACGTATTTTTCGCGGGATGCGGCGATCTCCGATTGGGCCCTCATGAGCTCCTCATTCTGCATTTCGAGCTCGATCTGGTGCACCTGAAGCTCTTGGACGAGCCTTTCGGCATCGACAGGGGGCATTTTACCGACGCCTTTTTTTGCGAGGGCTTTCTCTGCCTTCGCGCGTAGACCGGACGATCGATGTGGCTCGGAGGTGCCGCTGCGAGCGGTAGAGCCCTTTCGTCTGGTCATGTCTCCTCTCTTTATGCGACGTGTGCAAGTGGCGAATGCTGGCTTTGAGGGAAATCGGACTGCCCGGGACTATCCGATCCCGAAACTCTGCCCGTTTTCGCGAACTGAGTATGCCGTCACATTACTCCATCGTACACCATTGGTGTACAGATTGTAAAGCACAGAGTATTCAACGCGCTTCTTACGGGTCCGATTTCTCCCGCAATGACCGGATGAAAAGGAGGCGGGCCGAAAGGCCCGCCTCCCGTCTTGACTTATTCCTTTTTCGGTTTCGCTGCGGCTTACGGCTGCGAGGAGATATCGTGGCGTGCCTGCCGCGATTCTGCTTTCCGTGCGAACCGAAAGAATGCCGCCATGGTCTGATACGATCCCTCGGCCTCCGCCAAACCAAGGTCTGTTCCTTCGATGGTCCTGTCCGCGCGGTAACGCGCCACCGTAAGGAGCATCAGGCGACACGCCGGTCACGTGTATGTGCCTTTTCTCTCTCCTTTCTGAACGGTTCTTTGGCCGCTACCGTTATGCCGGCAATAGTGCCGGTTACGGCCTTACGAACCGCCGTTGCCGTCTTGCCGCCGATCGTCTCGGCCGCCTCTATCGCTCCTGTCGCCGCAGCCGACGAAGCCGCTTCGGCAGATAGCCCGATCTCTTTGGCAGCTTCGATCGCGCCGATTACCGCGTTCTTGGCGATGGCAGACGCATCGCCCCCAACCTCGGTGGTTGCCAGTACGAGTCCTTTCGTCGTCTCCTTGATGACAGAGGCAAGGTTGCCACTTGTCTGTGCCACTCCTCCTATAGCGCCTTTGACGGCATTCTTCGCCGCGAGACCCGCGTCAGCCCCTACTTCGGAAACGGCTCTTATTAACCCCTTTGCCGCCTCGGACGCTGCCGCCTCGGATGACACCGCGATATCTCTCGTGCCGAGAATAGCTCCGACAATCGCGCCTTTCGCGACAGACCCAACATCGCCACCGATGTCCGCCGTCCCCTTGATGGCGCCCCTGACAGTATCACTCACTACCTCGGTGGTAACCGTCGCTACCTCATGAACGCCTTTGAGCGCCCCGACGACCGAATTGGTCGCGACCGTGGTAACATTTCCTCCTATCTCACCTGTCGCCTTGATTGCCCCCGATATGGCAGATACCAGGATTCCGCTCAGGGAGGCCCCCACGTCCTTTACTCCCTCGAGGGCCTTTACTGTCGTCGTGGTCACCACATCGACGGCGCCCACCGCCGCCTCTTTCGCGCCCCCGAGAACCTTGACCACACCGCTTCTTACGGTCTCTCTTGCATCCTTTTCCATGTTGCACCTCCATCTGCTGACAACACACCCATCCGTTCCCTCTGCAGATCATTGTCGGGAACTAATCAGGGCATGCGCTCATAACCCGGTCGGAATATAACCGCGGGTTTAGGTCTCGTCAAGGGAGGAAGAGGGTCGATGCTCCTATGGAAAAGCCTCGGCCTTACGCGGGCGGTGTCAATGGACCGAGGGCCACAGGGCATCACCGTAAGACAGAGTTTGACCCCTTGACGTGAGAGATTATAGTGCATATGTTAGGTGTAGAATCACATTAGAAGTTGATAAAACTTCTAAAGAATGGAGGTGAAAATAATGACAACCTTAATGCTGATCTTTTTGGTAGTTGTCTTATTCCTCGTATTCGGCGGGGGCGGCGGCTACTATTGGCACAGGCGCTGGTAGTGCGCAATGAGCGCGGCCAAGCCGACACGGAGGAGTTCCGCAAAGCGGTGGTGCATTACCGCGCCCTCTTCGATGAACTGCTCGAAGTAAGGGAAGCTAGAGCCTGCTTGAGGCAGGTGAAGCCTGGCAAAAAGCAGGGGGGGTCAGCCCACCCCATTCCGGGTGGAGTCTGACCCCCGTGTCTTCTATCCCGAAGCACGATAGGCCCTTGTACATCAGTAACCGCGCCGTCTAATGGTTAACGGCCTCTTCGAAAAAGGAGCGGCAATCTGAAGAGACAACGTCTACCGGTAAACCGATCCGGGTAAATAGAGGAAAATGATCAGAGGGGTAGCACTTATCCCGTTGCAGTTGAATAATCTCTGCGTCGATGACCCGCACAGAAGAAGGGACAAAGATGTAGTCAAGCTTGAAACGGAAGAAACGTCGGCGGAACCCGTGGAAGGTGGCGGTATTTCGATTCTTCGGATATCGCACGCGGACGGCGTCAATCAAAGGGATAGGATTGAGCGCCTTAGCTCCCGGTTTGATGGTCAAAGGGACCTTGCCTCGTAAATAGCCTATAGGAGCACCCCTTTCTCTCGCATTAAAATCACCGGCCAAGACAAAAGGGTCCGGAGAAGGCCGGGCACAAATGCGCTGGATCATAGAGATAACGCTTTTCTTTCGCGAACGTTGGGAAATGTGATCCAAATGTGCATTATAGTAATAAAAAGCTTGCTGAGATTCTCGTTCAATCAGCCGTGCCCAGGTGCAGATTCGCGGGATTATGTTTCCCCACCCTTTCGATCCCGGGACATCGGGTGTGTCTGACAGCCAAAAGGTCCCTTCCTCAGCGAGTGCGAACCGACCCGCATCGTAAAAGATGGCGTTATGCAACCCTTTGCTTCCGCCCAAGCTTCCGGCGCCGACGCATTCATACCCGGGCAGCATGGCGCGGATTTCAGAAATTTGGAAGTCTAACGCTTCCTGGAGGCCCAAAACATCCGGGCGATATTGATTCAAGATCTCATGCACGAGATTCCGGCGATACATCCAGTGATTTCTTCCGTCCCGCGCAGTCCCACGCCGGATATTAAAACTCATGACCGATAGGTTTAAGCCAATGTTTGGAGCTGGACCGGAAAAGGAATCTCTTATTGTCTTAAGTGGACGGAAGCCGACAAGCCGAGCGATCGGCCGGCGAGTTTGACCGACTCTTTTTTTGACGAACACGATTCGCCTCATTTGTTTTGCCTTGCATAATAATTCCCATATCTTATAACCATAGTAACATAACCCCTATAAATGAAGAAGGAAAGGGGAGGTGGCGACGTTGCTTCATCCGTTACATGAACAACTTCGACTCCCCCCGGCATGGTGCAATGAGTCCGTCCGGAATCGACGAGAAAGCCTGAGCGGCCGGTGAGGGGTGGAAAAATAGCCGCGAAACCTGAAAAGTCACTCGCGGGAGGCTCTGTCGGCGTGAAGTGCATAAGGAGGCCCGTGCACCGTTGCATTTTAATGTTTACGTTATTTTGCGCGCGATGAAAGATCAAGGGAGGATGCTATGAAGGAACAAATGAAGGAGCTGCAAAAACTGAAAGGCGTAGGGGAAGTCCTCGCGCGGCGCTTAGTCGAATCAAGCTATGACACGATTGCCAAGGTTGCCGGTGCAGAAAAAAAGGGGTTAGAGAGAATAGCCGGGATGAACCCACGGAAGGTTAAAGATATCATGACCCAGGCCAGGAAGCTGATGGGGGAGGCTGAGAAGAGTCGGCACACATGGCAGAAGTAACCTTACCCCTGATGGCCTACCGGGCTATTCGGAGATAATGAGGAATATAAGGGTCTTATAGATCGACCGTAATAGTATAAACCCGGTAACTCACAAGGAGACAGATCATGAAACAAGTTGTCTGCCGGTTCACTTATCCAGTTGCACTCGCTGCTGCCGTGGTGCTCCCGGCTTTCATGGTTCTCGCAAGTCCGGGTCCAACGTGGGCGGCCTCGGGAGACCAAGGTCCGGGAACCTCCATCGCGACCGATCGATCCGACGGTGTTGAAGCACCCGTCAAAGAGCCCCCTGCCAAGGTCAGGATCACGCCTGCGCCTGTCTATGTGCCGCCGCCGTTCGTCTATAACCCGTATACGTATCAGTCGCCGGGCATCAGCATGGCCTTCCCGATCCGTGTCGGCGGACGAGGAGATAGTCTCAATAGTTGGTGACTCGAAAGGAGAATAGATGATTTCAAAAATCCTTGTGCCGACGGACGGGTCAAAGACCGCTCAAAAAGCAGCGCGGTATGCGGTGGAACTCGCAAGACAGTTGAAGGCATCAATAATTGTCCTTTGCGTATTCGATTGGAACTCATTTATGGGCAGGGCATCTTCCGACACGTTTGTCACGGCGCGGGAACTGGAATCTATGAAGAGTTCTCTCAAGGAAGCTGCCAAGAAACATGGCGAAGCAGTAAAGAAACGGTGCGATAAGTTTGGTATCAAATCAAAAAACATCGTCACGGCAGGACACCCTGTCGAGGCTATTGTGAAAGAGGCTGAGAGGACGAAAGCAGACCTGATTGTTATGGGTTCCCATGGAAGAAGTGCTCTGGCAGCCGCAGTCCTCGGAAGCGTCGCCTATGGTGTAATCCACAGGGATATAAAAACTCCCGTCCTGGTGGTAAAGAGATGAGGCAGGTCTATTTGCCTGGACTAGGACGTTCTATTAAAGAGCACCACGTGGAGACCATGATGCATGAGCAACGCAGCTCAAACCTGATCGACTCAATACCAAATCAAATCGGGCCGCAAAGGGTGCAGCCTCATCGGGCCGGACATTTTCTCAGGCGAGGGTTGCTCGCCGCACTTCTCTACGTTGCGTGTGCCATGCCCGTCATGGCCGCACCGCTCCATCTGCCGGCGATTGTTGAGCCCACCAGCCAGGAGCACCATATGGGCAAGCTTATATTCGTGCAATTGGTGACGCCGGATATCGCAGCCGCCAAGCAGTTCTACGGGGAACTG
>CAVVPU010000196.1:0-46571 GCA_963750015.1 uncultured delta proteobacterium | reverse complement strand
AGTCGAGTACCGTCTCTTCCGTAACCTCTTCCTGAATATTGAGAACCATGCTAAGCGGAAAAAAGTGACGATCAGCGTGAAAGTCGAGCCTCACAAACGGAATAGTCGAAGATTTCTTAAGCAGCGTCGGAGCGGTCTCGCCGCGTGCCCAGGCATAACGTACTTCCGATTCCACAATTCGCCATGCGGCTCTCCCTTACCCACAAACGGCCTTAAACCGTCTTTAGCTTTTTTCTTCGCTTCTCTGCTTTTCCCCGGGAACGGCCACACACCTCTTACCGCACGGAGAAGCCTGCACTGCTCCTATTTCTTCGCAGCGGTCCCTGCTGCTGTTCCGCTGAACGTGCCTGCCGCCCCCAGTGTCCCTGCTGCCACTCCCTGGAACGTTATGGGACTCTTATACGCCCCCGGGTTCGTGCTCGCAGGCAGCGTCCCTGTGCCGTTCTTTATCTGCGCAAGCCACTGGCTCGTGCTCTGGTTCCACAGGGCCGGCTGGAATGCCGCGCTCAGGCCCCCTCCCGCGCTCGAAATGGTCACGCTCTTGAGCGCCACCGGGTTGCCCGCATAGGTGCCCGTCACCGACCCGCTCGCCCAGAGCTGCGGGGCCTGGCCTCCCGTCGGGGCAAAGAAGATGGCGTTGCTCATGTTCACGCTCAGGGAGTTGCCCCCGGATGCGGCAGAGCCGGACAGGGTTGCCCGGCCGACTTCCGCGGCCGGTATATTGAGCTTGTTGAGCAGCGCGGCCCCTGCCCCTGTCGGATCTTCGGCCAGCGCCAGGAACGTGCTCGTCTCTATAGTGAGACCGCCGCCTGTAGTTTGCCAGTTTTTGGAGACAGAGTCCCAGCTCCCCGTGATATCGCCAATGCTGACCCACGTAACGGGCGCGGCCACAGGGTTGCCGGCGGGCAGACCGGCAAGGAACGCGCCATAACCGGGAGAAATCCCTGCTCCCCCCATGTTAAGGGTCAGGCCGTTCGTGCTCAAAGTACCCGCGATCAGATTGTACATGCCATAGGGGCCGATGGTAAGGCTCCCCGTCGTATTGGTACCGCCGGTCTGGTTGAACGTGCCCAGGCCCGAATCACCTATATACTCGTTGGTCGCCGTAAGGGTACCCGCGTTCAGGTTGTAATAGCCGACGCCCCACGTGCCGCCCTGGCCGCCACCGACATATAAGTTCCCCGTGGTGAAGCTACCCCCTGGAGGCGTATACGACCCTGCCCCTGAAAGGGAGACAGGTGTACCCTGGTTGAAGACGCCGCTGCTCTCCCACCACGACGTCGTACTCAAGCCCACATAGGTGGACCCCGTCGTCAAGGTGCCGTTGTAAAGGTTGTAAGTGCCGCTCCCGCTTGTATTATCGGGGCTTCCCGCTATGTAGAGACTGCCAGTCACCTGGGCATTTCCCGCAGGGGTGCTCCAGACGCCATTGCTGTAGACAGGCGTGCCCTGGTTGAAGACGGCCGAACCATCGGTCAGGGGCAGGTTGTAGCCCACATAGATGTTCCCCCCCACGGAGAGCGTTCCGCCGCTCAGGTTGTAGGCACCCGTGCCACCTGTCACATCGGCGGCCCCGCCCATGAAGATAGAGCCGCTCACGATGTTCGAGCCCCCGCTGTGGTTGAAGGTGCCTACGCCCGCATAGCCGATGTATTCGCTGCCGGCATTGATGGTTCCTGTCGACAAATTATAGGAAGCGCTCGTGCCCGCGTCCTGGCCGAGGTAGAGGCTCGTCACCGTTATCGTGGGAGGAGTTACAACCGTAACGGGCGTCGTGGCCGTCTGCGTATTGCCGCCCGCAGTCTTGGGTGGCACCGTCTGAGGAGGTACTATTATAGGAGGCACCGGCGGAAAGGTGCTTACGTCAAAGGAGACCGCGATGTTCCCAGTTGGGAACTGGAGAGGTATGGGTCCGGCTGCGCCGGAGACGTCGTCCCCCTGCTCATCCGACCCGCCGCCTGCAACCTGCGGTCCCTGGCCTACGCCTCCGCCATTATCCGCGGCCGGGCCCCCGTTGTCCTGGTCCGATCCCGGAGGCGGCGTCACGAGAAGCAGGATATACTTCACCTGCTCGTCGTTCGCCGGCGTTGCCGGAGTTGGAGTAGTGCCGGTTCCGGTGACGATGGACATATACCCCGAGGTGAGGGTTATAGTGTTGGCGGGCATGTCCGGATTATAGAGATATCCTTTACCGGAGAGGAAGATCACGCTCGTCACGCCCCCTTCATAGCTCACGAGCATGTTGGTGTCCCTTATTCCGGCAACGGCATTTTCGGTGTGGACCTCGAACTTTCTTCCCTCGGCAAGGGCCACGGTCTTCTTCACAAGCTCATCCGGGGCGATCGCCTGGACTTTTCCCCTGAAAAGGCGCACGACGCTGCTATTGCTCGCCGTACCCGCCTCGGCCTCGGTAATCTCGATCCTCGTGCCCGGGCCTATGCGCAGAATGTTCCGGTTGGAAAGGGTGATCTCCGCCTTGCTCTTGCTCTTTGCCCTGAAAATATCCCCCTTTTCGACGGGATCGCCCTGGGAGACTGCCACGGCAAGGTTAGCGTTCACGTGGAGCACGTCGATGCGCCCTTCCACGTAGGTAACCTTGCCACAGGGGGCTGCGAAGGCCGGTCCGCACAACATAAAAAAGGAGAGGAGGGCAAGGGCAGTCGCCCTTTTCGATATCAATACTGCGGCCCCTCTCGTTCTTAAGCCCTGAAACCTTGTACCGGAATTATTCATGATCCGCCTCTAGTCGTTTCGCCGTGTATGGACCCTAGTACCTGTATTCCACCGTAAGGGAGTATATCTGTCTCCGGTAGTCATACAGGCTAATATTCGACTTGTCCCTTATAAACTCGCCGCGGCCGATTATATCCACGTTCTTGGCAAGTGCGTAAATGAGATCCACTCCGCCGTCATAGGTATTGTTGACTCTCTTCATGTCGAAGGTGGGATTGAAGTTGTAGTTGGAGAAGGCAGCGGAGCCGGAGAGCCGGTAACTCCAGGGGCCCTTGATGGGAGCGGAAAAAGAGAGATCGAACCTGTTGCTCCTGTTGGACCAGTTGCCCCCTTTCGTCTCTTCGTCGAGATAGGAATACTTCGCACTGAAGAGGGACTTGCCGCCGAAGGAATGACTCCAGCCGATGGAGCCGAAGCTTGTGTGCCCGTCTCTGTTCTCCCGGGGATCGGTGGTTAAGTCAAAGTCACTCGTGAGGTCGACGAAATACTTATTGTCGAGATAGCCGACGGAGAACTCTGCCATGTCCTTCGAGCCGAGGGATTGGCGGAAGGTGGGGGCCACACCTATTTGCTGGAAGTAGCGGGTATCCGTATACCAGTTTATATCGTTCAGAAAATCATCGCCTTTGCTCCTCTGAAGCCAGGTGTAGGAATAGGTCACGGGCAGCGTCAGAGAGGAGGTGCTGAAAGTGTAACCCGGGACCACGGCGAGGGCGCTCGTCATGGAGTTGAAGTCATCCAGACGGAAGTAGCGGTCGGCCGAGACGGCGTACTGGGCCGAAAAGCTGAAAGGCCCCACGAAAGAGAACGGGGCGATGTAGGCAGCGCGGACTGTGAGATTGAGGGCAGTATCCCGCTGGTTGGAGATCGATTGGGCCAGAAGGTCCGCGTAAGGCCCGGAAGAAGGGGCTACGACCACGTTGGTATCGTACTTATACCCGAAGTCCGTGGCAAAATGAAAAGGGGCCTCCTGCTCGATCTTCTCCGAGACCTGGCCCTCATATTGCCTGGCAGAGGCGGCGAGTTCCGTGTCGGGATCGGCGCTGATCACTTCCCTGAGCCGCGTGCGCGCCTGCTTCCATTCTGCGAGGCTCATGTAAGCAGTGGCGATCTGGTAGTCGGCCGCCTGACCGAGGTCCGGTTCGCTCTCTTTGGCCTTCTCGAAAGAATCTATTGCCTCTCTGTACTTTTTCTCCCGGGCCAGAGCGACCCCCTTAAGGAAGTAGAGTTTCCCCGAGCCCATGCCTTCCTTTTCGCCCACTGCCACCCATTTCATCGCCTCGTCGACTTCACCGAGGTGGGTGAGAGTGTCGATAAGATCCAGAAGGCCTTCCTTTATCTTCGGCTCATGAATCACTGAATCTTTCAAGCAGGGAACTGCCTCTTTATAGTTCTCCATCTTCTTATAGGTGAGCCCCAGGAAATAGGCCACCTTCGTCGATTGGGGCTCGAGCTCCCGGGCTTTAAGAAAAAAGCCGAGAGCCTCTTCGTAGTTCTCCTTCGTAAATTCCTCCATCCCTGCCTCGAAGGGGGTTTGGCAGAAGGCGGACGCCGCCGCAAGGAGAATGAAGGCGAAGAAGAGACAGGGAAGTAGATACAACCGTATCGTGCCTTTCGATTTCGTGCCTTATCCCCTTATGCCCAACTCCCTAAGGAGCACGCGTGCGGTGTGTGCAGGGAAAGTTTTTGCGGCAGTATTGCCGGGTCCGGGACTGTCCGAAGCATCAGGGAGGATTATCTCCGGAAAGAGTCACGGGCCGCTTTCAGTGCATGCCCGATGCGCGCGCCAGCCTAGGGTTCGAGGCTCTTTGAGGCATCTTTCCGAAAGTCGAGCCTACCCCTTCAAGAAGGGGACGATCCGCTCGAACATTTCGGGCCGAGCCGAAAATCCATGGACACGAAGGAAAAACCCTTGTATGTTTCCACGGCTTTCCATCCTGCCAAGGGATTTTGGGCCTACCCCTTGTGTTGAAACGTTAGAATGTGTGAATCGACAAAATGTAGAACAATGACAAACGCTTGTCAAGAAGTTTTTCCTAGTCTCTTAGTTTTAAGATATAAGTTGTTATCACAAAGACCCCCTTTTTTAGCCGTGCAGCCATGCCACTCCCGGCTGTCAATTTTTCGTGACGTCCTTGCCCGTTTACAGGCTCAAAACCTATGTTTTTACCGGAATATCGTTGACATTTTAGAGCAATTGCTTTACAATTGCGATTGTCTTTTTATGGAAACGGATCGAACAGCCCTTCAGGAAATCATCGATCTCAGCACCGAGATCAACCGCACTAAAGATGTCGATCTTCTTCTCGACAAGATCCTGACCAAGGCCCGCGCATTCACCAGGGCTGATGGCGGATCGATCTACGTAAAGGAGGACGACAAACTGAGTTTCAGGTGCGTGCAAAACGACACGCTCCAAAAGCGGCTAAGTCCCGGCAGAAAGCTTTTCCATACACGCTATACGGTGCCCCTCAACAACTCGTCCATCGTCGGTTTCGTGGCCACCACCGGCCGGGCGCTCAGCATCGCTGACGCTTATCGCTTGCCGCCCGGTTCCACTTATGCCTTCAACCCCGAATTCGATAAAATGTCGGAGTATCGGACCGGCTCCATCCTCTCCCTTCCCCTGTTGAACAACGGCGAGGTCACCGGCGTGCTCCAGTTAATCAATGCCACCGACCCGTCCGGAAATGTAATACCGTTCCCCGAAGAGGTCGGATTTCATCTGCGATATTTTGCGAACATAGCGGCCACGACCCTCGAAAGGGCCCAGCTGACACGGTCGATTATCCTTCGAATGATCAAGATGGCCGAGATGCACGACCCGAAAGAGACCGGGGGCCACGTGAACAGGGTGGCCGGCTACGCGGTCGAGATCTATGAAACATGGGCGCGGGCAAAAAACTACGACGAGGGGGAGATAGAGAAGACCAAGGACATCCTCAGAATGGCGGCTATGCTTCACGACATCGGGAAGATAGGCATACCCGATGGAATCCTGAAAAAGCCCGGCAGGCTCGACGAATCGGAATTCAAGATCGTCAAAGAGCATACGCGCCTCGGCGCGAGCTTCTTCTTCGACAAGCGCTCGGATTTCGACGAGGTGGCCTTTCTCGTCGCGGTGAACCACCACGAGCGGTGGGACGGAAAAGGATACCCCGGCCATATAGACCTGACAACCGGCGAGCCGACGAACGGTTACAAGGGTAACGGGGAAGGGGCGACAGGTAAACGGGGCGAAGAAATCCCGGCCCTGGCCCGCATCGTGAGCGTCTCCGACGTGTATGACGCCCTCTGCTCGCAGAGAAGCTACAAGGAGGCTTACGAAGAATCGAAGGCCGTAGAGCTGATACGATCGGAGTCGGGCAAGGCTTTCGACCCCGAAGTCGTGGAAGCCTTTCTTGTCGCGTACTGCAACTTTCAAAGGGTAGCCTCCCAATACCAGGATACGATCTAAGCGAAATCCACCCCAAAAAAAACCTCACGTCCGGGGCTGGTCAAGTCATGCCTGAATCGCTCAAGAGCAGGTGGCCCCCTTCTCCGGCTGTAGACGGGCCTTGTTCCCGCCCTCCCCTTTTTCGCTCTTGACAAGTGTCCGGAACGGGTAGAAAATGCAATGTGTCCTTTTCTGCTATGACTTCAGGCTCGAACGCATGAACGCCTTCAATTTTGCTTTCCAGTTTCACTATGTCGGGCTTTTCTGTCTTTTGATCCTCGGAGGCGTGGGCTTCCCCTTTCCCGAGGACGTCACCTTCGTTCTCGCCGGTCTTCTTCTGTCCCACTGCGTTATAAGAGCAGTGCCCGCCTTTCTTGCCGTTTACTCGGGCCTTCTGATCGCAGATATCATCCTCTATTGGGCGGGCAAGAAATATGGCCGGAAGGTCGTGACGCACAGGCCCTTCAGACTCCTCCTCACCCCGGAAAGGGTTAAACGCCTAGAATACAAGTTCGCCATGAGAGGCACCCCCTATATCCTTTTGGGCCGCCACCTGCCGGGTCTCAGGGCCGAGCTTTTCATCGTGGCCGGCATCATGAGAATGTCTTTCATCAGGTTCATCCTCGCCGATGCATTTTCTGCCTTGTTCTCAGTGGCAACCTGGGGAGGCATCGGCTATCTCTTCGGGTACGAATTTCTCGCGTTCAGACACCGATTCGCAAGATTCGAGCACAAGGTCATCTTCCCCATAGTCGGTATCCTTCTTGCGGCGGGCCTCGTATACATGGTGATCAGGCACTACAAAATAACAAGGAAACGCCCCTGACCGGCTGTTGGCCAATGGCGTGGGAGACATCGGGGGCAAGTACTACCCCGTACATAACTTCCTCCAGGGGGGGGACACCCAGGTTTGAGGAGCGCCTTGCCGGAAGTCGAGGACCCATACTCACATGTGGGCTAAGAAGGAGACGCACATGGATGGACCGGATGCGCTTGCCGGAGTCCGGGATCCGCACGGCACAGACCAAACAGACAGTGAAGAGTTCGAGATCCTGGCCCAAGGCCCCTTCCCCCGGAAGGCCCTTTCTGTCAAATACCGGCCCGGAGGCCCCTCGTGGGGCCCTGCTGCCGAAGTCCTTATCGAGCGGGCGTGGACAGTCTTCTTGCGCGCGAGCGAGGAAGCCGGTATCGCGGTCTATAATGGCGATCTTTTCCGTCTCGACAATTTCCGGCGAGCCGACGGCCGCCTACACCTCGTGCTCTCCGACTCAGATTTTCGTGCCTCCATAGGCACCTCGAGCGCTCGATTCGTCTCAGCCTTCCCCGACCTCCCACGGGCAAACCCTCTCACTGTATCGATCGTGCTTGTGAGCGACGACGGCAAGATCGTCATCGAGAAGAGAAGCCGCATCGACTCGAGGCGCAGGGCCTATCACGTCATCGCAGGCTACATGGAGCGAAGCCTGGATACCGGCGAAAATCGCCATCCTTTCGATGCCTTGGAAAGGGAGGTACGGGAGGAGTTAGGTGTGGACCTGGACCGGCAGCGCCTCTACGCCACAGGGCTCGTAAGAACCATGTACGGCTGCGAGCTCTGCTTTCGCGGCAGCGTGAGCCTCTCTTTCGATCGTCTCCTTGAGATGCAGGCCAATTCAGCAACGGATTCCGAGATCGAAGCGCTCCAACCCATAGACGACTCTCCGTCGGCCACTGCCGCCTTTCTCGCGGCCCACCTTACAGACCTGGTGCCGAGCGGCAGGGCCTGTTTGCTCCTCTATGGTCGCGAAGCATACGGAGAGGGATGGTACAGAGCGGCGACTTTAAGATAAGCACGAAGATAAGGGGCGTCTTTTTGACGCCCCTTATCTTCGTGCTCCTTAATCGTAGGCCAACTTCTTGCCTATCGTTTCCTGTCAGCCAACCACCTGAGAAAGTAAAAGACTATAGCCACCACACAGAGGACATAGGCGAGCTCCACGTTAAGGATCCAGTGGATAGTCTTTCCCACCGGACCCGATGCCGCAGACAGGTGCCACGCGCTCCCGGAAGGAATCAAAACCCGCCACGGAATGCTCTTCCAGGCGCCTCTTCGAATCCACACATAGATTTGCCAGGCATACAGGATCGTGCACGCCGAGTTAAACAGGATATAAAGGACGTGGTATGTGCTCCGTAACGCGCCCCGTCTCGATGGCATGTTCCCTGTTTCCTCGACCTCTTGTGGAGCCAGATTGCCCTCCTTCACCAGTCCCTCCATTTAATGGGCGAGCATCGCCCGCTCGACCGGCTTTGCGGTGACCCGGGCACCCCTTCGATAAAAAGAAGGACCGCCGCAGGCGCGCAAAGCCCACCCCCGCACAACTGTTGAATGGAGGCAACTGCCGGGGCGGCAATTAGCGGGGCTCGAATCCCCCCTGAACCTGCATAGCGGGTGGCCTGCCGATTCTAATGGTGCCGAAGCCGTTTGTCAAGTCAACTTCACGTGAGGACCCATTGTAAGACGCGCTTAATCGGTGCAAATATTTTGTATATCTTACAAATGCCCCCGCGATGGACTCGCCGAATGTGTGCCCCCCACGAGCCTTCCGGACCAAGAACGATGAAGGGCAGGGCCGCCTCCAGCCCCGCCTTTCGAAGGTATGAAGCAATCTCGCCTCAAATCTCTTTACACGTGATACGGGAGGAACGGCATAGCTTGCCCTGGCATAACGTCTTACTTAGTATAACAACACATTATATATGCGTCAAGGAGAAAAGGATCATCAAAGAAATTAAAGAAATTAGGAGGCCCGGATGAAGTGGATACCCTGCTGCAGGCAGCAGGGTATCCACAAGTTGATCATCCCCTCTCCCTGATAAGTGATTGTTTCCCCAGCAATCTAAACGTGTTATGACTACAGTGGAAGAAAGTGGATTATGGTGAAGCGATAAGTCCACGCAAGGGGTGAAGAACTACCCGCACCCGCTGGCACAGGGTGCCTTGCTGCCAATGATCATTCAGCACGTGAGGCACAGATGTGGATGGGATGGTGTGCCTCATTGACCGCAAGCCAAGGGTAGAAAAGTGTCACTTGTCTTGGCGAGGAACCCCCGTCTCTGCAAGACTCGTTAAGCGGCCGTACTTCCGCAGGGGTCGCCCTTTCCGGCGGATGGGCATGAGGTGCGGCAGAGCGCCGCCGGGAACACGCACGCGGGTGGTGCGATTCCTTCGATGCGACCAGTCGGCACCTTGTTCTCTCTCTATCCTCTTTTGAGGGAATGTGGAAAAAATGGGGCTTTCCCTTCCCGGTATTGTTGCCTAAACCGCTGCGGCGCTTCCTGTCGCTCTCAGCCTCACTGGGTTGTCGAGAGAAAAGACGAGCACCCTCGCTCTCCCCTCGTCGTCCATTTTTGCCGCGCCCTGAAGAATGGCGACAGCCGTGCTTGCCCCTTCGTCGACGACCATCACCTCCAGTTTTGCCTCGACGACATAGGGCAGCTCATACTTCCTTCCTCTGTGGACAAGGATGTGTCCTCCGGATGCACCGAAATCGTGGACCTCGGTGACGGCGACTTCCCGAACCCCTGCGCTCGACAGCCGCTCCCTCACGCCCTCGACCTCCGACGGTTCCAACATTGCCTCTATCTTCTTCAATGTGTTCTCCTTTCTTCGTGCAAATTCCAGCCTAAATGGTCGCTTTTCCCCGTTCTTTCGTACGGACGCGGATGGCATCCTCGACAGGATAGACGAAGATCTTCCCGTCCCCTGCCTTGCCCGTGAGTGCTGCAGCGCAGATAGCATCAACGAGCCTGTCTACGTCCTCGTCGTTCGCGATGATCTCTATCTTTGCTTTCGTCAAGAGGGTGGTCCGGTACTTCTTACCCCTGAACTCCTGTTCCACCCCCTTCTGCTTGCCCTGGCCTTCTATCTCGCTGACCGTGAGGCCGGGACAGCCGGCATTGCCGAGGGCGGAATAGACGTCACCTACCTTTGCGGGCCTGATTATGGCTTCGATCTTTTTCATGGTATCCTCCATTGAGCTTGCAATTATTGGGGTTCAGCACCCCCTCGGTCGGCAAAGCCAACCGAGCCTCCCCGCTCAACTCGCTTCGCTCGCGCTTCCGCCGGTTCAGCACCCCCTCGAACCAGGCTTGCCCTCGCGGACCATCGCCAACGGCGAGAGCTTGGTTCGCGATAGGTTCTTGCCCTTTCTTCCAAGCCAACCGAGCCTCCCCGCTCAACTCGCTTCGCTCGCGCTTCCGCCGGTTCAGCACCTCGACCCACTGCGTGGGTAAGAATGGGTTGCCCCGACTAGTCCCGGTCCTTCCTTATTTGTCATCGCACACCTTCCTTCCGCTCTTCCTATCTCCTTATGGTCAAGACCCGGCTTCGCCGGATATTGACTCCTTTTTACAGTTCCGGTATTGTTTGTGCCTGATCAGTCAGGCGGGTATGCGTCGCTGCATTGGGGGGGCCGGGCGTCTACGCCCGGCCCTTGGGAGGAGAAGGGGGCCTGAACACGTGGGGAGACCCCCTCAACCATCTATAAAATCTTAGCTGCTCACAGCTCTTTGAAAATCCGTTTTATATCCTTCTCTTCCTTCGGGCCGACCTTGACACGGGCCCGGCAAGGAGTTTTTCGGCGTGACGTTTAAAAAAAATGGCGCCCTTCCTCCCATCCGTCGTGGAAAAAAAGACGCCTACGTCCCAAAATAAATAGAGCGTTCTTTTCAGAACGCCATCGTCAGCACCCGACACATCTTTGTGGCGAGGTACTACCGATACAAGTAAGAAAGAATCCCTTTTGGTAACAAACTCTTGCCTCTGTCACACACGGCAGAAACGGATATCCAGGCCGGCTCAAGGTGCGAGGAAGGTAGCAGACCGGGGCACGAGGTGCCCGCCACTGCCGTGTGCCTTAAACACCTTCCCGGAATAGCAGGGTCCTAGATTTTGCTCGATTGAGCCTACCGACAGTGTTACAATCGGTGACGGTTGAGAAACCATGTCTCTTCCGGCACCGGGGAGGAATCTTTGACACGGCGCAGTTTTATGACGCACCTTCTCGCCTGGAGTAAAATGATCGCCCTGGCCTTTCTCTTCCCGGGTGCCTCTTTCCGAAATGTCCGCGCGTTGGAAAGACAGGAGTCGCTCAGCGCCGAGGCCGAGGGCCTCAGTCTCAGGGAGATCGTGCGGAGAAAAATTCATCACGGTGACGGCCGCTTCAGGAACCCCTTTGCCAAAGCCGCCCAGGGAAGCCCATGGACATTGATAAAATGGAAGTTTTTTTCGGTGAACCGGTTCAAGTCTCAATATGCCCGGGAGCGCGTTTCGCCCGTTTCCGTGGATTGGAAAGCCATCGAAGGCGACCGGGGACTTTCCGTGACCTTCATCAAGCATGCAGGCGTCCTGATCAAAGACCTCGACGTCCACATCCTGGTCGATCCCATCTTCTGGAGCGTCTCACGGTTCATCAAGGATTTCACGCCTCTTGCCTTTGATGTCACGAAGCTGCCCGCACCGGATCATATCCTCGTCACCCACGGCCATTACGATCACCTGGATGTTCCGACCCTTTCTTCTTTCGCGGAAGAAACCCATGTGATAACACCTCTGGGATACGACGACCTCTTTGGCAGCCTTGGAATGAACCGGCGCACCCGGCTCGACTGGTTTGATTCCTTTGAAGAGGACGGGAGGGAGATTACCCTGCTTCCCTGCGATCACTGGACCATGAGAAACCCGCTGGTGGGGCCCAACCGGTCGCTCTGGGGATCGTATCTGATCAAAACCGCGGCCGGTCCCACGATCTATGTTTCCGGAGACACCGCCTACTTTCGAGGGTTTCCCGAAATCGGAAAAGAATTTCCCATAGATTTGGCCATCATCAATCTCGGCGCCTACGAGCCGCGCTGGATGATGGCTGCTCATCACATGAATCCGGGCGAGGCAGTGAAAGCCTTCAAAGAACTTGGTGCGGAGAAACTGATGGTGGTCCACTGGGGAACCTTTCGCCTGGGGGACGAACCCGTGTATCTGCCGCCCATCGAGCTTCAACGGGAACTAGAAAAAGAGGGGCTCTTGTCTCGCTTTGTGCCTCTCGAACATGGAAGAACTCTTTTCCTGAAGTGACCCCTGCGCCGGGCAGCGCCATTCGTCCGGAAGACCCTTGAGTGTAATCTACACCGTGTGGTGAGGGCTGGCGGAGAGACGACCTTTCTGAAAGGTCCTTCCTTTAATTAGGATAGCACCAATCGTAATGGCCAATGCAGTAGAAACAAAAAGGCAGGGCCATGTGCCGACCCTGCCTCCGACGACTAATGCTGCTTAATTTTATGCTTTGAACCGCTTCTTAATACCGATAAGACCCAGGAGGCCCGGTGCAAGCAGGAACGCTGAAGGCGGCACAGGAACGGCACCTATCCCGTTCCAGGCAGTTATACGTTGATCAGACTCGCTCAGCCCGGTCCCACCCGTAAACCCTACGTACATGGTCGGTCCGTAAAGGGCATTCAGATTAACCGTCAGACTGTCGGAAACAGGCGTGCCATTGATAGTGCCGTTCATGGACAAGAGACCCGCCGCCGCGTCATAAGATACGGTCTCGTTTCCCGCCAGAGAATCCGTACCACCCAAATCGAATGGGGCCGGTTGGGCATTATAGGCACTGTTCTGAAAGAACCCTAAAGTGTTATTGAACCAGGTTTGTACCCCCGAACCGACGGAGTTGGGGATATCGGCCCCGATATTTCCACCACCATCACCTAAAGCAGTATTGGAAGTGTTTTGAAAAACCAGAGCAATTCCATCTGCCTGTGGAGTATACCCGATATTCTGGAGGGTGTAGCTGAATGTTGTGGTAAAGGAAGTCGTCGTCGAGATGGGAGCGACGGCCCACACGGCGCCAACCTGACCGTAACCGTCGGTAAGTTGCACGCTGCTGCCCAATATCGTCGCGGTCCCGACAAGGTTGACCCCAACACCGTTCCAGGTAGTCGCCGTTGATACTCCCGCATGGGCGATTATCACGACCGCAAGTGCGCAAGTTAAGATAAGGCTTCTGATGCTGACACGGTTGAATAGATGCTTCTTCATTTTGTCCTGTTGCCCTCCTTTTTCGATAGATACTCCGCACCAGGGAACCGAGCGGCGATTCCGAGACCCTTGGGCTTTCCGTCCCACCCTCGCAGACGGTTTGGCTTTCAGGTTTTATCCAGTCTTTAGTAGTGTAAGACGTGTGTGAAGAAAAATCATGCCAGGCAGTAAAGAAGTTCGTTCCTCCACTCTTCAGGCACGATTTCGCGGTACGGGCTTTTCTGCGCCATTCGTGGTATAATAGGCACGTTCCATTGGTGACGACCCGGGTTTAACCGCTTCTAAACATCCCCCAACGACCGTGTGAGGCTTGGCGGAGTTGCTGATAGTCGTCGAAAATAAGTATTGTGAAGGTTCCGACATAACACAGCAAACGCCGGTCCCAAATATTGACAATGAAACAATGTAACCGGACAAGGAGTGTTACGAATGGCAGACCAAACGACTGGGAGACCCATCGACGACCGATTTGCCCCGAGAAGAAGCTTCGCGCGTTGGAAAGAAAAGCCTTCCCCTGCAAGGGACTACCTCGAATTCCTTGTTCACTATGAAGCCGAGCTGAGGCAGACCGACGGGCCGGTTGTAATCGTAAGACGCAAGACCGGAGCGGAATTACCCCTTGAGCAAAAGGGCAGGCTCATGATAGTGAGAATATTGCTCGACGAATTTGGAACAATCGACGGGGCCAACAAAGCGATAGAGAACTATGCAACCTCACATTCCTGAAGTTGCCAGGAATGACTATTGACTTATCTGCGGTGGCTCTCCACCGGTCATCAGGTCAATGCGCCTTTCGGCCGAAGGGGATACCGAGCTTCCTCATCTTATTCCTCAAGGTGCTCGGATTCATCTTGAGCATCTCCGCCGCACCTCCGGGTCCATGGACTTTTCCGCCCGTTATCTTCAACACCTCTCTTATGTGATTGGCGGCCAACCGGTTGAACTCCAAAGGACCGGTTTCTCCCGGCGCGTCCGCGCTTTCCGCTTCCGGGGAGAAGGTGAACCGATCGAAAGTGAGGGGTTTCCCGCCTCCGAGGATGAGGGCCCGCTCGAGAACGTTTTCCAACTCTCTCACATTGCCCGGCCAATGATAGCCGATAAGGCAATCGAGTGAACCGGGTGCCAGGGAAGGCGGTCCCTGAAGTCGTAACTGTTTCGATTTCTTCAGCATCAGATAGTGAACAAGGGCCGGTATGTCCTGCTTTCTTTCCCTGAGAGGAGGAATGGTGACAGGAAAGACGTTCAGCCTGAACCAAAGATCCTCTCTGAATCGGCCTTCCCGTACCATTTCCTCAAGGTTCTGATGGGTCGCCGCAATCACTCTTATGTCGACGCTGACCGAGCCGGCTCCCCCCACGCGCTCGAATTCCTTGAACTGGAGAACCCTCAAGAGTCTTACCTGGGCGTGCGGGGGCAGCTCAGCCACTTCATCGAGAAAAAGTGTCCCTTTATGTGCTCGCTCGAAATACCCCCTCTTTTGCGTCACCGCGCCCGTAAAGGCGCCCCGCTCATGTCCGAAGAGCTCGCTGTCGATAAGCGTCTCAGGGATGGCGCCGCAGTTGACCTTTATGAAGGGGGCCTGTGACCTGGGCGAGAAATAGTGGATGGCATTGGCGATGATATCTTTTCCCACACCCGTCTCTCCCCGCAGCAGCACAGGGCTGTCGAGAGGCGAGACCTGCCTGACCAGGCTCATCACATCCCCGAGGCCCGATTCCTCACCGATGATCTCATCGCCGGAAATCTTGAGAAGCTCCTTGTGCAGGAACAGATTGTCATCGGTGAGCATATCCTTGAGCTGCACTATTTCTTCATGCTTCTTGGCGTTCGCCAGGGCAATCGCGAAAGGCTCATGGACGAACGAAATGAGCTGGGCATGCTCCGAAGTGAAGCGATCTTCTCCCTCGGCCCTCAAGACGAGGACCCCCAGACTCTGTCCTTCCACGACAAGCTGCATGAGAAGGAAAGAGTAATGCTCGAAACCGAAATAGGGGGTAATGAGACTGAGAAGCGCATTCGACCGCGGCCGGTTCACGATCTGCATATGGACCGGGTCAAGTCCTGAACGGTTTGCGGTAACCCGAAAAAACTGCGATCTTATCTTGTCCCTCACCTTGCCCACAAGGGGGATCCTCAGATCCATTTCCCCGTCATAGTTGCGGGCCACCACACCCACGGTTCTCACCGCCTGCGAGTCCTTCTCGTAGACGCAGAGACCCATTCCGTCGACGGGAAGAAATTGTTGAAGGTAGGCAAGGCTCCGGCGAATGCCCGTCATGATATCGAGGGTGCCGCATATCCGGATTGTCACTTCACGAAAGAAGTCCTGGTCAGGCATGAACAGTCCCTCCTCTGTGCGCATCTTATTCGACAATTCTACACTACATCGTTTTTTATGGCAATTATTTTGTTTTATTGTCTAATGAGACAAATATGTATTGTCTTATTAGACAATTATCGCCACTCCCTCTTCGTAAGTCATTGAAAATACAGGCAATGGCCAATGGCACAGTTTTCGCTTATCCCTTTGCACACAACTATGGGTGATCCAGACAAGGAGAAGAGCCTGCCATGCATAAGAGTTCGAAACACGGTGTCCAATGAAAACGAAGGCCCATACGGGAAAGGTTGTGTTCCTTTCGCTATTCACTTTCCTGCTGCTTGCCGTCTCACCTGCTTTCGGAGACGGCCTCACCTTCTCGGAAGCTCTGGAAAGACTTCAACAGACCAACGAGTCTCTTAAGGCCGCCCGATCGGAAGTGGATCGGAGGAGCTATGAGAGAAACGCGGCCAGGGGCCTTTATCTGCCAAAAATTGAGACGGGCGGTAGATATACGAGAATCGACGAGCCGATCAATATCGATCTCAACGATATCAGGACCGTAATCCTTAATCTCAATCCATACGTACCTGCTCAGATGATCCCTCCCTTCGAATTGAAGATACAGAATGCCTCGTTCTGGAAGGCTAGTGTGAGTGGCGTCTGGCCGATATTTACGGGAGGGCAGATCCTGGCCGCGAACCGGGCGGCCGATGCTTTCGTCGCCGAGGCCAAAGAGAAGAAGCGGGGCGTCGAATTCATGTTGATGAGCGAGCTGGCCCGACGATACTTCGGCGTTCAGCTCGGCCGGGCCTTTAGTGCGGCGCGGGAAGAAGAGCTCGCCGGCCTCGACAGCCACCTTTCCCAGGTAAGGAAGATGGAAGAGGCAGGCATGGTGGCGCATGTCGAAACCCTCCACGCAGAAGTAGCGCGGAGCGAGGCCGACACGGAGCTCAAGGCTGCCCGCAGGGACGAAGAGCTCGCCCGTACAGCCCTCGACGACATCGTCGAAGGGTCCGGGGATGCCGCTCTCGACACACCTCTCTTTATTGTAAGGGATATAGAAAGTGTCGACCGCTTCCGTTCCCTGGCCCTCGACCGGAACCCCGCGCTCAAGCAGGTGTCATCCGAGAAACAGGCGGCCCACCAGGCATACAGGAAAGAAGTGGGGGCCATGTCACCCCAGGTCTTCCTTTTCGGCGAAAAAGAGCTCCACACGCAGGACCTCACCGTTCTCGAACCGAAATGGGCCTACGGAATAGGTGTCACCTTATCTCTTTTTGAAGGTGGGGCACAGATGAACCGGGTAAAGACTGCGCAAGCGGTCGAGGAGCAAATCGGCCATATGGAGAAGCAGGCCCGGAGGGACGTAGGGACCCTCGTGGATAAGCGATATCAGGAGTTGATGAAGGACATCGAGCAGTTTGACTCCCTTGGTACCGCAGTATCTTCGGCCGAGGAGTATCTCAGAGTGCGCACCCGGTCTTTTCAAGAAGGCTACGCGACTTCCCTGGACGTCGTTGATGCCCGGCTGGCCGTGACAAGAGCAAAAATGGGGCGCCTTGCGGCAGCCTACAAGACCGACTGCGCCCTGGCCGAGCTTCTGGAGGCAAGCGGGGTGAGTGAGCTTTTCGAGGACTACCGGGGCAGGGCGGATTTAGAGGTGAAGTTTTGAAAGCATGGACGAAAGGTATACTCACTGTTGTAGCGGCCCTCGCCGTATTGGCGGTAATCGGCGTAGCGGCCTTGTTTCTCACGAAGCCAACCGAGGTCATTCTCCAAGGGGAAGCGGAGGCGACCCAGGTGCAGGTGGCCTCGAAGGTATTCGGCAGAATCCTTGACCTGAAGGTGCGCAAGGGAGACCAGGTGCATCGGGGAGAGCTTCTTGCCACCATCGACACCCCGGAGATACAGGCCAAGCTCAAGCAGGCCGAGGCGGCGCGTGCTGCGGCAACGGCCCAGAAAGAAAAGGCCGACAACGGCGCACGAGAGGAAGAGGTCCGAAGCGCCATGAATATGTGGCTCAGAGCGAAGGCTGCCGCAGACCTCGCAGTGAAGACGAGCGACCGCATAAGAAGACTGGAAAAGGACGGCGTCGTGCCATCGCAAAAGCTGGATGAAGCCGAAGCACAACGAGAGGCGGCCATACGCGCGGAAAATGCGGCCAAAGCGACCTATGAAATGGCAAAGGCGGGTGCCCGCAAGGAAGACATCAAGTCAGCGGGGGCCTTTGCCGAACAGGCGTCGGGCGCTGTAGCTGAGGTCGGGGCTTTTCTTGACGACACGCGTCTCTTTTCTCCGATTGACGGTGAAGTGGCTGACGTGATCCCTGAAAGGGGGGAACTGACCAGTCCGGGTTACCCGGTTGCCGTTATTCTGAATCTGACCGACCTATGGGTCACCTTTAACGTGAGGGAAGACATGCTGCCGGGCATCTCCCAGGGCACCATCCTCGAAGCGCGGTTTCCCGCGCTGGGCAACAAAAAAGCATCCCTGCGAGTGAACTACATCGCGAGCCTCGGCGATTTTGCCGCATGGCGGGCTACCAAGGCCTCGGGCGACTTCGACCTGAAAACCTTCGAGGTAAGGGCGATCCCAGTAGAACCGCTCAAAGGGTTGAGACCCGGGATGAGTGCCCTTGTAGACTGGAAAAAAGGTGGTCGACCGGTCGGCCAATAGGGTAAAGGTATGAGAACGACCGGCGTACACGGGGTGGCAAAACGAGAACTGACGAGGATGGGATCAAGGCCTCTCTATCTCGTGGTGACACTCATTCTTCCTATAGTCTGCTTCCTCATTATATTGGCTCTCTTTTCCCGCGGAGTGGCCCGGGACCTCCCCATCGCCGTGTGCGACCTGGACCATTCGGCCCTAAGCAGAAAGATCGTCAGGCTCCTGGACGCATCACCCGGAATCGCAGTTATCGCCAACGTGGCCGACCCTTCGGCCGGCCATCTGATGATCCGTCAGGGAAAGGCTTATGCGCTCGTGCTCATTCCTTACCGCCTTGAATCGGATGTGCTCGCGGGCAAAGCCCCTGTGGTCGTCAACTACTACAACAATGAATTCCTTCTGCCGGGCAGCCTCGTCAGCCGGGATATTCGCGGTGTCATCAACAGCATTTCCAAGGGGATCGATCTCCGGCAGATACAGAAACGGGCGGGCTCCGGCTCCATCGATGCCGGCGCGGTAGAACCTATAAGGGTCGACCAGCACGAGCTTTTCAACCCATACCTCAACTATGCGTACTTTCTCGCGACGGCCCTCTTGCCTACCATGCTGCAGATTTTCGTGCTCGTTGCGTGCGTCTATGCGGTGGGGTCCGAATTTAAGGGAGGCTCCGCAGGGGAATGGCTGGCGGCGGGGGGAGGACGGGTATGGAAAGCCATCTTGGGAAAAATGATCCCTTACACCGTCATCTTCACGGCCCTCAGCATGGTCATGGTCATCCTTGTTTTTGCCTTCCTCGGCGTACCGCTTAAAGGAAAGATGGTTATGATCCTGGCGGCAACGATATGTTTCGTTATCGACTACGAGGTCATAAGCCTGTTTATCGTCTCCATGACGGCCAATCTGCGTCTATCGCTCAACTTCGCCGCCTTTTACGGGAGCACGGCTTTTGCCTTCGTGGGCATCACCTTTCCCACCATCGGCCTGCCTCTAGTCGCAAAGACGTGGGCCGCCATCATTCCCCTATCCTACTATCTCAAAGTGCTCATCGACCAAGGGATCAGGGGAACGCCCGCAGTTTACGCCTTCTCCCCTCTGGCGAAGCTCATGGGGTTCATCCCCGCTTTCCTTGTTTTGCCCGCCCTGACCATGGGAAGGTACATGACGCAGAAAAAGTATTGGGGACGCTCATGAGGGCTTTCATCAGGACCTGGTTTCACGAATACCGGACGATCGTGCGAGATGGAGGGGCGCTATTGATATTCTTCGGCGCCATCATCATCTATCCGATCGTCTATCCCCTGCCCTATACGAAAGAAGTGCTCAAGAAAGTGCCGGTGGCCGTGGTCGATATGGACCAGTCCCAGATGAGCCGGAGGCTGATCCGGATGATGGACGCCCACGAGATGCTTCGGGTCGCCGCGCGCCCGCCCAGCATGGAAGAGGCCCAAGAACTCTTTTACGAGGGCACGATAAACGGGTTCATCGTCATCCCCAAAGATTTCTCGAAAGAGATCGTCCGGGGCCGACAGGCCGTGGTATCCGCATACTGTGACGCCAGCTATTTTCTCCTGTACCGTCAGGTGCTCACCGGCGTTATCTACTCTGTGGGCACGACAAGCGCCGGGATCGATATCAGGAGGGCCATGGCCAAGGGCTCGCCCTTGGGCCAGGCAATGAAAGCGAGGGAGCCCCTTCCGGTCCTGTCGATTCCGCTGTTCAATCCGGGTGGCGGATATGCGACCTACGCCGTGCCTCCCGTCCTTCTCCTCATCCTGCAGCAGACGCTCCTCATCGGGATAGGGATGATGCAGGGAACGGCGCGGGAAAGCAAAGGCGGACGAGCGCGCTCAGGAACGCCTGCCCATCCGGGTAATGGAGGCCCCCTTTCCCTGATACTGGGCAAAGCCATGGCATATTTGACGATTTATCTGTTTCATGCCGTCTATATCGTCGTCATTCTGTTCCGGCTCTACCGGTTCCCCCAACGGGGAAACTTCGTTGACGTCATCTTCTTTTTCCTTCCGTTTCTGCTGTCGATCATCTTCCTCGGTTTTGCCGCTTCAGCTTTCTTCAAGGAGAGGGAGACGTCCATGATAGTTCTCCTCTGTACTTCAATCCCGGCAGTTTTCCTGGCGGGCTTCTCCTGGCCGGCCGAGGCCATACCACGGTGGCTGCGTGCCCTTTCTTTCCTGCTGCCGACGACTGCGGGGATAGACGGCTTTCTGAAGATCAACAACATGGGCGCCTCATTATCAGACGTAAGCTTTCAATGGTGCCTGCTCTGGGCGCTTTGTGCAGTGTACCTCGCCGCAGCCTGGCTTGCGACAAAGATGACGCAGGCCCGTGATTTCGCTTGACGCAACCCACAACGGGGCTTAAGATGGCGATACGGACAGAGAGGAGCCATTTCATGAAGAGCTATCGAAAAGAATTGTGGTTCAACACTTCGACGCGAAGGGCCTATCTCAACATCACCCCTCAGGTGCAGGAATGTCTCAGGGAGAGCGGAATAAAGGAGGGCCTGCTCCTTTGCAATAGCATGCACATAACCGCGTCCATCTTCATCAACGATGACGAGGCGGGCCTCCATCACGATTTCGATGCATGGTTGGAAAAACTCGCACCCCACGACCCCGTCTCACAGTATCGCCACAATGCGGGAGAGGATAACGCGGACGGCCATTTGAAACGTTCTGTCATGGGCCGGGAGGTTGTCGTGGCAATCACGGAGGGCAAGCTCGATTTCGGCCCCTGGGAGCAAATCTTCTACGGGGAGTTTGACGGAAGGCGAAAGAAAAGGGTTCTGGTAAAAATTATCGGGGAGTGATACAAAAGGCCTCGGCGATCAATGGGAAAGCACAATCAGGAGGCACGCTTCATGGATGAAAACACTTTGACGCTCATATTGGACGCATTGCCCTTCCCCGTTGTCTTTGTCGATGTGGGTCACACCATTCGATTCCTCAACAAAAGGGCCAAATACCATTATTACGAGGAGAGAGGATACAGGGACCTTGTAGGTGCCTCAATATTCAAGTGCCACAAAGAGCAAAGCCGGGAGAAAATAACGGGCATAGTCGAAAAACTGAAGAACCACGGACGTGAGATATTCCTCGGAGTGAATGAAAAAAACGAGAGGGTCTTTGTCACGCCGGTCCGGAATAACGAGGGAGAATTAATAGGCTATTTCGAACGGTTCGAGGGGAACTTTCAGAAATATCAGAAGTAAAGGGCCCTTAAGAACAGTTTTGAATTTTTGATTTTGAATTTTGAATTAAAAGCTCAAAACCGGAACCGCCATCATCGCAATTTTCAAAAAACCTTTTCAATCCTGAACTGACTCTCAATTCAAAATTAGGAATTCAAAATTGTTCCTATAAGTCCGACCGGTTCCACCAGCCGCCGCCGAGGGCCTGGAAGAGGGCTGCCGTATCGGCATAACGGTTCGCGAGTGCCTGCACACTGCTCATCACCGCTTGTTGATAGGTCTGCTCCGCATTGAGGAGCGCCAGGTAGCTGACGTCGCCCAGTTCGAGTTGGGTTCTGGCTATGGCCAGGCTTTTCGCGGCCGCCGTTTCCGCGCCATGCGCTGCTTTGAGGGCATCCGCGTCGCACTGTATGGCGTAAAGCGTATCTGCCACGTTCTGGAACGCGGTAAGCACGGTCCCACGGTATTGGGCCGATGCCTGGTCATAGGCGGCCTGGGCCGCACGCTGCCGGTAAAGAAGGGTCCCCCCCTGAAAGACAGGCTGCGTCGCGTTGCCCGCAAGGGCCCAGAACCCGGTGCCTGAGGTAAAGAGTTGTCCCACTGCGGTGGCAACCGATCCCAAATCGGCAGAGAGGGTGATATTGGGCAGCCGGTTGGCAATGGCGACGCCGATTTCTGCGCTCGCCGCGTGCAACTGCTCTTCGGCTGCGCGCACATCCGGCCGTTGCGCCACAAGCTTCGAGGGAAGGGTCAAGGGCAGACTCGACGGGCAAATCGAGCGACGAAAGGTCGAACTTCTCCGCAAGCGTTTCACTCGGGAAGCGGCCGGCGAGGCGCGCGAGCAAGTCCCGCTGCTGGGCCAGTTGCTTTTCCAGCGGGGGCAATGTCGCCTGCGTCTGGGCGAGGGCCGCTTCCTGGGCTACGACCTCCGCCTCGGCTATCTGACCCAGCCCGTATTGACGCCTGAGGAGATCGAGAGATTGGCTCTGGACTTCTATGATTCGTTTGGCCGCAGCGATCTGTCCACGGAGCGCCGCCTCTTCGATCGCTCCTGTGACCACGTTGGAGGTGAGCGTCAAGTAGGCCGCCTCAAGCTGGAAACGCTGGAAATCGGCGCTCGCCTTGAGAGATTCCACTTGTCGCCGCATGCCGCCGAATGCATCGATCGTGTAGCCCACGGAGACTTGGGCAGTGTGAAGGCTGTAGAGGCTGCTGTTCGATGCGAGGGGGCTTGTCAATGAGTCGGCGATCTTCTGGCGGGTGGGGTTGAAATTGACTTCCACGCCGGGAAGATACGCTCCTCTCTGGGCATAAACGTTCTCCCAGGCGCCTCTGAGGGCCGCCTGGGCCGCCTCCAGATCGGGATTGGCTTTAAGGGCTTGCTCTATGAGCTCATCGAGCGCCTTCGAGTGAAAGAGCGTCCACCACTCGCCGGGAATGTCCGTCGGCACGAAGGCTTGAGCCTCTCCACCCTTGACGCTTGCCGAAGCCGTCCGGGCGGGAAGGGGCTCGCTCGTGTAGCGGTCGACCCCCGGTGCGGCTGGACTATGAAAATCAGGGCCGACGGCACATCCGGCCGCGAGCAGGAGCACGACGAAAGGCAGTGCAAAGCAGAGAAATCTGGAAAGCGCGAAGAGTGCGCGATGGGTGCGAAAAACCCGGGATAATCCTTGCATGTCTATGCCTCCTCTTGCGGGACGGGCCGCTTCCGTGCGCGCTTTTCCACCCACCGCTCCAGTGCGAAATAATAGGTCGGAAGGATGAACAGCGTGAGCAAGGTGGCGAGGGCCAGACCGCCCACCACAACGGTGCCAAGGTTACGTTGTACGTCGGTGCCCACGCCGGTTGTCATGGCCGCCGGCAGCATGCCTATAGTCGCCACGGCGGCCGTCATGAGGACAGGCCTGAAACGCTCGACCGCGCCCGAGAGCACAGCCTCCCGCAAATCCTTCCCCTCTTCCCGCACCCGGTTGATGTTGGCGATCATAATGATGCCGTTTTGCACGGCCACCCCGAAAAGCGCGATGAAACCCACCGCGGAGGCGACGTTGAGTGTCTGGCCCCTCAGATGGAGCGCGATCAGGCCGCCCAGGGCAGCCAGAGGCACCACGCTGAGGAGCAGGACCGTCTGCCGCATCTTCCCGAACTCTGCGAAAAGGAAGAGCGCCATAAGGGCGAGCACGATGCCCATGGTGAGGGTAAGCCGCGCCTGGGCGCGCTGCTCGCTCTCGAACTGGCCGCCCCACTCGAGGCGGTACCTGGCGTGGTCGAAATGGACGGATTGGTCGATCTTCTCCCGGGCCTCTTTAAGATAGCCGGAAAGGGCCCGGTCCCGGTTGTCGACTCGCACGAGAAGCTCCCGCTTGCCCATTTCGTGGGTGATGGTGGACTCGCCCGTCTGGAAACTGATGTGGGCCACTTCCGACAAAGGTATCTGGGCGCCTCCGGAAGTGGTAAGCACCAGGTTGCCCAGGGCCTCGGGGCTGTTACGCGTGCCTTGTGGGAAGCGGACCGTCACGTCATAGGTTCGGTCGGCCACGTATACCTTGCTCACAGGCGCTCCTCCCACGCCGGTCTGGATGAGATCCGTGATATCGGAGACATTGATGCCGTACCGTGCGGCTGCGGTCCGGTCGATGTCGACGACGATCTGCGGGATGGGAGGCTCCTGGAAAATGGATGCGCTCGCGGTGCCTGGGACGGTGTTCAGCACCTTGACGATCCCGTCGCCGATACGCCGAAGCTCGTGGAAATCGTCGCCGATTATACGGACGACGAGCGGGCTGTGGGCGCCTCCGATCACGTCGTAGACCATGTCGATGATCGGCTGGCTGACATCGGCCGAAAGCACTGGTAGTCGCTGTAAGCGGGCATTGAACCGGGAAAGGAACATGGCGCGCGTCTCTCCCTTTGGCCAGGTGTCGTAGGGCTTCAGACCGATGGGCGCTTCGATGTGGGAAGGCGTCCACGGGTCGGTGCCGTCATCGTTCCGACCGAGCTGGGTGATGGCGTAGGATACCTCGGGAAATTCCCGCGCTGCCTGCCGCAGTTGTCCGGCAATCTCACTTGCCTTGTCCAGGGAGACCCCCGAGGGCAATTGCACCTGGAGCCATAAGGCCCCTTCGTCGAGATCGGGAAGAAATTCGCGGCCGATGGTCGTGCCGAGAAGAACCACCGCGACAAGGGTTGCTCCTCCTGCGATGTAAGCGATGAGCGGACGGGTGAGCATTCGTTCAAGGGAACGGCCGAAAGCCCTCGTGAGCCCTTCCAACGGCCGATTATGGAAGATGCGCCGGGGGCGCCGGAAGGCCGTAAGCGCGAGGCCGGGGATGAGGGTGAAGGTGCAGACGAGGGCGCCGAGAAGAGCATAGCCCACCGTGCGGGCCATGGGCGAGAAAAGCTTCGCTTCGGCCCGCTCGAAAGCAAAGAGCGGAAGGTAGGCGGTGATGATGATAAGCGTGGCGAAAAAGATCGGCCTCGCAACCTGTAAGGTCGCTTCGAGCACGTCCTGCTCACTCATGGGAGCGGTCGGATCGGCCTCGCGCTTCTGCAGGACCGCTTCGGTCACCACTATCGCGCCGTTGACTATGATGCCGAAATCGAGGGCGCCCAGGGAAAACAGGTTGGCCGGCATGTTGGTAAAGTGCATAAAGATGAAAACGAAGGCGAGCGCAAAGGGTATGGTCGTGGCGGCGATGAGGGCGCTGGCCGGACTACCGAGAAAGAGGATGAGCACGATGCAGATCAGGCCTACTCCCTCGAGCACCGTGTGCATTACCTTGTGGACCGTGCCCTGAACCAAATCGTCTCTGTCGATATAGGGGACGATGCGCACTCCCATGGGCCCGAGCGCACCTGTGAGCTCCGCGACCTTCGCTTTAACCCCTTTCAAGACCTGGGATGCGTTCTGCCCCTTGAGCATGTCGACTATGCCCTCTATGGTGTCGGCATTATTGTTCTTGCCCAGGATGCCCTGACGCTCCTGATGGGCATAGGTGAGTCTGCCGAGGTCACGCACGAGGATGGGCACGCCCTTACGCTGGGTGACGACGATGTTGCCTAGATCGGACAGGTTGCGCACGAGGCCTATGCCCCGGATGATATAGCCCTGCTCGCCGCGGGAAATGCGGCTTCCTCCCGCGTTGGAGCTGTTGTTGCTGATCGCGGAGGTCACATCCGAAAGTCCGACGCCCAGGCGCTGAAGCTCCACGGGATCGAGCTCCAACTGATACTGCATGGTGAACCCACCGAAATTATCGACGTTCACCACACCGGGCACTTGTTCGAGCGCCGGGATGACCGTCCACCGTTGGATCTCCGAAAGCTCCAGAAGGTTCTTGGTGTCCGATTCCAGCGTGTAGCGATAGATTTCACCGGTCGCTCCGGTGAGCGGATCAAGGCCGGGCTGGATGCCGGGGGGCAGGTTGACCTGGCTCAGACGGTCCATGATGCGTTGACGGGAAAAGTAATCTTCGGCGCCGTCCTGGAATATAAGGGTGATGAGAGACAGGCCGAAGGTGCTGCTCGATCGCATGGTCTGCACGCCGGGCGTGCCGGCGAGGGCCCTCTCCAGGGGGATCGTGATCTGCTGCTCCACCTCTTCGGAGGCAAGCCCCGGTGCCTGGGTGGTGACCTGGGCGGTGACGTCGCCGATCTCCGGGTAGGCCTCGACTGCCATTCTCGTCCAGGAGTAATAGCCGAAACCCACAAGCATGAGGGCCACCATGATTACGACGAACCGCTTGTGGAGGCAGGTGGCGACGATCCGCTTAATCATTGATGAGCACCCCGCCTTTCACGACGATTCTGTCTCCGGGGTTCAACCCCCGGTCAATGCGGGCGCCGTCGCCTTCCCCAAAGCCGGGAATGACTTCCCGCTTCGCAAAGACCCAGGGCTCGACCTCGACGAAGACCACTGTCGAGTCGTTATTCATGAGCAGCGCGGAATTGGGGACGAATATTGCCGGCTTCTGGGGCACGATGAAGCCGGCGTTGGCGAACATGTTAGGCTTAAGCTCATCCTTGGGGTTCGGGAAAGCCATACGCACTTTGCACCTGCGCGAATCCTGGTCCACGACGTCGCTCACGAAGGAGACGGTGGCGTGAAAGGTTCTCCCCGGGTAGGCCGGGAAGGTCACCTCCACGGACTGGCCTTTGGCAACGTGGGCAATCTCGCTTTCCGGCACGTTGGCGGTGACCCAGACGTAATCGAGGTTCGCAATGGTCATGAGGGGGGCGGTCGGATCGTTGGCAAAAGCGCCGGTCGCACAATTCAGGGCGGTAACGCTTCCCGTCACCGGTGCCCTGAGGGTGAGCTGACGCGACTCGCCCTGGCCGGCCTTTACACCGATTTCCGCAAGGCGCGCCTCGGCCCGGTCGAATTCGATCCGGGCCTGCCGGTTGTCGCTCTGCGCCTGTTCCAGGTCCTTGATCGCTCCTGCGCCCGCCTTGTTGAGATCGCGAACGCGCTCCAGAACCCGGCTTGTACGGCTCACTTCGTCGCGCGCCTTGTCGTCGTCGGCATAAGCCTGGGCAAGGTCGGCGGAATCGATCACGGCGAGAGGCTGCCCTTTCGTGACGTGGTCCCCCAGCTTTACCTTGAGGTCGACTACCTTACCTGCCACGGGCGGCAGAATGTTGATCGTCCGGGCAGGGTCCGCCTCAATGGAAGCGGGCAGGACGAGCGTGCGGGGGCCGTCCTTTATACCTACTTTCTCGACCGATAGCTGCGAACGCAGAACCGATCCGGGAGGTATGATTATTCTGTCCGCCCGATGTATTACCGGGGCCGGTGGCTCGGAGGCGTCAAGCGCCAGGGCGTGACCGGAGGAACGGGAAAGAAGTGCGCCGAGGGCGATGCCCGCCCCAAGAATCAGAGCTGCGGCGCAAATCGGGACGACCTTCCGCGAAAGGCGATTATCTATACCCATCGGACACCTCCGGCCGACCCGCCATATTCCTGTGTGATCTACCGTGTCCCGCGAGGGCTATTCGCTCTTTGCAAAACGACCGTGTCATTGGACTTCTCCTTCTGTGACCCCATCTTCCCGCGTTTGAGGCGTGCAGGAACGGGCTCCTTCTGTTTCGGGATCGATAGGCCGCCCTGCGTGAATTCGCCCATGCCCTGTTCAGGCACATGGCACCGCCTCTCTGCTGAGAATCAACGGGAACGAGTCTAAGAACCGGCCCTGATGTTCTTCCGGGCGGCACAGATACAAATGGCACGGATAGATCCGGCGACCGGTTTCAAAGCAGAGACAGTGCGACCTGCTGCAATTATCCGAAGATTGAGGGGAGGGGTGGTCCGCGGTACAAAAGACCGGTGAAGACGATGGAGCCGTTGAAGCAGTGTACCTCCTCGACCAGGACCTCATACCGCTTTGTGAGGTCCATCGTGGGAAGGACATGGACCTGGTTGAGAGAAGAAGACAATGAGTTGTTCATGAAGCAGATCGCACACGTCCTTGAGGGCGTGGCACGATCCGGATCGAAGGCGACGGCCGCCACGGAGAAGAACACGTACACCGCAAAGAAAAGCAGCAACGGCTTCCGGATCGACTTGAAGAAGCTTCGTGAACCTAGTTTCATGATGGCTGTTCGCTGAGAGTTACATGCATTTATAACCGAACAATGTTAATTCAAAATGTATTCTATGTCAATTTCCGGAAAAGAACGACAGAATTCACGATAGAATATACCACGAGCGCCGCGGGTCTCTCAACCCCTGAGGTCCTCCCCTCCAGGGGGAGCGCATTTGGAAGTGGAAAGGGGAAAGACCGATGGACGAGAAAGAAATCGCGAAGCTCGAATCGCGAATCGCGAAAGTGTAGGAAGAAAGAGCGAACGGCCGCCCTCTACTTCAAGAGCCTCCGCCGCATCAACACCAGCGCCAGGGATGCCGCCGCCAGGGTCATGGCTATGAGATACGCTATGCCCGCAAGCATGTGCGGGGGCGCCTCACCCAGACACGCCCCTCTTACAAGGGAAGAAACATGAGTCAGGGGAAGGGCCCAGGCCACGTCGACGGCCCACGGCGGCAGCACGTCTATGGGAAAGAAGGTCCCGCTGAAAAGAAACATGGGAAAGATGAGAATAAAGGTGGGGAGATTGAACTGTTCCATCTGTGGGACCAGGGAGGTGGTTATCAGGCCGAGGGCGGAGAAGAGCAGCCCGCCGAGTGCGGCCAGGGGGATCACGAAGAAGGCGCTCGGCCAATGGGCCAGGCCGAAGAGGGAAATCCCCACCAGCATGATGGTACACGCCATCAATGACTTGGTGGCGCCCCAGATCCATTCGCCCACGATGACGTCCTCTACGAGAAGGGGCGTGGCCACGATGGCGTCGAAGGTCCTCTGATAGTACATCCGCACGAAGCACGTGTAGGTGGTCTCAAAGTACGACCAGAACATGACCGCTACCGAGATCACGCCCGGCGCCATGAAGGTGAGATACGAGATCTGTCGTCCCTGGTAGGTCACGGTCTTGATCAGGCTCCCCAGGCCGAAACCGAAGGCGAGGATGTAGAGGACCGGCTCCAGAAGGGGAGGGATGAAATTGATCAGAATGGTGGTCTTGAAGACGTCGCCGTTGCGCTGCCATACGCGAAAGGCCAGGGGCGAGACGTGGGCGAAAACCTTATACCATTTCATCGATTCCCCATTTCAGGACGGTCCATCGGTCGCCCCGGCTCCTTCCAACGAGCGAAGCGTTCCGCAGAATTGATTCCTGTTTCAACGTCTTTTCGAGCCTTTAAGAATAGGTCGTATAAGTCCTATAAGACCTATTCTTAGAAAGAAGAAGTGCCACGCTCAAGGAATGGCCGCGCCCGCTCGATGGTCACCCTATTTTGCGCAATGTTCTCACCGCATGCATTGGCTTCAAACCTACTCCTTAAGGGTCCGTCCGGCTCGATGCAAAAAAACGTCCTCCAGAGTCGCCTGCCGGATCAGTCGCTCCTGCTCGGGAAACGTGCGGGCAATCTCTTGTGCCGCCCTCCCCTTGTCGCGGTCGTAAATGTAAAGGCGATCATCGGTTTCCTCGAAATGCCACGATGCCTCCTTTACGAATTTGCGAACCTCGGCAGGATAGTTCCACATCTCCAGCACCTCGCGGCCGACTTCCTGCTCCACCAGGGCCGCAGGCGCCCCTTGGAGGAGGATCTTCCCGCCCTCCATGAGTATCACGCGGTCGCAGAGCTGACTGGCCTCATCCATGTAGTGGGTGGTCATGAGGACAGTCACCCCTTCGTTGGACCTCAAGGAGCGCACTTTCTGCCATATGAGGTGGCGTGCTTGCGGGTCGAGACCGGTGGTGGGCTCGTCGAGCACGAGGAGCCTCGGCCTGTTGATCAAGGCACGGGCGAGCATGAGCCTCCGTTTCATCCCGCCTGAAAGCTCCTTGATATTGGCGTCTCTCTTATCGATAAGCTGCATCAAGGCAAGAAGCTCCTCGATGCGATCGCGGATTCCCGCACCCGTAAGATCGAAGTATCGTGCATAGACCAGGAGGTTCTTGAGCACGGAGAAGTCGGGATCGAGATTGTCCTCCTGGGGGCAGACCCCGAGGAGCCGCTTTACCTCGCGAGGCCGGGCGGACACGTCGAGGCCGAAGACGAGGGCACGGCCTGCGGTGACAGGAGTAAAGCACGTGACCATCCTTACGGTGGTCGTTTTGCCGGCGCCGTTAGGTCCGAGAAAGCCGACGCATTCCCCCTCTCGAACCGTGAAATCGATACCATCGACAGCGGTAAAGGAGTCGTATCTCTTGGTCAGGCCGTGAGCTTCGACAGGGAATGGCGGTGCGGTTTCCGGCATTTTCGTATTATACAATTATATGCCCCTTCTGTGGTGCGTGCATCGACCGCAAGCCCGAGCGAGCCGATGCAGCTCATTGCTTCCCGATTAGCTCGATCGTTTTGCCCAGTATGGCGAGGCCTTCCTCCATCTCTTCTTCGGTGATATTGAGCGCGGGAAAGAGCCTTATCATCCTTCGCTGGGTCTGCCTTACGAAAAGGCCTTCCGCCAGACAGGCCCCGGTGACGTCGGCCGCCATATTTTCAGATGCGAATTCGATGGCGAGGAGAAGACCCTTGCCGCGCACATCCGTGATCATTTCGGGATAGGCCGCCCGCCACTGTGCCAACCGGCTCAGTGCGGCTTGTCCCCTCTTCTCTACGTTCTCGCTGATGCGCCCATCGATGAGGTGCTTGATAACCGCGTAAGCGACGGCGCACCCCAGGGGATTACCTGCATAAGTGCCGCCGTGGTCCCCGACTTCCAGCCGGTCGGAAACAGTCTCAGACATGGCAAAGGCCCCGAACGGAAAGCCTCCGGCTATCCCCTTGGCCATGGTCATGAAATCGGCTTCCACCCCCGCCCCCGTGGCAAACATAGGGCCGGTCCTGCAAAAACCGGTCTGGACTTCATCGACGAGAAGGAACGAGCCCTTCGCCTTGCAGAGCCTGGCCGCTTCTTCGAGATATCCTTCTGCCGGGATTTGGACGCCGCCCTCGCCCTGTATCGGTTCGAGGATGACTGCCGCAACCCGCTCGTCCAGGTGGGCTTCCAGGGAAGGAATATCGTTGTAAGGGATGAACCTGTAATTCGGCATGAGGGGGTTGAATTTTTCCCTGTGGCTGATCTGCCCCGTTGCCGACGCCGTGCTGATAGTCCGGCCATGGAAGCTTTGCTCGCAGGAAATGACGTCGAGCCTCCCCGTCGCCTTTCTGGCGAGCTTGATGGCGGCATCGTTTGCTTCGGCGCCGCTGTTGGAAAAGAAGACGCGGGTCAAATTGGCGGGCAGGATTTCATGCATCAATGAGAGAAGGCGGGCCCGGGCCGGCGAATAGGTGAGGCCGGCATTCGGGTTCTGCATGATTTTCTCGCTCTGTTCCTTAAGAGCCTGGATAATCACCGGATGGGCATGGCCGAGGCACGTCACTCCCCAGCCCGCCGTGAAATCGATAAGCCTGTCGCCCTCTTCCGTCCACACATAGACCCCTTTTCCCCGTTCGATGGATAGGGGCGTCTTGGTGAAGAAAGGCGGGGAGTAGGCGTTTTCAATCGCGATGGTGCGTGCCGTCGACATTGTCCGATCCTCCTTATCACTAGAGAAAGTATAGCAGCGGCGGGGCAAAAGACGGAAAAAGAGATGAAAGGCCCGCAAAGAGAGGCTAGATGTTGTAGACTTCCTTGCCCAGCGTCCGCACCCAGTTCTTCTGCAGCACCTGTTGCGCCTCCTCGGTCCGGTCGACGCCGAGGATCACGATGGCCTGGCCGCTGGCCCTGCCGAGGTGGGGGTAAAGGTAGTGGACGTTGATGCCTGCTTCCCTCAAAGGGCGCAGGACCGCGTTCATGCCGCCCGGGTGGTCGGGGGTCTCGACGGCGATAACGTCGGTTTCTTTTGTCCTGAAGCCCCTTCCATTCAGGATGTTGAGGGCCTTCACCGGATCGTCCACGACAAAGCGGACCGTGCTCAGATCGGAAGTGTCCGCAACGGAGATGGCGCGGATGTTGACGCCTTCCCTGCCGAGTATCTCGCTGACGTTGGAAAGGGCGCCGGACACGTTATCGAGTATGATGGAAATCTGGGTAATGACCATATCGGTTGACCCCTCATGTCCGCGCATCCCCTCTTTCGGGAAATCCGCCGACCTTATTCTTAGTTCCGCTCTTTTACGAGGGCGAATCCCCGCTCCAGGGCGCTTTTGTTGAGCTTCATCATCTGCGACTTTCCCTCTCCCAGGATCTGGGACAAGTGCTCCACGAGAAAATCGAAGGAGACGATGTCACTCGCCCCGATCAAAGCCCCAAGCATCACCATGTTGGCGACTTTGCCGCTCCCCAGCGATTCTGCGATCTCGCTCGTGGGGACCGTCACCACCTCGATATCCCCCCTTGCCATAGAGGTGTCGACCATCGAGGAATTGACGCATATGAGGCCGCCCGAAGGTATGACGCCCTGGAACCTGACAAAGGAAGGCTGGTTCATGGCGACGACGAATTCGGGATCCGAGGCGACGGGAGAGGCAATCTCTTCGTCCGATACGACGACCGTACAGTTGGCGGTCCCACCCCGGACCTCGACCCCGTAGGACGGCATGTAGGTGACGTATCTCCCCTCGTGCATGGCCGCGTTTGCTATGGTGTGGCCCATGGAAAGGACACCCTGCCCGCCGAAGCCGGAGAAAATCGTCCTGATCAGCATGTCGCCTCTTTCAAGACGCCCAGGGGGAACTCCTTGACCATTACTTCGTCTACCCACCGGAAAGCGTCAAGGGCGCTCATCTTCCAGTTGGTCGGGCAGGGAGACAATATCTCCACCATGGAGAAGCCTGTTCCCTTCAACTGGTGCTCGAATGTCCTGGCTATGGCCTTCTTCGTCTTGAGGACCGCAGCGGGGCTGGTGACGGTGACCCTTTCGATATACGACGTTCCCCGAAGCGTTGCGAGCAGCTCGGACATGCGCACCGGAAAGCCTGTGCTGGATGACGCCCTCCCCGAAGGGGAAGTGGTAGTCACCTGATCGAGCAGGGTGGTGGGCGCCATCTGGCCTCCGGTCATGCCGTACACACCATTGTTGACGAAGATGACGGAGATAAGCTCGCCCCGGTTGGCAGCATGAAAGCTCTCGGCCGTGCCGATGGCGACGAGGTCCCCATCCCCCTGATAGGAAAAAACGAGATTCTGGGGCCTCACCCGCTTGATGCCCGTTGCGACGGCGGCGCCGCGGCCGTGGGCCGATTCAAGGGTGTCGAAATCAAAATAGTTATAGACGAGCATCCCGCATCCGGCAGGGGCCACGCAAATCGTCTTGCCCCGGAGGTTCATCTCGTCGACCACTTCCGCTATCAGTCGGGTTACGATGGCGTGGCCGCACCCGGGACAATAGTGAAAGTGGGCTTCTTTGAGGAGCTTGGGCCTCGAATAGACCTTCTTCACTATTTCTTCCCCCTTATTGACTGGTAGTAGTGGCGGGAGATGATCCGAAACAGCTCTATCGGCGTGGGGATCACGCCGCCCGGTCTCCCGTAGAAGTGAACACGCCCTTTCCCTTCGAGAGACAGCCGCACGTCCTCCACCATCTGCCCGGCGTTCATCTCGAAAACAAAGAAATCGGTCGCCTGCCTGGCAGCCTCCTGGATTGCCTTCTTCGGGAAAGGCCAGAGGGTTATGGGACGAAGGAGGCCCACCTTGAGGTTTTCCTGACGGAGTCTCCTGACTGCGCTTCTCGCGATGCGGGCGGCGCTGCCGAATGCCACGACTACCATGTCCGCGTCATCCGTGAGAAGCGTTTCGAAACGGACTTCACCCTGCTCGATCCGCTGCATCTTGCGAAAAAGCTTCCAGTTGTGTTCCTCTTCTTCCTTCACGTCGAAAAGCAGGGAGCGCACCATACGCGCAGGCCTTCCCTCGGCGCCGGTGAGAATATACTCCTTCTCGTACTCCCGTCCCTTCGAAATATGATCGAAGGAGACGGGCTCCATCATCTGCCCGAGCATGCCGTCCCCGAGCACCACGACCGGGTTCCTGTATTGGTCCGCGAGATCGAAGGCCAGAGGCATGAGATCGGCGATTTCCTGAACCGACGAAGGGGCGAGCACGATGGTCCGGTAGTCCCCGTGTCCTCCGCCCCTGGTGGCCTGGAGGTAGTCCGACTGGGCGGGTGATATGTTGCCCATGCCGGGCCCTCCCCTCGACATGTTGACGATGACCGCCGGAAGCTCGTCCGCTGCCAGATACGAGATACCTTCCTGCTTCAGACTGATGCCGGGGCTGCTCGATGACGTCATGGCACGGGCCCCGGCCACGCTCGCACCGAGGACCATGTTGATGGCAGCGATCTCGCTTTCGGATTGGATGAACACGCCTCCCGGAACCTGGGTGAGCCTCTTGGCCATGTATTCGCCAAGCTCATTCTGCGGCGTGATGGGATAGCCGAAGTAACAGGTGCACCCGGAGAGGACCGCCGATTCGGCGCAGGCGCTGTTTCCGTTCATGAGCTGCTTCACGCTTTGTACACCTCGATGGCCACTTCCGGGCACATGACACTGCACGAGGCACAGCCGGTGCAGCCTCTATCGCCGTTGAATCGGGCGGTAAAGTAGCCTTTCAAATTAAGCCTGTCGGACAAGGAAATCGCCTTCTTCGGACAATATTCGACGCAAAGAAGGCATGCCTTGCATCGTTCCTGATCGATCTCGATATAGCCCTTCACGCGCCACCAAGGAATGTAGAAAGTATCGCTTATGCTAACTTAAGGTCGCCGAATCTGTCAATTTCTTTCTTGGGGGATTCCCGCATCCAGTGGAAGAATTCCGGACCCGAAACCGATCCTAATGCGCTTGGGCCTGTCGTCGCTCCCACATCGCCCACAGCGCTGCTTCGAGATGGCGGGCAAAGCGGGGGGCATCGAAGAGCGGGGAGGCGAGCACCTGCGGGCGCAGGCAGCTCCGCAAGGCGGCCAGACGTCCGAGATCTGCCGTGAGATGCAGGGCCTTCGCCACATAGTCATCGTCATTTTCGGCAATCCAGTCAGCCAGCCCGGCATTATGGGCAATGCTTTCCCCTATATGAGGGAGAAAACGATCCCCCCGGCGCGTAATGGCCGGTACCCCCATCCACAATCCCTCGGCGCTGGTGGTTCCACCGGGGTAAGGGAAAGGACTCAGGATAATGTCGACGCGGTTATATGCCTCGAGCATCTGCGCCCGCGGAGAAGTGCCCTCCAGCAGTAACCGGTCGGGAGTGATTCCACGGGCGGCAAAGCGCCGGAACGTGGTATCACGCACGCCCGGGTCGTTCAACTGCTTGGTCTTAAGGTACAGACGCGAGCCGGCCACAGCCCTAAGCACACGCGCCCACAGAGCCACGACAGCATCATTCATTTTGACGAGGTTGTTGAAGCTGCCGAAGGTGATGGAGCCAAAAGAGAGCGCCGGCAGCGGCCCCACTTCCAAAGGAACGTCGGGCGTGGTAAGGCAAAGGTAGGTCTCCGGCAGCCGCCACACTTCTTCCGTGAAATGGCCTTCCTCCCCCGCCGGCATGACATAGGGATCGCCCAGGAAATAATCCATCTCCGCCACCCCGGTGGTGGCAAAATAGCCCGGCCAGCTCACCTGCACCGGAGCCGGTTTCCAGGCGAACACGGGCAATCTGTTTCCGGCCGTATGGCCCGAGCAATCGAGCAACACATGTATGCCATCAGCGTGGATCAAGGCGGCGGCGGCTTTGTCGCTCAAGCCGACCAATGATTTCCAGGCAGAGAAGTATGGTGTGATGCGGAGGGTAAGCTCGTCCACCCTGTGGCCGGTGGGGTAAGCGATCGAGCTCCATGCGGGACGGGTCGATCCGGGACAGGACGCTTTCCAGAAAATATCCGACAGGATGGTTATGGAGGTCCCCGGATACAAACCCTATTCGCAGGCGTTCCGGACGGGGCGCACACCGCCAGGCGGAAAAGGGGGCCTCCACCTTTTTGGCCGCCATCCGTCCGTACCCGGAAGCCTCTTCAAGGTAATGCGAAGGATGGCGACCGGGGGCGTAGCTCAGACTGAATAGCAGGTTGCTATAGGCTTCTAAGAAGTCCGGCTCAATGATAAGGGCCTGGCGCAAACTTGCCTCGGCTTCGGACAGGCGCCCCTGGTCCTGGAGGGTGATGCCCAGGTTGCCGTGGGCCTCAGCGTAATCGGGCTTGATGGCAAGGGCCCGGCGCAAACTTGCTTCCGCTTCGGACAGGCGGCCCTGGTCCCGAAAGGCAATGCCCAGGTTATTATGTGCTTCGGCGAGCTCAGGCTCTATCGAAAGGGCCATGTTCAGACTGACTTCGGCTTCCGCGAGCCGGCCCTGCTCCTTGAGGACGTTCCCCAGGTTGTTGTGGGCCTTAGCGTAATGCGGCGCTATGATAAGGGCTCGGGCGTAGCTGGCTTCGGCTTCCGCGAGCCTGCCCTGCTCCTTGAGGGCGTTGCCCAGGTTATAGTGGGCTTCCGTGTAATCCGGCTTGATGGCAAGGGCCCGGTGCAAACTTGCTTCGGCTTCCGTGAGCCGGTCCTGCTCCTTAAGAACGTTCCCCAGGTTGTTGTGTGCTTCGGCGAGGTCCGGCGCTATCATAAGGGCCTGACGATAACTGGCTTCGGCCATGGATAAGCGGCCCTGCTCCTGGAGGACATTGCCCAGGTTATTATAGGCTTCCGGATAATCGGGCCTGATGGAGAGGGCCCGGACGTAGCTGGCTTCAGCCTCGGATAAGCGGCCCTGCTCCTTGAGGGCATTGGCCAGGTTATTATGGGCCTCTGCGTAATCCGGTTTAATAGCAACGGCCCGCCGAAAGCCGGCTTCAGCCTCTGCGAGCCTGCCCCGCTCCTTGAGAATGTTGGCCAGGCTATAATGGGCTTCAGGGTAATCGGGCCTGATGGAGAGGGCTCGGGTGTAGCTGGTTTCAGCTTCGGATAACCGGCCCTGCTCCTGGAGGGCATCGCCCAGGTTGTAATGGGCTTCAGCGTAATCCGGCTTGATGATAAGGGCCTGGAGCAGGCTTGTTTCGGCTTCCGCGAGCCTGCCCTGCTCCCTGAGGGCGATGGCCAGGTTATTATGTGCCTCAGAGAGATCCGGCTTGATGATAAGGGCCCGCCGGTAGCTGGCTTCGGCCTCTGCGAGCCTGCCCTTGCTCTTGAGGACTACACCCAGGTTGTTATGAGCTTCGGGGTAATTCGGCTCGATGGCAAGGGCCCGCCGGAAGCCGGCTTCGGCCTCTGCGAGCCTGCCCTGCTCCTGGAAGGCATTGCCCAGGTTGTATTGGGCTTCACCGTCTCCCGGGAGCAGGTCTGCAGCCTTCCGCATGGGCTCCAGCACTTCCCCGTTCTTCCCCTGCAATGCGAGCATCACCCCCAGTATTTTCCAGCCGGTCCCGTTCTGCGGGTAACGCGTTGTCAGTTCCTTTGCGACGGCTTCTCCTTCGGCGTAACGCCCCTGGTTGAACAATTCCACCAGCGTGCCGATCGAGTCTGAGAATTTGTTGCCTGTGACTTTATTCGACCTGCCTTTCATCCGTTTCAGCTTCTCCTTATGGCGCGCGCCTGACCCGGGCCCGGATAGGGGGCAGCCAGTTCCTTGTGCGCCAAGCCTCGGCACTTAGAGACGACCTTCGATCGGGGACCTCGATCCCCCATCCGGCATCTTCCACGTTGTCAGGGATCAGGCCACTTGGCTTTATAGGAAGCAAGCGCCTCTTTCCACTGGACCGAGCCGAATGCCCCTCCACTCTTATGGGTAATCGCGATGGGCCAGGTTCCCAACGATAACCCTTTTTGCCGAGCAGTGCGACAAAAATCCAGATCATAGAAATGAAAAGAAAACCTCCTGTCGAAGGAGACCTTATGTTCCAGGAGCACCGACCGCCTCGCCGCGAGAAACACCCCGTCCAATAGCTCACATGCCTGAGGGGTATCACCGAAGCGCGATACCTGGCCGAATGGCCCGGGGCCGTGAGCGACGGAGCCGCTGAGATGGGGGGAATCCCACTCTGCTGCATTGAGGTGCCAGGCGACGTGTGAATCGACGAGACGCGTGTTTCCTGCAAGCCCGATCACCTGGTAGGCTCGCAGTCCGTCGATGACGCGGTCCGCCAGGAAATAGTCCTCCATCCACACATCGTCGTGGACAAAAACGAGGATGTCGCGGTCCGACTCCTGGATGCGCCTATTGTATACCTCCGGAAGGCCGGCGGTATTGGCGCACTCGACATGACACCCCAGCCTGGGATCATGGGCGAGTCTGCCCAAGGACCGACCCAGGGCCGTCTGAAGGAATTCCCCGGTAGCGCATCTGGTGGCCGATACTATCTCTATTGTTTCCAATGCCGTGACTCCTCCCTTCCGCTCCCCGGAGTACCATGCAAGCCCTGTTCCCTGTCCTCAAGCAGGAAAGACCGGAAGGTCCTCTCCCTCGTGCCCGTTACCACTCACCGGGACGTACCATGGTCAGAGAACGACAAAAGGCTCCGACATCCTTAGAGAAAAACGTAGCGCCAAGAGGGTACGGGCCGAACGAGTCCTCTCGCAAGGCGGCCTCACTGCACACACCCCCGATAGTATATGTCGTCCGCGAGCGCCCAAAGTGCTACAGAGGATGTCAATATTTCTGCCGACCATGACAACGCCCACGGGCAGGCCTTTCTCCTTTTTTGTCCCTTCCTTCTCCGGAAAAGGTGGGTCCCGCCCGGGTCACCCTTATACTTAGCCCCCGTTCTTGAGGGGACGCCATTTCATGTAACGCTCCTTTTCCTCCACCATCTCCCACATGCCGGAATCGACGATCTTCGACCGGGCCTCATCCCTGCTCTGATGACCGTTGTCTATGAAAAGGAATCCGCTCCTTTTCGATATCCTGTTCAACTCTTTCATGAGCCCCACGGGATCGCTGACCATGTGGAACATGTCCAGGGCGTAGACAACGTCGGCTATCCCGTCGGCCAGGGAACATTTGTTACATTCCGTCAAAACCGGAGTGACATTCACCAGTCGTTCCCTGGCGGCCCGTTTTGCCACCGCCTTGACGGCGAGCTCGTGGATATCGAGAGCGAACACCCGGCCCTCCGGTCCCGTCAACTCGACCGCACGCTTGATGTATGATCCGGGACCGCATCCGTAGTCCACCACCGTCTGTCCGGGTTCAATGCCGAATTCGTCCAGAAGAGAGGATACGGACGCAAATCTGTCCCTGATATTGAAGATCAGGTGCATCATCAGAAAAGCAAAACCGGGCATCCTGTCCACGCCCTTGCCGCTCGCCGTCAATCTCATGAAAGCCTCCTGTTATGGTGTTTATGTGCTATACACTATATTGAAAAAAAGGGTCAATTCCTCTTTTTCAGGAATTGCTCCAGTATGGTAAGAAACTCATCAAGGAACCTAATCCGCTCCTCAGGGAGGTTCATGAAGTACTCCCGAAAGCCTCCGTCCATTGTCTCGTGCCAGTGCAGGTGGGCGAAGAAGGCCACTCTGCCTTTGGTGGAGAGATGCACTGTCACTCGCGAAGTGTTGGACGGATCAATTTCCTTTACAATGATTTCCTTTCTATCCAGCTTTTTCAGCGTTTGCGATACCGCGCCCTTTGTGATGCCTAAACGCCCGGCCAGAGCGGTCACGCTGAGACCTTCGTCCTGTCCTACAACCTCGATCAAGTGGATTTCAGCACCCGACAAATCTTCACCGGTTCCGAATTCACGGGGCCGCTTGTCCAGCCGCTCCCAGAGCCTTGCCACCCTGCCGAATTTTCCCACGAGCGAAAACCGCGATTCATTCTTCTTGTCCATCACAGATAAGTGTATGCTAACTAAACACTTATGTCAAGCAAAAAGGTGTTGGTGCAGATACCTCTTTCCTGCGGTGATTTTCGCATGAGGCAATAGGACCGACTCAACAAATCAAGTGTGTTCGATAGTTGACGCTATTTGCTGTCTCCTGCGTGCTATTCAATTGTCAAAGAGCCAAAAAAGCATCAAACGGGTTAGATAAGCCTTTCAAGATCACCCTGACTCTGCACTGACCTAGCGCCTCGTTCGGGGTCTCATCCCCCATCCGGGAGCACCATTTCCGCCCAAAGACGGTCTACCGGTCCGCCGGCCCTCCTCGGTGCTCCAGACCGCCAGTACCAAGAGTTGGCGCATCTTGAGACTGTCCGTCAACTTCACGAAAATGCACGAAAGTGCACGGTTTGAAGAAATTCCGGGCCCCTTTGTATACAAACCAGGCCAGGGGATGAGCCCCGTGGCAGGCTGCTGGTCCGGAATGGTGGCCGGGAAAGAGCATTGAGACGCACCTCATGACTACAATTTTCCCAAAGAAAGGATGGAGTGTCAAATCGAAATGGGCCTCAGGAGGGGGGGTAAAGAGGGGGTGTATGGGGGGTAAAGGGTAGGTAAAGGGGGGGGGAGACGATTTTAGATTTTGGATTTTTGATTTTGGATTAAGAGCGTCGGTTTGCAATGAATAGGCCCGGTGGTCTTGTGGCTTCCTGAAGGCGATATTTTGCCCCCGCGCCACGGCGTTGCATGTTATTATCGGGAATGTTGATCCGCCGAACGTCCGGCCCCACGCCCACGGGTAGGTTGGGCACAATGAGGCGCCTATGAAAGAAGTCCTTGAAATCATTCCCATTGCGCTCTACCTGTTGGTCGGCATCCTCTCTCTAGTCATGGCCTACAAAAGCATGTTCTCGAACAAGCTCCTGCCTTTCCATGAAAAGATCGCCGGGATACCGTGGAATAGGATCGATCGGTCCCTTCAGTGCGTCTTCATTGCTCTCATGAGGGTCTCCGGGCTTGGATTCCTCGTGATAGCAGCGCTCTTGATCATATCGCCGATTGTCAATTACTTCGTCCCCCATGCCTTCTTGCGCTTTGCGGTGCCTCTCATGGCCGCCTTGTACTGCATGGGCCTTTTTCTCGTTAATTATTCTCTCTACAAAAGAACAAAGGCCCCGACGCCCTGGAAGGGCTGCATCTATGCTGTGCTGATTATTTTCGCGGGCATTGTCATTTCAGCCATTGAACCATGCAGATGACTGACAGACACCTGAAGCCCCGAGCAAATCAGACTATCGGCGGGCTCCCTGACGGTTTCTGCCTTCCTGGAGTGAGCACGGATCGGAACGGTGGCCAGCCGCGAGGAGTCGGCTCGCTGAAAGCTCACTGAGACAACGGGTCATGGAGCCTTTGTGAAAAAGCGAAGCTTTCAGACGGGATTCTCTGCTCCTAAATGGGAGAGGCATCGCAAGGAGTACCAGGGTAAATGGGATATGCGGGACTGCCCTGGCCCTTGGGACGTAATCTACACTCTGCCTCGGACAGGGGCGTCAGAAGGACACTTCCTGAAAGCGATAATCTCGATATTCTTCTTGAAGAAAAGAATAACAGGTGGTAATGAATTAACAGGCAGTCCGTGGGCTCGGTGACGAAGCGACAAAGGCACGACGAAAAAAGTGTGAGCCTTTCCTTTTCGTGCGGCGGCATTGGATTTCCTTCAAATGTCACAATTTCAATTACCCTCTCGCCCGTACATCAGGGAGATGAGACAATGGCTTATCAACCAAGTTCAGAAATAAGCGGTCTGGTGAAAAGATACATCGAGGAGCTTGAGAAGAATCAAATTCATATTTCCCAAGCCCTTGTCTTCGGCTCCTACGCAAAAGGAACGGCCAACGACGAGAGCGATATCGATGTTGCGCTGATCTCTGACGCATTTACCGGGGAGAGGTTCGAAGACCGTAGAAGGATAGTTCCCTTGAGGAGAAAGATCGACACAAGAATAGAGCCGATTCCGTTGAAACCCGAAGACTTCGACGATGGCGGGGCATTGGTTGAAGAGATAAAGCGGACAGGAATCGTGGTCCTTAAGAGAGACCCATGATAGGGGTGACTCGGTCCTCTTGCAGAACGGCGGGAGAAGTCCTGCATCGAGGAGGCCAGGAGGACATTGTTTCCCAAGGTGATTTATTTTATGGGAATGAAGCCGAGCAAGGCCGGAAGGCAGGCGGCAACAAACAAAGAACATTGGGAATCAACGGCCCCAACGTGGCATTATGGATATACCCTGAAAGAGATCACCGATCATCTTAATCTCCTTTACGCGACGATCAGCAGGGCGGTGACAAGAATGATGGGGTCAAATGTATAATTGCAAGACCCTACGAGCTTTCTTGAATCGGACGGTGGACGTTGAACACGGTGTGCGGCGAACGAGAAGGAACGGAATCCCAAGGGGAACCATGGACAAAGTGCATCCGCTCTCTAACCAATTGGGCCGTTCCTTAATTCTTCGCCTTATCGTTATCGTGCTGATCGCGATGGCCGCTATGTGGAGCAATCCTGCCCTCTCCGGCGAAGCTTCTGACGAATTGGACAACTTAGTCCTGAAACTGATGGACAAGAACCCGAAACGTTCGAACGGACGCTGCGTTTGAGCTTCGGAATACAAAATACATACGTGCCGTGGAGCCTTTGATTTCCGCTCTGAAGGACCAGGACGCAAATGTCAGATACTGGGCGGCGCATGCCCTTGGCAGCATAGGTGATCCACATGCCGTAGAGCCTTTGATTTCAGCGCTGAACGACCCGGACGCAAATGTCAGAGAATCGGCGGCGCACGCCCTTGGCAGCACAGGTGATCCACGTGCCGTGGAGCCTTTGATTTCCGCTCTGAACGACAAAGACTGGCGTGTCCGACGTAGCGCCGCCGATTCCTTTGGCAGCATAAGAGATCCACGTGGCGTAGGGGCATTGATTTCAGCGCTGAAAGACAGGGATGGAAATGTCAAATCCTCGGCGGCGCATGCCCTTGGCAGCATAGGTGATCCACATGCCGTAGAAGCTTTGATTTCCGCTCTGAAAGACAGAGACTCATTTCTCCGATGGGCGGCAATGGACAGCCTTAGCTCCATGAAGAATGGGCGTGCAACAGAGGCTTTGATTTCCGCTCTCAAGGGTAATGAAAACCCGGATGTCCGAACCCACGTAGTATCTGTCCTTGGAGGTACAGGAGACGAACGTTATTTAGACATTCTGATTTCAACTCTTAAGAATGATAGAGACCCGAATGTCCGAGGTCATGCCGCAGATGCACTCGCGACGTCCGTAGAGCATGGTAGACATGGAGTTCAGGCGGACCCGGCAGAAGAACCACGCATAATAGAGTCGCTGATCTCCGCCCTAAGTGATGAAGACTCAAACGTCCAGGGGTGGGCAGCGTGGTCGCTTTCTAGAATGAAGGCGCCTAAAGCTCAACAGGCATTGGCCGAAGCCACGGCAGGCAAAGACCTCAAGACGGTAGCCGAGAACTATTCGTCCTTAATCCGCAAAAAAGGAAATGAGATGCTGCTCGTCATGGCGTTGCTAAAGTACGGCAACAAGGATATGGCACAGAGATTCGTAAATTCCGGCAACGTATTACTGGATACGGTTGCCTCTAAATGGGCCCTGGATAGTGGTTATCACTTCTTTTCTGTCACGGTTCCTCGATAACGAACCAGTATGTAGCGATCTCTATTTGGATCAGGTGGTCTACCACACTACTGCGGTGATAACCGAATCATCTTATCGGAGCCTCACAGTTGTTGTCACCTACATGTGGTACCCCGGCTGACCCCTCTGCCCCTCGGAGAGCGTAATTCTAGGGTCTTATCAACATTTCGCACCCGCGAACTGCTTCCTGAAAACCTCGGTTCAGTGTTTATTCTTGTACATCTGGAATGGAAGTGATAATAATGACTTAGGAACAGGGGCTGAGGGCGTCGCCTCGGAAGGCACCGAATAAAGCAACGTCCTTACCCCTCTAAAAATATGCAATTATTACAAAATGTTAGGACAAAATGTATGAATGCAAGACCCTACGAGCTTTCCCTGAAAGGCAACCTTCCGGCCATTGCCAAACCGAGCCCGAATAACCGCAAGGTCAACGCAGGGAATTTCATTGATGCCATTGCAGAAAATCCTGGATAAAAAGATTGGATAAAAAACTCAACCTGAAAGATCTGTCCCTGCCGGATATCGAGGGGTTCATCGCGACCCTCGGGAAAGAGAAGTACCGGGCGGGTCAGATCATGAAAGCGATCTATCAACAGGGCGTCGCCTCCATCGCGGAGATGACGACATTGTCGAAAGACTTCCGCAAGAAGCTCGACGATATCGCCGAGATCAGCAATCTGGAGGTCGTCAGGATCCAATCCGCTGCGGACAAAACCAGAAAGATCCTCTTCCGGCTCGCGGACGCCCTCTGCATCGAAAGCGTGGTAATCCCGGGTAAGAGTCATCCGACCCTCTGTATTTCCACACAGGTCGGGTGCCGCATGGGGTGTGCCTTCTGTTTGACCGGAAAGCAGGGATTCAAACGCAACCTCTTGCCCTCTGAAATCACAGACCAGATCACCATCCTGAAAAAGCGTCTCCCCGAGGGCGAGGAAATCAACAACATAGTATTCATGGGGATGGGCGAACCGCTCGACAACTACGATCACGTGATAAAGGCTATTGCGATCATGGCGTGCGATCTGGGACTGTCATTTTCCGGGCGCAAGGTGACTCTGTCCACATGCGGTCTGGTGCCGATGATCGAACGCCTCGGCCGGGATGCCTGCGTCAATCTCGCCGTGTCGCTCAACGCGGCGGACGACGAGACACGCGACCAGTTGATGCCGATCAACAAAAAGTATCCGATTCAAACATTGATCGAAGCGTGCAAAGGTTATGAGATGCCGCGAAAGCGGAGGATTACCTTCGAGTACATCCTGATAGACGGAGTGAATGCCTCAGTGGCAGATGCCGAGAAGATAGCCAGGCTCCTGCGCGGCGTCCGCTGCAAACTCAACCTGATCGCATTCAACGAGCACCACGGATCGCCTTTTAAAACACCGAGCCAAGAAACGATCGAAGCCTTCCGCAAAGTATTGATGAAGTACAACCACACCGCGGTGGTGCGGGCGAGCAAGGGCCGCGAAATACTGGCCGCCTGCGGCCAACTCTCCGGTGCAAGCTGCTGAAACCGGTTCATACGTTGCGTTGCGCTACGGGCAGGAATGCTCACAGATTTGATTGAGCCGCAAAGCGATCAGAGAGGGTCAGAGAGGGATCTGTCATTTACGGGACCCGCGCAGATCCGGCGGATTCAAACGTTGCCCTCTTTCCGTGGGGATGGAGTATCTACAGCTTTCGGTCAGACACTTAGCAGTAGGTGTTCTGGGGAGAGCGTAGTCCTCAGGTTCGATCAACATTTCGCACCCGCCGACAAGTTCTTGAAGTCCGCTTCCCGCCTATCGGAAGAACCGGGTGATGATATATGTGGTAATCTTCGCCGGTCGGGGGTCAGGCTCTTCGGACTTTAATCGTTTTGTCTACTTTTGCCGTTGCTTGCCCGTCACTATATCCCACGGGCTCAGCTTTGCTGGTTGTAAAAGCGAGGCAATCGACTTAACAACAGTTTCACTCCGCTGTAACGCGTCATTGTAGAGTAGTGATATTCATTCAGTCTGAAAAGCCAAACCATGGGCGACCATGGGACCGGAAAGCAACGGGTCTCGGATAGTTTTTCTTTGAGTATTCTCCAGCAGACAGCCAAGCCGCCGGATATAGGGCGGCTTTCTTTATTCGAAAAGCGGGCTGATATTTCAAATCATCATGAGGAGGGGTTTTGGTATGAAGAAATTATCGTTGTTTGGATGTTTTGCCGTTCTAATGTTGTTTCTTGCAGTTCCGGGCCACGCAGACTTGACGGTTGTAGGCATGGGCTCGATGCAGGGGGTTTCGGGTAGTTACCAGTTGATTTATGACAATGTCCTCAACATTACTTGGTACGACTATACCTACACAGGTCCTCAAGGTACCGGGGTGGAATAGGGTAGTGCAGGTGATTGGGCAAATGCATTGGTCGTCAACGTAAACGGCACTGCCACGACCGGTTGGAGCCTACCTATGTATACCGAGTTGCCGGCACTGATAGCGAACTCAGGCAACCCCGGTGGCCAACCGACCTCCGCATACTTGCCATTCCAAAACATTCTCCCGGCCGGACAATACTGGAGCGGAACTATACCAGGGTCCGCCAACGAATGCGCCTATGATTACGAGTTTCTCAACAGCCAGCTCGGCTGGATGGAACAGTGGACCCAAGGTATCGTGATGGCGGTGCATGACGGAAATATCGCCACAGAAGTCGACCCTGCACCGATTCCCGGTGCCATTCTTTTGTTTGCTCCAGGCCTTGTGGGTCTTGCGGCGATAAGGAGAAGGTTCGGTAAGTAGTCCCTTCGAGCATAACATCGGGGGCGGGGCGACGTAGCAGCCCCGCCCTTTTTTCGCGGCACCATCGACCCCGGTGGGAGCTCAGAGACGAGGTCGGGAAGTTCTTTCATTCGTTACATTATGTCCGCTCAAGGCAATCCAACGTACGAAATAAAACAACGTGCCTACCTCCTTTCCCTCGTCTTTAGATATTTCCCCGGTCTACCAAACAAACGGTATCAATCGATACCTTATTTTTATTCTTATACTCCCCGTAGCCCGGCAGGTTCTTTGTCAGGAGTCTCTCCTCATCGTAGATTCTCCACACAAGGGCGGGTATGATAAGCAGGTACACGAACAG
>CAVVPU010000195.1:0-13397 GCA_963750015.1 uncultured delta proteobacterium | reverse complement strand
CCCATCCACACCTCACGATCCCTCCCAGCCGACCGGCCGGTGGCACGCGGAGCCGTATCTTTAACAGCCCGCGGCTCCGGCCCTCATAGGATGCACACACCAGCAACAATTGGATAAGAGCGGCGTCCCTGGAGGCCGCGAAGAACCGACTAGGTGGTTCCCTTTTTTCCTCGCCCTTGATGAAGGGAGCGGGTAGGGTGAGGGTGGTAGTTTGCTCTCTTGTCCCCAACTTTCGCGATTCGAGTTTCGCGATTCGTACTTTTCTCGTCCATCGTCCGAACCCAAAGGGCTCATCGTCCCTCGTCCATCGATCCTTTCTCTTTCGCCTTTCCCCTTCCGTGGGGAGACGGGCGGCCTATGGATGGAACCTTAAGGTATGCGACTGACTCGCGATAAATTAGCAGGTAGCCTATTACGGCAAACAATTGTTTCAGGAGGCTTTAGATGAAGAGAGTACGGTTATTGGTAAGCTTGATAGTTGTAGTTGCGTTTGTTATCGGAACGGTCTACGTCGCCCGTGCCGCTACCCCGGCCATGGACGAAGCCAAGGCGATGGCGGAAAAAGCCCTGGCGTATTGGAAAGCAAATGGAAAGGAGAAGGCCTTGGCCGCGATTAATAACCCCCACGGTCAGTTCATCAAGGGACAGATGTACGTAACCGTAGGCGACCACGGAACGGTTCTGGCCAACCCCGCAAATCCAAACCTGCTTGGAACGAACAGTTGGGACCTGAAGGATCCGGAAGGAAAGTACTTTGTCAGGGAGTTCCTCGAAACCGCAAAGAAGGGCGGAGGATGGGTCGACTATACCTTTGCCAACCCCTTCACCCATAAAATTCAGAAGAAGACGACCTATGTCCTCCCGGTTCCCGACGATCCAAACATAGACATTGGATGCGGGGTCTTCAAGTAATTCGTCGATTTGCTATAAGAGAGGAGGAGCGGTGTGCTCCTCCTCTTGTTCACCTCAGCTCATCCTCCATAAGATGCATACCGGCACGGTTTAATAATCGCGGCGGCTACTTATAATGGGGCGCCCGGCAATTAATGGGGCTCGCGTCGCCCCCTCCGTCCAGGCTTGCCCTCGCGGACCATCGCCAACGGCGAGAGCTTGGTCTGCGATAGGCTCTTGCCTTTTTTCCAAAGCTCGCAGAGACTCCCCTTCATAAAAAGGAAGAACCGCCGCAGGCGCGCAGCGCCCCATCCCGAGAGGGTAGGGGTGACCGGTTGATGACAGCGGCGCAATTAATGGGGCTCGCGGCAATTAGTGGGGCTCGCGTCGCCTCCGACCCGCTGCGCGGGTGCCCGACGAGCAAAGCTCGCAGAGACTCCCCCTCAACAAAAGGAAGGATCGCCGCAGGCGCGCAGTGCCCCTTCCCGAAAGGGTGGGGTGCGGGTTGATAACGGCGGCGGCCCGCAGAGGCCGCCCATTACATTCCCTCCCTTCCCCTCCTTTTTTCAGTGCAAAGGCGTTTTCCCTTGGCAATCACATAAGCGTATGGCACCCGTTCCTCTCGCACATATTGCGCAGCGACCGTTAACCACCGTTTGGCTTAAGGAGAGCGGTCCGTAAGGATGATGTGCGTGCTCGGACTGCTTTTAGCTCGGACGCCACCGCGCACATCAAGCGAACCGGAGCCCTACGGGGGTCGGGAGCGGAGCCTTTGTGCGAGAGGAAGGGGTGCGATACGCGTGCCACGGGCAATCGTCCTTAGATGCCTTCGCCTTTCCCTTCACCCCCGCCTTTGCCTGTGCCCTCCCCCCCTCCAATTGTTCATTATTTAGTACAGGTTCCCAACACGTGAAATAAGCCTGGCTATATGGTATATTTCTTCTCGACAGGTGTCGAAATTAAGGAGAAGGGCTAAATATGGAATACGGAGCGGAAAACATAAAAATACTCGGGGGCCTCGATGCGGTGCGAAAAGTGCCCTCCATGTATATCGGAAACACGGGGGTCGAGGGGCTCCACCACCTGGTCTACGAGCTGGTCGACAACGGCCTGGACGAGGCGCTCGAAGGGTATTGCAGCAAGATCACCGTGACCCTCCACAAGGACGGCAGCGCGAGCGTGGAGGATAACGGCAGGGGTATACCCGTGGAGATGCACGCGACGGAGAATGTGCCGGCCCTTGAGGTCGTCCTCACCAAGCTCCATGCAGGCGGCAAATTCGATAAGGATTCCTACAAATACTCCGCCGGTCTTCATGGCGTCGGCTTGTCGGTGGTCAATGCCCTTTCCGAATATCTCGAAGTGGAGGTAAAGCGGGGCGGCCGCATCCATTTTCAGCGGTATGAGCGCGGTCAAAAGGTGACCGAGCTGAAGGTGGTCGGTGAGACCAGGGGAACAGGGACCAAGGTGCGCTTCCTTCCCGACGCCGAAATCTTCGAATCGGTGGAGTTGACCTACGAGATACTCCTCCATAGGCTGCGCGACCTTTCCTTCCTGAACAAAGGCATTCGGATGAAGATCGTCGACGAGCGCAACCAGAAGGAACAGGAGTTCGAGAGCAGCGGAGGCATCAGTGCCTTCGTCACTCACCTCGGCGCAAACAAGACGGTCATCTTCCCCGAGCCCGTATACATCCTGGGCTCAAAGGACCACCTCGACTTTTTTGAGGCGGCCTTTCAGTACAACGACGGTTATTCCGAGACGACGAACAGCTTCGTGAATAACATCAACACCCACGAGGGCGGAAGCCACGTCACGGGATTCAAGGCGGGCCTTACCAGGTCGATAAACGCCATCGGGCAGTTGCGAAAGCTTCTGAAGCCGGATGAAACCCTCACGGGGGACGATCTGAAAGAGGGGCTCGTCGCAGTAGTGAATGTGAAGCTGCCGAATCCCCAGTTCGAAGGACAGACAAAGGGCAAGCTGGGCAACACCGAAGTGAAGGGTCTCGTCGAGTCGATCGTCAACGAGAAGCTGGCCGATTACTTCGACCAGAACCCCGATATTACGAAGACCATAATTGCAAAGGCCGCCGAGACCCGGCGGGCGAGAGAGGCGGCTAAGAGGGCGAAAGAGCTGATCCGTGCAAAGTCGGCCATGAGCACCGGCATACTTCCCGGCAAGCTGGCCGACTGTCAGGAGAGCGATCCCTCCCTATGCGAGCTTTATCTCGTCGAGGGCGATTCGGCCGGAGGTTCCGCCAAGCAGGGGCGGAGCCGCAGGACCCAGGCGATTCTCCCCTTGCGCGGGAAGATACTCAACATCGAGAAGGCGGCGGAGGACAAGGTATTTGCCAACAACGAGATAAAGTCGATCTATCTTGCCCTCGGCGTCGATTCGAACGGCATCGACAAACTCCGTTACCATAAGATTATCATCATGACCGATGCCGACGTCGACGGCTCCCATATCCGTACCTTGATCCTTACGTTCTTTTATCGGAAAATGCCTGACATCATCAATGGCGGATACCTCTATATCGCCCAGCCCCCCCTCTACCGGGTGGGACAGGGGAAAAGCGAGATGTATCTCAAGGATGACGACAACCTCGAGCAGTTCGCCATGGGGCGCGGTGTTGAAAAGACCGTCTGCCGCCTGAACGGCGTCCCGGTCACCCAGGACGGCCTCAAGAAGGAGATCTTCGGCGTGGCGAGGCTCGAAAAGGCCTTCTCCACTATAGCCAGGCAGGGGTTCGGCCACGACGTGATTCTCTCCATGCTCAAAAGAGGAATTGGCAGGATGAGCGATTTTGCCGAAAAAGAGAAGCTCGAGCTTCTCATGGGAGACCTTGCAGCCACCTACTCCACGGAGCTTTTGCAGGACCCGGAGCACGACCTTTTTTCAATCAAGGTGGCGAGGAATGAGCAGCACCCTCTCTGCATCGACTACGAACTCGTGGCGAGCGCCGATTTCCGGCAGTGCGCGAGAGAATACCGGGAGGTTTCCTCCTACTACGAGCAGGCAATCGAGGTGTCGGTCAAGGACCGCCCCTTCGTCCCCTGTTCTCCCAGAGAGTTCCTGAAGAAGGTCGTCGACGTGGGTAAAGAGGGGTTGACCATACAGCGGTACAAAGGTCTCGGCGAGATGAACCCCGAACAGCTATGGTCAACGACCATGGACCCTGAGCGCAGGAGCATGATGAAGGTTTCTGTGACCGATGCCGAGCAGGCCGATCAGGTGTTCACGGTGCTCATGGGCGATAACGTGCAAAGCAGGAAGAGCTTTATCCAGGACAACGCCCTCAACGTGAGGAACCTGGACATCTGAAAGGCCGAAAAAGACAGGATTACGCGCCCATGGGGGGAGCAATGCTCCCCCCATCGTTTTATGGCGTCCTTTTCGTGAGTTAATACTCCAGACGAGCTTGGGCTCCAAGTGCAAAAAGGGCAAAAGAGACGAAAGACGAGTGAAGGCACGAGGTGTGGCCGGTCGGATGGGAGGAATCGCGATCTGCGGCGCACTTTTCGCCATGCGCCCTCCGACGTACATTCAGTACGCCATCCGGGCAGCAAGGCTCAAATTGCATCCACACCTCACGATCCCTCCCATCCGACCGGCCGGTAACACGCGGAGCCGTATCATCTAAGAGCGCGGCTCCGGCCTTCATAGGATGTACACACCAACATCAATTGAATAAGAGCGGCGTCCCTGGAGGCCGCCAAAGAACGACTGTGGTTCCCTTTCTTATTCGCTCCCCATTGACGGAACGGGGTACCATAAGGTAGCGGCAAGCCCTTTCTTTAGGAGTCGAATTGTTCACGACGACGGTTCTCATTGCCGGGAAAATCAGTGAGGAAGCGCGGAAGAGGGGCCGCCGTACAGGTCTGCTATCTTCTTGGCGAGAGAGGGCAAGGATGGGTCCCGGGCCCCCATGAGAAGCACGCAATCCCCCGGTTGCGCACCATCCTTCAGGACCTTAAGCAGCTCATCGCGGTCGGGTATTGCCTCGGCCCTGAAGGAGACGGGGCCGAGGGCTTCTATGATCTCCTCTGAAGAAATGTTTCTCATTGCCGTGCCCCCCGCATAATAGATGGGCAGCAGATAGAGGGCGTCGCCTGTTTTGAAGACGGTCCGAAAGGTTGCCACGTATTCATCCTTGAGGAACCGGGTCGGGCCGAAGCCATGGGGCTGGTAAACTGCAATGATCCGGCCTGACAATCCCCGGGCGGCTGTCACTGCGGCGGCGATCTTGGCGGGGTTGTGAGCGTAATCGTCGACCACGCGCACCCCGAGATTCGTCTCGACGAGACTGAAGCGGCGCGCCACACCTTCGAAATTCCTTACCGCCTCGGATAGGGGGGCTCCTGTGCACCCGAAGTGCTCGCACACGCAAAGGGCCGCCAGGAGATTCTCCAGGTTGTGGCCTCCCGGAAGGGGTAAATGGTATTCGACGCCCTCCAGGAAGAGCTTGACCGATGCTGGCAGCAGCTCCTCCCGGTCGGGGCGCCATTCAGCCTTTGAATTCCTGCTGAAGCGGATCGTTGCCGGAAGGGTGGCGAGCATGGGATCGTCACCGTTGACGGCGCTCCACGACGATCTCGAAAGGAGTGTTGCGAAGAGCTCCTTTATGTCGTCGACTCCCTTGTGGTCCTTTGAAACATTGAGGACCACCGCAGCCTCGGGGGCGTACTTGACGATGGTCCCGTCGCTTTCGTCCGCCTCGACCACCAGAAGATCTGAAGCCCCGCTGTAAGCGTTTCCGATGAGCCCCTGTTTTTCGAGACTGACCAAGGGGGCGCCGCTTATGAGAGAGGGAGATTTCCCGCAGGCGTGGAGGAATTCGAATATCATGGCAGTGACCGTCGACTTGCCGCTCGTGCCGGCTACGGCAATACTTCGTCTTGAGGCGACGATCGAGGCGAGCACATCCGAGCGATGCACGATGGGAAGGCCGCGCTCCGACGCCGCAATGATGTCGGGATTCGTTTCTTCGATCGCCGTGGAGACGCAGACCGCATCGACGTCATCGGCTATGCCTGCGCCGTCCTGGGCGACTATGGAGCAGCCGAGCCCTTCGAGGGCACGCCGGAGAGAAGCGGTGTCCACGCTTTCAAGGAGACGGTCCGAGCCGGAGACGCAGATGCCCTGAAACCGGAGGTATTGAGCGAGAGCACTCATGCCCGTGCCGAAGATGCCCGTGAAATGGATGGCCCGGCACGGGTGTTCGCCTATGGTCACAGGCAAGGGATCGATGTAGATGAGGGTCCCTTCCTTCACGACGTCGAAAAGGTGAAGGATGTCTGCATTGCGCATGCAGATGCACCCGTGAGATAAGGGGGTCCCCACAAGACCCTCGAGATTGGTGCCGTGGATATAGATATAGCGCTCGTAGGAATCGACCCCCGGACCCTTGTTGACCCCTTCTTCCATGCCTGTAAGGCGCAGGATCCGGGTCAGTATCAGGTTGTTGTCTATTGATGAGCCGTCCCAATCGACCTTCGTGTCTTTGCGCCCTTTGAAGATACGGCCGGAAGGCGCTCCCGATCCGATCTTTTCCGCGATCCGATGAAGCCCCGGGGGAGTCTTGAAGGAGTTTTCCCTGCCACCGTTCCCGAAACGGGAGGTGGATGCGTCGTACCTCGCGACGATTGCTTCTTTCCTGCAGATGAACAGGCTTTGCTCCTCGACCGACTGGACGAGGAAGAGCTCATCGGGGGCCTTCAGAAATTTCTCCAACCTTTTGTAAATATGGGCTAATCTGCTCTCTTCCATCCTCTATCACGCGTGAGCCCCGAAATCGATCGCCTCCGGCCGGCGCCGGTCCTCAAACGGCCCTCGAATCTCAAGCCCTTATGGTGGCAGAGTTGACAAAGGTTTGTCAAGTAAGGCGCAGACGTGAGGCGCTCCAGGCAGCATAATCTTCGGCAATCGAGCTACCTCAAGCCGATGATCTTCATCCTGATATCGATGAAACCTTTTTCTTTTCACGCGGCTATGATAGAACTCGTAATATTCGGAAGGAGAGGATGGGCAAGCGTCATTTCCGACTCGCCTCGCTTTTTGAGCGATGATTGCAGTGCTAATCGTGAACACGTGACATAGAAAAGGCAGGGAGCCGGGCCCTGCCTTTTCTATGCGGTCGTAAGCAAAGCTACTTCTTTAGCTTTCTCCTGATCGCGGCAGCACCGATCAGGCCGGGTCCGAAAAGCAGCAGGGCGCCTGGGATGGGGACAGGTGCGGCCTGCTCGGTAACGGTGAAATAGTTGAGGCCCCACATGTTATAGGAATCGCTGATATCCGTTTGAGCCAAAAACGTGTAGGTCGTGCCGGCAACGAGCGTTCCGGTCTCACCCTGGCTCCACAACGGATCGAAAGAAATGCCTTGAAGATCGGGAAACGTGCTGGAAATGGAATAGATGGCATTCGTAAGCGGCGTAAACGTGACGGACAGCGTCGAATACGCGTCGTATGCGGGGGCATAGCCGCCGACCTGCCCGCTTCCGGTCACCACTAATACCCCGTTGCTGTTTTCGATATCGGTGTTTTGACCGGCGAACAGGCTGTAGAAAGAAAACGGGTCCGTGGAGTAGTTTTGCTGCGGTTCTACATTCCAATTGCCAAGAGAGTAGTTTGTCATCGTATCGTTCGTTACGGACGCGTCCCGCTCTACCGAATTGATCGTTATTGCGTGGCCGGCTATCGGTGCCGCGGCGATCAGCACTCCGGCGAAAACGACAAGAACTGCCTTTGCGAACAGAGATCTCATCATCATGCTTGTTGCCTCCTGGGGTGACGCATTTGTCAGGCGGCCCGGCTGTCTGCTGGAGATCGGCGAAGGTGAGGTTCTAAGACCCGTTGGCTTTCCGTCCCACCCTCACGGATGGTTTGGCTTTCTCAGATTCAGAATATCTTATAACAATGTATAACATATGTCAACAGAAATCAATCTCACCTCTGTTGGCATCTATGGTCATTATACGTATAGTACACGTATAGAGAGGGGAGCCATGCAGAAAAAGCTTACGATAACCGTTGACGAGGAGGTCTACGAGGGCCTGCACAGAAGGATCGGGCGACGCAAGATAAGCAAGTTCATTGAGGAACTTGTCAGGCCGCACGTGGTGCGGCCTGACCTGGAGTCGGCCTACGCTGAGATGGCAAGCGATGCCAAGCGAGAGAGAGAAGCGATGGATTGGGCCGAAACTACGTTCAAGGATCTGGCTCATGAAACGGCGTGAAGTGTGGTAGGTCAGCTTCGACCCCTCTCTAGGAGATGAAATCAAGAAGAAGCGGCCGGCCGTGATCGTGAGCAACGACGCCTCGAACAAATTTTTGAACCGGGTCCAGGTTGTCCCTCTCACGAGCAACGTGAACCGCCTCTATCCGAGCGAGGCGGCAGTGGTCTTTGAGGGGAAAGAGAGCAAAGCGATGGCGGACCAACTTGCAACCGTGGGCAAGGAAAGACTTTTTAGACGTGCGGGCGCTCTTTCGCAAGAGGATATGTGCAAGGTGGAGGAGGCCATCAAGATACAGCTCGATATTCATTAGATCTGTTTGGCGCATTTCAGCCTTGTCCTGCTGCCGGCGAATTGGAAAGGATCGGGGGCATCCTTCGGATTGGCAGGTTTAGCAGATCAAATGTGCGAATCTCCGCAAGAGAGTAGTCAGCCTGGAGGAAGGATGGAACGCTCCACCGAGTCAGTACCATCGACTCTACCCAACAAGAGAGCGAGCGACCGGTATTTCGTGATAGGCATCGTCATGCTCGCGTCTCTTGTGCCGGTCGTGCCACTCTCCATGAAATACGCACTTGGGATCGCGATAGGTATCGGCACGCTCCTTTCGTGGAAACGGTCGTCGTTCTATCTTGGCCTTTTTGTGTGCATTTGTCTGGGGATAATGCTTACGCACACACCCTATGGGCAAGTAGTCCTTTTAGCCGCGCTTGGCCTCTACTCATTGATTACCCTCGCAGTGCCGGACTTAAGGGCGGGCCCTTCGTGGCTTCGCCTGGGGACTGTCACTCGAAGCAGCATGCTTCTCTGTGTCGGTATAGCCATATTAAGTGGCACCGCGCTGGCCGGCTGGTTTTTCTTTTTCAAGCCGAGTATTTCCGACATACTTCGCTTGTACGTACCGGATTACCCGTTGTGGCTCCTCGTCATCGGAGGACTGCTATTCGCCGTCTTGAACGCTACGGTGGAGGAGATAGCTTTCAGGGGAATTATCTTTGGTGCGCTCCTTCATTCAGCCGTACCGACCGACCTCGCTCTGCTGTTACAGGCCTTGCCATTCGGCGCTATTCATATCATCGGGTTTCCACGCGGCTGGGTTGGCGTGGGCCTGGCGACCATTTACGGCGTCTTAATGGGTGCTCTTCGCATTCGATCAAAAGGCTTGCTTACCCCTTGGGCGGGTCACATATTCACGGACTTTGTTATCGCCCTCATAGTGGTTCTGTTTGCCCGTTCTATTTAGCGTCAAGCCGTCCTTGGCCTTACCAGAGCGTTTACATAGAGTCTAACTTTTCTGACCGCAATGCATGGCTCTCCGCTTTTTGGCACCTCGGTGAGTTCTCGGTGTGAACGAGAAGCAGGCCGCAACTCCTGGCGGTCGGCCTCGTTCGCCCCAACTCGACCGGCCCGCACTTTATATGCCCTTCTTCGCCTCTTTCTCTCATTCTCTCGGCTAGGGAAGTATCTCGGGTATCCCCGGCAAGGCGGTGGTCATCCACCTGGTCTCCTTTTCGCCGATATGAAACATGTCACCGATCATGGCGAAGGGCGGCTTTCCCCCTTTGCTTCTTATCATGGGGTGGATCTCGTACACCTCTCCCGCCAGGATTGTCCACTCCATGGAGTCCCGCTCTTCAGGCCCTGCGGTTATGTAAGGGGCATCCCCGTAAGAGAGCCCCACCGCATGGCCGAGTTTGAGGCTTTCAAAGCCCCAACGGCTCACCAGCTTCTTGATCTTTTCTCCTGCCTTCGTGATCTCGAGACCCGGCCTGAACTCCTCGATCACCATCTGCCGCAACTCGGCGCAGAGGGAGTACATGCGTTTGAGCGTCCCTTTGGGCGGCTCCCAGCAGTAAGCCCGTATCATTTGGGCCCCGTACCCCAGTTTCCTGGTAAATTCCGGGGAAAATATCACTATATCCGATTTTTTTATCGTTGTCGGCCCGGGGAAGTAGGGATAGATCATGTCGCGGCCCGTATGGATCAGTATTATCCTGTCTCCCACTCCGTGGGCTTCGAGCACCTCGTTTGCCTTTGCGGCAGCTTCCGCTTCGGTCATTCCCGGCTTCAGATTGGCCAGGAAGGTATAATGGGCGAGGTCCGAGATACGAATGGCCTTCTCCATGACCGCCAGTTCCTCGCTGCTCTTGGGCCCCCGTATCTCACCGAAAAGCCTGTGGGCCTCCACCAGTTGGAGACCGGGGCAGAGTCCTGCAAGGGTCAGATGGTCCTGGGCGGGCCAAAAAAGAAAGCTATCGATGCCGATTCGGCTTTTGTCCAGCTTGAGCTCAGTGATCTGCTTTGCCAGGTCCGAGGCCAGATGGGCCGAGGGGTAGATGTTCTCTTCGGGCAGCCAGCACCCCTGATCGATGAGCATTCGCGCGTTCTGCATGGCGTCGGTGGGTATGAGGAATCGGGGCTCCCCCTGGACGGGAAAGAGAACGGCGTTTGCTTTGCTTCCCCAGACGTTCGTCAGATAGCGGACCGGCACGCCTAGCTGGGTGCCGCCATAGACGATGAGAGCCCCGAGGCCTGCCTCGTTCAGCCTCTTTCGCAGAAGGGTCCAGCGCCGCTTCATCTCCTGTTTGGTAAGCTCGGGTTTCAATTTGTCTGTTCCCATGGTCCGCCTCCTTGAAGCACCTCTCTCTTTTTTGTCTGCTATGTTACAGGATTTTCGACGAATAGACAAACTATTTTGCCGTGGGGCCCATCGATATTTGTTGACAATATTCTTTCACAGCGGTACATCTGGTGGTGGAAGCTTTCTTCGACTGTGAACCCATCGAAGGCGCCCCGGAAGAATTATGGTCAGTACGGATTTATACGTATGAACGGCTTGTTTTTTTCAGGCGTTAACATAGGAAGCAGCGACAAAATGCAAGGAGGGTGAAGGATGAAGGCAGCTATCTATTACGCACCCGGCGATATCAGATATCAGGATGTTGCCGATCCCAAGTGCACGCCGGAAGGGGCGATAGTAAAGGTCCATACCTGTGGCGTATGCCACGTGATGGACGTGGACGCGTGGATAAGATGGATGAGGGGCGGTGAGGGCCCCGGTTTTGCCCGCGGTCATGAATGGGCCGGCGAGATCGTCGAGGTCGGTTCCAGGGTAAAGGACTTCAAGGTCGGCGACCGGGTTTTTCAGAACCCCGTATTCAAGCCCTGTCACCGGTGCAACTACTGCCATGAAGAGGACTACTGGCGCTGCATAAACTGGAGGGAAGGGCTGGCCCAAAAGGCTATTCACGGCGGCTTCGCCGAATACGTCTGGATACCCTTCATCACGAACGAAAGCGCGGCCATCTTGCCCAAAGACCTCTCCTGGATCGATTTAGCCATGATCGAGCCCCTCTATCTGGCCCTCGGACTCTCCCGGAAGGCCGAAGCCGGCGAGATAGAGGGGCTCGATCATGGCTAAATCGATCCAGGAGAGGTCTTTGGCAAGATGGCCGCGCTTTCGTTCGTGATGAAGGGTATCCAGACGTATTCGGCGAAGCCGCGTGAATAGCCTTCTGGGCCAGCCCTTCCCTCCAGTTTATGCAGCGCCAGTAGTCCTCTTCCTGGCAGTAGTTGCACCGGTGACAGGGCTTGAATACGGGGTTCTGAAAAACCCGGTCGCCGACCTTGAAGTCCTTTACCCTGGAACGACCTCGACGATCTCGCCGGCCCATTCATGACCGCGGGCAAAACCGGGGCCCTCACCGCCCCTCATCCACCTTATCCACGCGTCCACGTCCATCACGTGGCATACGCCGCCGGTATGGACCTTTACTATCGCCCCTTCCGGCGTGGACTTGGGATCGGCAACATCCTGATCTCTGATATCGCCGGGTGCATAATCGATAGCTGCCTTCATCCTTCACCCTCCTTGCATTTTGTCGCTGCTTCCTATGTTAACGCCTGAAAAAAACGAGCCGTTCATACGTATAAATCGTACTGACCATAATTCTTCCGGGGCGCCTTCGATGGTTCACAGTCGAAAAAAAGCTTCCATGGCGGATGCTCCCCCCACGAAAGAACTATTGTCAACAAATATCGATGGGCCGCACGGCAAAATAGTTTGTCTATTCGTCGAAAATCCCTGTAACATAGCAGACAAAAAAGAGAAGGGTATTTCAAGGAGGCGGACCCAGGGAACGGACAAATTGAAACCCAAGCTTACCAAACGGGAGATGAAGCGGCGCTGGAGCCTTCTGCGAAAGAGACGGAGCGAGGCAGGCCTCGGGCTGTCACTCTTGGCGGCACCCAACTAGGCGTTCCGGTCCGCTATCTGAGAACCTCTGGGGAAGCAAAGCAAACGCCGTTCTCTTTCCCGTCCAGGGGGACCCCATTCCTAGTACCCACCGAGCCATGCAGAACGCACGAATGCTCATCGATAAGGGGTGCTGGCTGCCCGAAGAGAACATCTCCCTCGGCCCATCTGGCCTCGGACCTGGCAAAGCAGATAACTGAGCTCAAGCTGGACAAAAGCCGAATCGGCATCGATAGCTTTCTTTTTTGGCCCGCCCAGGACCATCTGACCCTTGCGGGACTTCCGGTCTCCAACTGGTGGAGGCCCACAGGCTTTTCGGTGAGGTACGGGGCCCCCAGAGCAGCGAGGAACTGGCGGTCATGGAGAAGGCCATTCGGATCCGGACCTCGCCGATTATACCTTCCTGGCCAATCTGAAGCCGGGGATGACCGAAGCGGAAGCTGCCGCAAAGGCAAACGAGGTCCTCGAAGCCCACGGAGTCGGAGACAGGATAATACTGATCCATACGGGCCGCGACATGATCTATCCCTACTTCCCCGGGCCGACAACGATAAAAAAATCGGATATAGTGATATTTTCCCCGGAATTTACCAGGAAACTGGGGTACGGGGCCCAAATGATACGGGCTTACTGCTGGGAGCCGCCCAAAGGGACGCTCAAACGCATGTACTCCCTCTGCGCCGAGCTGCGGCAGATGGTGATCGAGGAGTTCAGGCCGGGTCTCGAGATACGAAGGCAGGAGAAAAAATCAAGAAGCTGGTGAGCCGCTGGGGGTTTGAAAGCCTCAAGCTCGGCCATGCGGTAGGACTCTCTTACGGGGATGCCCCTTACATAACCGCAGCCCCGAGGAGCGGGACTCCAGTCGAGTGGACAATCCTGGCAGGCGAGGTGTACGAGATCCACCCCATGATAAGAAGTAAAGGGGGAAAACTTCACCCTTGATCGGTGACATGTTTCATATCGGCGAAAAGGAGACCAGATGGATGACCACCGCCTTGCCGGGGATACCCGAGATA
>CAVVPU010000194.1:0-8999 GCA_963750015.1 uncultured delta proteobacterium | reverse complement strand
CAGGGGCAACACTCCCGTGGCCGAGTTTGTAAGGACGCACGAGCACGTGAGGGCCTTTACCCGATGGGCGCTCACGCCGCTCGTCTACGCCGTCGATTATCCATATATGCTTTTTGCGGCCCTTGCCGTGTGCATAGGCGTGGCGGCAGGCAAACGCAGAAAGAGGCAGGCCGGGCGGCGCCGTTAGGCCATAGACTTTCAGGCAGGATTCTGAATAGGCGCGGGTTTCTTAAGCCCTGTCGTCTCCCTGTTTGAGCGGGTCGACCGACCTTCGTACGATGGAGGCCTGACGGTTTCATGTGGGTAGTCGTCAAACCATTGACGTCGTAAAAGATCGGCTTCGCCTCTGTGCAAGTCGGACCGTCCTGCCTCATCTCTGTTGAGGCGCTTCGATCCAACACCCGGGCCTGCCCATATTTCATTCTGTGAAATCGTCAAAAGATTTGGTTCGGCTTCAGATGCAAAAAAGCCGGTCCTCGGGATTGCCTTGCAGTTTAGTGAGTGGGAGACCGCCCCGGCGTGAGGTGTCTTTACGTTGTCGCGAAACCTGTGCTCCATGGCACTGTTATTGCTGGAGCTTTTTGGGTATCCCGTGTCTTGAGGCAGGCGGACCGATAAGTTATTCGCGTTCGACGGTCGGACAGTCACGCTGTGTGGGATGGTAGTAATCGGAGGGCAATGAGAGTGATTTCTAAAGGCAAGACAGGACATTACGTTCTACCCGCGGCAATCATAGCCGCCGGGATCGTGGTGTCCGTACTCGCGTTCACGGTGCTGCACTACCGGGAATACCGGGAGATGCAGCTGAGCTTCGAACAGGACGCGACGGAACGGTACAGTTCGCTGAAGAGAGAGATCGACTCGGACCTTCAGACGCTCGATGCGATGAAGGCCTTCTATCAGGCGTCCGACCGGGTCGATCGTTCGCAGTTCGAAGGCTTCGTGAAGCCCTTGTTGGATCAGAACCCAAGTTTACAAACACTCACATGGATACCGAGAGTCCCCGCTTCTCAGCGGCGGGACTATGAACAAGCGGTCAAGGGTTTCCCCACTTTTCAGATCACGGAAAAGGACGCCTGGGGAAGGACAATAAGGGCCCGTGCCCGGGACGAGTATTTCCCCGTCTATTTCGTCGAACCTTACAAGGGCAACGAGGCCGCATTAGGATTCGACCTGGCTTCCGACGAGACCCGTCAGGCATCGCTATGCCTTGCCCGCGACACCGGGAAGACAACGGCGACCTCACGGGTCACCCTCGTGATGGACGCCCCCAGGCAGCCGGGGGTGCTCGTCTTTGCACCGCTTTATCGGAAACATGTGCCGCTCTCTTCTCCACAAGAGCGCCGTAAGAACCTCATCGGCTTTGTTCAGGAAGTATTTCGTATCGGCAGCATCCTAGAGCATTCCCTGGCGAACCTCACTCCGAAAGAGATCAACATCATCCTCTACGACCGGGCTGCTCCGGAGAAAGACCGCCTACTTTACGCTCACTCGACCCGCCCGGGCGATAGGGCCGTTTCATTGACGAGCGGCCATGACGGCGATCTCACCTACACGGGGATAATCCATGTCGCCGACCGGTCATGGACGGCAGTCTTCACACCGGCACCGGGTTACGAGGCGGCAAGGAAAAGCTTACGGCCCTGGGCGGCCCTGGTGGCCGGTCTTGTGTTCACGGCTTTGCTGGGAAGCTACCTCTTTATCAACATCGGTCGCGCCCGCCGCGTCGAGAGACTCGTGGAGGAAAGGACCAGGGAACTCGCAACGGCGAATGCCGACCTGCACGCCGAGATCGCCGAACGCAAGCGGGCGGAGGAGGTGGTCAGGGAATCGGAAGGACGCTTTGCGACGATATTTCGCGCCAGCCCTATCGGTGTCTCTCTCACGCGCATCGCCGACAGGACGTTCTTCGATGCCAACGATGCCTTTCTCCGTTTCTTCGGCTATGAACGAAGCGAGATAATCGGGAGAGACCCCATCTCATTGGGCATGTGGGTCGATGCCGAAGAGCGCGTGAAAATGGGCGATGCCCTCATCAGTGGAGGCAGACTGCCGGGCTTTGAAGCGACTTTCAGGACAAAAACCGGCGAGCTCAAAGAAGGGCTCGTCGTTGCCGAGCTCGTCGACCTGGCGCACGAGCGCTATATCCTGGGACTCACCCTCGACATCACCGGGCGAAAAAGGGCCGAAGCGGAACTCCACACGAGCCGCCTCCAGCTCGCCGAAGCGGCTGACATGGCAAAGATAGCCCACTGGGAATGCGACGGGACAACTGATGAATTCGTCTTTAATGATGCCTTCTACGAACTCTATGGAACCACAGCCCTTCGGGAGGGCGGCTACCGGATGGCGATAGCCGAATATCTTGGGAATTTCATTCATCCCGACGACCGGGAGGAATTGAAGCGGCAGGTTGACGAGAACAGGACTCATCCCCGCGCCGACCGTCTCGGACAGTATGAACACAGGGGCGTCCGCAGGGACGGCAAACTGCTGCACATCCTGGTTCGAGACAGAGTCGTCATGGACTCGGAAGGACACATTCTCAAAATCGTGGGCGTGAACCAGGATATCACCGACCGCAAGCAAACCGAAGAGGCCCTCCGCCGCTCGGAGACGAAGTTCCGTACGCTCTACGATTCGAGCAGCGACGCGGTGATGTTGGCGGATGAAAATGGCTATTTCTTCGATTGTAACAAGAAGACTCTGGCCATATTCGGCTGCGCGAACCCGGAGGAGTTCTGCTCGAAGCACCCCGCCGATCTGTCACCACCGCAGCAGCCGTGCGGAACGGATTCCCAAGTGCTGGCCGACCGGATGAGCGCCGAGGCGATGGAAAAAGGCAGCGCTCGCTTTGAGTGGGTCCACAAAAGAAGCGACACCGGTGAGACTTTTCCCGCTGATGTGCTGCTCACCGCAATGGAGCTGGATGGCAAACAGGTGATCCAGGCGGTTGTCCGCGACATCACCGACCGCAGGCAGGCCGAAAAGGCGCTCCGGGAAAGCGAAGTCAAATACCGACACATCTTTGAGTCGCTGGAAGATGTTTACTGTCAGACTGACGCCCAGGGTATCTTCCGCGTCCTATCCCCCTCATCATTCAGCGTGACCGGATGGACGCCCGAAGAGATGATCGGGAAGCATGTGGCCGATGTCCTTGTCGATCCCAACGTGCAGGGTGACCTCCTCAATCTCCTCCTTCAAGAGGGGCACGTAAAAGACTACGAAGCGACGATAAAAAGAAGGGATGGGACGACACTCCGGATATCGGTCGGGGCCCGGCTTCTCCGCGACGATGAGGGCCATCCCAATGGCGTGTCGAGCATTCTCCGCGACATCACCGACCGCAAGGAGGCCGAAGAAAAACTCCTCGAGACCAATCGTCGGCTCGAGCAGGCCACCGCATGGGCCAATGACATGGCTCTCCAGGCGTACGAAGCCAGCAGGGCCAAGAGCGACTTTCTCGCCAACATGAGCCACGAGATCCGCACCCCCATGAACGGGGTCATCGGCATGACGGGCCTGCTCCTCGATACGGAGCTGGACGATACCCAGAGGCGCTATGCCGAGACGATCCGCTTAAGCGGTGAGTCCCTCCTCGGGTTGATCAACGACATTCTCGACTTCTCCAAGATCGAAGCGGGCAAGCTCGATCTGGAAATGCTCGACTTCGATCTGCGTGCCATGCTCGACGACTTCGCCGCCACGATCGCCCTGCGCGCCCACGACAAGGGGCTCGAATTCATCTGCGCGGCAGCCCCCGAGGTGCCTGCCTATCTCAGGGGCGACCCGGGCCGCCTGCGCCAGATCCTCACGAACCTCGTAGGCAATGCGATCAAGTTCACCGGGGAAGGCGAGATCGCCGTCAAGGCGAGCCTTGTCTCGGAGACCGGGAAAGAGGCGGTACTGCGTTTCTCGGTCAAGGATACGGGCATCGGCATCCCCAAAGACAAGCAGAAGCTCCTGTTCCAGAAGTTCACCCAGGCGGACGCCTCGACCACGCGCAAATACGGCGGCACGGGGCTCGGCCTTGCCATCTCGAAACAGCTTGTCGAGATGATGAAGGGGGAGGTCGGTATCGAAAGCGAGGAGGGACGCGGTTCCGAGTTCCGGTTCACGGTACGTCTCGCGAAGCAGGCAGCCCATGAACACCTTGTCACCCCGCCTGCCGACATCCGGGGGGTCCACATCCTGGTCGTGGACGACAACGCCACCAACCGGGAGGTCCTCAGTGCCCAGCTCCACTCGTGGGGTATGAGGACCGAGGATGTCCCTGACGCCTTCGCGGCCCTTACCACACTCTGTCGGGCCAGAGACTCAGGCGATCCCTTCCGTATAGCCATTCTCGACATGCAGATGCCGGGTATGGATGGTGTGGCCCTGGGCCGTGCCATCAAGGACGATGCCACGCTCAAGGACACCCATTTGATACTTCTGTCCTCTCTCGGCCGGCGGGGCGACGCAAAGCACATGGAAGAGGTCGGTTTCTCCGCCTACCTCACCAAACCCGCGAGACAGTCGGAGCTCTTCGATTGCCTGGCCGCCGTGCGGGCGGGGACCGCTTTTGCGCCTCAGACCATCGTCACGCGCCACTCGATCCGCGAGATGCGACGAGGGGCGATGCGCATTCTTCTGGCCGAGGATAACATCACCAACCAGGACGTGGCCCTCGGGATCCTGGAGAAACTGGGGCTCCGGGCGGATGCCGTGGCTGACGGCAAAGAGGTCCTCCATGCCCTGGAGACCCTCCCCTACGACCTGGTGCTCATGGACGTGCAGATGCCGGAGATGGACGGGCTGGAAGCCACCCGTCGCATCCGCGATCCCCGCTCGGCGGTCCTCGACCACCGGATCCCCATCATCGCCATGACCGCCAATGCCATGCAGGGGGACCGGGAGATGTGCCTGCACGCGGGGATGAACGATTACGTGACCAAACCGATCGTCCCCCGGTTCCTCGCGGAGGCCCTCGACAAATGGCTGCCCCGGGAGAGCGCATTAGCAAAGCACCCACCCGGCACGCCGGTGTTCGACACCAGAGGCATGATGACCCGCATGATGGGTGACGAAGTCCTGGCACGCAGGATAATGGAGGGTTTTCTGGAGGATATTCCCAAGCAGATCGAGACGCTTAAGACCTACCTGAAGGCAGGCGATATAATGCGTGCCGAGCGCCAGTCCCATACCATCAAGGGGGCAGCCGCCAACATAGGCGGAGAGGCGATGCGTGAGGCAGCCTACGAGATGGAGAAAATGGCCAAGGCCGGGGACCTTGAAGCCGTCACGGCAGGCCTGCCCGGGCTCGAGACCCAGTTCGCCCGGCTGAAGGAAGCGATGGACCTTTCCATGAACGGCGAAGAGAGGACACGCCTATGAACATCCTCATTGCCGAAGACGACTTTACCTCCCGGAGCATCCTTGCGATGATACTGGAGAAGCACGGCTACGGGGTGGCAGCCGCGGCGGACGGCGCCGAGGCATGGGCCGCCATGCAGGGAGCCGACGCACCCAAACTCGCCATTCTCGACTGGATGATGCCGGAGATGGACGGCATCGAAGTGTGCCGCCGCATCCGCACGCTGGAAACGGATCAGCCGGCCTATATCATCATGCTCACTGCAAAGGGAGAGAAGGATGATATTGTCGCCGGACTGGAAGCAGGGGCCGACGACTACCTTGCCAAGCCTTACGACCCCGACGAGCTCAGGGCCAGGGTCGGCGTCGGCAGACGTGTGGTCGAGATGCAGGCCAAGCTCGCGGAGGCGCGGGATGCGCTCGCCCACGAGGCCACCCACGATCCGTTGACGGGTATTCTGAACCGCCGGGCAATTCTCGATCGCCTGGCAAAAGAGCTGTCCCGTGCCGCCCGCAGCGGTAAGATGGTGGGTGTCGGGTTGTGCGACCTCGACCATTTCAAAGAGATCAACGACCGCCACGGGCATCAGGTCGGCGACGACGTGCTGTGCGGGTTCACCCGCATCATTCAAGCGAACTTACGCCAATGCGATCTTATCGGCCGCTATGGCGGGGAGGAGTTTCTCGTCATAACTCCCGACGTCGTCGAGGCTGCACCCGAACGAGCTTACGAACGATTACGGGAAATGGTCGCCGAAAGGGCCATATCCACACGAGTGGGCGACATATCCACCACCGTAAGCATGGGCGTTTCTCTCGGGACCGGCGCCGATACGGTCGACGCCGTGTTGAGTCAGGCAGATACCGCGCTCTACCAGGCAAAGAAAGAGGGGCGAAACTGCGTGTCCTATATTAGTCCGCGAATTGCTGACGAGTCATCATGAGGATTCTCGTCGCGGTGAACGACCCGGCGCGACCACGGGACCACACCCTTGTGGGATTGGAAAACTGAAAGAGAGACAGCCGCGGTTCTCGTAGAAGAAGAGAGCCGATGTCACCGATATCATTACGTCCGGGGAATATGGAAAAAGAGGCCCTTTGCTCCTTAGCGAGTGGAACGAGCGGTCTCCCATCTCCCATCCGTACCTCGTGGCCTCACTATTTTCTTTCGCTTCTTCGCCTCAACTCTTGACAATACCGTTCCAAGGCGGTAGGTATTTGTAAGCATAAGAGCGATTTGTCCGGGGATGCAACGCTGGAGAGATACTGGTTGAGCCGGGGAACCGATGAGCGAATATAAAGAGGTACGTCTGAGCATACCGGGAGAGGTCGAGCGCCTCATGGAGGAGCGGGGCATCCGGCGGGAAGACCTGCAGAAGGTCGTGCACCATGCAGAGAGCACGGGAGAGAAGTTCATCAACCCGTCGACCGGCCGAACCCTCGCATCCTTGAGGCCGGGAAGAGTCACCTTTTGGGTCGAGTATAGCCGGACGGAAGAGGAATTCCAGGTGCACACAGCCTATTCCCACAGGATGGAGACGAAGAGGGGGAAAGGATTATGACGGAGAGGGAAGGGGCTGCCTCCGGGATTGAATGGGTCTGCAACCGCTGCCGGGTTCCCCTGGAGATCCAAACGGTGAGACTCCAGTACTTCAGGACCATCTTCACTCTCAAGCTTCCGGCATGTCCCCGCTGCGGCTTGATCTTGATCGACGAAGAGCTGGCCACGGGGAAAATGGCCGAGGCGGAGCAGGCTCTTGAAGATAAATAGCTTCTCTGACCCGGGCCCCGATCCGGGCACGGCGTCTCCTTTTGATTGGACCGGGGTCAATCGTGCCGTGGGGAACTGCCTGAGACCGGGCGGGCTCGCCCTGACCGAGAGGGCCCTCGAGGTCTGCACTTTTTCTAAAGGCTCCCTCGTCGTCGACATCGGCTGCGGTCCCGGGGCGAGCCTCGAGCTTCTCCATCGGCGCACGCGATGTCTGCCCATGGGGCTCGATATTTCGGAAGCATTTCTCGGGGAATGGGCAGACCGGCTCCCCGGGGGACTCTTTGCCCGTGGCCGGGCTGAAACCCTCCCCTTCAAGGAAGGAGCTCTCGACGGACTTTTCTGCGAGTGCGTCCTTTCCCTAGTCGGAGACAGGACCGGGGCCCTTCGGGAATTCTCACGGGTCCTGAAAGAAGGAGGCTTCCTCATTATAAGTGACGTTTTCGATCGGGAGTCGCCATGGCTGACGGCCATGGAGGAAAGACCGCACCAGATACAGGCAGAAAGCCTTTTTTCAAGAGAGGAACCGGCCCTTCATCCGGCCGGTCTAGGCTTTTCGCCCATCCTGTGGGAAGACCACTCGAAGACTTTTAGGGAATTCATCGCCCGCTTGATCCTCGCGGGTGTCCCTCTTTCGGATCTGTGGGGGTGTAGAAAGGTACGCCCTGTAATGACAAACCGGCAGAAAATCGGCTATTTCCTTTTTGTCGCCCGAAAAGGAAGGGGCCGGTCGAGCCGGGAAGACATGGAGGGCATGGTTTATGGATGAAACGATCTTCGAGCTTATGAAGCTCAGGGCCAAAGGTTTCTGCTGCAGCCAGATCATACTGATTCTCGCACTCGAGGCCCAGGGAAAGACCGATAAAGACCTGGTGAGGTCCATGGCAGGCCTTTGCTACGGCATCGAGGGGGCCGGCGAAGTCTGTGGCGCCCTGTCAGGAGGGGCCTGTCTCATCTCGCTCTATACGGCCAAGGGCGGCGACGGAGAGGAAGTCGATCACCGTTATCCACTCATAGTAGGCGAGCTTGTGGACTGGTTCAAGGCCTCCGCAGGGAAATACGGCGGACTCCGGTGCGACGAGATCCTTGAGAAGTTCCCCGACCGTAAGATATGCGCTCAGATCGTGGGCAATACTTATGAGAAATGCATTGAAATCCTCGCACACTACGGGTTCGACCCGGCAGTCGGCAAGGGTCAGTGAGGCCGTGAAAAAGGGCGGGGCCGATCCGACGAGAAGCCTTTGTCCGGTCTGCCTCAAAGGGATCGAGGCTTTCAGGGTCTCCGAAGGCGACGAGACCTTTCTCGTCAAGGAATGCGCGGACCACGGCCTGTTCAGGACCGTCATATGGCGCGGGGCGCCCTCTTTCTCGGAATGGCGAAGGCCCAAGGAGCCTGTCCATCCCGAAGTGTGCTACGGGAGAGTCGATGCCGGCTGCCCCTTCGACTGCGGCCTTTGTGAAGCCCACGAACAGCTTCCTTGCTCGGTCCTGATCGAAGTGACCGACAGGTGCAACCTCGGCTGCGCCGTCTGTTTCGCCGACGCCGGCCGGAGACGATGTGACGACCCGTCCCTGGATGCCATCTCGGGCCGCCTCGAGCGGGCCATGGCCGCCGTAGGCCCGTGCAACCTCCAGTTGTCGGGTGGCGAGCCCACGTTGCGCGACGATCTGCCACAGATCGTCGAGGTCGCCCGCCGCATCGGTTATTCTTTTATCCAGGTCAATACGAATGGGCTGCGCCTCGCCGGGGAGATCGATTTTGCAAGACGCCTGAAGGGATCGGGCCTCGCGACCGTCTTTCTTCAGTTCGACGGGGTCGATGACGATGTGTATCGGGCTTTAAGGGGAAGGCCGCTTTTCGAGAAAAAGCTCCAGG
>CAVVPU010000193.1:0-18007 GCA_963750015.1 uncultured delta proteobacterium | reverse complement strand
GCGTCTAGTGGGCCGGATACATCACATTTCAAGCCTTTAAGAATAGGTCTTATAAGTCCTATAGGACCTATTTCATTATGTATTTCATTATATTGCTTTAGATTACAATAGATGACTATATTCGCAGACACCCGTTATTCCTCGCCCCTCCTTGGAATTCCGTCGATTCGACGATCGAGGTGAAGCCTTTTTAAGTCGTAACAGTGATCGACCCAGACATCATAATGCACTGGAACATCTAATTTTGCAGATTTTTCTTGACATTCTTCTCACTTAGCCTAACAATGTTGCAATACAGTCAAAAAAAGCCGCCATCCGTGAGGGTGTGAGGAAAAGGATCCGATCCTTACGAGAGGCTTATGTTCAAAGTCCGGGGATGTTCCTCGTGCTTCGGCCGGCCCTTGTTAGTCTCGGCATGGGGAGAAAGCTATTCCGGGAGATGGACGTTACAATTGCGCAAGTACCCGACGCGAAGGGTTTTTGGCGGCAAAATGGTTGATTTGGTATAGGTCCTGACAAATGGAAAAAGTAACTACTTTTGTTTTCTATTCTCAAAGGATGGAAAAGGTAATCCCATCCCTTGTTCTTGTCCTGAAACAAGCAACCGAGTTGGCTATCACCGTAGTCCAGGTCCTCCTGGACGGGCGGCCGGGATCGCAGCTTGCCGCGGAAGCCCTGGAAGCGCACCATGGCGATCTGGCATTCATCTGCCTCGACGGCGAGAGCTCCGACCAGGCCGAGCACCTGATACAATCCTGCGGCGGCGTTCCCGTTATCGGAGTCATAGACGAGGTGAGCCGCTGCGATGCAATCTCTTTGCTTCGTTGCGGTTTTGCCGACTTCATCATACCTCCTTTTCGCGCAATTGACGTTATTCCCCGGGTGCTTCGACTGATTTCCAAAGATGGGGCAGACGAGGAACCCCTCGTTCAAAGCCTGAAAGGGAAGCTGGGTCTCAAACATCTGATCGGAGAGAGTGAAGCCTTTGTTTCCGAAGTCGGCAAGATCCCCTTGGTTGCGTCCTGTGACGCAACTGTCCTGATCCTTGGCGAGACTGGAACGGGAAAAGAATTGTTTGCCCGGGCCGTCCATTACCTCAGCCCGCGCCACGGCAAGCCCTTTGTCCCTTTCAACTGCGGAGGGGTCCCTGCCGACCTGATCGAGAACGAACTCTTCGGCCATCTCAAGGGCGCTTTTACCGGCGCTTATCTGACCCACGGGGGCCTGGTGAGCGAAGCCGAAGGAGGGAGTCTTTTCCTCGATGAGATCGATAGCCTTCCTCAGGCCGCCCAGGCAAAGTTCCTGCGTTTCCTCCAGTCAAAGGAATACAGGCAATTGGGATCGAGAACGACGCAGCTTGCGAATGTGAGAGTCATAGCGGCAAGCAACGCGAACCTCCATCAGGAGGTGAAGGACGGGAAGTTCAGGCGCGATCTTTTTTACAGGCTTAACGTTGTCCCCCTGCACCTTCCTGCCCTCCGCGAGCGCACCGCCGATATTTCTCTGCTCGCACATCATTTCCTCAAGAAATATGCGTCCCAATTCACCCGGCCCCAAAAGCGCTTCGCCCCCGACGCCCTTCGCCTTCTCCATTGCCATAATTGGCCGGGAAACGTCAGAGAACTGGAGAGCGTGATCGAAAGGGCGGTCATCTTTGGAGAGGGACCGTTCGTCCGGGCATCGGACATCATGATCGAGGAATACAAAGAGGTACGACCCCTCTCATCTTCCCTTAAGGCCGCAAAAGCGAAAGCCGTTGCCCAAATCGAGAGGGCTTACCTTGAGGAAGCTCTGAGGGCGAACCAGGGGAATATTACGAAGGCCGCCCAGCACGTGCAAATGAACCGGCGAGTCTTCTGGGAGCTTCTTCGCAAGCACAAGATCAATCTCCAAGGGCCCTGACCCTGCCGGCGCCGGCCCTGCGCATCCCCCCGTCCCATCTTTTCGAGCCTTAAAGAATAGGTCGTATAAGTCCTATAGGACCTATTCTTTAAGAAGAAGTGCTACGCTCAAGGAATGGCCGCGCCCGCTCGATAGTCGCCTTGTTTTGTGTAATGCCCTACCAGGCTTTTTGTTTCACCTGTGAGCCCCAGGATAAATTTATCCTGGGGCTTTTTGTTGGTTTTCCATTGCGCAGCAAGAGATCTCCTAGTTTTGGCGCCGGTCTCCCAGGACAAATTTGTCCTGGGAGCATTTCTTTGTCGCGGCAACGATCTTCCCGATTTCTGCCCCGATTGAATAGGACAATTCCATCCTATCGGGCTTACGGGCCCTTGGGGCATCGTGACTGCGCCGCCGGAGGGTGGCATAGATAAGTAACTATAATTATTAGCATATTTTTTGTTTTCAACCTAAATTGCGGCCCCTTTTATCGAACGGCACAGAGGTTGCTCTAAGGGAGGGAGCGAAGGGGGAAAGATGGAAAGAAACAACCAAGATATCACAGACGCCGCGTTCAACATCCTCGCGTACCTTGCCAGGCACCCTGCCGCGAAGGACGGGATCGAAGGGATAGCCGAATGGTGGCTCCTCGAACAGCACATCGTGAACCAGACAACTATCGTGAGGGCCGCCCTCGAAACGCTCGTTCGGAAAGGGTGGCTGTTGGCACAGAACAAAGCAGGGAGAAATCCCATTTATAGTATCAATCCGGAAAGAATTGAAGAAGCAAGACAGCTTGTCAGCGAAGTACCCTACCCAGGAGGTTCGGTTCAATGAAGGGTGTAACCTCCAACACCGTTGTGCCCGGCGCAAGTTTGACCAGTCCTCAAACTTGCCCTCCCACCGGGCGCCGCGCTAATCCTCTTCCTGTCGATTCCCGGAGGAATTGCGGAAGTGAAGCAACTTATAAAGGCAGCACCCGCGAAAAGAAGTTTCGTTTCACCAACAACTTTGCCCTCACGGCGCCCGGAGGAGGTGCGACCGATCGGTCACCCCAGCCCTCCCCCGGGCTCCATGCCTCTCTTCAGGGGACTCATGAAGCAAAGGTCCCGAGGCTGACATATCCGGAAACAAGGAACCGGGATAACGACGGTTCTCCAGTGATACAAGCACTAGATAAAGCCAAGGCCGGAGGTGAACGAAGGAGATGCATCTGCGCAGGATAGGGATCCGCAGGAGCCGGCCACGGGCCCGGAGCCGGTTGGATAGGGCGTGGTGTGTCGCCATGAAAACGGGCGAGGTGAGTAAAAAGCTGAAGCGTGGCAACAGGCTGACGTTCCACACGAAATTGAAGATAGTGACGGCCTATCAGGATTTTTCCCGGAAGTTCGTTCGAGCCGCCGGTAATTAAAACGATCCTAAAAGGAGGTGGTAAAAAGGTGCACGGCTGAGTCTCGCGTTCGGATGTTATGAGCTTATGCTCAAAATAAATGGCCAAGCCGGGAACACAGAATGCTTGTGCGGATTCGCCAGGCGCCGGACGTGAAACATTGAGAATGGTCAGGGGGGAGCCGCAAGAAAAATCGAGCTGCCTTGACGTGAGCGCGGTCAGATTCGGTCGCCCGTGGACAGGGGGGCTTTCTGACAGCGCGAATGGGACAAGGCAGAGAAATGAGCGGTTTTGAAAAGGAAGAGAAATTTTCGGAGAACATAGAATGAAGAAGGAGGTAACAAAATGAAAAAAGCATTGTTTTTTGCAATATGCGTTCTGTTCATAGCGGCAGGTGCGGCCCAGGCGGATTATTTGGGGACATTGGTACTCCAGAACATCGACAATTCAAACGCCATTACCCTCGACCTGCACGGCGACCCGACTGGTCAGGCCGGTACCGAAACTGTGCACGGAGGCTCGTTAGCAGGCTCGACTTTGAATGGGGCGCCACTGCCCTACGTTTACTGCGTCGGTCTCACTACGGACGTTGGTGTCCCTTATAACGGTCAAGCCTACGTAAACAGCACCCTAGGGAACCTTCCTGTAGCCACCCCGGTAGGCCAGGTTTTCGACAACTTTGACCTCGCCTCAACATCGCTCGGCCCGGTCCCTGACGCCGGTCAGGTTGCATGGCTGCTGGCTACCTACGGCGCCTCAGCCACGACCACAGACCTACAAGTGGCCCTCCAGGCCGCTATTTGGCATGTGATAAGCGCAAATGGCGGGTACCCTACCCTGGGAGTCGTCAGCCTCGATCAGATGAGTGACAGTGCCGCATATCCAATCTATCTGTCTGATCTTGCGAACCTCGGCTCCAAAACCGCGAGTACCAGCACGTTCTTGTGGATGACACCTGGAATCTTTACCGTTCAAGGCCCCACAGTAACGGCAACTGCGGCGTACCAGGGGTTGGTCGCGCCTGTCCCCATCCCCGGAGCCCTTGCGCTCCTGTGCCCCGGCCTTGCCGCGCTCGTAGGACTGAGGAAGAGATTCAAGATGTAAGGGTAGAAAAGAAGAGGCTCCTCGATTCCCGTCAGTCGCCCGGGAATCGAGGAGCCCAGCCTCCATGGCTCGCGACCCTTAACCAGTGCCGGCTTTCCGAAGGGTGTCCCCAAAAGTTCTACGGCTGTTTTGAACGTATTCTATGTTTTAAAGAAAGAGCTGAAGAACGCCAACGGTCTCTGTTATGCCGGTCTTTGCACCAGTTAAGCGGTTGCTTTGCGGTGCTTTAGAGTTACAAGAAAATCTGAATAGAGGGGGTGATCCATATGACTAGAAGGTTGATGTCGCTTTTACCAGGTGCTCTGAGAATCGGTTTTGTTATGGTTGCTTTGTTTTTGGCAGGTCTTGTATTGTCTCCAGCGGTGTTGCCCGTAAACGCTGCGACAATAACCTATACCGGAAATTTTAGCGGCCTAACGGACGTAATAAATCAGCCCATCAATGTTTTGCAGTTTAATCCCAGTATGGGTACGCTTCTTTCTGCCACCTTCACATTGAGTGGGACTATGAACACGAGCGCATTTGCCGTCAATGACGGCGATTTCTATGCAGGGTGGGATATAATGGAGTATCAGTTCGCCCTAACTGGTGGCACCGGGTACAGTTCGGTTGAAATTTCGGCCAGCGATGCCCCAATCCGTGTTGTTGGTACCGGCAGTCCGGGTAGCCAATTTTCCTTTACCTTTTCGGGGACGAATATGGCACGTTTTGTTGGGCAGCCAAGTTGGACCTATGCGGGGCCGACATTATCCAATTCAAGCACTATTTCGGAAGGTGCCTCATCGGTTTTCGTCGGCTCGGGGGATCTGAGCTTCTTTCTGACAACTGCTAATGCGGACACCCTTAGTGTCGCAGGAACACAGACAGAGGGGCAGCCAAGCCCTGCCCCCTTCGGTCTCTCCACCAACATTGATGCCAGTGTGTCTGTAACATATGATTACACACCTGTTCCCATTCCCGGTGCCATCCTTCTATTCGGCCCCGGCCTATTCGGTCTTGCGGCGATCAGAAGAAGGCTTAAGGCGTAGGCTCTATTCATCCAACATCTCAAGGCAGGGTAGGCAAAGATGACCCTGCCTTTCTCATCTGTGCGCTGGCGATTGCAAAGCCGAGGGTTCCAGGAAGGCTCATACAGGCGCAAAACAGAGTCTCTGAGCGAGGATTACGCCCTCACAGCAGCCCGGCAACATCGAAAGCAAGCCATCCCCGGATCGGATGCCCGGCTCAACATGGGCCGGCTACTCGGCTTTATGGGGTTTTAACGGTTCGGCAACTACAGGGATAACGACCTTTAGGTCAAACACTTCTTCCTGCATCTTCCGGCTGCATGCCGACCACCTGCAGCGTCGCTTGAGATCTCGAAAACGGATTCGGCAGGCTGTCAGTTCATTCTGCTCGCTGGGCTACCCGGTTTATTACTGATAACTGTGGCTAAGTGCACGAGCAGCCTGTTCCAGTTTCTTATCAAAGGTCCAAATAGGAAATCCGATCAAAACAGCGGACGCAAGTAGATGAACGTCAATGTAGCCGAGACCTTTTCCCATGAGTTCCTGTTTTTCTATGAACAGAAGAACTTCCTGATGTTCAACCGGGGGAGCTATCGGCAAAGCCTCAAGAAGCGTGAGTATGACCGCTCTGTTTTTGAGGCCTCCACATGCAAGCTCGCCCACGATGAACGGATGGCAGGCAACTGCTCCGTCATTGAGAAGGGCTACTAGACCGGCATGAGTCTCCCGCAGATGGGACACCCAGACGGACGTATCGACAAGAACCATCCTGCCTAGCTCCCCCTCCTCGGTATCGGTTTCAACTGTTTCTCCGTTCCACCGAGTCTGGCAAGCCTTTTCCCGCTTTCTCTCGCGATGAGCGCCTCCAACCCGAGCTTCACGAGGGTAGTCTTTTCCTTAACCCCGGTCATTCTGGAGGCCTTGTCGATGAGGCCGTCATCGATATTCAAAGTTGTCCTCACGGTGTCACCTCACCAAATTATATGCATAAGTATGACCATAGCATACATACATGTCAAGGGAAATTGAAGGGTGTTTTGTCGTCAAGTCCCCTACTTTTGCAGGATCTAGGACTCGGGGGTGATGTCCGGAGTCTCGGGTGATTCCCGCCGCCGTGGGGGCCGCCTGCGCCTCCGTCTCCTTCTTTTGCCCTTCTTTTCGGCGCCGTCTTCTGCCGGTGCCTCTCCGGGGGGGATGGGGGGTGCGGTGAGGAGGTAATTCTCCCACCATTCTATGGAAGGCCTGTATTCCTTTTTCGTCTCCGCCATCATTCGTAGATACGCCAGGGCATCGGCGAACTCAGGCCTGGCCGCGATGCTTGCCGGCCGTCGCGGCGGTATCTTGCGGAGGGAGCGCTGAAGGGCGAGTATGGAGCGCAGCCGGTCGGTCATCTTTCTGGGCACGCACACCATCTCGGAGATTTCCATCACGAAGGCAATGCTCACCTCGTCGAGGGCCTGAGGCCAGGGAATACCCTCCCGGTGGCGGGCGAGGGTTGATATTTCGAGCCTGGGTCCGAAGAGCGCCGCGAGGAAGAGGACCGGTGCCGGGGGTGTATCGCTTTGCCGCATCCGGTCGAACCACTCGAGGCCGGCCAGCAGCGCGGTCATGCGTCGGTCGTCTTCCTTTATCCACTCGCTTAAACCGGGGAAGATGGCCGCGAGAAGCCCGCTCTTGTCGAGAAGAACTAAGGCGGGCCGCGCAGACCCAAGGAGGAAGAGCTTCAGGAGCTCCTCGTAGAGCCTCGAGGTCGAAACCCGTGAGATGGTGGAGGAAAGCTCGCAGATGGTCTGCCATGCCTCGGACTCTATGGTGAAGTCGTGGGACGCTGCGAACCTTATGGCGCGGATCATTCTTATGGGGTCCTCAATAAACCGCGTGCCGGGATCGCCGATGGGACGGATAAGGCGCTCCTGAAGGTCGCTCAAGCCCGTACAAAAGTCGATGATCGAGAAATCGGCAATATTGTAAGCCAGCGCGTTGACGGTGAAGTCACGGCGGAGAGCATCCTCTTCGGGCGACCCGAAGACATTGTCCACGAGAACCATTCCGTCCTCGTCCTTGACGTGGCGGGGGCGGCGATGAGGATGGGCCGCTTCCTCTACTGCGTCCGGCACGTCGGAGGGCAGGGCGGTTCGGCGGAAAGTGGATACTTCCAGAATCTCATCCTGAAAATGAATGTGGGCTAGTCTGAAACGTCGGCCTATGAGACGGCAGTTGTGAAAAAGCCGTTTGATCTGACCTGGTGTTGCATTCGTGGCGATGTCGAAGTCTTTCGGGGTTCTTGAAAGCAGCAGGTCCCGGACGCATCCCCCTACCAGGTAGGCGATAAAGCCGCTTTTGTGGAGCCGGTAAAGCGTGCGCAAGGCATTGGGGCTGACCTGCTTCCGCGAAATCCGGTGTTCCTTGCGGGGTATGATTCGTGGTTCCACGCCCTTCAACATACCACACCCGGCTCTAAAATAAAACTCGCCCCGGCGCGTAGACAAGGTGAACGCATTTGGAAATCCAAGGGTGACTTCAAGAAACGTATGGCTGGATCAGACTGACAAAGAGACGAAAGAGGCGAGTGAGACAAGAAGACAAAAGGGCAAATGAGGGCACGAGGTGTGGCCGGTCGGCTGGGAGAGATCGCGATCTGCGGCGCACTTTTCGCCATGCGCCCTCCGACGTACATTAAGTACGCCATCCGGGCAGCAAGGCTCAAATTGCATCCACACCTCACGATCCCTCCCATCCGACCGGCCGGTGGCACGCGGAGCCGTATCATTAAAGAGAGCGCGGCTCCGGCCTTCATAGGATGTAAACACCAACACCAATTGGATAAGTAAGCGGGTAGATACGAGCAGATAATTGAGGTGCAGCCACAAAATGTGGCCCTTGACGATGACCGCAAGAAACAAATCCGACACGTCGACACAAAGCTTCTTCCTACCCGGAAATGATTGTTGTTCCAGCTATCTCAATATCCAACGAAAGTGTTCTCTGAGTCCAGTGAGAAGACATATTGAGCAACTATGGAAGTTATACGCCCCATACGCGGATCGGCATTCCCTAGAGATGCTCGCAAGCATTTTCTCGAACGTTACTGGGAAATGTACCTTACGGTGGCTCTGATCGGGTCCGGTTTCGTGCCCAAAAGAGTTGGGAACACAGGACTCGAGTTTTGTATTTATGTTGAGGCATGTGGATTCTGGGTTGAAGCGATTGCTCTAGGGCCGGGGACGGTATAGACAGCGTTCCAGACTTTCCACCAGGAACAGTGTTCGATAATACCGAAGAGCAGGACGAGGGTTATAGTGTCGCGGTGTTCGATAATCCCAACGAACAAATAATTCTACGGTACACGAATGCGCTTGCGGAAAAGCATGCCAAGTACCTAATCGATATTCAGAAAGGGATTATCAACCAGGACGACGGTTATATCCTCGCGATCAATTGCCGCGGAATTCCACATGCTCGCTTCGGAAGCGTTATTCCCTATGCGTTGCAGGCCTTTCTCGCTATTGGGCAGCTGACAGTTGCCTTCAATCCTATCTCCAACAAAACTACCAACTGATACTTCACAAAAAGGGAGTATGTTATAGAATCTGAGGGCAGACGGATCCCGACAACTGCTTTCCTTGATCCTACTCACTCTGGTATTAGTACTATCATCCATTCTGCAGTCGACGCTGTAAACTCCCATTTTTATCGGAGCAGATTTCTTTGTCCTACATAATCCGTTAGCGACCTACCCTCGTGGAATCGACATTTTGCTCACTGGTAGCAATACGTACTTCGTGGCGATCAAATCAGACTAATAGAACCCAAACCGAGAGAACCGAGCCGATGAGAGCGCATCGGAGGGTTCTCTGTCTAAAAACTTTCGTTGCCGATAATGAAATGGGTACTCGGCATCATCGCTGCCGTGGTTGCGGTCATTATTCGGCTAGAATACCTGGCTAACAGGCCAATGCAGCGATCGCTACATTGGCAGTTGGTTTTACTGCAAGATAAGGTGCCGAACGCAAATGAGCTTTTGGAAACGTCTGTTTGCAAAAAAACAACCCACGAAAAACCTACCAACCCCTGTAGGCCAATTTTCCTCTCGGAATAGATACGAGGAATTATCGAACAAAGAAATGAAAGATACGGATGTCGAAACTTTTGCGAAAATGCGTTTTGGGTTGACAAATAGTTTCATCAGTGCTGCCCAGGGATCGACACTTGATTTATTCGAAAAAATCGGTGGGGAGGTTACCGAACAAAAAGTTGCTGAGATTAGAAATGAATTTATCTATCTAGTGCTTTATCATTTTAACAGGCAGATATATTCCAGGTTTTCGGAAAATGAGGGTCAATTGGTGCAGGCGTTAGTCTTTGACGCTCTTATTAGTTATTTGTCGGCGTTTATCAAGAATCTGGGCAAAGAACTGGACAAAGACACTTTTCCGAAGGAATTGAATGAAAGAGAAAATGAATATGGGAGGTGTAAGAGCTCGACTGTAGCGATATTCCTTCTACTTCTACACCGCTATTGTTCCAATCTTTGCCAGGCGATTGGCTTTTATTCTCGGCTATGCCAACAACCCGGAAGTATTCCTTTGCGCCCTGCGGAGGCTGTAACATACCGGTGGGTCTCCGGTTTAGGGGAAAAAGGCAGGATAGAAGTGCCGAGGGCTGAAACGTGCTCATCGTAGAGGACGACAAAAGGCACGGGACTTGATTGTCGACATAGTGAGTGACGGACATCCCAATCTTGATTAGAACAGCAGCCGATGGCGCGGAGGCTCTGGAAAAGATAACCCACCAGACTCTTCCGTCATCTTAATCACAAACATCATGATGCCGAGAATGACGGGCATAGAGCTGCTGACAACCCTTCATAGAAGGGAATTGTACTGCCGATATCGTAACATCGGGATACTATACGCATGAGGCTTTTGAGGAGTGGCTTTCTAGTGAACATATCACAAACAGAAAGCAGTTTCTATTCTTGAAGAAACCATTTCGCATTGAGCAGATGAAAACATGGATAGAAGATATCATGGACAACACTCTATCAGGGAGCAGTGAAGCATAGGGCACAACTCCCGATGCCTCGCATAGGGTGGGCTTGAACTTAAGGAGATAAGAAGCGCGATCTTGACCTCGCGACCTTCGAACGGCAATCTTCACTTCGTCTTATGGGTGGAAATCGAGGGATAGTAGGTGAAATGCTACGTATGGGAAAGTGAAATGTTGGCGGCCTCTAAGGACGCCGCCCTTATTCAATTGTTGTCGGTGTTTACATCCTATGAGGGCCGGAGCCGCGGGTCAAAGGATACGGCTCCGCGTGTTACCGGCCGGTCGGCTGGGAGGGATCGTGAGGTGTGGATGCAATTTGAGCCTTGCTGCCCGGATGGCGTACTTAATGTACGTCGGAGGGCACATGGCGAAAAGTGCGCCGCAGCTCGCGATCCCTCCCAGCCGACCGGCCACACCTCGAACCCACACTCGCTTCTTTGCCTCTTCGTTTCTCCTGCCTGGAGGCAGCTCCGAAAAGATCCTGTCTACGGGACGGTCCGAGTCTCCCCGACTCAAGCGGGACGAAGTATTCGCCGGATCGCGGGCAGCTTCCTCATATAGAAGACGGCTGCCGCAACGCAGCATAGGCCGGAAAGGGTCTCTGTGCCTGGGGCTCCCATGCGGTTGGCCAGGCTGCCCGCCATCAGGTTCCCGAAAGGCGCCATACCCTGAAAAGCCATGGCATAGAGGCTCATGATGCGCCCCCGCTTATCATCGTCCACGGAAGTCTGGAGCATGGTATTGCATGAGGTCAGGGCAGTCATCATCCCATAGCCGACAAAGAGCATGGCCGTCATGGAAAGAACCATATTGCGGGAAAGTGCAAAACCGATGAGGCCCAGCCCGAACAGGATGGACCCGAGCACGATCATTTTCTCGATCCCGGCTGCGCTTTTGCGGCCGGCGAGGAGAGCGGCGCTTACGAGAGCGCCGATGCCCGCCGCCGACATGAGGAACCCGAGGGTCGACGGACCGCCGTGGAGCACACTCCCTGCAAAGACCGGCATCAAGACCTGGTAGGACATGCCCATGAGGCTCACGAGGCTCAGCACGATAAGGGTATAGAGTATGGGCGGGAAACCGAAGGCGTACCGGTAGCCTTCAATCAAGCCCTGGAGGGGACGGCCCTTGCTCTTCTTTTTCGCGCCGGGTTCGAGTCGCATCAGGAACAGGGCTACCACGATCGCAAGAAAGCTCAAGGCATTGAGAAGAAAACAGACTCCCTCTCCGAAGGCCGCAACTGCAAGGCCCGCAGAGAGCGGACCTACCAGTCTCGCGCCGTTTACCATCACCGAGTTGAGGGCTATGGCATTGGCAAGGTCCTCCCTTCGTTGCCCCACCAGATCGATGACAAAGGACTGGCGCACAGGCATGTCGAAGGCATTGATCACGCCAAGACAGGCAGAGAGCACGAAGAGGTGCCAGATCGCTATGTGGCCTGTGAGGGTGAGAACTGCAAGGATGATCGCCTGGATCAAGGAGAGTACCTGGGTCAGAAGGAGCAGGCGGAACCGGTCCCACCGGTCGACGAAGACCCCCGCAAAGGGAGCGACGACGAACAGGGGAATCTGGCCTATGAACCCGATGAGGCCGAGCAGGAAGGGAGAGCCCGTGAGCCGGTACACAAGCCAGCTCACCGCAAGACGCTGCATCCACGTTCCTATGAGGGAGAGTCCCTGGCCCGAGAAGAAGAGCCTGTAGTTTCGGTGGCGCAGGGCCCTCGTGACGAAGGCGAGAGTATTTGTGTTCTTGGGAGCCATTCTGTTGTTCTCGGACTTAATCGCCCTGATTATACTCCCCGCCATCCCGAGAAATCAAGGAAGCGGGCCAAAGAGCTCTTTTATAGGTCTTATAAGTCGTATAGGACCTATTCGACTCATAGAAGGCCTGTAGAAGAAGGCTTGCAAGACTTTCTTGGGCGGCTTTTCACATCACACTGGAGAAGGGGCGTCGAGTACCTTTCGTACTATCTTCGCAAGCTCCTTCTTTGTGAGCGGTTTCATTGCGAAGGCTCTAATCCCCCCCTTCGTTGCCGCATCGGCGTCGACCCTGTGGCTGTAGCCTGTGCAGAGGATGACGGGGATACCGGGCCTTATGGCCATGGCTTCACGGGCAAGCTCGATTCCTGTCATTTCGGGCATGGTTTGGTCTGTGATAATGAGATCGAATCGGGAGGGATCGAGCTTGAAAAGAGCGAGGGCGGCCCTGCTGCCCGTCCGACAAGCGACCTGATAGCCAAGCTCCTGGAGGATATCCGCACCCACCGCGGCCAGAGGCTCTTCGTCATCGACGAAAAGGATGCGCTCATGGCCGGTTGCCGCGGCTTCCCCATCGACACCGTCTGCCATGGCCATTTTCTCTATTTTCGGAAAGAAGACAGAGAAAGTGGTTCCTTCCCCCAACCGGCTTTCCACCATAATCCGGCCGTCGAGCTGACGGACGATCCCATGGACGACCGACAGGCCGAGACCCGTTCCTTCTCCCTTCTTCTTGGTAGTGAAGAAGGGGTCGAATATTTTCTCGATATCATCTTCCGGAATGCCTTCGCCCGTATCCTTCACCACGAGCTTCACGTAGGGACCCGGCAGGAGGCCGAGAGAGTTCCTTCGTGAGGCGGAGAAGCCGGTCAATTCGACGGTCAGAGATCCCCCTTTCTCTCTCATGGCATGGGCTGCGTTGGTCGAGAGGTTCATGAGCACCTGCTGCAACTGGATCGGGTCCCCGAGGATCATACCCGGTTCTCGTTCAACTTTCACCTCTATACTGATTGTGGTCGGTATTGACGCCCTGAGGAGCTTCACAGTCTCCTTGACGACGCCGGCCACGAACAGCGGCTTTTTCACAAGGTCGCTCTTGCGGCTGAACGCGAGCATCTGCTTGATCAGCTCCCGTCCGCGCAGGCCTGCTTCCATGACCCTTTCGAGACTGCGGGCATCGCGGCTCCCTGGAGGCAAGTGGCCCCGGACGATGTCGGTGAATCCCATGATAGCGGCCAGAATATTGTTAAAGTCGTGAGCGATGCCTCCACTCATTATGCCGAGGGCGTCCATCTTCTGGGCCTGACGAAGCTGCCCTTCAACGAGCCTGCGTTCCCCGGTCTCCTCTATGAGCCTGTCGTAGGCCTTCTGCAGCTCTTCGGTCCTCTGGCAGACACGCTGCTCCAGCTCATCCTTTGTTGCCCTCAAAGCCTCCTCCGCCTCAACCTTTGCGAGGGCCACGGACAGATAACCGGCAATCCTTTCCGCAAGTGCTATGGATTCCCGAGAAAAACGGCCTTTCCGCCTGTCGTTCATTTGGATGAGCCCCAGGGGCCGCTCTCCCACGCGCAGGGGTATGAGGGCGACCGATTCGTAGCCATTCCCATTGCACCGGTTGCGGTTGAGCCCCTGCCCCTCTTCCTCTTTGGAGGCGCCAAGGAGCGCCGTGGTGCTGTTCGTCCAAAAACTTCCTGTAGATGTGAAGAACGGCTTCGACCTGTCGATACGGCCATGGATCACATTTTTGCACACGCACTCAACGATCGGAAAACCCTTTTCGTCGCCGGCAGGCACGTGGGTTCCGCCATCGGCACAGAGGCTCGTCTCGGCAAGAACGAACTCTTCGGGAAAGCCTTTCCTTTGGAAACAGGGGTAGTGGTCGTCTTCTTTCAATCTGATGCCCACCACCTCGCAGCCCGACTCTTTGTGGAAGAACGCCAGGGTGTCACGGACAAGCTCTTCCCTGGTGACGCTTCTGTTTGCTATGCTGAGGAACTGCACCGTCAGCTCCTGTTCTTTCTCGGCCCGCTTGCGAGCCGTAATATCATGGGCCACGTGCACGGAGCCGATAGACGCCCCTTTTTCGTCGTAGAGGGGGGTCGTCGTCACCTCGAAGTCACCCCCGAGCCTTTTCTCGTGCACCTCTTCTATGTGTTGCAGCCCACCCGCCATGGTCCTCACGTGAGGACAGAATCCCGGAGGCTCATTCGTTCCGTGGATGAGCTCGTAGCACATACTCCCGGCGCATCGCTCCCGGGGCATGCCTAATCGTTTTGCCATGGCGGCGTTGACGCGCACAATGCGGTGCCGGTTGTCGAGAATGGCGATCATGTCGGGGACGCTGTCGAAGGTACGCTCCCACTCTTCCTTGGCCTGCTGCAAAGAGTTGGTCAGGGCCTCACCCCGGGAGAGTGCCTTTGCGAGTTTGATATTACTATAGCTCAGTTGTGAAAGGGTCTGGGCGAGACCGGTAAAAAACGACATGGCTTTATCCACGAGGTCTCTGCCGAGTCTCGGCACTGCATCGAGGGCTGCCAGATACTCTTTTTCGTCGAAACCGAATTTTCTTGCCCGGGCCCTGAATACCGTGCGGTCGACCATTTCCCCCTCGAAGAAGAATTGGCCCGAGAAAACGTTGCCCATGTGCTTGCCGCCGATCACTATCGGCGTTGCCGCCTCCCACATATCGTTCCTGCACTTGTAGAGCCTTGCCTCACCCGGCGGAATTCCCGCACTGAGAAGGACGTCACTTTCGACACAGTGTTTGCGCGTTTCCGCGTGGACCCGGTGGAATTTCGTGCAGATCTCCTGCCATCCCTCGCCGACCAGCACGTTACCTTTGATATCGATGACAGCCATCGGGATATGGACGAGATCACGGAAATCCTTGAGGAGGGACCTGACCAATTCGACATCGATTATATCGGCGAGCTCGAGGTCTCCCGATTCCCCTTGCGGGAAGAGTTTGCTCTCCGGTTCCGGGCCGATCCTTCTTTGCTTCTTCGTCCGGGGCGCTTCTTCGACCCGGGCGCCATCTTCTGCCGCCTTCGGTCCGGCGTTGACACCGGCCATGGTGATCCTGTGTTTACTCATACATTCTCCGAAAGTCTACTAATATAGGGACCGAGCGGTCGCCCCCTCGTCTTTCCCTACGGCGTTCGATGAATAGTATATACCGGCTAAAGAGGCGAATCCATGAAGTCTTCGGAGGGCGTACTTTGGGAAGTGTACTCTTGCGAAGGGCCGCGAACACTAGAGGGCTTCGGTATCTTTCGCGGCGATCATCCGGTGGGCCAGGCACTCGTTCACGAGCTTGGTCCCGCACATCTCCCACCACTCTTCACGCTTCATGGCGCCCTTTCGTATTTGGTCCGGAAAATAGAAATAGATCAGGGCCGGGGCTGACGTGGAGAGCAGATTCATGACATTCGGGCAGCCCCCGGGTCCGAGGAACAATCTACGACTCCTCTCGGAAAAGTCCTGGAAGAGGCACGCTCCGACGAGCTTCCCTATTATGGGAGCGGCTGCAAGGCACTCCTCCAGGGGGTACCTCACGAACTCCGCGCCCGCGTCCTTCACGACCATGTCCGGCACTGATATGTCCAGTTCAACCCGGATATCATGGATGTCGTCACGCAGTTGAGACGTAATGCGCCACAGGTGCTCTTCCTGTTCGTAAAAGTCGACTTCGAACCGGCGGTTGTGGATCGGTCTCTTCATCGGATGCCTCCCTTTATTTGATGATCATCATGTCGAGGGACTCTTCAACCAACCGGCTTCCCGACAGGCTCGATCGCGCGACCATGGAGCGGACCTCGGACGGAGAATAGGAAGAGCGGATCGAGTTCCAATAGTGCTTCCTGAAATCGGACGGCAAAGTCAGCCCTATCAGGATCGCCAGAAAGCGCGCCGGACCCCACCCGGACAGGCGTTTGGAGTCGCGTACGATTACCCTCCCTTCCGGTTTGACCACCCTGCCTATCTCGTTGAAGACTTTTACCGGGTCTTTCCAGTGGTGGAGGGAGCCGGAAGATATAACCCCGTCGAATTCCCTATCCTCAAAGGGCATCATTTCTGCCGACCCCTTTTCCCAAGTAGTCACCCTTTCCAAACCCCGGCGATTGGCGTTCTCTCGTGCGAGGTCGAGCATGGACTCTGAAAGGTCGACCCCGACCACCTGTCCCGTCCCTTTGAGGCAGGAGGCCACTTCCAGGGCCACGTACCCCGTACCGGTTCCCACGTCGAGCACCCTGCATTCTTGGGGCAGACCGAGCCCCACGAGGGTCCGGGCAAGCTTTCTGTATTCATGCTGCACCATCCCGCGGCCCATCACCTGATTGAAGCGCCGTGCATCCTCGTGGCCGACCATGGCCTCTCCTTCCGGTATCCTTTTCACGGTCTATCTCCCTTGCCCGAAACATTCGGGCCCCACAGATTTTTTGGCAGCGTTATTAGTCTCACCCATAGAATCAAACGAATCCTCCTTGTTTCATTTTATCGAGCAGCTCTTTCGTCCATGACAGCTCGGCCTCCAGGTGGGTAAGGGTGTGGCTGAAAATAGCCTTGGCCACCGGCGGGATCGAATTGTCTCCCAGTTGGGCTTTCTCGTGTGCGGCAAGCCGTGCACGGGCAGCCTCTATGGCCGCGATCCGGCCCCGCACAGCCTCCCTGACCTCATCGGCCGGAAGGGCCGAAATAAAGAATAGGCCTATATCCAGGCCGAAATAGGACCGCTCCACTTCATTCCATGTTTCCCGGAGGAGCCGGAGAAATTCTTCCCGGCCTTTGCCGGTGATCCGAAAGATGCTCCGGGAAGGCCGGTTGCCGTGCTGTTCCACCGATACTTTTTCGATGAGGCCTTCATCCGAAAGCTTATCGAGGGCAAAATAGATCGAGCCGAAGGCAATGGAGGTCCAATCGCTCATGTGGTCCTCAATAAGCCGCTTGATTTCGTATCCGTGCAATGGCCTCTCACGGAGAAGGCCAAGGATTACCACACGTGTAGACATTTTAGGCGCTCCATGTTTTATATTCTATATTAAATATACAACCTTGAATATATAATGTCAAACTAAAAAATTTGCCAAGGCTTTTCCTCTTTTCGAACCTTTAAGAATAGGTCCTATAAGACCTATTCTTTGGAAGAGGAGTGCCACACTCAAGGAATGGCCGCGCCCGCTCAATCGTCACTTTATTTTGCGCAATGCTCTATTCTATTGTGAGATCGTAAAGGTCGAGCAATCCGGACAGGCCGGATAGGGAGAATTTTGCCTTTCGGAGAACGTTGATTTCAGGGTTGATCGAGAAGTTCCGGGCCTTCCTGAAGTCGGCCTGGCTCAGATTGGTATGATTGAACACGGTCTTCGACAAATCGCAGTTGTCGAAGGAAGCACCCTGCAGGTCCGCCTCGGTAAAGTCCGCGTCCTTTATCACGCACTCGTCGAAGCGCGTTTTTTTCAAGTTATTCTTGATGAAGTGGGAGTAGTCGAGAGAGCACTTCTCGAAGGTCACGGCAAACAGGAATGGCAGGCACGCGCCGAAATCGACCCCGACCATCTTGCAATTCACGAAGGTCACGTTCCGAAGGCCGCAGCGGTTGACGTTGACCATACTGAGATTGCAGCCTATGAACCTGCAATCCGTTAACAGAGTGGCCGACAGATCGCCTGAGGAGAAATCGCAGTTCTTGAACGTACAGGACTCGAATTCCTCATCGGCCATTCCCATTTCTTTAGAGGTGATTCTTTCGAATGATTCATCGACCCGCAGGCTGCCCACGGAAGGCCCCTTTTCTATTGGAAATACGTGGTAAGTCGTCC
>CAVVPU010000192.1:0-3053 GCA_963750015.1 uncultured delta proteobacterium | reverse complement strand
ATTGGGAAAGTCGACGATTGCCGCGCTCTACGAGTTCTTTGTCGGAGTGTCGGCGGCCTCGGCGAGTCTGTCGAAGATGCCGGCGTCCCGAAATCGCGGAAGCAGAGTGACATGGCCGCCCAATTCAGCCTGGGATTTCTTGCGAAGCTCCTTCACCTCTCTTCGTCGAACTGGGGTCCTTCAGATTTCCTTTGGCCACTATGGCTTTGACCCGCTTTGACCCCATGACCGCCCCGAGGCCCGACCGTCCGGCCGCCCTGCCTTTGTTGTTCATGATGGCCGCAATGAGGCAGACCTTCTCTCCTGCAGGACCGATACAGGCGACCTCCACGTCCTTGCCGTATTCCGCCTTGAAAATGTCCTCCGTCTCAAAGGTGTCCTTCCCCCAGACACTGGAGGCGTCTTTCAGTTGGGCTCTGCCGCTGTCGATCAAGAGGTAGACGGGCTTATCGGAGACACCCGTGAAGAAGACGCCGTCGTAGCCGGCATATTTCAACTGAGGGCCGAAGTCGCCTCCCGAGTTGGCATCACCCCATCCGCCGGTGAGGGGTGATTTCCCGACTGCTACATAGCGTGAACCGCCGAGCGCCGCAGTGCCGTCGAAAGGCCCGGTGAGAATACCCAGGATGGCGTCAGGCCCGAGCGGATCGGTGCCGGCCGGCATCCTGTCGAAGATGATCTTGGCGCCCAAGCCGTAGCCGCCGACGTACTGCCTGCACAGCTCCTCGGAGAGAGGTTCGTCTGTCAACTCACCCGTGGAGAGGTTCACCCAAAGTATTTTTCCTACGTAGCCGCGCGCCATAGTAACCTCCTTGCCCTGTTGTAACTCTCCACCAAATACTACCTTTCCCGTCCCAGTTAGTCAATATTTTGAGGGGTTTTGGTGGGTGCTGTTGAAAGACACAAAGGCAGAGAGGCAGAAAGACGGAGAGAAGCAGAGAAACGAGAGCGGGTACGAGGTGTGGCCGGTCGGCTGGGAGATGGGAGATGGGAGATGGGGGACCGCTCGTTTCACTCGCTGGGGAGAAAAAAATCTTTCTCTCCCCGCTCCCTAGTCCCGAAGGGACGATCCCCCCTTTCCCCTCTGTCCTTTCCGGCTCCGGCCCTCATAGGATGTTGAATAGGGGCGGTGTGACGCTGACAAAGAGTGGCAGCTTTTGACACGTTTTACTTCCAAACCGCTCCGAAGACGTAATCTCGGCTCGGTCTTCGCCTCGGGTGCCTCTGGTGTTCACCTAACGAGTCCAGCATGAGGCTTTCTGGCCAGAATCACGGAATACCACAGAAAAACGCGGACGTTTGAGGGGTTTTCTTTCTTACCCATTTGACGGGCAACAGCAAATAAAATGAGCAGTTCATATGAGACAGTCCCATTATTGCGAGACCCACCAAGGTTTGGAGTGTCTCCGATGTCACTTGTATTCTCTAGTTCATTGGCGTATGATAGGTCATGGTCATTATCGAAACCCCGATATTCACGAAACGGATTAGGGAACTGATCCCTGACGAAGAATATCGGTTGCTGCAGCTTCACCTGGTCAATAGGCCCGATGCAGGCAAGATCATACAGGGAAGCGGTGGCCTGAGGAAGTTGCGGTGGTCAGCCGGTGGGCATGGAAAAAGTGGTGGTATCAGGGTCATCTATTACTGGCTGTTGCCCCGTGATACCATTCTCTTCCTTTACGCCTATCCGAAGAGCGGACGGGACGACCTGACCGCAGAACAGCTACGGCAAATCAGAAAGGTTGTAGAAAGGGAGTACCCATGAAGAAAGAGTACTGTTTGAAGAGCTGGTTGAAGGCGTCAGGCAAGGGGGCGCAATCATCAAGGGCACCATGAAGGCATCAAGGAGCACCGAGTTCCCTGACTCCGAAGTGCGGAGCGTCCGCGAGCGATACGGTCTATCCCAGGACAAATTTGCCTCTCTCCTCGGGATAAGTGTCGCCACGCTCCGCAACTGGGAGCAAGGCCGCCGAAAGCCTGAAGGGCCTGCCCGTGTACTGCTGAGGGTTGCCGCCGAACATCCTGAAGCCATACTGGGAAGCGCAACGCATAGGAAAGCACCCAAGAGGACGTAATCGTTCTCTTGGGTGATGGACTTATTATTCTCGCCGACTCGGAGACCGTCGCGCGTTACCTCCAGTCACCATTTCCATCCGAAAGAAGCCACAGACAGACAAACGACCGGATCACGGAGTTCAGGAAGCTATACGGAGCATGAAACGTTGGCAGACGGTGAATATTTCACTCGCGGGGCGCCGACCTCCGAGTGATGGATATTGACCAGCAAGCTATTTGTAGAACTGACTGAGAAAGTCATCGATTGCTTTTGAAACTTCCGGCCCTGCATTGTAGTACATATGAAACCCCGAACTACATGGCTCTTTTCCCTCCGTTTCACCGGTAGTAATCCAGATGAACTTTGTATCTGATTTAGAGAACTCCTTTACCTTCAAATAGTTCTTGTACGAATGATTGCCATCATCCCTGAAGCAACCATCTTTCTCATGGTGCAGGAATAACATGGGGAAATCAATTGGTGGATTAAAGTAAGACTCTGAACGCACAGCCGATGCTATGACACCTGCAATTTCGTTCGTCTTGTTGGACTTCTGTAGATACTGGATGAAATTGGTAAGGCTGATACCGCCATTAGAGTGCCCCATTAACCAGATCGGCAGGCCCGTTTTCTTGTGGTAGAACTGGATTGCACTTTCTATCCGGACTAAATGGTCGCTTGCCCCTCTGGCAGAGGGGTAGCGTTCTCTTATTTGAGACAATGACGATGGGCTATCTAGAAGCACTACATCATATTTACCGGATGAGAGACTTGGATTGGTAAGACTTTTGAGCGTCCGATACAAGGATGGCTTGAGGTCCGTCTGCCCGGGTTTAAGTCCCAGATGCCCGTCGCCGCCAGGGATAAACAAGATAAGTGCTTTGGAATTGACACCTTGCCAGTACAAAGTCTGAGTTGGAGTTGAAGATATGGAAAGACCGGACTCAACCTGCTCCACCGGAATCACTTCAGCATTGGTTGTGGCGGCGATTAA
>CAVVPU010000191.1:0-39032 GCA_963750015.1 uncultured delta proteobacterium | reverse complement strand
CGATATCTTCCGCGTCTTCGACGCACTCAACGACGAGCGCAACTTCATCACCGCCTACAAGGCCATCAAGAAGGCAGGCAAGCATATTCAGGGGACCCTTTCTTATGCCCTCACGGAAAGAAGGATGGGAGGCCCCATATTCACGCTCGATTATTATGTGTCCAGGGCTAAGAAGCTGGAGGAGATGGGAGCCGACTCTTTCTGTATCAAGGACATCGCCGGCATCATCTCTCCTTACGACGCGTACGAGCTGATCTCAGCGTTGAAGAAGGCACTCAAGATCCCCGTCCACCTTCATACCCACTACACGAGCGGTATGGCTTCCATGGCGTGTCTCAAGGCCATCGAAGCAGGTGCGGACGGCATCGACACGTGCGTCGCGCCTTTTGCCCTCCGAAGCTCTCACCCCGCCGCAGAGCCGTTCATCGTCACCCTTTCCGGTACGGACAGGGACACGGGTCTCGACCTCACAAAATTCCCGAGATCAACGAGTACCTCGAAAGCATCGTCGAAAAGTATATTCAGTTCTCTGACACGACGAAGTTCTCCGTCATCGACATCGGCGTGCTCATGCACCAGATACCGGGCGGCATGATAAGCAACCTCGTGAGCCAGTTGAAACAGGCAAAGGCGGTCCACCGCATCAACGAGGTGTACGAGGAGATCCCGAAGACCAGGGCAGATATGGGCTTCCCTCCCCTGGTCACCCCCACGAGTCAGATAGTGGGCGTCCAGGCCGTGATGAATGTGCTCATGGGCAGGTACAAGGTGACCACAAAAGAGGTAAAGGACTATTTTTACGGCCTCTACGGCCGGCCCTCCGCTCCCGTGAACGAGGAGATTAGGAAGAAGGCCCTGAAAGGCTACGAGAGGGCGAAACACCCTATTGATGTGCGGCCGGGAGACGTAGTCGCCCCCGAGCTTCCCAAGGCGCGGGAGGCCTTGAAAGGCATCTCGGACAAGATGGAAGATATCCTCATCTATGCCCTCTATCCGATGACCGGTATGGAGTTCATCAAGAAAAAATACAATATCGCTTAGTTATCAAAGGGGCGGGGAAAAAGCCATCATCCCCGCCCTTCTCTTCTGCGTTTTTCCTTTCCTAAATCCTGAACTTCCTGAAATACGATTTGGCGATGAGCATGCTGGCAATCTGGTTGGCCCCTTCGTAAATCTGGGTCGCCTTGGCATCGCGCATCATCCGTTCGAGGGGATAATCCTTCGTATAGCCGTAACTGCCCAATATCTGGACTGCATCGGTTGTCACCTTCATGGCCGAGTTCGCCGAATAGACCTTGGCGATGGCAGAGGCCCTGTCGGCTGCTATAGCGCGCATCTGGTCCCTTTCGTGTACCTTGGTTGCATCGAGAAGGCGCGCGGCCTCATAGACGAGGGCCCGGGACGCCTCGACCTCGATCGCCATCTCGCCGATCATGAGCTGGATGCCTTCGTGGTCGCAAAGCTTCTGGCCGAACTGGACCCGGTTCCATGCGTACTCGACGGCAAAGTCGAAAGCCCCCTGGGAGATGCCGAGGGCCTGGGCGCCGACTGCCGGCCGGGAGAGGTTGAGGGTCGCCATGGCGATTGGCCAGCCCTGGCCTTCTGCCCCGAGGAGGTTGTCCTTCGTGAGCTTCACGTTGTCGAAGGTGATCTCCGTCAGGTCCGAGCCGATCATACCCATCTTATCCTCGTTCTTACCGATGACCACACCGGGGTAGTCCCTCTCCAGATAGAAAGCGGTGATGCCTCTATGTTTTAACGAGGGGTCGCTCGTCGCGAAGACAGAGTAGAACTGGGCGCTCGCGCCGTTGGTGATCATCGATTTTTTTCCATTCAAGTAATAGCAGTCGCCCTCTTTGGTGAAAGTGGTCGTCATACGCGCGGGATCCGAGCCTGCCTCCGGCTCGGTGAGGCAGAAAGCGGCGAGGCAATTCTTATCTGCCTCGGTGACCTTGCTATAGATGTATTTCTTCTGCTCAGGGTTCCCGGCGACCATCACCGGCATAAGGCCGACGTTGTGGGCGAGGGCAGATCAGGGACGATGTCCCCGAAACTTTCGCGAGCTCCTCGATAACGACGCACAGGGTCGTGATATCGCCGCCCATGCCCCCGAACTCCTCAGGCAACATCAGGTAGAGGAAGCCCTGGTTCCGGCAGGCATCCACTACGTCCCAGGGGAATTCGCCAGTAGCATCTATTTCCTTCGCCCTGGGGGCGAGTTTTTTCGCGAGCCGTCTTCTCGGCTATCTTCTTGATCATTTCGTGCAATTCCGACATTTCTGGCATTGGTCCTCCTTTTTTATTGCAGGGAAACTAAGGTATACTTCTAACACAATTTCGGGCCACAATTAAACCAAAAAGGAGATCCAATGTCGACGGTCTATTTCACGGACCTCCGTACGAGGCCCAAAAGGAACCTCCTCGACAAGATCAGCGAGCTGCTGGCAAGGACCAAGCTGGAGAGGCGCATAAAGAAGAACGACCTGGTGGCCGTCAAGCTCCATTTCGGAGAGATAGGCAACTGCGCATATCTCAGGCCCGTTTTCCTGCGAACCATCGTGGATGGGATTGTCGGCGCAGGGGGGCGGCCCTTTCTCACCGACACCAATACCCTCTACACGGGGGGACGAAGCGACGGTGTCTCCCATATCAACACGGCAATCAGAAACGGCTTCGATTATGCGGTGGTAGGCTGCCCCGTCATTATTGCGGACGGCCTCAGGGGCTCAGGCGGAGTCAAGGTGCCTATTGCGGGCGAGATACTCAATGAAGTGAGCATCGCCAAAGAGATCGTCGACGCCGACAGCCTCGTCGTGGTGACCCATTTCAAGGGCCACGAGCTGTCCGGATTCGGCGGCGCCCTGAAGAACATGGGCATGGGCTGCGCCACCCGGGAAGGAAAGCTCTCCATGCATTCGAGCGTAGGGCCGAAGATAAACGTGGACCAATGCAAGGGGTGCGGGAACTGCGTTGGACTATGCCCGGCGAAGGCCATCGGGCTGTCGGAGAAAAAGGCCGTGATTCGGGCAAAGCAGTGCATAGGCTGCGGGGAATGCATCGTCGTCTGCCGGGAAGGGGCCATAGAAGCTCAGTGGAATGAGGCGTCCGACCGGTTCCAGAAGAAGATGGTGGAGCATGCGTTAGGGGCGCTGGAGGCCAAGAAGGGGAAGGCAGTCTTTCTCAATTTCCTCATGCAGATAAGTCCCACCTGCGACTGCTATCCCCACAACGATATGCCTATCGTGAAGGACATCGGCGTCCTTGCGTCCAGAGACCCCGTGGCCATAGATGCAGCCTCCTGTGACCTGGTGAATGGAGAGGAGTCCATGCCCGGGTGCGTGATCAAAGAGCGCCTCAAAGCAGGCGAGGATAAGTTCAGAGCTGTTTTTCCGAGGATAGACTGGACGATTCAGCTCGACCATGCCGAGAAGATGGGAATGGGTGAGAGGGCGTATACCTTGGTGAAGGTCTAAGCGCCGGCCGGTCCTCCCCCGTCGTCATTCCGGGCCAGAGTCTAAGAACTTATCCGTAATTAACTTGACTTAAGCCCCCAGCTATACTACACTTTAGCCCAGGAGGTGGGTATGGCAAAGGTCCGGTCATGGGAAGTATCCGACGAGTTCTGGAGACGTGTGGAACCATTCATTCCAAAGCGAGAACGAGAGCCGGGTAAGACATTCAGGAGAAAGCCCGGAGGCGGACGCAAGCCGATGTCCGAGCGGCGTGTGTTCGAAGGCATCGTCTTTGTGCTCAGGACAGGCTGCCAGTGGAAGTCATTGCCCAAGGAACGGTTCGGGAGTGCGAGGCTCGATTCACAAGTACTTCAGGCAGTGGCTGAAAACAGGCTTCTTTCTCGCCCTGTGGCGCGCAGGCCTCGCGGAGTATGATGAGATGGAGGGGATTGCCTGGAAATGGCAGAGCATCGACGGGAGCACGATCAAAGCGCCTCTGGCCCGAGAAGCAACCGGTCCTAACCCGACGGACCGGGAAAAAAAAGGAAGCAAGCGGCACATCCTGGTGGACGCTCGTGGCGTCCCGCTGTCGCTGATCGTTACCGGGGCCCATCGACATGATCTCAGTCAGTTCTCTGCCGTGCTCGATGCCCTCATCGTCGATCTTCCAAAAGGCAGGGAGCGATTCCTGTATGCGGATAAAGGTTATGATGGCGATGCGGTTCGCGAACAGATCGGTATAAAGGGCTACATACCACGGATTCCACGAAGGAACCGCAGACGAGGGCGAGGGCGTCCTTGGAAGAATCGACGCTGGGTGGTGGAAGCGGCCCATTCCTGGTTCAACCGATTCAGAAAGCTCCTCGTCAGATATGAGAAGCTTACTGAAAGCTACGAGGCTCTCCTTCACCTCGCTGCCGCGATCATATGCTGGAGGAAGGTGACTCCTATTTACGGATAAGTCCTAAGCCAAGTAAAAGTGAACGTGCGGGCACGAGGTGTGGCCGGTCGGCCGGTGACACGGGTCGCCGTATCATTAAAGAGAGCGCGGCTCCGGTCCTCATCGGTTGCACACACCAGCAATAATTGGATAAGTGCCGCGGCCCTGGAGGTCGCCAGAGACAGAACGCTTTCGCGATTCGTACTGTTTTTCTCGTCCCTCGTCCATCGGACTTTCCCCGGCTCCGGACCTCATTGGATGCACACACCAGCGCAATTGGATAGGGGCGGCGGTCACTAATCGGCCGGGTCCCAGCTTCAAAGCTTGCGAGAACTGGGTTGCACTGCTTACGGGAGGCAGTCTTCAAGTGCGAAATCTTCACAATTTTTCCGGATTGCACTCTCGGTGAGGGCACGTTCTGCTTTCCAATTTCCCTTTTTTCGGGCACCACAACGAATACCGGCCGAAGGGGAAAAGAGGATAATTCGGCCGGGAGATGCGTGACTGGTAGTTTCGCTAGGTTACAATTCCTGCGATGTCGTGATACGTTGTTTAAGGCAATCCGAAAAAGCCGAACCAGCCGCGAGGAAGGGACGGAAAGCCGAGGGCCCGCAGATTGCCTCTGATGACATTCATCATCAGACAGCCGGGCCGCCAGATACGAATCCTTGGAGGGACTCATATGAGAAGGTTGGCTTTGGTGGCGGCTTTATTCGGCTTCGTGGCACTCTTGGGTGCCGGGACGGCACACGCCGGCTTAACATCGTTCAATTACAACTATACGGGAACTCAAGGTGAAACGGCTATGGGTACCCTCACGGGCTCCCTGGTGAGCCCCGGCGTATATGACATTACGAGTGGAACCATCACTCTTTCTTCAGTCGGTGATCCTGCTCTTGACGCGACGGGCGTTTTTGTGCCCGTTCCTACAACGGCCAGTTTCAATTTCTACACGGGGGGAGGTACGATACTTACCTATCCCGCCGGAACCGACAATCGCCTCTATCCAGCTTCAAGTCAGTTGATAGACGTTTATGGAGCATTCCTGTTTAGCATGAACGGGTTTAACGTGCTCAATGGTCAAGGTAACACGGGCTTCGGACTAACGATATTTTCCAACGAGCCTCAGGGTCCGGGATACGGGGCGTGGGGGGGCAACTGGGCTCTTGTTGATTACGGCAACGGTGTGTTTTCGGTCAGCGCCGTCCCCATCCCGCCTTCAGCGTTCATGCTCGTGTCCGGCCTCATCGGCCTTGTCGGCTTGAAGAGGCGGTTCAAAGCATAAGCCAGGTCGTGGCACACTCCAAAGGCAGGGTCGGTCCAAGGCCCTGCCTTTTTTTTCTGCAGGGGACGAGGGGTCTGCCCTTGACAGTGGACAACTTGTATTACGTAACATGTTGATATAATTTAAAAAACTGCTGATATACAGAACCGCGGTCAGGGTCGTAGTTGACGAACGTGACTTGGCTACTTCCCCCATCCTCACCTATTACTCCCGCCATACACCTTAGTCATTGCCACTATCAATGTTGTATAGCAAGAAAAATATTTCGCTGCTCAATTTCAGAAGCTACACGTGACAGAGCAGCGACGAGCCGTGAAGAACGCCTCCAAGAATCTGCGGATGATGGCCGCCATTTTTACCGTTCGGCTGCATGAAGTGCGGTTATACGGTTCTCAGTTGCGTTAAAAGGTTGTCATAGTCTCCGTGAGAACCAATCCAGAACCAGACGATCTGTTTGTCCTGCTGTATCCCTACGGCCCGATAGTCTTTCGTAATCCGCAAAGAGAAGATAGGCCGGGTCGAATGCACCCGTTTGAAATGAAGGCTGGGATGGTAAGGGTTCTGCTTGAAGGCTTTGTACGCCCTCTTTGCCTCCTTTCTTGTTTGCAGGGGAAGCGTCTCGTAGCGTTTCCAGAAGGCGTCGGTAGTTCGGGAGATCATAGGTCTTTGATGTTGAGAGGCTTCGTTCTTCCCTGCTTGTATTCGGCAAGGGCTTCGTTGGCGAGCTTATCCAAAACGTCCTCGGAGGCTGCAAACGCCTTCTCCCACTTGCCTTCAGCCTCTAATTCCTCCATGACCCACTTGGCCAAAGCGTTCTGCTCGACTTCGGGGAGTTTGGACGCTTCTTTGAACGCCCTTTCTAACAGTTCCGTCATGGCTCACCTCTTATAAAACGTATCCGATTCATATTGTAGCACAGCGGCGCCCTTCCGATAGGAGAAGGGTCAGCCTTGACAGTGGACACCACCCCTTTCTGCCGCATCAATCCGCGGACCATTTTCCGTCTCTCCCTGAATAATTACCACCTGTTCTTCTTTTCTTCAAGTGGAATATCAAAATCATCGCTTCCAGGAAGCAGGCCCCGGGACCTGCACCCTAACCGTTTCATCGATTACTGATCGGGTTCTTGAGGTAGTTGGGCGCTATGCCAGACCGCAACAATCCACACAGTTTGATCCTTGACTCTGTAGAAGAACCGATATGGTCTGGCGATCAGCTCGCGAAAGGGCAGGTCAGAGAACTCGGGAACCAGTCTCCCGGATTCCGGGAACTCTTTCAAGCGTGAAAGTGCTTTTTCGGCCTTCCTGCGAAATTCTTTTGCGGCAGTGGGATTATCTCGGTGAATATAAGCCAGTCCTTCAAGAAACTGCCGGCGGCCGGTAGGGGTAAAGAGGACTCTCAAGCTTTTGCAACCTCAAGAAAGCGGTCTGCCTCTTTCAAGACTTCATCAAGTTCATAGCCGACGCCTGCCTCTATTTCTTTCTCACCGCGCGCGAGCAGCCGTAAGATTTCGAGCTCGTGCTGGGACTCTTCATACACCTGCATGCTGACCATGACCGCAGCCGCCCGTCCGCGCTGGGTAATAAAGACAGGCTCTCCGGATAACGAAACCTTTCTGACAACATCGCTCGCGTTTTGTCTGAGATCGGAAATAGGCATAATCTTCGGAGTCTTTGGCATTAATTGTACCTCCCATACTACTTTTAAAAGTACTATTAAAAGGACGTATTGTCAAGTTCCCCCCCAGCCGGGCGGATTACCCGCGTGACCCGCTGAGTCGAGGGAAGAAGTAAATATCTTTCGTAAGATGCCTTAATCATTACCAATTTAGGTACTTTGTACTGACTCTGGCGAAGCAAAATTTATCCTGCAGGAAGGAGGCCTCCGGTGCGAAATCCTGATAGTTTGTGGGACAACAGCCAGCGCTTCTCGTTACAACGCCCTTATGTTGAATTTGATCAAGGAGGGGCGTTCCGATGTCGATGGTTAGGCAAAAGATGAAAGGAATCATAGAATCTCAGCCTGATGGCGCATCATATACCTCTCTGACCCTCGCTCGTCAGGGGATAACCGAAAATTAACACGTTCATAATACATACGTAACAATGGAGCATTAATCTTCATTATTTGAAAACATTAATCTCCTTTTCGTGGCGAACAGGTGCTGATAGAAGGCGGAGCAGCGCCCGGACGCTGAGACTGACAGAACAATCCGCTCGCATCAGTTATTCATTAAGAAGAAATGAAAGGAGCGCTATTATGAAAATAAGTTGCTGGATATTCTGTTTGTTTACCGCTGTCGCTTTGGTCTGCCTCGGAGGACAGGGGCAGGCTGCCGATTTCGTCAAGCTCCAGGGCGCGGGCGCAAGCTTTCCCGCTCCTCTCTATCTCAAATGGTTCAAAGCTTACGGCGGCACCCACAGTAACGTGCAGATAAACTACCAGTCGGTCGGGTCGGGGAGCGGCGTGAAAAGCTTCACCGACGGGACCGTTGACTTCGGGGCGAGCGATGCCGCGATGACGCCGGACGAGATATCAAAGGTCCAGGGCGGCGTCGTCTGTCTACCCATGACCGCCGGCAGCATCGTCATCGCGTACAATGTTCAGGGGGTCCCCGCGCTCAAGTTATCACGGAAGGCATACGCCGGGATCTTTCTGGGCACGGTCAAGAAATGGAACGATCCCCTCATTACCCAGGCGAACCCCGGCGTGAAGCTGCCTGATGCACCGATCAACGTCGTCACCCGGGCCGACTCGAGCGGGACGACTTTCGTCTTTACCAAGCACCTAAGCGCTATCAGCCCGGAGTTCGCCAGGAGTCCCGGCGTCAACAAGATGCCCAACTGGCCCGTCGGCACCCGCTCCAAGGGAAACGAGGGTGTCACCGCGGCGATCAAAACCACGCCGAATTCTGTCGGGTACGTCGAGTACGGGTACGCGAAAAGCCAGAAGCTGACCGCTGCGATGCTGGAGAACAAGTCCGGAGCGTACGTGGTGGCCACGACAGCATCCGGTCAGGCTGCCCTCGCTTCGGCGAAGCTGCCCCCTGACCTTATCGTATGGGCTTCCGATCCTGCCGGCAAGGAGGCATACCCCATCGTTACCTATACGTGGCTGCTTCTCTACAAGCAGTATCCTGACAAAAAAAAGGTCGATGTCCTCAAGGACCTTCTCGTGTACTGTCTTAAAGACGGTCAGAAGGATGCGGAGCCCCTTGGATACATTCCGTTGCCGCAAGCAGTGAGCAACGCAGTGATGAGTGCGCTTCAGATGGTCAAGTAGGAGCCTTTTCGACAGAGTCGCCGGACCTGGCGTCCGGCGCTCTAAGGGCACTCTAAAGCATAGGGAGGACGAAAGGTGAGGACCCCGCCGGGGGATAGAAAAATATCGCAGCCACCCACGGGCTGGCAGCGCTTGGTCGATGTCTCGTTTCGACAATTATGCCACGGATTTGCATGGCTCTCAGTCCTGCTGGCAGCCTTCATTCTCCTGAAGATCGCCTTGGCCGCGGCTCCTGCGATGCGACAGCAGGGTATCGGCTTCCTCGGGGGCACCACCTGGGACCCCAACACAGGACAATTTGGCATCCTCCCAGAGATTTGGGGCACTATCTATACCTCGTGGCTGGCCCTCGTAATCGGCTCCGCCTTTGGAATAGCGGCGGCCATTTTCCTGAGCGAAGGCTTTCTCTCCCAGGGTATCTTCGCTTTTCTCAAGATATTTCGGGTCGAGTTTCACCCGTTCTTCGGAAAACTGCCGGATCAGGTAGAAGCCTTTCTCAAGAACCTGATCGAGCTCCTTGCGGCAATACCGAGCGTCGTCTACGGTCTTTGGGGGCTCTTCGTCGTGATCCCTGCGATTCGCCCGGCGTGCAACTGGCTCAACCTGAAGTTAGGCTGGATCCCCTTTTTCAGCACCACCCTGACCGGGCCGGGCCTGCTTCCCGCGGTCATCGTCCTCTCCATCATGGTCCTGCCTACTATCACCGCCATCAGCCGTGGCGCCCTCGTTTCGGTCCCTTCCAAACTAAGAATGGCTGCCTACGGGATGGGCGCGACGCGCTGGGAGACGATACTGGCGGTCATTCTGCCCACCGCGGGCAGAGGCATAGTGGCGGCCGTGGTATTGGCCTTCGGCCGCGCTCTTGGCGAGACCATGGCGCTGGCAATGCTCGTGGGCAACGCGAACCGCATTAGCTTCTCGCTCTTCTCGCCTGCAAACACCCTCGCGGCCCTTCTGGCGAACAACTTCCCGGAGGCGGCCAAGAAGGACGTTCCTGTATTGATGTATGCAGCCCTCGTTCTTCTCGCGATTACGCTCGTCGTGAACATCATCGGCTCCGTTGCGCTGGAGCGCGCATCGTCGGCTGTTGAAGGAGGAAAGTAACGCCCATGGCGGATATGACGACAGACGTGCAGCTCGAAGACCTGTCATCGGGTCCCGGGATCAATCCCTTTGCCGGGGTCGATTTCTCGCAGCTCGAAAAATCACTGCGAAAGCCGCGGACGCTCATGGACCTTCTCATGAGCGGGCTCGTGGGAGCCATGACGATTTTGGCGCTCATTCCCCTTTTCTCCGTCGTCTGGATGCTCGTGTGGCATGGAGGCCAAAAACTGAGCCTCACCGTCTTCACCCAGTTGCCTCCGGCCCCGCTCGAAGAGGGCGGCGGCTTCGGGAACGCCATTCTGGGCACCCTCGTTATGGTCGCCATGGCGGCCCTCATGAGCGTTCCCTTCGGCATCCTGAGCGCCGTATTCCTCGCGGAGACAGGTTCGAGAAGCCGCCTCGCGAGTGCCGTCAGGTTCTCTGCAAAGGTGCTCACCGGCTTCCCCTCTATCCTTGCCGGTGTTTTTGCCTACGGCGCTCTCGTTCTCTTCATGGGAGGGTATTCGGCGATTGCCGGCGCGGTGGCCCTCTTTATCCTCATGCTTCCGACCATAATCCTCACTTCCGAGGACGCCATACGCATGGTGCCCGCCAAGATGCGTGAAGCGGCGATCGGCATGGGCGCCACTACCACCCAGACCGTGTGGCTGGTCCTTCTACCCACGGCTCTGCCGGGTATCCTTACAGGCATTATGCTCGCCATAGCGAGAGCGGCCGGTGAAACGGCGCCCCTTCTCTTCACAGCCCTCTTCAGCAACTACTGGCTCTTCGGAGGAGGCCAGGTCGACCTGCGGCAGCCCACCGCGTCCCTGGCCGTTCTTATCTATAATTTCGCGGGCATGCCCTTCGATAACCAGGTCGCCCTGGCATGGGCCGCAGCCCTTGTGCTCGTCCTGCTCGTGCTGGTGACAAACCTCATCGGGCAGGCATTCTCGAGACGTCAAATTCAACAATAGGAGTCATCCGGTCATGAAAGAAGAACAGACAGGGCACAATGAGTCGGTGGACGGTAGCAGCCGGCCGTTAGGTACCCGGGGTGACGGGGTCGTTATCGATTGCGCAATAGACGAGCTTTACTACGGGACGTTCAAGGCTGTACGCGATACCACCATTCCCGTGCTGAAGAACAAGATCACCGCGTTCATCGGCCCCTCGGGCTGCGGCAAGAGCACGGTGCTGCGGTGTATCAATCGGATGAATGACCTCGTGAGGGGCTTTCGTTTCAAAGGGCACGTCCACTTTCGGGGGAAGGATATCTACGGCCCGGCGATCGACCCTGTTGCCGTGCGCCGCTACATCGGCATGGTCTTCCAGCAGCCGAACCCGTTCGCCATGAGCATCTACAACAACGTGGCCTTCGGTCTGCGCCTCAACCGCTTCCGGGGATCGGTCCACGAGAAGGTGGAGGATGCCCTCAAGCGCGCGGCCCTCTGGGAGGAGGTCAAGGACAAGCTGCACAAAAGCGGTCTTTCCCTCTCGGGAGGACAGCAGCAACGTCTCTGCATCGCGCGGGCCATAGCGACGGAGCCGGAGGTCCTTCTCATGGACGAGCCGTGCTCAGCCCTCGATCCCATCGCGACGAGGAAGATAGAGGAATTGATGCTCGACCTGAAGAGCCGCTACACGATCGCCATAGTGACCCACAACCTCCAGCAGGCGCAGCGCGTCGCAGACCTCACCGGATTCCTCTATGTGGATACCGCCGAGGGAGGACGTACGGGATACCTGGTCGAGTTCGGGGAATCGCAGCAGATTTTCAATGAGCCCAAAGAGAAGTATACGAAAGATTATATCCGGGGCGAGTTCAGTTGACGAGGAGGATCATGCCCTGTCACACTCCATTTCCCAAATTCCCTAAATCCCTTTCTTGGATCCTCGTCCTCGGCCTTGTCTTCAGCCTTGGTACTGCCTCCTGCTCCCCCGGGAGCCGAGGCCAAGACCATTCTGCCGTTCAGGCAGTCTCGCTTGCGCTGAAGGGCGCCGGGGCCACTTTCCCCTATGCCCTCTATAAGCAATGGTTTGCGGTGTACGGTCGTGAGCACCCGGGCGCGACGATCACCTATGAGGCGGTCGGAAGCGGAGAGGGAATTCGCCGCTTTATCGGCCGCAGCGTGAAAGAGGAGGAACGCATTGACTTCGGGGCGAGCGATGCCGCGATGACCGATGCGGAAATGGCGCTCGTCGACCGAGGAGCGCTCGTGCTCCCGGCGACAGCGGGGGGCGTCGTGCTCGCGTACAACCTTCCCGGCTTACCGGATGGCCTGAAGCTTTCCCGCGCGGCTTATGTCGGGATCTTTCTCGGAGAGATCAAGAAATGGAACGATCCTGTCATTGCGAGGACGAACCCCGGCATCGTGCTGCCCAGGCTCACCATCGTCACAGTCGTTCGTCAGGACCGGAGCGGTACAACCTTCGCCTTTACCAATCATCTGAGCGCCGCGAGCGAGGAGTGGCGACGCCGCTACGGCGCCGCTACGTATGTTGACTGGCCGGGCAATGCCATGCGGGTGGCGGGAAACGAAGGGGTTGCCGGACGCATAGGCCACTCGGTCGGCGCGATCGGTTACGTAGGCTACGAATATGCCCACCGCCTCGGCCTCCACGTCGCACGGATCGAGAACAGGGAAGGCGTGTTCGTCGAGCCGACGGCCGAAAGTTTCGCCGCGGCTTTGGCCACGGTGCAGATGCCCGACAATCTCCGTGTCTTCGTGCCCGATCCCCCGGGCAAGGGTGCATACCCGATCGTCACCTTCACCTGGATACTGCTCTACAAACATTACGACGCCGCCAAGGGAGCGGCGATCCAGGACCTTTTCAAATGGTGTCTCGGGCAGGGCCAGAGCTTTGCCCCTGAGAAGGGTTACCTACCCTTACCTCAGGAAGTGGCCGCAAAGGGCGCATCGACCCTCGCCACTATAAGTGCCGCAGGGTCCCCATGATAGCGGCAAGCTGTGCGGCTGCGACCTCCGTTGAGGAGAGTCGGACGTTTGTCGCTGCGGTTGCGACGGGAGTCAGGAAGATTCTTTCTTAAGTTTCCTGCTTTCTTTCCGATATCACTTGCGTGAGCCGGCAGGCGACGCGGCTGCGTGGCGGTTTCACCCAGGGAGGTTCCGTATGTCATCCATTTCCGGTATTTCGTCCGGCACTAATCTCTATCAGAGCCAATTCAAACAGGTAATGCAGGACTTCTTGAGTCTTCAGAGCGATCTCTCCTCGGGCAACCTATCAACGGCACAGCAGGCCTATACGAGTTTGACCAAGGACCTGGCGAGCGTGCGGCAAACTGAGGGCATACAAACGGGAGGGACCAGTCAGATCAATAGCGATCTCGCGGCGGTGGGCAGCGCCCTCCAGTCCGGCGACCTCTCTGGTGCCCAGAGCGCCTTTGCCACGCTGACCCAGGACCTGCAGGGTACGCAGCAGTCTCAAGGCACGCAGCAGACTTACGGCCATCACCACCACCATCACCACCATGGGAGCCCGCAAGCGGCAGATGCAAGCTCACAGACCTCAAATACCAGTTCACAAGCCTCGGGTACGAGCTCGCAGGCGGGGAGCACGGGTTTGGGCACCGATCTTTCAGCGGTGGGCAGCGCCCTTCAGTCCGGCGACCTCTCGGGTGCCCAGAGCGCCTTTACCAAGTTGATGCAGGACCTGGGAAGCGGCAATGCGCAGAATACGACCGGGACCTCGGGCAACGGCAGTTTCTCCCTGTCGATCAGCTTCACGAGCATTAATATTACCGTTTGAGCCTATTGGCTGAAGGGTCGGACAGCCAAAAGGAAAGGATCGCGCCCCTTTTTTGCCGCGCCTTCGTGACCCCGTCACCGAGCCCACGGACTGCCCTGTTAGTCCATCACCGCCACTAACCCATTACCAACCTATTTGTCGAGCGAATCCCGCAGGTTCCACACGGTCTCGAATTTCTCGAGATAGAGCCGGGTCTCTTCAGGCAGATGGCACGTCCATTGACCTTTGCAGGTGAGCGCCGACTTCTCTACCCTCCCCGCGCCGCAGTTATAGGCCGCGGCCAGGTACATTCCGATGGAACGGCCGTCCTTTCCGTAGAACCATTTTTTCGGCAGGTTCCCGAGATCGGCCTCGAAGAGAAGGAGCGAGGCCTTGGCGGCGTTCACATGATCGGTGGAGCCGGAAACGAAATCCGTGGTAAGCCCCGCTTTCCGGTATTTCTCCTGAAGCATCCGATACGTGCCGGGTATGAGTTGAAAGAGACCCCTCGCTCCTGCGGGAGATCTGCTGTAGCTATAGGCCCTTTCGGTGTTCGCACCTACGATAGTGAGCACCTCATGGATCAGCGCAATTTCATTGCCCTTGGAGCGTTCGAATCTTTCCGGATCTATGTGTTCTATGATCGACAGGACGAGTGAAATTTCCATGAGCACAGAATCGCCCATGTCGGAGAATTGGGTCAGCTTAAACCTTCGTGCCGCAAGATCATCCCTCGCCTGTCTGATCTGCCCCATCAGGTAGTCGACACCGGCCTTGCGCACAAGGTCGGTGTCGATTTCCCGGCTGTAGGGAGTATAGACGACTTCTTTAAGGCCACCGTTATCGGAGCGGACCGTGGTCCGGAGGGCCAGTATTGCCATATTGTCGGGGTAGCTTACCTCGAACCTCGACGCGACACCGTTATCCCTTGTTTTGGTGACGTGAAATCCTTCGGTGACGCACCCCTTTTCGGTGATGCGTACTTCCCGGATCTTCCTCTCCTTCAAATCCTCAACAGCGAGAAGGAAATTCGGTCTCACGGTCCTGTCAGTTACGAGTTTTTCTCTCCGTTTCCCTTTCCCTCCCGGGGAAACTGCCTTCCCTATCTCCACCACTTCGGAATGGCCAACGGTCTTGTTTTTTAGAAATGCCTGGCCTCGTGCTATGTCTTCCCGAATATCGAAACCGGGTTGGTTTTGATTCTTGGATTTGAAAACGATGTCGTTCTCGATAGACAAGGCATCGTCCGATTCGCTTTGCTCGGCGGCAGAGTCTGCGGATACGCTCAAGGTGAGGTTGGTGGCGCGACGGGCCCGGGAGAGATAAAGGCTGTCAGGGTTCGCATCGACAGAATGGATGCGTGTCTGCGCCGGCACGATGGAGCGTGAGATTTCTTCCTTGACGGCAGGGTCCAGTTTATCGAAATCGAAGCCCTGAACGATGCCGAGGGAAGCGAGCCTTTGCGCCATTCCGGTATCGGCTTCCGATGGAGGGTTGGAACCGAGCAGGTGCGCGAAGTACGTGAAAAAGGTCCTGCCATCCATATCGGCGACCTGCTTCAGGGGTCGTTCCGGCGCGGCGGGAGGCTTTGGGATGAAGGAGGCGCTGCTTGAGGAGGAACCAAAGATGGTAAGTCTCATTTGGTCCTGTAACTCGCGCACAGTCACGATGTCCTCGGTAGCCGTCGTGCAGGGTATATGCACTAAGATCAGGGCCAGATCGGTGGGTGAATGAATCACCCTGACGCCGGATGGCAGCCTGCCTGTCCACCCAGGTCCCACGATGGCGGTGTCGCCTTCGCCCAAGGTGGCGAACGTGTTTGCCCAGCAGTCCATAATCTGCGCACTAAAAGGGTGGCCGCCGAAATCGGGCACGTGCAGGACCACGGGCTCCTTTGAAAGAACGAGCCAGGCGGATGAGACGAGAAAAGCTTTGTCCGGGGTCTTCGGGTCACCGTGGGCGAGCACGCGTCCCTGGAAGAATACGTCCCTGGAGCCTGTGATCTTCTCGACGTACCGCCTGGTCACATCCATGAGGACCAGAGGATAGGCGTAGACGTAGGCTTCCATGGCCGTCTGGAGGGTCCTTCCGTTCTGGGCCCACCCTGAGGGGGCGTAAAGCAGAAGGGACGCGAATACGATAAGCACGACAAACGGACGCTTCATCTTCTGAATATTCTCCGCCGGTGGACCTTTTGCAAGCAACGCGCCATCGTACCACCTCCGGACGGAGGATCTAACCCTTCGTCGAAGGGCGATTGAGATGGCTGGCTTATGTATAGTCAACCGGGAAAGACAAAGTATGAGAAGGACTTAACGATTCGGGGTTTCCTTGTCTTTGTGGTCGGCACGTTTTACGCCGGATCCCTCGCCCAGGTCCAGCGGATCGTTCATCGCTTTCTTGAAACCCCTTACGGCCTTACCCAGGGAGCCCCCTACTTCCGAGAGCTTCCCCGGTCCGAAAACGACCAGGGCAATCACTAAGATCACCACAAGATGGAGCGATTGAAAAAGTCCTTCGAACATCGTGAGGTTCCTCCTCGTTTACGACGTGGTTCTATTGTAATACGAACTCATTCAAAAGTCCCTCAAGTTCCCGGAACGATCTTCCGTCTGTCCAAATGGCACCGAGAATGGGAGGTCACGGTTCGGGTACGTATCATCGCGTCGATGAGGCACCGTCAAAGAGCGGACAGGAATCGTCCCGGCTCCCAATGCGTCTGTATGCCGTATCTCTCCTGAATATACGGGCGGTCGAGCCGAATCCGAACTGAAATGAGACAGTCAAGAAAGCGTCACTGCCTCGGCTCGTCGATACCGAAGAGGAAGTTTACCCTCCCCTTACCCTCCCTTTGCCCCCCATTTACCCCCTCTTTACCCCCCCTCCGGACCCCGTTTCCGATTTGACAGATACGTGCCCTCTCTGGGAAAATTATTATATGAGGTGCCCGATGCCACTTTCGGACGACCTCCGGGCCGGCAAGCTTGGGTGGACCTTCGGTCCGGGCCAACATGCTTCGTAAGGAGGAATAGGCCATGATTTCTTCAAACCGTGCAGTTTCGTGCAATCCGTGCAACCTGACCAACAGGCAGAAATACTCCATTCCCTTGATATTGGCATCCTCTCTCGAAGCTCCTGAGATTTCCTCCCCGAGGTGATCCATGAAGAGTGTCTACGAGAAGTACGCCGAGTTGTTGGTCCGTTATTCTCTCTATCTCGAAAAAGGAGAGAGGCTCCTCATCTCATCCACGTACCTGGCGGAGCCCCTCGTCCGTGAGGTGTACAAGGAGGCCCTGCGGGCAGGCGCCCACCCCCAGACGTGGATCAGCCTCAACGGGATCGGAAAGGTGCTCTACGACGAGGGAAGCATCGAGCAGCTTCAATACGTTTCCCCCTTGTACAGGTATGCGGTGGAGAACTTCGAAGCATTTCTCACGATCAGGGCACCCTTCAATGTGAGAGAGCTTCAATCAGTCGATGCCGGCAGGAAGAAGACCGCTGCCATGGCAGAGGCGGACCTCAAGAATATATACCGGCAAAGGGCGGCATCCGGCAGTCTTAAATGGACCCTTTGCGAGTTCCCTACCGAAGCTCAGGCACAGGAAAGCGGCCTTGGGGGCAAGGAGTATGAGAATTTCGTCTATTCCGCCTGTTTCCTGGATGATGACGACCCACAGGGCAGGTGGCTGAAGGTTCACGACGAACAGCAGCATGCAGTCGACGTGCTCAACGGAAAAGGATCGATCAGGTTCAAAGGCAAAGACATGGACATCTCCTTCTCCACCAAAGGGAGGCAGTGGATAAACTCGGACGGGAAACATAACATGCCTTCGGGGGAGGTATTCACTTCACCGGTCGAAGACTCGGTCAACGGTTACATCCGCTTCTCCTATCCCGGTATCTACATGGCGCAGGAGATCGAAGACGTCCGTCTCGAAGTCAAGGACGGAGAGGTAGTCCGAAGGGATGCTTCCAAGGGGAAGAAGCTCCTCGACACCATTCTGGAAGTTCCGGGGGCGAACCGCTTCGGGGAGGCGGCCATAGGCACGAACACAGGCATCGATAAGTTCACGAGGAACATGCTCTTCGACGAAAAGATGGGAGGCACCGTTCACATGGCCCTCGGCTCTTCCTACGGGGAGGCGGGGGGCAGGAATGAATCGGCCATCCATTGGGACCTCCTCGCCGACATGCGGGAAGGAGGGGAGATCTACGCGGACGGAGAGCTCATATATAGAAACGGGAGGTTCCTGATCTGATCGAAAGGTAGGGCAGAACCTAGAGCGATGGCTCCTCTGTCCCCTTCACAAGAGGCAGGAATACCGTAAAAGTGCTGCCTTTTCCCGGTTCGCTCTCCAGTTCCACCTTGCCCCCGTGGGCTTCGGCAATCGAGCGGACGATGGCGAGGCCCAGACCCGAGCCCCCCTGGGAGCCCGACCGGGCCTCGGGGGATCGGTAGAACCTCTGAAATACCTTCTGTTGTTCCTCGGGCAATATGCCGATCCCCGTGTCGCTCACCATGAGAAGGGCCCATCCGTTCTCCCGACCGACCGAAACCTTTACGACCCCTTCCGGAGGCGTGTACTTTATCGCGTTGTCCACGAGATTGAAAAGGAGCCTTCTGAGGTGCACGAGGTCTCCTGAGACTTCGAGGGGCTCGATCCGACCAAGAGTGAGATTTATTGGTTTGGCGCGCGCTATGGGGCTGAGCTGGCCGAGGGCCTCTTCGATGAGACCTATCAGGTCGAGGGGCATGGAATCCATCCTGAGGACTCCCGCGTCGGAGCGGGCGAGCAAAAGGAGCCCTTCCACGAGGAGGGATATCCTCTCTATCTCCTCGAGGGAGCTTCTCATAACCTCGATGTACTCGTCCGGGCTTCTCAAGGAGCGCAGCGCTATCTCTATCTCGCCCCGGAGGATAGTGAGGGGCGTCTGCAGCTCGTGAGAGGCGTCCGCAGTGAACTGACGCATCTCGTTGAATGCTGCCTCCAGGCGGGTGAGCATCTCGTTGAGGGTTTCCGCGAGCCTGTCGAGCTCATCGTTCGCTCCTGTAAGGTCGATCCGCGCGTTCAGGCGCCCGGCGCCTATGGTGCGGGCCGCCTGGGCCATGCGATCCACCGGAAGCAGGGCCTGGTGGGCGAGGAACCACCCGCCGCCGCCTGCGAGGGCCAGGGCGAGCGGAAAAAGGGCCGCCATGATAAGAAGAAAATGGGAGAGGGTATTGTCGAGGCCCATCTGGGACATACCAACTCGGACGACCGCAACTACCCTGCCATCCTTGATCACAGGCCATGTCAGCACCCGCACGGCATGGGCTTGAAGGCCGTTGAAAGTCTCGAAGGTCGCGATTCCCCGCACGGCGTTGTCACGGGCAATACGGGTAAAGGGAGGGAGGTTGGGCTCGTGCGGCTGCCCTTCCAAGTCCCTGCCGGGGTTCAGCCACTCGAAATAGGGACCCATGGGAGGAGCGCCGAAAAAACGGCGGAATATCTCTCCCATGTTGGGAGGGAAGAAACGGGGCACCTCGTCGGCGTTGCGCTCCGCGAGGGTGATTGCCACGCTCCTTAAGGCCGAATCGGTTTCCTTGTGGAGGGTGTAGCTCACGAGGTTGTAGGCGATGGTGCCTAGAATAAGAATGATGACTGCGAGGAGGCTCGTGTACCATAAGGTGAGCCTCGTCCTGATAGAGCGTTTACTCACCCTGCTCCACCTTCATCACGTAGCCCGAGCCGCGAACCGTGTGGATGAGCTTCTGATCGTGACCTGCGTCGATCTTCCTCCGCAGGTAATTGACGTACACGTCGACCACGTTCGTCTCGCTGTCGAAATCATAGTTCCACACGTGCTCGACGATCATGGTCCTCGTGAGGACCCGCTCGATGTTGCGCATGAAGTATTCGAGGAGGGCAAACTCCTTCAGGCTCAGCTCGATCCTACGGGTGCCGCGCGTGACCAGGCGCCGGACAGGGTCGAGGACAAGATCGGCCACCTGAAGGACGGCCGCATTTGCGTCGGCGTGACGTCGCAGCAATGCCCTCACTCTCGCGAGAAGCTCCTGGAAGGCGAAAGGTTTGGTCAGGTAATCGTCGGCGCCGGAGTTGAGACCCAGAACTTTATCCTCTATCGTGGCCCGCACCGTAAGGAGCAGGACCGGTGTGCTCACCCGCTTCTCCCGCAGCTTTCTCAAGGCAGCGAGACCATCGAGCTTGGGAAGGTAGATGTCGAGGATGATGAGGTCGTAAGGCGTGTCGCATGCCAGAATGAATCCTTCTTCTCCGTCGAAGGCCACATCCACCGCATAGCCTTCCTCCTGCAGGCCCTTCCTGACGAAATTGGCGACCTTTTTTTCGTCTTCCACCATGAGGATTTTCACGTCCGTCGGCTCCAAAGGGAGATAGGATAGTCCGCTCTCACGATTGCACTATAAAGTATCTCTTGTGATACCACAAGGGCCAAAAAAGTTCAATGCGTGAGGATAGGGGAACGGGGCACAGGCAGGGCAAAGGCAGGGCGTTTAAGGACCGCTGCTTACGAGGCGCGTATGGCACCCGTTCCTCTCGCACATGAGGCTCCGCTCCCGACCCCCGTAAGGCTCCGGCTCGCTTGATGTGCGCGGTGGGGTGCGAGCAAGGATGTCCGAGCACGCACATCATCCTAACGGACCGCTCTCCTTCGCCAACGGTGGTTAACGGTCGCTGCGCAATATGTGCGAGAGGAACGGGTGCCATACGCTTATGGGTTTGCCAGGGGGATAAAATGCCTGTGCGCTGAAAAAGAAAAAAGGGAATGGAGGGAATGTAACGGGCGGCCTCTCCGGGCCGCCGCTGTTATCAGCCGCCACCCTCACCCTACCCTCTCCCCTCATCAAGGGGCGAGGGAAAAAGAGAACCACCTAGTCGATTTTTGGCGGCCTCCAGGGACGCCCTTCTCTTAAATTGGTGTTGGTGTGTGCATCCTATGAGGGCCGGAGCCGCGGGCTTTTAGAGATACGGCGACCCGTGCCACCGGCCGGTCGGCCACACCTCGTGCCCCAATTGGCTCTTTGTCTCTTTCTCATCTGGAGCGCCTCAGGGGGCCGGGCGCCCAGTGCGTGCTCCTCGGTTTCTATCCGTGGCCGCGGTTCTTACCGCCCCCTTGTTGCGAGTCTGGGGTTTGTTCGTTATATTAGTATGGAGTAAAATGGCGGACAATTAGGAAAACGCCTTTTCTATTCGTCTTATTTTCATGACCAGGGAGGAAACTTAGATGACCGCAGAAAAGCACGAATTCAAAACCGAGATCAAACAGCTTCTCGATCTCATGATCCATTCCCTCTATTCTCATAAAGAGGTCTTCTTGCGCGAATTGATATCGAACGCATCCGATGCGATAGACAGGGCGCGTTACGAGTCGCTCACCAATAAGGACATCCAGGAGGATCACAAAGACTGGGTAATAAGGATTACCCCGGACCGCGACAAGAAGACCCTCACCGTGAGCGACAACGGGATAGGCATGACGAAGGACGAGACGATCGAAGCCTTGGGGACGATCGCCCACTCGGGGACCAAGGAATTCCTTCAGGCCCTCCAGAGCAAGGAAGTCAAGGATAATCCCGAGTTGATAGGGCAGTTCGGAGTCGGCTTTTATTCCTCCTTCATGGTCGCCGACAAGATCACAGTGCTGTCGAGAAAGGCGGGCAAGCCCGATTCCCAGGGCGTCAAGTGGGAGTCGACAGGGGATGGATCGTATGTGGTCGAGGATGTCGAAAAGAAGGGTAAAGGCACGGATGTAATACTTCACTTAAGGGAGGATGAGACCCAATATCTCCAGGAGTGGGAGCTCAAGGACGTGGTGAAGCGCTATTCCGATTTCATCGAGCATCCCATCGTCATGGAGGTGGAAAAGACGCAGCCGAGCTCCCTCGATAAGTCGAAGAGCGTATCCCTCAAGGAGGACGAGACTCTCAATTCCCGCAAGGCCCTGTGGCTGCGCGACAAATCGGAGATCACCGAAGAGGAGTATGACCAGTTTTACAAACATGTCTCCCATGATACCGAAGGGCCTCTCAAGGTCATTCACTACAAGGCGGAGGGCACTTCCGAGTTCAATGCGCTCCTCTACATCCCCTCCCGACTGCCCTTCAACATCTTCTACAAAGACTACAAGGTAGGACCCGTTCTCTACGTGAAGCGGGTTCAGATCATGGAGCACTGCGAAAACCTGCTGCCGGCGTACCTGAGGTTCGTCAAAGGTGTGGTTGATTCCTCCGACCTTCCGCTCAACGTCTCCCGGGAGATACTTCAGAACAACCGGCAGGTGGATATCATCAAGAATAGCATCGTCAAGAAGGTGCTCGATACTCTCGCCGATCTCAAGAAGGATGCCTACGAGGACTACCTGAAGTTCTACAGGCAGTTCGGCAACATCCTTAAGGAAGGCCTCTACTACGATTTCACCAAGAAAGAGAACATAGCCGATCTGCTCCTCTTCGCCTCCACAAAAGCGGAGAAAGACGAGTTCAGGACACTCCAGGCTTACCTAGACGAGATGAAGGAAGGCCAGGAGTACATCTACTGCATGACTGCGACAAACTGGGAGGAAGCGGTCAAATCACCCTATTTGGAGGCTTTTCGAGCCAAGGAGTACGAGGTGCTTATCATGCTCGACGAGGTCGACGACCTCGTGATAAACGGGCTTTCCTACAAGAACAAGCAACTCCGGTCGATCCTTGCAGGGGACGTAGACCTCGAAAAGACTGACAACGCCGATAAGGAAGAATCCCGGAAACGCTTCGAGAGCCTCCTTGGTCACATCAAAGAGCAGCTCAAGGAGCAGGTGAAGGACGTGCGCCTTTCCGGGCGTCTGAAGGATTCTGCCTGTCTTCTCGTGGCAGACGAGGGCGACCTCAATCCCCAGATGGAGAAGATCCTCAAGGCCATGGGTCAGGAGGTTCCCGACAGCAAGAGGATATTGGAGATCAACCCCGATCATCCACTTTTCGCCGCCATGGACGATCTCTTCCAAAAGGACAGGGAGAGCCCTGCCCTGGAGGAATCGGTGAACCTGCTCTACGACCAGGCGCTCCTTCTGGAAGGGGGAAGGCCCAGAGATCCCGCTTCCTTTGCCAGGGCCATGGCCCGCCTGATGGTAGAAGAGCTGCGTCAAACCCATTGATTCGACCCTTGAAGGCGCGCCGGATAGTTGACGAGAGCGCGCCTTCCGCTTCAATCTTTCCGGAATATCGACTCCTTGGGCGATGAGGAGAGGACCGGCCGATGTGGTATAATATACTGCATGAGAAAAGGAGATGCCCATCGTCGATCCGCTGGGGAAACCCGGCCCCGCGAGCGAAAGAAGGTTCTTTTCTTTTGCGCCTGCAATGCCATCCGCTCGCAGATGGCTGAGGGAATTCTACGGACAAGATACGGCGATAGATACGAGGTCTTCAGCGCAGGGCTCAAGCCAACCCGGTTGAGTCCCGTGGCTACCCGCGTGATGTCGGAGATCGGGATCGATATATCGGATCACTCGTCTAAGAGTATTGAGCTTTTCGTGGGGACGAAGTTCGATTGCGTAGCCATGGTCTGCGGCGACCCAAAAGGGATCTGCCCGTTCCTCCCCGTGTCCGGACAGGAGTTTACCTGCGCCGGTTGCTCGGGTTGCTGCACCCTTCACCCCTTTTTCCCGGCCGGGAAGCAGCTCCTCCACGTCCGCTTCCAGGATCTGATAGAGCAGAGCGGAGATGAACATATCGATCAGTATCGAAAGATCCGGGATGAGCTGAAGGAATGGATCGAAGAGACCTTCGGCGAACAAGATAGCCTCTAGAAGCCCCCGACTTGGACCGACGAGTTCAGCCCCTCAAGACGATCTTTATCAGATTTGTTGGGCGGACCCTAATTCCCGCTATCTGCGAGCTTGGAACGCGTTCTGGGCATCATAAGGGCGGCTTGCCGTTCGTAAATCTTGGCCTTATCCGGATCTCCAAGAGTAGAGTATATGGAAGAGAGGAGCAACAAGGCATCGAAATGGAGGAGTTTGTCGCCGGTCTGGCTGCACATTTCCGTGCAGGTCTTGTAACAGCCGATCGATTCATCCGGTTCCCCTAAGAGAAGCAGAAGAAGACCCTCGACGTAAACCACGTAGGCAAGATCCTTGGTGGTGAGTGCTCTTTCCTTCGCCTGTCGGATGAAGGCGAGGGCATGTTCCTCCTTACCCCGGTTGAGTTGCAGGACCGCGTAAAGGAACAGACGGGACATAACGGGCAGTTCATGGAGCGGGAGTCCGGCAAAGGTCGCCATGTCGATCCTCAACTGAGCCCGGCCCACGAATTTGTAGCAAGAAAGAATGTCGGATAATTCTTCGGTTGCCATACTCCTATTATCGGGTAATACTATGTATTACTTAAGCGCCGAGGGGCTGCCGGGCAAAAAATTCTTCCCGATCCGAAAAAAAGCCGGACGGGCATACAAGCCCCGGACAGACTTGCCCGGGCAATGGCAAAGCCGGGATAAATGAAGGACGAAGACTTTTACGGGAGAGTGATTCTGAACTCGATATCAAGAAAGCGGCCGGCCCTTTCAGGGGCCGGCCGCTTTCCATCGTTTGTTGGTTTCTTTCTATTTACAGCTTGAACAGAAGGTCGCTGTAGCTGGGAACGGGCCACATGTCCTTGGGAGTGATGGTCTCCAGGACATCCACGTCAATCCTGAGGGCCTGCATGGCAGTGACCACCTTATCCCTGTAACTTTCAGCCTTCTTGATCTCGTTCGCCGTGCCTTGAGCCTTTGCGACCGCTCCCTCAAGCTTCACGAGATTCTTGTATGCGGAAGCGAGGGAAGCGTTCAGCTTCTTGAGAATGTCTTCCTGAACAGCCGCCGACACGGGTACTGCCTGAAAACTGGTGATGGAATCGGCCAGGAAGGTTGCATACTCGATTATTGCCGGAATGAACTGCTTCCTCGTCATATCGATAGCCGCGAGCGCTTCTATGTTGATCTGTTTTGAATAGGTTTCGACGTAGACGTCGTAACGGGCATGAAGCTCCTTGCGCGAGAAGACTTGGTACTTTTCGAAGAGCTTAAACGCCTTTTCCGTGACGAATGCCTTGAGCGCATCGACCGAATTCCGAACATTGGGCAGGCCGCGCTTCTCCGCCTCCTTAACCCAGTCTTCCTCGTAGTTGTTTCCGTTGAAGATCACCCGACCATGCTTCTTATACGCCTCTTTGACGATCGCCGCCGCCTCGCTGTTCTTGTCCTTTGCTTTTTCCAGTCGGGTAGCGATCTCGTCGAGGGCCTCGGCTGCAATCGTGTTCAAGGCGACATTCGGGCCTGAGATAGACTGCGCAGAGCCGACCATCCTGAACTCGAACTTGTTTCCGGTAAAAGCAAAGGGCGAAGTCCTGTTCCGGTCGGTGTTATCCTTGGGGATGGCAGGCAGCGTGTCCACGCCCACATTGACAAACTCCCTGCCCTTGACCGAAATCTTCTGTCCCTTCGAAATTTTCTCCAGGATCTCCGTCAGCTCGTCGCCCATGAAGATGGAAATGATGGCCGGGGGCGCTTCATTGGCACCCAGACGGTGATCGTTTCCGGCGCTGGCACAGGTCGCTCTCAAGATGTCCGCGTGGGTATCGACGGCCTTGAGCAAAGCGGCCAGAAACAGCAGAAACTGAACATTTTCGCTGGGTGTGTGACCCGGGTCGAGAAGATTGATTCCGTCGTCCGTCGAAAGAGACCAATTGTTATGCTTGCCCGAACCGTTGATTCCCGCGTAAGGCTTTTCATGAAGCAGGCATACCAGGCCGTGGCGAAAGGCGACCTTCTGCATGGTCTCCATGACGAGCTGGTTATGGTCGGTGGCAATGTTGGTGGTGGCAAACACGGGGGCCATCTCGTATTGGGCCGGCGCAACCTCATTGTGCTTGGTTTTGGAGGTAATGCCCATCTTCCAGAGTTCGTTGTCGAGGTCCTTCATATAAGCGGAGACCCGGTCCTTGATGGCGCCAAAATACTGGTCTTCAAGCTCCTGACCCTTTGGGGAGGGTGCGCCGAAGATGGTTCTTCCCGCAAGCATAAGGTCGATCCGTTCCATGTAGAATTTCTTGTCGACAAGAAAATACTCCTGCTCGGGACCGACTGTTGAAGTCACTCTGGCGGATGTTTTGTTTCCCAGAGCCTTCAGGACCCGCAGGGCCTGCTTGGAGACTGCTGCCATCGAGCGCAGAAGGGGAGTTTTCTTGTCGAGCGCCTCCCCGGTGTAGGAAATAAATGCCGTAGGGATGGTGAGGGTGGCGAAGCCATCCTCGTCCACTTTCATGAAGGCGGGCGAAGTGCAATCCCAGGCCGTATATCCCCTCGCCAAAGAGGTGTTCCTCAGACCGCCGCTCGGGAAGGACGACGCGTCCGGTTCCCCTTGAATCAACTGTTTGCCCGAAAACTCGAGGATGGCCGTGCCATCGTCAGCGGGGGTTATGAAGGCGTCGTGCTTTTCCGCCGTCATACCGGTGAGGGGCTGAAACCAGTGGGTATAATGGGTCGCCCCCTTCTCGATGGCCCAATCCTTCATAGCGTTTGCCACGACATTGGCCACATCGGCTTTCAGCGGTGTACCCTTCTCGATAGTCTCTTTCAGGGCCTTGTAGATCTCTTTGGGCAACCGCTCGCGCATAATTCTGTCATTGAAAACGTTAGAACCGAAAACTTCCGATAGCTCCATACTGTTCTCCCTTATTATAGAGTATTAACCCCAAAACCCGGTTTCTGTATGGGATTGACTACGTCGTAATCCAGGTCATCCGTGCGAGGGATCGGCTTCGCAATCCGTCCGAATTTCCTGGGAGGGGGGTGACTTCAATGTCAACGCCTCGAGTGGTCCTAGCCATTGATGCCGGGAGCTAAGGTGCCCAATAATAAACCACGAGTCGAAGAAAAAATAAACCCCAAAAAACAGAATTTTTCCGTTCAAGGACACCAAAATGAGACAAGAGCTATTCGAAGGCCCGAGTCGCCCCTGCACGGAGCCGCTCTCGGCATTATGTTGGAGTGCTTACACGGGAAAAGGATTTTTACTTGTACTTATGAAAGACATGTCATAGGATATGTTTCTACACATTGACGTGTAGAAATTCCCTCACTGACCCGAGGGCCCGCTTCTTCATCTGAACGCTGACGTTCAAGACGGTGAAGGATTCCTGTTCCAGGAGATTTTTGCCCAAGGAGCACACCATGCAGACTAGGGCAACAAGAGCAGGCTTGAGGATTGCAAGGATCGCAGGCGACGACGTGCGCCACCAGTGAAGCCCTCCCGGAAAGGGCGGGACTTCCCTAAAGAGGGATCGAATGCAATTCACCGCGTCGGATGACCCCGTACATCGAGAGAGGGGTGGGGGGCGCGCTCCCGGTCAATTCTTCCCTGAAACTATTTTAGCAAGGACGCCGTGCACGGATCGCATGGGCGGCCGTCTGCCTTCTATTATCTCGAATAGTCCTTAGGATTCTTGAAAGAGCAGTCAGTACTGCGAACAATAGACCAAGGAGGAGTGATGATGGAAAAGAAAGGCAGTGCAAAAGGAAATGGCAAGTCGTTCCGCTGGGACGGAAAGGTGACCAGCCAGGATGTGGGGAATGTGGGGCGTCTCATCAAGGAAAACAACATCCAGATTGTGGATCTCAAGTTCTGCGATCTTCCCGGTCTGTGGCAGCATTTCTCGATCCCTGCCCACGAGTTGACCCAATTTGACGATCTCGGAAGCAGTATCTGGGAGGACGGCATAGGCTTCGACGGCTCCTCCATCAGGGGCTTTCAGAAGATCAATGAATCGGATATGATCCTCCTGCCCGATGCGGGAAGCGCGGTGGTCGACCCCGTTTGCACGGTCCCCACTTTGAGCGTAATCTGCGATATCTACGATCCGATCACAAAGAAACCCTACACGCGCGATCCCCGCTATATCGGCAAGAAGGCAGAAGCCTTTCTGAAAACCACGGGCTTTGCCGACCAGAGCTTCTACGGTCCGGAGCAGGAGTTCTTCATTTTCGACGACATCCGTTTCGATCAGACCATGAACAGCGGCTATTATTTTATTGACTCCGTTGAAGGCGCATGGAACTCGGGACGCGACGAGAAACCGAACCTGGGCTACAAACCTCGCTTCAAGGAAGGCTACTTCCCTGTCCCGCCGCACGACTCCCTTCAGGACCTGAGAAGTCAAATCCTCCTCACCATGATCAAAACCGGTCTGGTCATGGAGGTCCAGCACCATGAAGTCGCTACCGCGGGTCAGTGCGAGATGGATATGAAGTACACGACCCTCGTTCGCATGGCCGACCAGTGCATGATGTACAAGTATATCGTCAAAAATATGGCTAAGAAGAACAACATGGTCGCCACTTTCATGCCCAAGCCCCTTTTCGGTGACAACGGTTCCGGTATGCACACCCATATCTCCCTCTGGAGCAAGGGAACCAACATCTTCTACGACCCCAAAGGCTACGCGGGGATCAGCCAGACCGCGAAATGGGCTATCGGTGGCCTTCTCAAGCACGCACCGGCAATCCTCGCCTTCGCGGCTCCCACCACCAACTCTTACAAGAGACTCGTTCCCGGTTATGAAGCGCCCGTCAATCTCGTCTACTCTGCCCGGAACCGGTCGGCTGCGGTGAGAATACCCATGTACTCGGACAACCCAAAGGCAAAGAGGCTCGAGTTCAGGCCGCCTGATTGCACATGCAACCCCTATCTGTCCTTCCCTGCGATTCTCATGGCGTGCGTCGACGGCATCGTCAACAAGATGGATCCGGGCAATCCGACCGACGTGAACACCTATCACATGGCACCCGAGGACTTCGCCAAGATACCGACGGTTCCCGCATCGCTCGAGGCGGCAATCAATGCCCTCGAAAAGGACCATGAATTCCTGTTCCGCGGCAATGTCTTCACCAAGGACGTCGTCGAGACGTGGATCGGGTACAAACGGGAAAACGAGATCGACCCGATACGGCTGCGGCCGCATCCCTACGAATTCTACCTCTACTTCGACCTGTAAGTCGGCAAGAGGCTAAAAGAGGCCCGGCCCCGCCGAGGGGGGGGCGGATGAGACAAAGCAGGCGCCCGGGAAGATAACCTTCCGGACGCCTGCTTTTCTATCCACCGATTCCGACTATCAAGCAACACCGAGAGGCAGGACGAAATGACGGACCCGAGAACATGGGGAATGACGAAGAAGCCTATGATGGTAAGGACTACGAGGACGATGGCCGATCAGACGAAGGGCCTCTTCAACAATGGCCGTGACAGTTTGATCGCTGCACTTCGCCCATGCTCTTGCTCAGGCAAGTATGCGACCTGTGGGGAGATGAAACAATAACCCGTGCCCTTCTTCTTGACGACCCGGAGGTTCCGGGGAGCGATTTACCACGAACGTTCTTGCCGATTACATACCGAACGGATTCGGAGAGGCCGTCGTATCCCTATGATCGGGGTAAATAGTCGTAGGGGCCTCGTTTTTCATGCTCGCACAGGAACCGAGGAAGAGAAAGACTCCTATCATTAGCGCTGCCATAATCAGTCTCATATTCGTCACCCCTTTTTCATCCTAATTGTGCCTGCGGAAGGTTCAACAAGTCAAGACAAAAGAGTCGAAAGCGTCCGACATCGCCGATAACCGAAAAGCCCGGCGCTGAATACCCCTCCCCTGGCGGACGTGCCTTGGCCATGGTATAGATATAGGGGTCTTGCACGGACCAGGGAGGCACCTTCGCACGAACGAATACATAGAGGAATCCTTTTCCTCCTTTTTTCGCTTGTCCTTCTCTTCGCAACCCTAGGAGTCATTGGGGCGAAAGTCTATCTGGACAGCGGCAGGTTCGTCATGGCAGACATATCGTCATCCACCGGCTACATATGGAAAAAGGGAAGCTGCGACGAGCTGTTTCGCGCTGTTCCGGTATCCCCGCAGGGGGGCCCGGTCGAGGATGAGGCCCGTCAACTATGCGATATGGTCCGGGATAATCGTCTGCCGCCTCTGACGTTGAAGGCAATCTTAGACTCCCGGTTGAGTAATCTAGGTTTGAGTAGCCACGGCACTCGTGCGATAGATACCGGTAAGGCCCGGCTCTTGCTGAGAGAGACTAAAGCAGAGCTCGTCCGTGAGCTTCCGGAATTGAAGGCCTTTTATGAGCCCTATCAAAGGCGCGTCTTTCGGATGTGGCTCTTCGTCCCTGCCCTCGCCGGGCTCTTTGTCTGCTACTTTTACGCCAAATCATGCACACCGGTTCTTTTCAAGATCTTGAAAAGGCGTTGCGAACGGGCGCTCTTCGGAAAAAGCAAGTACGACGACCTCTGGCAGTCGTTCATCAAGCCGAAAAGAAAGCTATGAAGGAAGCGGGCAATTTAATGGGGCTTGCGTCGCCCCCTCTACGAGCAAAGCTCGCAGAGACTCCCCTTCATAAAAAGGAAGGACCGCCGCAGGCGCGCACTCTTGCCCCCCGTGCACGTGCTCAGATGGGGGAACTGCCCGGGCCTCGCGGATAGCCCGTGGGGCGCGCACTGCCCCTTCCCGAGACGGTAGGGTGAAGGTTCGTCCCTGGTTTCGATCTAGGGGTTGCACACCAGGCCGGTTGATAACGGCGGCCCGGAAAGGCCGCCCATGCCATTCCCTCCCTTACCCTTCTTTTTTTCAGCGCACAGGCAGTTTTCCCCATGGCAATCCCTGAGCGTATGGCGCCCGTTCCTCTCGCACATATTGCGGAGCGACCGCTAACCAGCGTTAGCGGAGCTTGAGCGGTCCTGATAAGGATGATGTGTCATGCTCGAACATCCTGCTCGGACGCCACCGTGCACATCAAGCTCAAGCGGAGCTTACGATGGTCGGGAGCGGAGCCTTTGTGCGAGAGGAATGGGCGCCATAGGCGTCCAGCAAGCAATGGTCCTTAAATGCCTTGCCTTTGCCTGTGCTTTTGCTTGTGCCTCTGCCTGTGCCTTTGCGCTGTTCCCTTTCCCTTTTTCCCACATTGACAGGGAATACCGAGACGGTATACCATAAAGAACGACTCTGCCTTCTTGCCGGGCACATCTCTCTATAAGGAGAAAGCGTTGAAGAGAGAAACGATAGCGGAAGGAAACTTCCGGACCCATATTAAGGAAAACGCCTATCCCGGACGAGGTCTTGTCCTGGGGAGGAGTGATGAGGATTGCTGGGTGATCGTCTACTGGATCATGGGACGCAGCACAAACAGCAGAAACCGTCGATTCGTCGTGGACGGGGACGCCCTGAGGACCGAGCCCGTAGACCCGGCGCTGGTAAAGGACCCGAGCCTCATTATCTACGAGGCCATGCTCGATCTTCCCGGAGCCTATCTCGTGAGCAACGGCGACCAGACACGCACCATGTATGAGGTACTGGCCAAGGGCGGAACGATCGAGGAAGCCCTCTCCGGGAGAGAACGGGAACCCGATGCTCCCAATTTCACACCGAGAATCAACGGATTGTTACGTTTCGATGGGCCTTCGGTCGAGATGGTCCTCGCCATTTTGAAGGCAAGCCCAATGGACCCCGCCCTCACCGACCGCTATTATTACTATCCTGCCATGCCCGCGGCGGGCTTCGGCCTGGGACTGACCACGTACAGCGGTGACGGCGATCCCTTGCCGCCATTTGCAGGTGATCCCCTGCTGCTGCCCTGCAAAGGAAAGGGAGACGACGTACTCGAGGCTTACTGGTCTGCCCTCAACGCGGAGAACCGCGTCTCCATGGCAGTCAAGGAGATAACGGCCCGGGGAACCAAAAGCAGGACCCTCGTCGCCAACCGTTTTTGAAAAGCCAGGAGAAGGAAGCCGACCATGCCCGAGATTCTTAAATCGAACAAGATGAACAACATATGTTATGAAATCCGGGGCCCTCTGCTCAAGGAGGCAAAACGCCTCGAAGAGGAAGGATACACGGTCATCAAACTGAACAGCGGGAACCCCCCGGCCTTCGGCATCACCGCACCCGACGAGATCATCCACGACGTGGTGCTCAACGTAAGAGCCGCCCAGGCCTACGGAGATTCAAAAGGGCTCTTCTCGGCACGGAAGGCGATCATGCAGCAATGCCAGATCAAGGGAATCGAGGATGTTCAGATCGAGGATGTCTATGTCGGCAACGGCGTGAGCGAGATGATCGTGATGTCCATGCAGGCTCTTCTGAACGACGGCGACGAGATGCTCGTCCCCTCACCCGATTATCCCCTATGGACGGCTGCAGTCAATCTCTCGGGAGGAAAGGCGGTCCATTACATATGCGACGAGGAGTCTGACTGGAATCCCGATCTCAAGGATATCGAGTCCAAGATCAATCCGAAGACCAGGGGCATCGTGGTGATAAACCCGAATAATCCCACGGGCGCGGTCTACTCGAGAGAAACCCTCGTGCGGATAGTGGAGATGGCGGAGAGACACAATCTCATCATATTTGCCGACGAGATTTACGATCAGATCTTATATGACGACGCAGAGCACGTACCCCTCGCATCCCTTTCAAAGGATATCCTCTTCGTCTCCTTCAACGGGTTGTCCAAATCTCATCGCATCCCCGGGTTTCGTGCGGGGTGGATGATCGTGAGCGGTAAGAAAGCATTGGCGCGAGATTATATCTCCGAAGGGCTCGACATCCTGGCCAACATGCGGATGTGCGGCAACATGGTGGGTCAGTTCACCATACAGACAGCCCTTGGTGGTTATCAGAGCCTTACGGCATTGATCTCTCCGGGCGGCCGCCTCTACGAGCAAAGGAACGCAGCCTATGAGTGCTTTCGTTCCATATCGGGAATAACCTGCGTGAAACCAAAGGGAGCGCTCTATCTCTTTCCCAAAATAGATACCAAGCGCTTTAACATCGTCGATGACCAGAAGTTCTTGCTCGATTTCCTGGTTGAAAAGAAAGTATTGATGGTACAGGGCACGGGTTTCAACTGGCCGGCGCCGGACCATTTTCGGGTCGTCTTCCTGCCGACGGTTGAAGAAATCAGATCCGTTGCCGAGAGGATGGCAGACTTCCTCAAAGAATACCATCAGTAAGGTTAAACCTGATCAGCCCTCAACGGGAAGAATGGCAGGATCGGCACGGTTCGGTCTTGAGCCTCCGGCCTCTTTATCGGCCATTCCTAGTCTTCAGGCCCGCTCTTCTCCCCCATTCTCATGCCAATCGGATACTCCAAACCCGACGATATATTTACCATATGGAAACGATGACAACGTGAAAGGTTGAATGATTCAATTTGCCCTTGACAAAGTATACGCAGCCACATATTATAGGGCTTTGGGAAGGAAGGTATGAAACATAGTTTCAAACCGATCAAGCCGCTTCGAATCTCTGAAGAAGTTGCCCAACAGCTCAAGGAATCGATCATGCTCGGTCATTTCAAGCCCGGGGAGAGGCTGCCCACGGAGCGAGACCTGTCCGAGCAGTTTCAGGTGAGCAGGGCCGCCACCCGGGAAGCGCTCAGAGTCCTCGAAAACGCCGGTTTCATCATTACCCGGCAGGGTGCGACCGGTGGGGCCTTCGTCACCGCCTTGAGCTTCGAGCGGATCGCCGATGCCTTTCTCGACCTCTTCATGGCAGAAAAGATCTCTATCGGAGAAATCAGTCAGGTGAGGATCCTCGTGGAGCCGGAAGTCGCCCGCCTCGCCGCTCAAAGGGTGACGCCGGAATATGCCGAGAGATTGAATCTCGCTATCGACAGCATGGAGTTTCACTTCATCCTCGGCGAAATGAGCGGCAACCGCTTTCTCGAAGGGCTGGTCCGGTCGACGATTGATCTGACGGGTATGATCGTCGATGCGGTAAACGTCGCCTATTCGCACCCTAAAGAGGAGCATCGCCCCATCGCTGAAGCCGTGGGGGCCGGAGACGCCGAGGCGGCTGCTGCGGCAATGAAGAAGCATGCCATCGCCAACGGGGAGAGCCTGATGAAGACCGAGAGACTCTTCCGGGAGAAGAACCGGCGCCCCGAGCTTTAGACCTAAGCACGCCTCTCAAAGGGCCTCGGCATTGAACCTCGCGATACTTCCACTTTTCAAATTTTTCTCATAGATAGCGACAAAGAAATAGGCTGCCCCTATTAGGTAAGCGAGAGAAAGAAGCGCGCCGATGATGAGATTGGCCGCGAAGTCGGAGGGGACTGCGCCGGTGGCGAGGATAGCCCGGAGAGTCTGAAACACGTAGGCAGGAGGGATCATCTTCGCGATGGCGGCGAGGGCAGGAGGCAGGGACGAGATAGGGTAGTAGACGCCGGCAAAGAGGGATAAGACGAGGGGGATGGGCCAGCCAAGCCACTCAGCCGACGGACCGAGCCGAAAAACGACTCCCGACACGAAAATACCCATAGCCGTGCCGAAGGTAAAGAGTATGAGCATGAAAGGCACGAGGAGCGCGCCGATCTTCAATAGGTCATAGCCGAAAATAAGGCCGGCGATCCCGACCATTACCAGGAAGCCCGCGACGCCGGAGACGATGCTCGTCATCACGAGACCGCCCAGATACTCTCGAATCTTCAAAGGAGACGCAAAGAAGTTGATGAAATTCTGGGTCCATATATCTTCGAGAAAGGCCATCATGATCCCCTGCTGTATGCGGGCCATGAACTCCCAGAGGATTATCGCCCCCAGGATAACGCTGATGAAACTGAAGGTGGCCATTCCGAAGGTGCCGAGGTACCTGCTGATGAAACCCCACTGTATCACGTCGATGACGAGCCACAGGAATATGCTGGCAAGCCTGGTCGGGTTGCTCTTGTAGAGAAAGAGCTGACGAAGGAAAACTGCGAAGATCCTGGAGCTGCTCATCTATCCATCCTTGAGGCGAAGGGGCTCTCTGGCGACGGTTATGAAGAGGTCCTCGAGGTCCTTTTTCCCGTGTTCGCCGGCGAGCGTTTTCGGGTCCCCGCTCAAGAGCACCCGTCCGTGGGACAGGAAAAGGACGCGGTCGCAGACTGCCTCGATCTCGTTCATATTGTGGGAAGTCCACAAGATTCCCGCATCGACGCGCATGGAGTATGCCTTTATCTTCTCCCTTATGAGAAGGGAGACGCTCGGGTCGAGGGAAGCGGTGGGCTCGTCGAGGAGCAGAAGCCGCGGCTCGTTGATCACCGCCTTGGCAAGGTTGAGGCGGGAGAGCTCTCCCGATGAAAGAAGACCGGTCTTGACGTTGATAAACTCTTCCAGATCGAATTCATGGAGGAGAGCCCTTATCCTCTCTTTCAACGGTTTTACTTCGTAGAGCAGGCCGAAGACGCAAAGGTTCTGCCATACTGTGAGATTGGCCGGCATGTGAGCATAGACTGCGGCGAAATTGACCCTCTTGCTCATCTCCGACCGGTGCCTCTTGAGCCCGCTCTCCAGGATCTCGATCGTGCCGCTCGTCGGATCGAGGATACCGAGGACCATGTTGATGGTCGTGGTCTTGCCGGCGCCGTTGGGGCCCAAGAGTCCCACGACCTCTCCAGCACGCACCGAGAATGAAATGGCGTCGACGGCTCGCACGGTTTTGTATTCTTTGGTAAGGTTGGTGATCTTCAGGATCTCTCTGTCGCTCATGATTCTCGTCTTGATATATTACTTGTCCCCGGTAGTCTCGAAGACCACTGCCTGTCTCACCCCTCCCGCTTACCGCTCTTCGCCGGCGGTCCTGTTTTTGAATGGCCGATAGAGCGGGTCGCCGATCAACACCATCTGCCAGGACCACCACGGGTTGGAAACGGCGTAGCACTCGGCGAGGGTATTGCCGTCGAGGAGACAGCCGAAAAAGACTTGGGGCAGTGGAAAGGCTTGCACGTATGGCTCGGCCACAGGCCCGAGCGTAGCGGCAATACCCTCCTCGAGCATCCTCTTGCACCACACAGTGCTCCCTTTGTTCTTCAGGGTCGTGCATTCGGCGCTCGCAATATGGTATCCCACGGACCCCTTTGTCCATGTAAAAGCGTCGATATATTTTGCGAGACTATACCAGCCGCAGTAGAGAGCGGCATCGGGCGCTTCACCGGGCTGGAAAAGCCTTTCCTGCTCGTCGAGAACGACCGGGAGCTTCCCGCTTCTTTTGACTACCTTGGCCGCCTCATGAATGGCCCTGTCACAATACTCGTAAGGCGAAAGGTTCTTGTCACCTTTATCCGGCCACCGCGCATCAAAGTAGGCCTTGCCCTTGAGCCCGGTCTTCTCCGTCTGGATGCTGTCGTCGATGACTCTTCGAACGATGGCCGACGTCGGCCCGTCAAGACGGCTCACCAACTTTACATTCTGCGGCATTTTCGGGCTTGCTTTCCCTGCGAACCCCAGGAAGAATTTGTTCGGAAGCCATCCCTCGAGAGGGTATGCAGGCTCCAGGACAAGGGCGATTTCCGAATCGACCGACGCCCCTTCCAAATCCCTGCCCCCGTGGAGGATCTCCATCTGCAATCTTTCGGACTCTTCCCTCAGGGTCTTGGCTGCTTTAGGGTCCTCTTTTTCCGATGCCTTGATCCGCTGCTGCAGCTCCTCCCGCCGGCTCCGGAGCTGTAATATCTTCACCTGCTCTTCGATTGTCGGTTGGGGAGGAAGGATATGCAGAGGAATGCCATACATGAGCACGAGACAGCCGGTCTTTTGCCCCTGGGGGTCATGCTTCATGAGGAAGGAGCGGACGGGACCGAGTATCTTTTTCTCATACTCCTCCCTGCTTATCTGCTCCTTATCTGAGGTCAGAAGCAGTATCAGGTTCTGCGCCGGAATACCCCTTTGTTTCATATAGTAACGGGCAAGATCGATTCCTACCGGAACCGCCCCATTCGCTATCACGACGATCTGCTCCGGACGCAAGACGGCTCGGGCAGACTGAGGCAGACACAGAAGGATTGCCAAGAAGAGGGCGATTAAGCCGAGCTCCTTAAATCGCGCCTCCGGTCTCCAACGCGCAATGAGGCTCTTATACATCCGGAACATGCTTTTCACCTTGCCTTTTTAGGGACCGCTCGTTCACCTAATATTACCAGTGAACAGAGGCGACCTTCAATAGGACTTGGCAGAATCGCCGCACCCTTTGTGGGCAACCGGGCAAGGAAGTTCTTCTCGTCTTCGTCGATTCGCGAGTGACGGCTTCATATAATCTCTTGTATTGCCGACAACATAGTCAGAGGTTTCAAGTACTTCTCCGAAGGGGGGGATTTCCGGTGAGGGACCATTTAAAAAAGGTGTCGGACCTCGCTATCCCGGTGCATGTCATCTGCAAGAAGACGTACTTCCCGAACTCGATACTCCGGCTCCTCACCCCGGCAGACGAATTTTTCAGTCTCATACTGCCTGGAGACGTGCCCCTGCCGATCAAGACAGTGGCTCTGAGCTATAACCTCGACTCATATCCCTACACCTTCGAAGCTCCCGTGGTGGATGCAAGGGTTGACCGGGAAAGAAAGGTCACACTCCTCACACTGAACCTGCCGGATCGCATCGCCCGGATAGAAAGACGCAGGTCGGAGCGGGTCGTCTGCGGTTCCAGGGACGCGGTCGTTCTCCGGCTCAACCTTCCCGATGGTGAGAGCTTCGAAACAAAGGCTATCGACATCGGGTGCCATGGCGCCTGTTTCCACCTTCCCGGAAGTTTCGGCAGTATTCGCGTGGGTGATACCTTCCCAATCCGGCTCACCTTTCCCAAGCTCGGCGAGCTCTTTGTCCGCGTCAGCGTGCGGGGGACGATCCAAACTCCCGAAGAAGTCCGGCTGGGCATCGAATTCCTGGATATTTCGGAGGAGAACGCCGATCTTATAAGACAGTATGTACATCTCCGGCAACTTCAAAACCGAACGAAGCAAAGGTCACGGGATGACGCATCCCGGCCCCGTCAAGATTCTATCTTTGCCGTCGGCATCAGGGACCGCTCAGGCAACAGACAGTTCGTTCTCTGCACGGATGCCCTCCTCGGTCACATAGCCGATCGAGACGTCTTCTCAGAGATCGTCTCTGTGGACGTCGTCGAGTATCTCGAAAAGAAGTAGGGAAGGCCTCGATAAGCGGGCTTACCGAGCTATCTGCGAGTGCGCCGGCCCGGCTACGAAGATGCCGATCTGTCGCTCTGGCACAAACGGATCGCCGACCAGGCATGGGAAACTGCCTATGTTTTCTTCAAGCATGAGGAGCAGGCAGAAGGTCCTATCCTAGCCGGACGCTTCCTGGATTTGGCGCGTTTCGAGACGGGACGGGCAGCCCGGTCGGGCTCCTTCCTAGCCGGCCTTCCTGAAACCGCTACTCGCCCTTAATGTACTTGTACTGACCTGCCGTCACCGTGGAGAAGTGAAATATGGGCCGGTCGACGCGCTTGATGAGGAGCGGGCAATGCTTAAGGCCCCCGGGGATAAAGATCATGCTGGTTTTGGTGAGGAAATACTGCTCGTCTTCGATCCAGAACTCTATTTCTCCCCCAAGGTCATAAGGATCCTTATGGTCGCTGCCGAAGAAACCGATGATCTCATCCGAATCGTGGGTGTGAGAGTGCTGCTCGGGCATGTCCTCGACCGGGGGCCTGAGATACCAGGAGCAGTTCATTTGAAACGCTCCGTCCACGATCTTGTCATCCATCCAAAGGATGCGTGTTGCAAATTGGGCATACTTGGCTGCGAACTCGGGGGTGAACCGCTTCGTCTTCAGCTCCTGTACGATATGATGCGCATATTTCCGCTCGGCCATTTTTGCTCCCTCCTCTATCGATGCGTTGTCTTCAATGTTTGGGTCGGAGACTCTGTTCGGTTGGCAACCCGTGAAAGGTAGTCTCCGCGTCTGAAAGATGAGCCTTTCTCAAGCCAATCCTATGCTATCAGGATGCGTCTGTCAAGAAAAGAAGGGCAGGGCAAAGGCATTGGAACGGGAATGGGTATGCCTGGGGGGAAGCCTATGGCACCCTTCCTCTCGCACATAGACTACGCTCCCCACCATCGTGAGTCTCCGGTTCGCTTGATGCATGTGGTGGCGTGCGAGTCCGACCCAGCCTCAGGGCTCACGTGCCCCGAGTTCGAGCACGACACATGCATCCCTCGGACCGCTCTCCTTTAGCCAACGGTGGTTAACGGTCCGACCCAATGTGTGCGAGAGGAAGGGCGCCATACGCTTATGGGGATTCCCGTGGGGATAAACGCCTGTGCGCTGGCGATGAGATCAGAAGAACTACCGGGACCGATCCAGGCAACTCGTCGTCGACGCGGGCTTCACCACGAGAGAAGCCATCCTCACGGCCGCGCTCTGTCCTATCTAC
>CAVVPU010000190.1:0-3819 GCA_963750015.1 uncultured delta proteobacterium | reverse complement strand
CCGGTGAGAACAGGAGGAATGACTCTCCCGGCAGGAAATCGAAGGAATCCGACAAGACGTAGCCTGCTTCCTCCATGTCACGGATTATGACATCGGGGGAAGTGACGTGTTTGAATAAAGCGACAAAAGTCAGGCGGCGGCTCGGCTTGTGCTCGATAATGGCGAGCCTTCCCTCGGGCTTAAGGTATGTTCTCAGACTCCTCATCGAGTCCACGGGCCGGGGAAGATGATGGAATACGTTCCTTGCGAAGATCATATCGAGAGAGCCTTCCGAAAGGTCCGGCTTGTCGCCGTTCAGACAGATACAGGTGATGTTGCCGAGCCCGTTATCTTCGGCCCGGCGTCGCACGAAGTCAAGATAATCGCGCTTTGTGTCCACGGCATAGACCCTTCCGGCCTGCCCCACCTTGCGGGCGAAGGAGAAGGTAAAATGGCCGCCTCCCGAACCGAAGTCGGCGATGTGCCATCCCCGGCGGATTCCGAGGGCCTCCACCATTTCTTCGGACTTGCTCCCGGCTGATGCCGCCTCGCGGTTGATGAGTTTCAGAAAGAGCGAAGTGAACACGTGGCCCGTCCTCCTTCTCGGGTCTCTCGGCTCCGCTGTGCTGCCGGGCCGATGGCACCCGTCTATTCATATGGACGGGATCGGAGTCTACCTTATTGCATGGGGCGGTAAGACTTGCTTAGGAACTCCGCCTCATTTTTCCCCGGCGGTGATCACGCCGCAGGCCACCCTCGCCCCTGCTCCCCCTGTGGGCTGAGTCTTCAGATCGTCCCGGTCGGCGTGGATGATAACCGACCGGCCGATTATGGAATCGGGTCCATCCAGCTTGATCACGTGATCCAATTCTTCCTGGATAGCGTTCCCATACAGGTTCGCCTCGATATTGCCCAAATCCCCTGCATGGCGCTTCTGGTCGGCCGGACCGCCGTGGGGATTTCCCGCGGGATTGAAGTGGCCCCCGGCGGATGACCCATCCGGGGCGCTACAGTCTCCGACCTCGTGGATGTGGAAGCCATGGAGGCCCTCAGTAAGTCCGCTCACTACGGCGACCACCTTGACCCCGTCCTTCTCTTTGGTGAACATGACCACACCGCTGGCCGTATTCCCTTTGGTAGGCATGAGATGTGCGATGGCTTTGTCGTTCTTCCCGGTATCTTGCCTTGGCTTGATCTGCCTTTTCCTGGGCCTGAGCAGAAAACGAGACGAGCAGAAGAGCGGCCGATATGGCGAAGGCCGCAGCAGTCCTTTTCATGAGATACCTCCTTGAAGTCGATGACCGGGGCGGCTAAGTCGCCCCTTGTGCCCCGTGCATATTGATGTCGTTCATAAGGCCGGATTCCGTGGCTCTCCGGATACTTTAGTATAGTTCCGAACATCGGGCGCTGCATGGTGCCTTTCGGCTTCGGGCGGCCTTTTCCAGGCATGCCGAAGCGATCTATTGATTGGGGTTATCCAAGCACCTGGTGCCGGTCGGGGGAGGCTGCAAGAGGCTGAGGGAAAACAGGAGGTCTCCTGCGGACAGGGCAGGCAGACCTCCTGCGGCGTTTGCTTTCTATTTCTGCCTTTTTGCCAAGGCCGCATCACAGGAAGGTATATAATCCTTCCCCGGGATGGTCTGGATATCGGAAGCCACGAGAAAGTCATACCTGGAGTCCTTCTTGGTGATACCCCAGAACATGGGAAGCAGAAGGACATGGTCGCACGCCCTCATCTGCACCCTTCCCGTGGGCCCGTCGACGCTGAGCCCTTCCAGGGCTTCGACGAACTTTGTCTTATCGGTGCTCCCTGCCCTTTTGTAGCCGCCCGCGATAACCTGGGCAGCCATATAGCCGATCATGGCAGGGGCCTTCGGCAGCCTGTTGTACCTGCTCCTGAATTCAGTAACGAATGACCTGTTGTCTTCGCTGTCAGGATAGTAGAAATGGTAGTTGCAGGTTCCGTATATGCCTTCGGCTGCATCCTGGCCGAGGGCGAGCAGTATGGAGAGGTCCGTGGCTGTGTGGGCATACATGGGGATCACTTTTATCATGCCGGTGGACTTGACCGCCTTCATGAAATTGACCATGCTTGCCGCGCCGCTGGCAGATATGAGGAAGTCCGGGTGGGCCGCGTTAATCTGGGTAAGGTACGGAAGGAAGTCGGATTCGCCGGGTTTCCACCAGGTCCGGCCGAGAAGGCGCACCGAAGGCTTAAGCTTCTGCAAGTTATTCCAGACGGCATCGGCGATGTCGTGACCGTATTCGTAATCGTCGCCTGCTATCCAATAAGTTTGAAAGGGCTTCTTCGCAAGAGCGATCGCCGCGGCCCTTCCTGCCATCGCGGTGTTCTCGCTCAGGTTGAACACGTACTTGTGGCCGAACTCGCCGGTAATCTTATCGCTCTTCGACTGGGTCACGATGAAAGGGATCTTCTCCTTCTTCGCGAACTCCGATATAGCCAAGGCAGTCGCGCTGTTGATCGTTCCCATCAATACGTCGACATTCTCCCTCATTACCAGCTCTTTTGCCATGGCTAGCCCGACGTCCGGCTGGAATTTATCGTCTCTCGTCACGTACTCGATCTTCTTCCCGGCAGCCCCTCCCGATGCGTTGATCTTGTCGAGAGCCATCTTGAAGCCGTCGAGCACGTCCTGGGTAAGAACACTGGCGGGCCCCGTGTAGGAGTCGATAATACCGACCTTGATGGTCCCTGCCGCGTGAACGGGCGAGGCGAAAAAAAGCGCGAGCAGAATCACAAGATAAGAAAAAGAGTGTCTTGACATGTTCCCTCCCCTTTTTATTTTTGCTTTCTCGATTCCACATCTTATGCCAGGCTCGTGCCCCGGCCGGTCCCGGCCGGGGCACGGCACAATGCCGTCTTTTCTTGGACCTCCTATCCCTCGTCGTCGATCCAGGGCTTCTTCGATTGCCTTTTCACAGGGACTTGCAGTACCCCGTCCACGTCCTCCAGATCGAGCCACCATTTGTCTTCGTAGTGGGGCTTGCCGTATCCCATCAGGTCGTCGCCCCAGATTGCGAGGCTCCGGGCGACCCCCGAGTGGCGCATGGCCCATCCCACGGCCCGGTGAAAGGGGGTATAGGGCTTGCTCCAGGGACAGACCTTGATGCAGGTGCCACACCCCGAGCCTTTCTGGTTCCCTACCCTCATGGCCGTACACTTTTTCACGTCCACGGGCCACTTCTCATAACCGTTATGGATCTCCTTGGCCCCGTCGCTGATTGCCCCGCTCGGGCATTCGCGGGCGCATTTCTTACACTTGGAGCAAAAGTCCTGAAGGCCGAAGTCGATGGGCTTGTCCGGCAGAAGGGGAAGGTCGGTGGTCACTATCGCGCCCTTGAACCGGCCTCCGAGGAAGGGGTGAAGCACGGAATCGCCTATCCTGCTCATCTCCCCGAGGCCCGCCATGAGAAGGATGGGCGGAAGCACGACATCATAGAAGGGCGCGTAGTGCGCCTTTGCCGGAAAACCGAGCCTTCTGATGTAGTCGGCAAGGATTATGGCGATGAAGCCCGAGGTCGTGTAGGAGAGCATGCTCATGGAATTGCTGATCCAGTCGCTTCCCGTATAGGCCCGTGACGTCCGGTAATCCTGATCGATGAGCACTGCTATGGCATACTTGTGGTTAAGCTCGATGGCCTGCTCCCCGGCGGCCGGGTCAAAGAAATCGACCCTGTGGCTGTAAACCGAATAAGGGGGAAGCTCGCAGATGCCCACCGCGTCGGCCCGCAGGAAGTAAGCGGTCTCCTTGATATGGCGCGAGAGGGCCCCGGGGTCCGAGGGAAGAGGCGCCTGGTGTCCGGCGGCCGGCCCGTCGA
>CAVVPU010000189.1:0-11210 GCA_963750015.1 uncultured delta proteobacterium | reverse complement strand
CCGGCAATCGAGGACGTCTCTGACGGTCCCCGCGATTTCCTTCTTTGTAAGGGGCTTCATCAAAAAGGCACTTATGCCCGCAGCCTTGGCTGAGCCTGCATCGACAATGTGGCTGAATCCCGTGCACATTATGATCGGAATGTCGGGCCTGATCGCAAGAATCTCCTTCGCCAACTCGACTCCGGCCAATTCAGGCATTGTCTGGTCTGTAATGACAAGGTCGAACCGGGAAGGATTCTCCCTAAGGAGTGAGAGGGCCTCCCTGCTGTTCGTTCGGCACGTTACTTCGTAGCCGAGCCCTGCAAGGATCTCCTCTCCCATCTCCACGAGCAGCTCTTCATCGTCCACAAAGAGTATTCGTTCGTGCCCCGCAGGAATCTCGCCGTTCCCCCGTCCTTCGTTTTTCGCCGCTTCCTGAATCTTCGGAAAATAGATGGAAAACGTGGCTCCTCCGCCTGGCTCGCTCTCGACAATGATGTGGCCGTCGGACTGCCTGACAATACCGTGGACCACCGAGAGGCCGAGGCCGGTGCCCTCCCCGAGCTTCCTCGTCGTAAAGAAGGGATCGAATATCCTGTCCATGATGTCGGAAGGGATGCCCGTGCCCGTGTCGCTTACGGTAAGCTTCACATAGTGTCCCGGCGCTATCCCGTGAGGGTTTCCGTCGGACGGAGGAAGATCGAGATCGATAAGCCCGATACCGAGGACCCCGCCTTTGTCCCGCATGGCGAAAGCGGCGTTGGTGCAGAGGTTCATGAGGACCTGCTGCATCTGGGTGGGGTCGCCAAGGATCGACCCCGGCTCGCCGGGAATGTCCACCTTGATCCTGATGGTTGAGGGTATGGTTGCCCTGATAAGGCCGATCGTCTCTTTGACGATGGCCGCGAGCCGCAAGGGTTTCTTCTCCTGCTCTGCCCTTCGGCTGAAGGTGAGCATCTGTTTTACCAGTTCCCGGCCCCGCAGGGAAGCCTCCATGACCCTCTCCAGATAGCGTGCGTCCGGGCTCCCCTCGGGCGTGTGGCCTGCCACCAGTTCCGTAAACCCTATGATCGCTGCGAGGATATTGTTGAAATCATGGGCGATGCCCCCGGAGAGCGTGCCTAAGGCCTCAATCTTCTGGGCCTGGCGAAGCTGGGTTTCGAGCTGCTCGCGCTGGGCGGTCTCCTTTTTCAGCTTCTCGTATGCCCTCCGGAGCTCCCCGGTGCGTTCCTCCACGCGCGTCTCGAGCTCGCCGTACGCCTTTTGCAGCAACCCTTCGGCCTGCCTGCGTTCGGTGATATCGCGGAAGACGAGCACGACGCCGACGATCCTGTCGCTCCCATCCCTTATGGGGGCGCCGCTATCGTCTATGGGGACTTCGGTCCCGTCTTTTCTCACCAGGATCGTGTGGTTGGCGAGACCTACGATCGTTCCTTCCCTGAGCACTCGCCCGACAGGGCTCTCGACTTCCTTGCGTGTCTGCTCGTTGACGATGTTGAATATCCTCTTCACTTCCGTCCCTGCCGCCTCATCGAGCGTCCATCCGGTCAAACCTTCTGCGACGGCGTTCATGAAAGTGACCCTGCCGCCGATGTCCGTGGCAATGACCGCGTCGCCGATGCTCGAAAGGGTGATGGCCCAGCGCTGCTCGCTCTCCCTTAAGCGCCTTGTTCGTTCTTCCACCAGCTCCTCCAGACGGCTCTGGTGGCGCCGCAACTGCTGCTCCGTAGATATCCTGCCCATGGTCGACCCCGCGAGGCCTGCCAGGGCGAGGTAAAGATTGAGACGTTCCGCACCGGCGGGCTCTCCGGCCCCGTGGGCAACTATCATCACCGTGGTGGTCCGGTTCATTTCCGTGAGGGGCAGGAAGGTAGTCTCATAGGGCTCGCCGAGGACAATACTGCCGGATGCGAGAAAGCCGCTATTGAATACGTCGCGGACTTTTTCCTGCGTCTCGGGCCTGAGGAGACTCCCCCGGAGGCTTGCATCGGCCATCGTGGAGCCGGCCAGGTATATCTCCCCGCCATCGTCCGTTCCGGCAAAGGCGACCCATTCGGCGCCGAAATAACTGACGACGATCTTGCCCAGTTCTTCGAGGACATTCTGCACACTGGTCAGACGGACTATGTACTGGGCGGCCCTGATAAAGTTCTCGGTATAGCGGGCTTCGGGAAAATCGTCTTTTTTCATGACTCTGGTCCTGTCTCAAAGGGTTGAAGATAAAGGCTTTCGAGGAAACATTCGTCGAACTCGGGTATCCGGGAAAGGTTGACGAGGGTCGCCGTTCCGGTCAAACTCTCCCGGTGATCCCGTTGATTATCCGGAGACAGAAGAAAGGACTCGCATCCTGCCAGAGCTGCGCTGCCCCAGACCTCTACCCGCTCGGGCAATATCGAAGGCAGCAGGCCGATGGCCTGCGCATTGTCTACGTTCAGGAATCGTCCGAAACTTCCGCACACACACATGCGCCGCAACCCGTCCATATCTATACGTGACAGCCTCGACAACACTTTTACCCCCGCGCCAATGGCCGCCTTTGCCCGCTGGAATACGTCGACATCCCGGTTATGGAGTACGATATCGGAAGCGCCGCGGGCGACAATGAACCCTGACTTTTGTAGACACTCCGTCAGTTTTCCTAATTTGCTCAAGCGCCCCGCCCGTACCAGGTTGGCCATAAGGTCGACTATACCCGAGCCGCAAATCCCTCTAGGCTCAGTGCCTCCCACAACGCAAACCGACGGAAGCGGATCTTCAGGAATCTCATCGACCCGGTAAATAGCCCCGAATTCCGCAGGCATGCCGCAACGGATGCCCCATCCCTCAAAAGCAGGCCCCCCTGCCGCGGAAGTCACCCAGAGTTTGCGGCCGTCCCAAAGGACAATTTCCGAATTCGTGCCGAAATCGATGAGCGCCCCCGGCGCATCCGCTTCGGTGAGCCCCGTGGCGACGATGGCGGCCAGAAGATCGGAGCCGACAAAGCCGCCGAAAGGCTGAACGACCTCGAAAGATACATCGTCCCTCATGAGGCCGTTTTCGAACCACCTTTGTCCATCTTCGGGCAGGCAATCGATGGCAGCAGTCCAGTGCTCGGGCTTAAGAAGAAGGTCGCCGTTCTTCCCGACCAGGAGCGCGAGCATCGCCGTGTTGCCGACGATGGAAATACGGCGTATCTTCCGGAAATCATGCCCTTCCTTGCCACACATATCGAGAATGCCCGCCTCTATGGAGCGAGCCGCCAGCCTGCTCATCTCACGTGCCCTGACCGGCGAAGAGCATGCCGAAATCAGCCTCGTCATCACGTCCGAGCCGTGGCACATCTGCCGGTTGGGCCCGACCACCGAAGAGAGCCGGGCCACGGCCCCTAAATCCCACAGGGACATGCTTATGTTCGTCGTCCCCAAATCGACGGCAACTCCATAAAATCCTTCGTCGCATGAAGGCCCGTCAAGGGGCGACGCGAGCCCCGGTAATTGCAGCGAAGCGACCTTTGAGGGGGAGGCTCGATCCGGCTTTGCCGGCGGGGCACCCGCGAAGCGGGTCGGAGGCGACGCGAGCCCCACTTGGTAGGCCGATGGGCAGTGCGCGCCTGCGGCGGTTCTTCCTTTTTTTGAGGGGGAGGCTCGATCCGGCTTTGCCGGCGGGGCACCCGCGAAGCGGGTCGGAGGCGACGCGAGCCCCGGTAATTGCCCCGGCGCCGGTACCAACCTTCGCCACTCGGACCGGGGGGCGGGGTTGACTATAGTGACGGTGAGGTCTGCCTCGGGTATCACCTGGCACGCAAGACGCACGTTGTCGCGAAGCTCCTCCGGGGTGAGCATGATAAGCTCGTTGCCGCGGGGCTCGCCCGCCCTCCCCGCCTCTATCCTGACGCGGCAGAGGCCGCACGCGCCGGACCCATTGCAGCCCGAGCGGACCCTGGTATCCGTCGCATCGAGGATATCCCGCAAGGAAAGGCCCTCATCGCAGGTGATGACACGCCGCTCTCCCTGGCTCAGGATAGTGAGGCGGGGCGCGGAATCAACCGTCATTTCGTGATGCCTCGACCATGGCGGTTACATTCTCCTGCTTCGACTCCGGCGGAATCTCACAGCCCGATGAAAGGATGAAGCCTTTTCGCGCGGAAAAGGATTTTGCGAGCTGCCGGGCCTCTGCCCTGATCTCCTCAGGGCTGCTTTCCACAAAGGCGAGGCTCTTTATGTTCCCGTCAAGACATGTGTGGAGCAAACGTTCTTGAGCCTGTGCGGGTGTGACCGGGTAGTCGAAGTTGGCGATATCGACCCCGGCAGCCTCGTAAAAGGGCAATATGCTCTGGGTCGGACCGGCTATGTGAAGCCAGTTCGCAGCCGCTTTCGCCCCGCGAAACGCCTCGAATACCCTCTTCAGAGGGGGAAGCTCGAATTCACGGAAAAACTGATAGGGCACGACGGCGGGAGAGGCGAAGGGGTCGAAGACGATCGGTAGATGAGCCCCTGCGTCAATCTGGGCCAGACCGAACTCGATGACCACCAGCGCACAAAAATCGATCAGGCTCGCCATGCGAAGGGGTTCGTCGATGGCCATGTAGAGAGCGCCTTCCGCGCCGAGCAGCTGGGAGGCGAGCGTGAGAGGCCCCACCACGCAGCCCACGACCAGGCATTCGTCGCCGATATCCCGCCGGAGCATCCGCAGACTTTTGAGCATTTCGGGCATACGCCCTGCGTGATGGGGGTCGGGGATGGGACAGGCGTTCCAGTCGGTCTCCCTTGAAAAAGCATACCGCTCAATCGTGGGGTATTGGCCTTTCCTGTATCGCAGGATTGACCCCAGGGCCTCGGTCTCGACATTGACGTCCATCACCGCAAAGACCGCATCGTAGCGATACTTCTGGAGGGCGTCCATCTGGCACCGGGCAATAAGTTCTCCGTCCTGGACGTATGCGTCGAGAGGAACGGCCGAAACCGATGCCGCGTGGCCGAAAACCTGGGCGATGACCGGCAGCCGGTCGGTTTCCTCGAAGTGGACGGCGGCCGTTACACGCTCGAGACCATTCATACCAAAGCATCCTTCAAAGCGGAATTGATGTATCTGGCGCCGTCAAAAGCCGATTCGGCCACATAGTCGACGTTCAGACGATCCGGGGAGGACTGCTTCAACACCGCTCCTCCCGCAATGACTAATACATGGGAGAGCCCCCGGTCCGCGAGGCGCTGTTTCACTTGCCTCACCTCGGGCAGTATGGTGGCAATGAGGCCGCTGATCCCAACGGCAACAGGTCTTTCCCGTTCCGCCGCATCCACCAGGCTGTCGACGGGACAGTCCTTGCCGCAGTCGATGACGCGGTATCCGTTGCCCGCGAGCACCATCTTGAGAATGTTTTTCCCGAGATCGTGAACGTCACCTTCCAGGGTGGCAACGACGACTGTGCCTTTGGTTCCCGATGGGCCGGCGCCCGCTGGAAAGAGGTGCTTCATTACCTCTGTCACGGCCCTTCCCACGAGCATGATCTCAAGCAGGTTGAATTGCTCCAGGGTGCACTTTGCATCGAGGGTTCCCATGGCCGCTTCCACGCCCTCCGTGACGATCCGCTCAACGCTTACGCCGGAGCTTGTGAGGGCCCCGGCACGGGACGCAGCCTCCTTCGCGTCGCCGTCGAGCAGTGCCTTGACGAGCAAGTCCATATTCCGATCATCCATGGGTGGAAGTCATCCTTAACTATCTGTCCGGGGAACTTCGTGAAGCGCTCTCTCCGTCAAATTATCGGATTATATACCTCATTATGAGGGGAAGCAAGAAAAGTGGTGGAAAAAAGCGCACAGGCAAAAACACAAGCAAAGACAGGGCAAAGGCAAGGCAAAGGGAACAGGAGCGACATGCCCGCTGGGACGCGTGTGGCACCCCTTCCTCTCGCACATGAGGCTCCGCTCCCGACCCCCGTAAGGCTCCGGTTCGCTTGATGTGCGCGGTGGCGTCCGAGCTAAAAGCAGATCGAGCACGCACATCATCCTTACGGACCGCTCTCCTTAAGCCAACGGTGGTTAACGGTCGCTGCGCAATATGTGCGAGAGGAAGGGGTGCCACACGCTTACGGGATTGCCAAGGGGGGAAATGCCTGTGCGCTGGAGGGGAAAAGGAAAAGGAGGGAATGGAATGGGCGGCCTTTAAGGCCGCCGCTGTTATCAACCCTCGCCTGCGAGTGGGACGAGCAGTCTCCCATCTCCCATCCGGCTCTTCGCGGGGCCACCCGCCCATCCGACGATGTAATCTTGGACTCGGTCTCGCTTCGGACGGCTACGGTTTTCACTTACAGTTACCCGCCTCGGGGCTTCCAGACAGACTGAGGAATACCATCCGGAAGGTGAAAAAAATATTTTTGCTGCCCCCCATGATTTTTCTTGATCTTTGTTAAACACTGTTCTAACATGTTTCTGAACTTGGAAAAACTAGGCCACAACAACGGTGGGGCGGAAGCTAATGGGTCTCTGATCTTCTACCCTTGGTCTTTTGCAGCCAGACACCGGCGCTGACGGATGGGGAAAACTTATTCATCGCTTAAAGAGGGTGAGAAGGAAAATCGGATGTATCAGTCGAGAATCATGGTGCTGCATGAAAAAGGGCTGATGACTTGGGCGCTGTTACCGTTACCGGGGGGGACTTCTGACATTAGGTCGAATATGTTGAGGAGGAAGGCAATGAAAAGAGTATTCTTCACAGTGCTTATCATGCTATCGGTTATGCTTATGGGAGGGTTTGCATATGCTGGCACAATCCAAACTACTGTATACGGCAATGCTTTCCCTTGGAATTCATCCGACCCTAATTACCCTTTCTTTGTATCCGGTGGCGGCGGCATTGGCCCGACAGTGGTTAATGGCTCATCCGGCCTGCCTATGACCGTCGGCACTTCATTGACTATATCATACCTCAGTGGATACTTTACTGACGGCGGTGGCGGTTATGTCATGGATGCGAACGGAGCAAACGGGCAACCTAGAGCAGGCGGAGGCACTAACCCTTCCTGGGGTGGAGACTGGCATGGACTACCTTGGATTTCAGACTCGTATGGCGCCTGGCCGGGTTATTACGTTGCATCGGGTCTAGCCGGTTCGGTCTACCTCGACGAGTTAATGGGCGTTTTTACCAATAACGCGGGGGTAACAGTGAGCACGCCCTTTGTAATAGGGAACGGGCCTGTTACCGTCGTAATACCCTCTGGAGCAACCCAGTTAGATCTTGGGGTTGATGATTATGCAATGTTTGATAACGGAGGCAGTGTCGTTGTTAATATAGCAGAAACGTCCGCCGTGCCGGCGCCGATGGCCCTTCTGCTTTTCGCCCCTGGCCTTGCCGGTCTTGCGGCTGTCAAGAGAAGGTTCAAGAAATAAGCTTTATTCATCCAACACAACGGGCAGGGTCAGAAATGGCCCTGCCTTTTTTGATTGTGCGGCCTCCCATCTCCCATCCGGCTCTTGGCGGGGCCACCCGCCCATCCGACGATGTAATCTTGACTCGGTCTTCCCTCGGTCGCCTCTAGTTTTTCACCTACCGACAATTCTGCCCTTTCAACTTTTGACGTGAAGCGAAAAATACCATCTAAAATGGGTAATATCTTTTCTGCACGGCGCGATTTCTTTTGACGTAGGTTATGCACTGTGATAACATGTTTAATATCTGAAAGGGCCAAACCACCCGCGAGGGTGGGACGGAAAGCCAAGGGTCTCAGGTAACGTCCGCTTTTGGCCACCACGAGACAGCCGTGCTGCCAGAAATCATTCAAAGCGTGGAGAGGGGATTATATGGCGAGAAGAAAAGGCATGCGTAGTTTCTTGGTCATCGGGTTCGCGGTCCTGGGCTTGCTCGGGTATGCGCAGTTGGCGGGCGCTGTGAACCTGATCGTAAACGGGTCCTTCGAGGATGGGGACTATTCGGGCAACAATGGTAGCTGGGAAAGATTGGTCAACGGCGACACCCGTCTGACCGGCTGGACTATTGGCGGCGCCGGCGTCGACTGGCATAATACCACCCAGCTTAACCCTTCGTACAATGGCGTCGCCACCGAGCATATGATCGACCTCAATTTGGATGGCTATGGATCTACGAATACAGGAACCATCTCGCAGACCTTTGCCACCGTCTTAGGCAACGTCTATAATGTCTCGTTCTACCTGGCGAGCCCTTTCGGCGACGGGGTTCAAGTGACCGTTGACAGAGCTTCCAATGCCTATAATCCTTCCGCGGCCAATCCTCTTGTCTGGACGTTGGAAAGCTTCAGTTTTACGGCCGACAACCCCAGCGCCACCCTCCAGTTTGCGAGCACCAACGGAGATAGCTATTGGGGTCCGATTCTGGATAACGTCGTGGTACAAGCCGCGGCGCCCGTTCCCATCCCCGGCGCCCTGCTCCTCTTTGGCCCTGGCCTTGCCGGGCTTGCAGCAGTGAGGAGAAGGTTTAGGAAGTAGGCGTTATTCATCAAACACCGCGGGCAGGGTCGGCAAATGGCCCTGCCCTTTCTGTTTCTCCCGCACTCACGATCGCCAATTCAACTGCTTTATCACGCAAAGAAAATTCAAAAATGAGGCAGCACTCATCGGGGCTCGAGAAGCGTTTATCACACAAAGAGAGACCACGTCGTGGATGGCAGCAGCAATCGTTGCCGCTCGAAATATACTTCCAGAGGAGATCCATTTGCGAACGTGGACCGCAATGGATATAGACGGCGTTTTTGGAGAGCACTGGTTACCTATGCACGAGCCTGAAAGCGTGTTCTCTCTCAATGAGCGTACCATTTGGATGTTGAGGGGAGAATTGATAAAGTCCGACCGCCGTTTCGCCGAAAACCGCGATGCAGCCGGGACCGGGATGCATTATATTCCACAAAGTAACACAAACAATAAGGAGGGAGTCATGGCAGAGATACGGTGGTTAAATGATATGGACACTGCCCTTGCCCGCGCAAAGAGCGGAGGAAAGCCAATATTGCTCGATTTCTTCAACCCCGGGTGAATTGGGTGCAAACAGATGGGTGCAGTTACGTACCCTGATGCCAAAGTCGCAGAATTTATCAACAACCGTATGATTCCGGTTCAGTTACTTTTCGATGCCAAACCATATGCCGATAACTTCAATATCAAGTGGACCCCGACGATCATCGTACTCGATGAAGACGGAAAAGAACACTCCCGCACGGTCGGTTTTTTGTCGCCGGAAGAGTTCATTCCTTCGCTCATGCTTGGAATAGTCAAGGCTCGTTTCAATCTGAACCGTTTCAACGAAGCACTCTCAGAGGCAGGGCAGATCATTGCCGATTACCCGAAAAGCAGGGCTACGCCTGAAGCCATTTACCTTCAAGGGGTGGCGGGTTTCAAGAGCACCCACGATCCGGCACACCTCAAGGCTGCCTACCAGAAGCTCCAAGCCGAGTATCCGGCGAGCGAGTGGACGGAAAGGGCCCAGCCCTACAGCTTGCTGCCGTAACTCGAACGGACGCACGGGTTACTGCGAACAAGAGATCGGCGGGAGGTGGCGTGTCGGGCCGTGGCACTGCGGAAGAGGTTGGAGTGGTCTTTTTGTGGTGAACGTTTACTGCACATGACCGGATGCGGGTGATGCTCCGAATAAGAGGAGGGAGCCATGCCTGAGCAGTACGAGGTCGCCATCATTGGGGCGGGAACGGCGGGTCTTTCCGCGCTGAACGAGGTAAAAGCACGCACCGAAAATTTTGTTCTGATCAACGACGGTCCATACGGCACCACCTGCGCCCGCGTCGGCTGCATGCCCTCCAAGGCGCTCATCGAGATGGCCAGGGCCTACCATCGGCGCACGGTCTTTGACGAGTTTGGCATCCACGGTGCAGAAAAGCTCACGATAGACATCCCTGCGGCGCTGGCGACGGTACGCCGCCTTCGGGACGACTTCGTGGCTGGTACGCTCAAGGTGACCGATGCACTCGGTAAAAAGAACATCGCCGGCCGGGCACGGTTTGTCGGGCCGGACACGCTCTCGGTTGCGGGGCGTATCGTGCGTGCCGACAGGATCATCATCGCGACCGGCTCGCGGCCGGTCGTTCCTGGGGCATGGCGTGCCCTGGGTGATCGCGTGCTCACCAGCGATAATCTCTTTGAACAGACCGACCTGCCGGCACACATGGCCGTGATTGGATTGGGGCCCGTCGGTGTCGAAATGGCCCAGGCGCTCGCGCGAATCGGTATCACTGTCACGGCCTTCGACCTGGATGCGCGCATCGCAGGGCTCTCGGACCCCGTGGTCAACGAATATGCTGTTGCCCGCCTGAGAAAGGAATGTGCCGTCCATCTTGGAGCCCCGGCGGAATTAAGGGCAGAGGGTGACACGATCCTGGTGAAGGCGGGGGACACTCTGGCTGCCGTCGATAAGGTCCTCGCCGCCTTGGGCCGGCGGCCGAACGTGGATGATCTCGGACTTGAGCTCCTCGGTGTAGAATTGGACGAACGGGGCATACCGCCGTTTAATCCACTCACCATGCAAATCGCCGATCTCCCCATCTTTATCGCCGGTGACGCCAGTAGCTATGCGCCGGTTTTACACGAGGCTGCTGACGAGGGACATATCGCCGGCCGCAATGCCATGGCATCGGCACCCCAATGTTATGCCCGTCGCACGCGGCTCGGTATCGTGTTCAGTGATCCCGACATGGCCGTGGTCGGCCGCCGCTTTTCCGACCTTGAGAAGGGCGAAGGTATCACCGGTGAATTCAATTTTGCCCGCCAGGGTCGTGCCCTTGCTGCGGCGACAAACCACGGCGTCTTGCGTGTGTATGCTGATAGGGTGTCGGGCCTTCTGCTCGGCGCCGAGCTCTGTGCCCCCGACGGCGAGCACATAGCCCATCTACTCGCACTGGCCATTCAACAGAGTCTTTCGGTGCAGGACCTCTTGCGGCTGCCATTTTATCATCCGGTTGTCGAGGAAGGGTTACGCTCAGCCTTGCGTGAGCTTGCCAGACAGTTGCCGGGCAGACTGATGTCCGACCTGACCGGATGCAGCGGCTTTGGTGCCGATGCACTCGATTGATGTTGCTATTTTTGCGGCCGGAGCCGGAAAGGACAGAGGGGAGCGGGGAGAGAAGAAAGAAGATGGGAGATCGTCCCTTCGGGACTAGGGACCGGGGAAGAAAGTGACAAAGTCTTTGCTCCCTAGCGAGTGGAACGAGCGGTCTCCCATCTGTCTTTTAGCGGCCTCTAGGGCCGCCGCTCTTATTCAATTGGTGTTGGTGTGTA
>CAVVPU010000188.1:0-12758 GCA_963750015.1 uncultured delta proteobacterium | reverse complement strand
TGCTTAACGCGGCTGGGCCACGTTATACTTTTTCACCAACTCGATATTGACTTTCCTACATGCTCATAACGGCATCGTCAGGCGCCCGGGCTGCCGTTTCTCACGGGCGTCCAACCCAGGCGGGGGCGTATATATATTCTCAAGTTCGCCCCGAGGCGGCACGCCGTGGCCCGAAATTGAAAATATGGCCGGGCCTTCCCGCCATTTCACGCAGTATTCGCGTGCATTTCGCGCGGCCACGATGTCCGGCGTGGTGCACAGCAGGAACGGATTGAACATCGCCCTGCAAGCCGAGGTGGGCCGGCAGTCGGGCGGCGCGCGGCGCCAGGGTAAGGAGCGCCGCTCCCCTCCCGAGATTTCCTGCCGGTGTGGTGTCTTTACCTCCAAGTTGCTTGAACCTCCGGTAGATTTCGCCTATGGCCTGCCTGCTCATGTCGTCCTTCCCTGATCCCTTCTTGAGGCCCATGATAAGGCTTTCCCTTACGGTCAGGCCCGGAAGATACTTCTTTCCTCGGGGACATATCCGATGCCGGACCGGGCAATGCGGAAGGGCTGCCTTCCCCTGGTTTCAATACCTTTGAAACGGATCGACCCATGCCTCGGCTGAACCACCCCCATTATGCTCTTGAGGGCCGTCGATTTGCCTACCCCGTTTCTCCCTAGAAGTGCAACTATTTCGCCCCGATCGACCTCGAGGGAGACTCCGGCGAGGACGTGGCTGTCATCGTAATAGGTATCGATGCCCTTCACCTCTAGCAACATGTCATGCCATCTTCGACACAGGCTCGCGGCCGAGGTTGCCCAGATAGGCCTCCCTCACGGCGGCATCGTTTCTTATCTCCTCGGGCGTACCCGAGGAGAGGATCGTGCCATAGGTGAGGACGCTTATCCTATCGGATAGATCGAAGACCACGCTCATATCGTGCTCCACGATAACCAGTGTCTTCCCCGCGGTCACATCCCTGATGAGCTTCACAATCGAGCGGGTCTCCTCCGGGGAAAGGCCCGCTCCCGGCTCGTCGAGATAGTACCAGCTCCGGGTCCAGAGCAATGGCAAGACCGACCTCAAGGGCTCTCTGCTGTCCGTAGCCAAGCGTGCCTGCGCGCTCGTCCCCATAATCGATCAGGTTGCAGCGCTCAAGCATATGTTCCGACTCTCTTTTTACCTCTCCCATGGACGGGAGTCCGCGAAAACACCTCATGGTCAACCCCTGTCGCGCCAGAACGGCATTCCTCATATTTTCGAAGACCGTGAGCTCCTTGAAGGTATTTATGATCTGAAACGACCGCGCTATGCCGAGTCTACGATTTTGTACGGCGGGAGGCCGTCTATTCTCGTACCTTTAAAGAATGATCCCGCCGCTCGGCACACAGTGGCCGGTAATGAGGTTGAAGATATGCTTTTTCCCGCTCCGTTAGGCCCGATGAGGGCGTGCCTCTCTCCTTGGCAGACAACGAGATCGACCCCGTTGATAACCCGGAAACGACCGAAGTCCTTGACGACTCCTTTCAATGCCAGAATGTCTGCCATGGCCTCTCCTTGGAGTCTCCCGGAAGTGATCTTTTTAAGGACGTCTCCGATCATACCGACAATCCCCCTCGGATAGCACAAGAGCAGGAGGACGAAGAAGGCGCCCATGAGAAGCTGCCACCTTTCAGTAAAGGAGCTGAGATACTCCATAAGGTACACGTAGATAAAGGAGCCGACGATTGGACCGACGAAGCTCGCGTATCCTCCGATGACCGAAATAATGAGCACGTCAAATGACATGGACATGTCGAGAAAATGGGGGGAGACCATTTTTTTCATCAACATAAAAAGGGCACCCGACAGGCCCGCGATAAGACCAGAGAATGTGAAAACCTCAAGTTTGGCCCTGTTCACATTCACGCCCAGGAATCCCATTCTATGAGGATTGATCTTTATTCCTGCGAGGGTATTGCCCAGGGGAGTCTTCGTAAAGTGCCAGGAAAGGCCGATGGAAACCACGGCGAAAATGAGGATGAAGTAATAGAAGGAAGTCACGTCGGTAAGGCCGAATTGGCCGACCAGAGGAATCGAGACGGTTCTATCCGACCAGCCCGTAAGCCCGTCGTCCCCTCCGGTGAGATCCCTCCATTTCCATGCGATGGCCCAAATCATCTGGCTCAGGGCGAGGGTCGCGAAAGCGAGATATATCTTGGTGAGCCTCAGAACCATGATGCCGAAGAACAATCCACAGGCCATTCCTGATAGGGCACCCACGAGGATCGCGAGGGGCAGGGGTGCCTCCGGGCTCGCATGCAGGAGGAAGAGGGCCGAGGTATAAGCACCGACGCCGAAGAAAGCAGCATGACCGAAGGAGAGAAGCCCTGTATGGCCCAAAAGGAGATAGTAGCTGGATGGCGAGGATAGAAAAGATGACTGCCTGGGTCACAAGATAGGTTTGGAACTTGCTCGCCCCAAACGGGAAAAGGAAGGCGATCAGGAGTACCAAGATGAACGGTCCGTATCTCTGGTTTCGTCTCATTCCTTCTTACCGAAAAGTCCGGTCGGTTTGGCAGTGAAGACTATCACCATGAAGAGGTAGATCAAAACGACCGATATGCTCGGGACAAAGGCAACTCCGAACGACTGAATCTGTCCCACCAGAAGGGCCGCCAGCAGGGCGCCCCCGAGACTTCCAAGACCTCCCACGGCTATGACGGCGAAGCAGTCCATTATCATGTCGTTGTACATGCCCGAGTAGACGCTCAGGTAAGGGGCCACGATGACCCCTGCCATACCGGCTAGCCAGGCGCCGATGCCCATGACTGTCATGAGCACGAAGGACACGTTGGTCCCGAGGGCATTTGCCATAACACCGTCCTCGACGCACGCCCTGATCGAGATACCCAGACGGGTCTTCCTCAGCAGATAGAACATGAAGGCAAGGATTGCCCCGGAAAGGGCAAGGATAAAAAGTCTGTACAGGGGATATTTCACACCATGCCAGAGCTGGAGCCCACCGGAAAGCCTCGCCGGGGCCGCTACGGGCAGGGGGCTCGAGCCGTATATCCAACTTATTATTTCGCTGATCATCATCGCTATGCCGAAGGTCACGAGGAGTTCGTTGAGCTGGCCCGAGCCGTGTATCTTTCTGAGCAGGCCGCGCTCAAGCAGGATCCCGAGGAAGGCGCAGGCTATGGGCGCGACGAGAAGCGCGAGCCAGAAGCTGTGGGTCCATTGGGTTACCTGGTAGCATAGGAAGGCCCCTATCATATAAATCGAGGCGTGAGCGAAATTGATGATGTCCATCATGCCCAGAACGAGGGTCAGGCCCGAGGCGACAAGAAAGATCAGCATGCCGTACACGAGGCCGTGAAGTAACAGAATGGGAATCATGCCAAGGCTATCCATGGATCACACCGACACCCGTCACCGCGGTAAAGGCAACACTCTCGGGGATTACCACCTGGACTTTTGGAGAGGGAGGGGCGATACATCCCCTCCTAGTCCGTATTCTGCGTCGGAATACTGCTCATTATAGATTATTCGGCTACTTAGCCTTTTCTTTTGCCGCCGCCAAACCGGCCAAACGGCCAAAGGTCCATGCCCTGCTGTGCGACGCTCCGGGAACAGCAGCTATCGGGTACTCGTCACCCCAGAATGATCCGGAAACATTGCCGGCAGCGTACAATCCCGGTATGGGTTGCCTTTCTTCGTCCAGTACCCGCAGGTCTGGGTTTATCTTCAAACCGCCCAGTATTACCATGTATTGTCCGCTGCATTTACAGGCATAGAACGTCGGATAGTCCACCGTCGTCATCCGCTCCGGGTGTTTGCCGAAATCGAGGTCTTTGCCGTTACGGGTCATTTCATTATATCTCTCGACGGTTGCTTTGAAGGCCTCGACCGGCACCTCCATCTTCTGTGCTAACTCTTCCAGGCTAGCGCCTGTCAATACAGCTCCCCACTCAATACCTTTTTGGACGAAATCCGGTTTGTGGCGGTACATCGGTGCACCGAGGCTCTTGCACGCCACTGACTTGAATTTCGGCCATTCGAATTCATATTTGCTGTCCCATACCTTCCATCCTACATACCCCGGCTGTGTCATATACTGATTACTTTCGCAATTCCAAGGGATGTCTTCATTCATGAATCTTTCCCCGTTGGTATTAACCGTGAGAAACGGCTGACGAGGAATATCCAAGAAATACCTCATGAGTAATTGCCCTTTCTTCATGATCTTGTCCGGCGGTGCGCCGGCATTTGAGCGGTCGAAGAACATGGGGCAATGAGGGGATCATCGATGGCAGCACCGATCCACATACCCATCTGATGCCCGTCACCGGTATTGACCCTGCCGCTTTGGCTCCGGTTGCGATGACCGTAGCGTCGGCATAGGCCTGGGAGATGTCGAACATCGCCGCTGCCCGCCAGTTGCAGTACTTCTCTACCATTTCCCTGTTGTTGCCGTAATCGCCGCTGCAAAGAATGACAGCCTTGCTGGCGTTGAACCGCAGGTAATCTCCCTTCTCGTTCTCTGCAACAACGCCCGTGACCCTGCCTTTGCCTTTGCGGATCAGCTGTACCGCGGGGGTATTGAAGCGAGAGCCAACTCCGGCTTCCGTGCCGTTCTTGTACAGTAGCTGCGCGAGATTCATCTGGAGAGAAGAATTGCCTTTGTCGCGTGAGACAAAGAGGTGAGACATGGGAAAGTGCCGGAAGTACCAGTCTCTTTGAACCGGGTCCAAAACGACAGGCTGGCCATCCGCTTCCGCCATGTCTATCCAGCCAGTCCATGATCTCGTCCGCATTGTAGGCCCATTTCCTGACCACCCTCTGGTCCGCCCGGTACGCGCCGCTTTCCATGATAGCTGCGATTACTTCTTCCTTGTCGATATCGATCCCTTCTTTCTTTTGTAACCGGCTGTTAAAGGCTGCATTCCAGCCGCCTCGGAAGTTAAAACTCGGCAGCTTTTCCAGCACGATGGTCTTTGCCCCGGCCTGTTTTGCGGAGAGCGATGCTGTGAGGCCGGCGATGCCGCATCCTACGATAACTACATCAGCCGTCTCCGTTGCCTTGATGTCCTTATCCGGAATCGGCGGGGGAGCAATCTCGAAACTCGCCTTTCCGTTCCCCGGTGCAACTGGTTTGTCCTTAGTGCTCATAGTGTTCCTCTCCTTTTTTGTTAATCGAAGCGATGATGCCGCTTCCATCACCCGATCTTCTTCCCTGCTTCCCAATAACGCTTCTTGACCTCCCGACGCATGATCTTACCGATCGATGTTTTAGGCAATTCAGGCCAGAAATCGAGGCTCTTCGGACATTTGTACCCCGCCAGCCGGTCCTTGCAATGCTTGATGAGATCGTCGGCAGTGGCCGCGAAACCCTCTTTTAGCACGATCGCCGCGTGCACCCGTTCTCCCCACTTCTTGTCGGGCACTGCCACGACTGCACATTCCCGCACGGCTGGGTGTGTGTACAAGACGTCCTCTATCTCCTTGGGATAAACGTTCTCTCCACCCGTGATAATCATGTCGGCCTTTCGATCCATGAGGAATATGTATCCCTCATCGTCGATCATTCCCACGTCGCCCGTATGATCCATCCGCCGCGCAGGGCTTGGGCGGTCATCTCGGGGTTCTTCCAGTAACCCATCATGACGTTCTTGCCCCTTATGCAGATCTCGCCCTCTTCACCGGGTGGAAGAGTGTTATCGTTTTCGTCGACCACCTTCGCCTCGACGATGACACCGGGTTTTCCGACGCTCCCAAGGAGTCTACTCTTCGGACCTTCGAGGAAATGGTCTTCCGCCGAATGAACCGTGATGAACGGGGCGGCTTCGGTCATGCCGTAGCCTTGCGCCAGTATCTTGCCGAACCTGTCCATGCACCGTTTCAGCACCTCCCGTGGCATGGGGCTTCCCGCATAGGTTATGGTGCGAAGGCTCGACAGATCGTACTCGTTGGCCCGGGGGTCATCTATCAGCCACTGAATCACCGTGGGCACGAGAAGCAGATGGGTGCATCGCTCATCATGGATAGCCGTGAGTATCTCGCCGACGTCAGCCCTGCGGAGAATGACCGATTTTCCGCCCATCATGAGAAGGCACATGACAGGCCAGAGGGCCACGTGGAACATGGGGAGGGAGAAACAGGTCGTATCGTTCCTGGTGAAGGAGTAGCCTATGATGAGGGCGAAATGGCCGGTGAGGAGGTTGCGGTGGGAAAGCATCACGCCCTTCGGAAGGCCGGTGGTTCCCCCCGTATACATGAGGATCGCCATCTCGTTTTCGTCCACTTCCACGAGCGGGTCGGTTCCCGATGCTTCCTTCAGGAGGTCCTCGTAGAAGGTGAAGCCCTCCGATGGAATTGTCCAGGGATATCCAGCGACCGATGTTCTTCAGGTCGCCCTTCAGCCGAAGGCCCTTTCCTCCTGACCGTCTCCCGCGAAGAAGAACTGTGGCCTCGCTGTCGTTGATGATATAGGCGAGTTCCTGGTCCGAGAGTCTATAGTTGAGGGGTGTGACGCTCAGACCGGCCTTCGCCGCACCGAAGTAGGTCTCTATGTATTTGTAAGTGTTTTCGGCCATTATGGCTATGCGGCCACCCTTCTTCAATCCGAGGCCGAGAAGAGAGTTAGCGAGGCGGTTGACCCTGTCCTCCAGATCACCATAGGTAATCCTGGTGCCCTCGAAGACTATGGCAGTGTGCGTACGGTGTATGGCAAATCCTTTTCTTGGTATGTCTCCCAGCGTATACATGTTGCCGTCTCTCCTGATTTACAGGCCCTTTACCCGTCTCCTGCTCGTGTCGATACCGAGAAGGCCGGCGAGGTTCAGACCGAAGATCTTCCGTTTGTCGTCGTCCGTCACATCGAGATACCCGTATTTCTCCTTCAATTCCTCGGGCATCTTGAAATCCCTGAAACCGCGTACCGCGAAAGCTGTCTGAAAGTGGAGCGACGGGTCATCGGAACCCCAAATGATCTTGTCGGGGCCGACCCACCGCATTGCCTCACCAAGCATCTTCGCGAATTTGTGAGGTGATGAGAGGGACCACGTCACCACGAGACTGATGCAGATGAACACGTTTTTGTGCGCCATGGCCACCATGTTGAGGTCGTCGCAATGGGGATATCCCATATGAAAAGCAACGATCTTGAGATCGGGAAAGTCCCTGGCCACATCGTCCAGGTACATGGGAAGGCCGTTGCTGAACTTCCCCGGCGCCACCCAGCCGAAACCCGTGTGAATGTCGAGCACGATCCCAAGCTCCTCGGCCTTCTGATAGAACGGCCATAGATCGGGATCATTTATGTAGGTATCTTCCGGAGGATAGTACTTGAAGATCTTGGCGCCCTTTTCCTTGACCCAGTATTCCAGCTCCCAGATAGTGTTCTTGACGCCTTTGTGCTTGATGGGCGAGAGATTCGGCTCGTAGAGAAAACGATCGGGATTCGCCTCGACGACCTTCGCCATTTCTCCGTTGCTGCAGAATCGGCCGGTATAGCCCGTGGTGTCCATCATCGATTCCGGCAGAAGGCAGGCGACGTCGACACCATACTTGTCCATGGCCGCAAGCAGCGCCGCGGGGTCGGGGTCTTTCTTCATTTCGTGGGGCTCGAGATCATCCATGTATTTCCGGGGCATGCCCTGGTTCATAGGACGGGAGATGGCATAGAGCGAGTACCACCACTGCTTGGTTCCCGGGAAATACTCGTAAGGTGAACTATCGCCCACAAGGTGGGCTTCCGGGTCGATCTTGAAGAAATCGTCGTTATTGAATACTTTGCTCATTCAATCCTCCTAGTGAGGGACTGGTCCTGACACACCTTGAGCCGCAGAACAGGCAGACAACGGGGAAACCGGCCCGGAGGCAGACAGGACGACATGACGCGGGACCGGTATCCTTTCCGCATATCTTGTCCGGTCTGCGGCTTCATGGGTTTATTCTCCGTCTCTCACGCCATCGGGCCAGGACCGCGGAAAGGTCTCCAATGCTTCATCAGAACAGGCACCTCGGGCTTCCACCACGGCCTCTCCAGAGCAGGCATTCCGGCAGCACCCTGGGGCATAAGCGCCTCATGCTTCTGCCAGGGACCGATCTGGTATTCGGGAAGAGCATATTCCCTGCCGAGGTTCTTGTTGAAGGGGCAGGCCGGTGTGAGCCCGGACAGACAGCGCACCAGACAGGTGTTGCATCTCTTGCAGATCGCGATCTCCCCTATCCGTCCTTCCATGGCTTTGTTGGGATATTCAGGGTCGATAAAGAGCTGCCGGCCCAAGGCGGATATGTCGAATTTACCGGCTGCGATGTCCGCATCTGCCTTTACCGGATCGTGCTGGGAAGCGACAATGACGGGAACCTTGAGGACCTTCTTGAATAGTGCGGCGGTATCGGGAATATGCACCGCTACTTCTTTTGTTCCTACCAAGTGCGCCGTGTCTTCGTACCCGCCGCCATCGGAGAGGCTGATGTAATCTGCACCGCGGGCCTCAAGATCGAGGGCCACATCGATCATGTCTTCGGTGGTTAATCCGCCCTCGACGTGTTCGTGAGCGCTGATCCTAACCCCCACGATCGCGTTCGGGCAGGCGTAACGGATCTGCTCCATGATTTCGAGGAGAAGGCGCTTCCTGCCGTGCCAGTCTCCGCCGTACATGTCGGTGCGCCTGTTGGTGAGGGGCGACAGGAATTCATGTTCCAGGTAGCCGTGAGGCGCGTGGACCTCGATGGCGTCGAAACCGGAGGAGGCGGCGATCTGGCAGCTATTGGCGAATTCTTTCTGTTCGGAATGGATTTCGCTGATTGACATCTCCCGCGTAAGTTGACCTACCAGAAAGCCGCGGGCGCGTTCGCTCTTCACCATGGCCTGCCTTGGACCGTGACTGTCCCTTTCGTTTGCGATCTCGTAAGGAAGTCCCGCTGTCGGCGCAGGTGCCAGGTCGTGTTCGTTTCGCGAGTGGCCCTGACGACCGAACCCCATGGTCATCTGAGCGCATGCCAGGCCGCCAAAGTAGTGGATCCGGTCGGTGAGCATGGACAGCCCGTGCTGGTGGCCTTGATGAAAGCAGTGCAGGTTGCGGCCCCAGACAAACTCGGAAGCCAGTTTCGTCCCCATGATGGCCCCGGTGATAACCATGGCGGCCCCGCCTTTTGCCCTTGCGCCGAAATAGGCGTTGCACTGATCCGTGCTTTCCCCGTTCATACCCGACATGGTCTCATTCATGGGCGATAGGACCATCCTGTTCTTCAGCGTGAAAGGACCGACTTTGATGGGAGCCGTCAGGTTCTTCAGTTCCACCTTTTCTCCGCGTGCTTCGTTCTTCTTCATAACTACCCCTCCCTTGTTATTTTGACCGCTATCTTAATACGACCTCGGAAGGCCGAAAGATTCCGCAATTGTGTTCCGCACCATCTCGTTCGAAATGGGGGAGAAGGTGCACTGTCTGGAGTCCCTGAAGTACCTCTGCATGTCGTACTCGATCGTGCAGCCGTAGCCTGCAAGGATATCGAGTCCTCTCGTGCCCGCTTTGAAGGCCATTTCCGAGCTGACGAGCTTCGCCATTGCCGCCTCTATGTAGCACGGCCGGTTGTTTTCGAGTAGCGTCGCCGCTTTGTAGGTAATGAGCCTTGCGAACTCGAGATCCATTGCCGTGTCGGCTATCTTGTGCTGGATCGCCTGGTATTGACCTATGGGCCTGCCGAAGGCTTCACGGCTCTTGGCGTATTCAACCATATCCTCGAGGGCGGCGGTACCTATCCCGTTCGTGAGGGCCGCCACGATTATCCTTTCGTGATTGAGCGTCTTCAACAGCTCATACCAGCCGTTGTTCATTTGACCAAGCATATTGGCTGCAGGCACGCGGGCATCGTCAAAGAATATTTCGCATGCCGAAGCGCCTTTGATGGTGAATTTCTTGAGAGGCACGATCTTGATGCCCGGGTTGTCCTTCACGGGAATCATGAAGAGGGAAAGGGACTTCGACTTCTTGGGCGTCTCCTTGTCCGTCTTGACAAGGGTGAGAAGATAGTCGGCCTTGTGGGCGTTCGTGATGAACACCTTCTGCCCGTTGACGACGAACTCGTCCCCGTCGGGCCGAGCGAAGGTCCGGAGAGCGCCGAGAATATCGGTGCCGCCTCCCGGCTCGGTCACGGCCATGGCGAACCGTATTTTTGCTTCGGCGATCTCGGGGAGAAAATGCCTCTTTTGCTCTTCCGTTCCGCTGAAGAGGATTGCCCTTGCCCCGAAACCGGTTGTAGCGCCGAAGGACATGGCGACGGCCGCGGAGCCCCGAGCGAATTCCTCATTGATAATGACGTCGTCCATGATAGTGCCGCCGAAACCGCCATACTCCTCGGGCACCGCAGCGGCAAAAACTCCGAGGTCCTTGATCTTTTGCCACATTGCGTCGTCAATGAACATCTTCTGGGGGTCTTCGTCCAGATCGCGCGCATATTCCCCCTTGATGTTCTTGTCGACGAACTTTCGTATGTTCTGCCGCAGCATCTGTTGCTCTTTCGTAAATGCAAAATCCATGATCTTCCTCCATCAAAACCGGAAATTACTTGAAGTTCGGCGGCCGTTTCTCCAGAAAGGCCCTCACGCCCTCCTCAAAACCGTCGCCGACCGAGGCGATGCTTGCTGCGCCTCTCTCGATGAAGAGGGCGGCATCCATGCCCGAAGCTTCGAGCCCGTAGGTTAATGCCTTCTTGGTGAGCCGCAAGGTATATGTCGACTTGCTGGCTATCTTCCTGGCGACCTCAAGAGCTGTTTCATAAACCTGGCCTCTCGGCACGACCTTGTTGACCAGGCCGAGCTTTTCCGCCTCTGCAGCCCCTATCCGCTCGGCGGTGTATATCATCTCCCTCGCCTTCCGGATAGGTATCGCTCTCAGGAGCCGTGTCGTGCCTCCCCACCCCGGAATGAGGCCGATATTGATCTCAGCCAGGGCGAAGGTTGCGTTCTCGGCTGCGATGATAAAATCGCAGGCCAGAGCAAGCTCGAGCCCGCCTGCCAAACAGTGTCCATTGACCGCGGCAATGATCGGTTTCTCCAACCGCTCCATCATGAGCCTGGTAATCTCCTCGCCTATAATGAGCCAGTTATACTGCGCCATGGGATCCTTGGCGAGCTTGTTGAAGAACATCTCGATATCGCCGCCTGCGCAGAAGATCTTCTCACCCGCACCGGTGAGTATGGCGACCTTCACGCCGGGGTCTTCCTTGAAATCGTGGAGCGATTCGAGCAGCTCCCTCGCCATCTCTTCATTGATGGCATTCATCACCTCGGGACGATTGAAGGTGATAGTCGCAACTCCCTGCTCCTTCTTGTAGGATATGGTCTGGTAGCTCTTCCCTCCCATCTCTCCTTCTCCTTGGTCTGTCGTGTCCTTCGGCGCGCCGTCCCTGAGAACCGTTCGCCTTCACGCAGTCGCCTGCAGCAGGAGCGATGGGCACTACCCTTTAGCCCTTCGAGGATTCGTCCTGCTCGGACCGGCTGCCCGCTGCGGCGGTCGAGAAACGCGTAATTTGCTGCAATGCTATCTCGTATCTGCCATATTCACTTTCACCCGTGAGTCGGGTGTCGCCACTCACGGTCAGAATGACCGACTTTCCGCTGGTCATGACCACTTCGACCGTGGTCCTTTCACCCACGTCCTTCACCGACAAGAACGCAATGTTATGCAAAGGAACCTGGAGCCCACCTTTCCCCAGCTCTCCCGAAAGATAGCTTCTGTCGTCACTGCAGAGATCCCGGATATGGACCTGATTGCCTCCGCGGTCGACAAGCTCCCAGTAAAGCGAGCCAGCTTCATTCGGCATCACCTTCTCCGACGACCCGATCCCGTTTATCATGAAATCCCACGTAATCTCTGCGACCTTCTCTATGCTGTACTTCGAGTCGATCTTCAGCATGTTGCCTAGCCCTTCACCTGCGGCAAGCATGAGGAAGCCGATAACCTTTTCGTCTACTTCTCTGGCCCATCCGTGGGTCACCGCCCAATGGAGATCCTTCATAAGGGGCCCCGCAAGGAGCCGGTACGCGTCGCCCGCCTTACTGGCCAGATCCAGGTCATTGCTCTCGAGACTTTGATTCACGAGGTTAAGAACTCCACAAAAAGTTGGATAGGCCTTGAGAAACGCGATGAGTCTCTTTTCGAACCTTAGCTTATAGCTTGTCTCTTCCCGTATGTCGATCCATACGTCCTTCGGTACCACTGTTGCCGTGAGCCGCTCGATACAATTGAGAAGAAGGTCCTTCTTCCCTTTGAAATAGAGATAAAGGGTGCCCTTGCCTATGCCCATAGCTTTGGTGATATCCTCTATCTTGGTGTCGGCTATGCCGTTCTTCGAAAAGAATTCGATGGCCTTGTCGATGATCTGTTCCTTCTTGTCGAATGATGACTGGTCGTTCATACCGGGGACCTCCTATCTAATAACACGGCTTTTGCCCTCTAGGGTCCCATAAATCAAGGCCGAATTCAACAATGGCGTGCCCCCCGACATCTTTCTGGTTTCCACTATATGACTGACCAGTCATATCAAGCTTATACCCGAGGTCATCACGCCTGTCAAGAAAAAAAGGAGCCTCAGTTCAACTTTTTTCTTTTTGTCACCAATTATATAAATAAAAACAATATCTTACTATTTGTAAAATAGAAAAGTGAAAAAATGTGCTTGACATTATCCAAGGCTCTTGTGTAATCTTCCTTTTATTGGATATGACTGGTCAGTCAGTAAAAGAAACGGTCATTGAGTTGTGCGGGGCGGTCCGGGAGCTTTT
>CAVVPU010000187.1:0-27754 GCA_963750015.1 uncultured delta proteobacterium | reverse complement strand
CAACCTTCGTCATCCCGACCGGAGCAACGGACAGTTTCATCGTCCGTTGCGCAGTGGAAGAGCACCCCCGCATTTCGCTTGTGCTGTTGCTCGTTTTTCTCTGCCCGCCACTCCGCGCCCAGCAGCCCGCCGGACAATCCATCTACGCGCTCACGCAGCAGTTCCTCGCCGTCGCGCCCAAGCGCTTCAACGGTTCCCCCGGCCACTTGGCCGCGGAAACCTTCATCAAAGAGCACTTCAAGCCCGAGGCCGCCAAGGGCAACTTCGAGACCGACCAGTTCACCGCCAACACTCCCGCCGGCCCGCAGACCATGCGCAACTTCATCGTCCGCTTTCCCGGCAAAAAAGACGGTGTCATCGTTTTGGCCAGCCACTACGAGACGAACTACCCGCTGCGCGACATCGCATTCGTGGGGGCCAACGACGGGGCCTGCACCACCGCCCTGCTCATTGAGCTGGGCGCATACTTCCGCGCGCACCCACCGCAGGGCTACTCCATCTGGCTGCTCTTCGACGACGGCGAAGAGGCCGTCCGCTCCTGGTCCGGCTCCGACTCGCTCTACGGCACGCGCCACATCGCCGCGCGCTGGTTCTCCGACGGCACCGCCCGCCGCATCAAGGCCGTGCTGGTGGCAGACATGATCGGTGACCGCGACCTCAACATCCTGCTGGAGACGCAGTCCACTCCCTGGCTGCGCGCCGTCCTCCGCCAGGCCGCAGCCAACACCCACCACTCCGCCAACGTCTTCAAGACCGAGGGATCGGAGGAGGACGACCACCTGCCCTTCCTGCAGCGCGGCATTCCCGCGCTCGACGTCATCGACGTGGACTACGGCCCGCACACCGCCGCCACCCCCGACGGCTACCACCACACCGCGCAGGACACCATCGACAAGATCAGCCCGCAGTCCCTGCAGATCTCCGCCGACCTCTTCCTCGAATCCATCCGCCTCATCAACCAGCGCTGAGCGGGACGCGATAGCATCAATCTGTGCCCCACGCGCCTCTGACACAAGCGTCTGCGACCGCAGCAGAATGGATCGGCTTCCACCTCGCCCTCCTGCTCCTCCTCGCCGCAGAGTTGATCTACGCCCGCCGCCAATCTCGCCTCGCCCGCTCGACACACCGCACAGCCCTCGCCGCCACAACCCTCTGGGTCGCCGCCGCCCTCGCCCTCGCCGTCTTCATCCATCACTCCCTCGGCCCCGCCGCGAGCGCGCAGTATCTCGCCGGGTACGCCATCGAGGAGTCCCTCTCCATCGACAATCTCTTCGTCTTCCTTCTCCTCTTCCGCCTCTTCCAGATCGGTCGCGCCAACCAGCACCGCGTCCTCTTCTGGGGAGTCGCCGGCGCAATCCTCCTGCGCGGCCTCTTTATCGCCGGAGGCCTCACACTCCTCGCCCACTTCCAGGCAGTAACCTACCTCTTCGCCACAATCCTGCTTATCGCTGCCGCCCGCCTTCTTATCCCCGAAGATAAAACCCAGCCCGCGGCCGCCCCCCGCTGGCTTGCATGGCTCACCCGCCTGCGCCCCGTCAGTCCGCGCCAGGACCGCTTCCTCGTCCGCGAGAATGGCCGCCCCACCGCGACCCTCCTTCTGCTCGCCCTCATCGCCATCGAACTCTGCGACGTAGTCTTCGCGCTGGACTCCATCCCCGCCGTCCTCTCCATCACGCGCCACGCCTTCCTCGCCTACACCTCCAACATCATGGCCGTCATGGGCCTGCGTTCGCTCTACTTCGTTCTGATCGGCGCGCTCGCCCGCCTGCGCTTTCTGCACTATGGCCTGGCGGCGGTGCATAGCCTTCGCCGCGCTCAAGATGCTGCTCTCGCGCTGGATGGAGATCGGCCCCCTCACCTCGCTCGCCGTCATCCTGGCGCTGCTCGCGGTCACCCTCGGCGCATCGCTGTGGGTGCCCCATTCATCGCGTTGACCGGGGTCCCCGGCGAGCGGTCTTGGCTCGCTGGGGTGGTTAGCGATGAGTGGGAACGGCGCTCCGCCTTATTCCACAAACCGCAGCTCGCCCCGCCGTACAACCGAGTGCCGGGCAACTACATCCCGCCTTGGATAATCCACCCGATAGTGAGCTCCCCTGCTCTCTTCCCTGCCCAACGCCGCCTGCACGATCACCTCCGCCACCACAAGCAGGTTGCGCGCCTCCAGCGCCTGCCGCGTCAGCCCGCGCGGTTGCGTAGCCCGCAGCGACGCCAGTCCCGCCTGGCCCGCCGCAACCCCGCCGCATCGCGCAGCAGCCCAGCGTCCCGCCACATCAACTTGCGCAGCTCTGCAATCCATCCATCCACATCGCGGCTGTCATCGGATCCACCCTTCGCCGCAGTCGCTCGAACCTCGAACCCCGAACCTTGAACCTTGTCGCCAGCCATCGCCTCCGCCGCCAGCGCGCCGAAGACCAGCCCCTCCAGCAGCGAGTTGCTGGCCAGCCGGTTCGCCCCATGCACCCCCGTGCAAGCCGCCTCGCCCGCCGCGTACAGGCCCAGCAGCGAACTCCGCCCATGCAAGTCCGTTCGGATGCCGCCCATCAGGTAGTGCGCCGCCGGCCGCACCGGAATCAGGTCCCTCCCCAGCTCCAGCCCATACCCCGCCAGAAACCCCGAGATTCCTGGAAACCGCCCCTTTATATCGAAACTCTTCCCCGCCTCGCGCATGTCGAGATAGACCGCCCCCTCCATCCCCTCGCGCCCAATCGCACGCGCCACCACGTCCCTCGGCGCCAGCTCCAGCCCATTGTGGTAGCGCTGCATAAACCGCTCTCCGCGCCCGTTCACCAGCCACGCGCCCTCGCCGCGCAGCGACTCGCTCATCAAAAACCGTGGCGCGCCATCCATCGCAAACGCCGTCGGATGGAACTGATAGAACTCCATGTCCATCAGATCCGCTCCGGCGCGATAGGCCATCGCGATGCCGTCGCCGGTGGCCACGGCCGGGTTGGTGGTATCGCTGTAGACCTGCCCTGCGCCGCCGCTGGCCAGCAGCACCGCACGCGCGCGCACCACGATCGACCCTCCCGCAGCATCCAGCAGCGTCGCCCCCACCACCCGCCCGGCACCATCCTCGTCGGAGCAGACAATCAGGTCCACCGTGGTCGCCCACTCCATCAGCTCCACGCGCTGCAAGCCGCGCAGATGCCGCAGCAGCGACACCAGGATCTCCCGCCCCGTCGCGTCCCCATTGGCATGAAGAATTCGCGCAAGGCTGTGCGCGCCCTCCCGCGTGCGCATCAACTCGCCAGCCAGCTCCGCTGCCGCGCTTGCCGGATAGCGGTCGAAGCCCGTGCCCCACGCGATCAGCTCCTCCACACGCCTCGGTCCCTGCTCCACCAGAACCGCCGCCGCATCGGCGTTCACCAGCCCGTCGCCGGCCGCTACCGTGTCCGCCAGATGCAGCGCCACGTCCTCGTCGCCGTCCATGGCCACGGCAATCCCGCCCTGCGCATAGGCCGTGTTCGACTCCGCCAGCCCCTCCTTGGTGACCACCAGAACGCTGCCCGCCTCAGCCAGCCCCACGGCCGCGCGCAACCCAGCAATCCCAGCAATACGTAAAAGTTTATCCTTAACTTACTTCGTTCAGTTATTACGTATTGCTAGCTTTTGCCGACAGGCACCCTGAGGGATGGGCCAAGCCGCGAATAAGCGAAAGGGCATATACGAATAGGCACGTGTTGGAGGATTACTCATGGCTAAAGGCGATTTTGCAATCATAGGCACCGGCGAGGTGCCTTGTGGGACCTATCCGGAGCGTTCCGAGTACGAGATAGCATACTCCGTGGCGAGGATGGCGGTCCGGGATGCGGGGATCGATATGAAGGACGTGGGCGCTGTTCTCACGGCAGCCCACATAATGGGGAGCGAATATAACACGGAGATGTTCTTCGGCCATCTTCCGGAGGCGATCGGGGCAAAGAATTGCCGGAACGTCGCCACGGTGGTTGCCGGAGGAGGGTCGAGCTTCGCCATCAGAAGGCAGGCCGAAGGTATACTCGCGTCCGGCGAGACTGACACGGTGCTCGTCGTTCACGCTCAGCGTTTCTCTCAATTCAGCATGAACGAGCAGATCAAGTATTTCGCCCACGCAGGCTCGAATCTCGAGTGGGAGATCCCCTATGGGATGACCTACAATGCGCTCGCCGCCATGATGAGCCAGGCTTACATGGCCTATACGGGAACCACAATCCGGCAGGTGGCGGCCCACGTCGTTGCGTGCAGAAAGTGGGCCAACCTTCAGCCGAACGCTATGTTCTACGCCAAGACCGCCACGATCGACCAGGTCCTGAACAGCAGGATGGTGGCCTACCCTCTTACGGCTCTCATGTGCAATGTGCTCGCCGACGGCGGCTGCGCTTATGTGATGACCACTAATGCGAAAGCTCGCAAGGTATGCAGCAAGCCGGTTTATCTGCTCGGAGAGGGGTCGGACTACTCGCACCGCAACATATTCAACCCGAAGGCCTCCTTCAAGGACATGACCAAGCTCCACGAATTCTACGCTCCCATAGCAAGGAAAGCTTTCGACATGGCCGGATTAGGGCCGGAAGAGATGGACATCTTCGAAGTCTACGCGGCGTACCCTGCCCTCGCCCTCGGCATGATGGACGCCCTGGGCTTTGTCGAGCCGGGCAAGTCGGGGGCCCTCGTCGAGTCGGGCGAGACGGGCCCGGGAGGGAAATACCCCTGCACGACCAACGGGGAAGCTCTCGGATTCGGCCATACAGGAACCGGGGTGGGCTTCGCCCTCTTCGTCGAAAGCGTACGCCAGCTTCAGGGCAGGGCGGGAAGGGCCCAGGTTCAGGGTGCCAAGTTCCTGATCGAGAATTGCGGCGGCGGTGCCTGGATGGACGCCCATTTCAGCGTGCTGGGAAACGAAATCCCCTAGGGGACGAGGAGTTGATCTATGGATACCGAAGAAATGAAGAAGAAACTGAACCTGACCGATGAAGACCTGAAGAAACCGCTGCCCCGGCCCGCACGATGGTCGGAGGCTTTCTGGGCAGGGACGAAGCAACACAAGCTGCTGCTGAAAAGATGCAAAGACTGCGGTACTATCGACCATCCGCCATATCTCTATTGCACCGAATGCCAGAGCGATAACAGCGAATGGATCGAGGCCTCCGGCAGGGCCACCCTCTATGCTTTCGCCATCAACGAATACGGGGTTCCCTTTGCTTTCATGCCCGATTTGCCTTACGTCACCGCCCTGATCGATCTTCCGGAAGGACCACGCATGCTCTCCAACGTCGTCGAGTGTGATCCGAAGGAGCTGAAGAACGGCATGGAGCTGGAGGTCGTCTTCGAGGAAGTGAGCCCTGAGATTACTCTTCCGAAGTGGAGGCCGGCGCGTAGGGTCTCATGAGGGAAAAGGGGATATAGCAAGTGGAATTCGTCAGGCTCTTCGAACCGATGAAGATTAGTGGCATAACGACACCGAACAGGATCGTTATGCCTGCTATGGCCCTCTTCTACGGGGAGGATTACGCCTTCAACGAGCGCTTCACGGCCTTCTATAGAGAGAGGGCGAGGGGCGGGGTCGGGTTGATGATCATGGGACCCATGGCGATAGACAGGGTGGGAAGCAACCCGTTCATGCCGGGCCTGTTCGAAGACAGGCAGATCGGGCCTATCCGGGAATTCGTAAGAGAGGTTCACGAGGAGACAGAAGCCCGAATCGGAGTACAGCTCATGCATCTCGGCCGATATGCCTCATCGACGGTCACGGCCATGCAGCCCATAGCCCCAACGGCCCTCGCGAGCCCCCTCAACAACGAAGTCCCCCGGGAAATGAACGAGGACGATATAGAAACGGTGCAGGATGCCTTTGTGAAGGCCGCACTCAGGGCCCGGGATGCAGGGTGCGACTTTGTGGAGCTGATGGCCGCGGGCGGATATCTCATCGGCGAATTCCTCTCCCCCGCCACGAATCGACGGATTGATAAATACGGCGGCTCCTCCCGCAACAGGATGCGGTTCGGTCTGGAAATCATAGAAAAGGTGAGGCAGGCCCTCGGTGATGGTTTGGCGCTGGGCATCAGGGTCTCCGGGCGTGACTTCATCACCATGGGCAGGACCGGCGCGGAATCGGCGAGATTCTGCGTGGAGGCCGAAAGAAGAGGCGTGAACTGCATCAACGTGACCGGGGGCTGGCACGAAACGAACATCCCCCAGATCACGAGCGACGTGCCCCCCGGGGCTTACGTGTATCTGGCTAGAGGGGTAAAAGAGAAGGTAGAGGTCCCCGTCTTCGCATCCAACCGTCTGGGAGACCCGGAGATCGCGGAGGAGGTCCTCAGATCGGGCGCCGCGGACGCGATCTGCTGGGGCAGACCTCTCATTGCCGACCCGGACTTGCCGAGAAAAGTGAAAGAAGGAAGGTTCCCCGAGAGAGTACCGTGTATCGGGTGCAACCAGGGCTGCCTCGATTCGATCTTCTCCAATCTTGCGGTCTCCTGCACCGTCAACCCCCGGGCGGGCCGCGAGTCTGAGACAAGGGTCGAAGAGGCTCCCGCAAAAAAGCGGGTATTCGTGGCAGGAGGCGGTCCCGCGGGTCTCCAGTTCGCATTGGCAGCGCGGCAAAGGGGGCACGAGGTCGTTCTCTACGAGAAAGCGGAGAGGCTTGGCGGACAGGTCAATCTCATCGCCGTTGTTCCAGGAAAGGAAGAGTTTCTGGGCGCTGTGGAGAGTCTCGAAAGACGCGTGAGGGCGGCAGGTGCGGACCTGCGGCTTCGGACGGAACTGACCTGCGAAACCGTACGTAAAGAGCATCCCGACCTCCTCGTGGTGGCTACCGGTGCGAGGCAGACCGACTTGGACATCCCGGGCATTGATGGACCCGCGGTAGTGAATGCATGGGACGTGCTGAGCTCCTCGGTGCCTCGCATAGGAACGAGGATCGCCATCATAGGCGGAGGCGCCATGGGATGCGAGACTGCACTCTACCTCGCGCATCTTGCAGTGCCGAGCGCGAAAACGATCGCTTTCCTTGCCTTCCACGAAGCCGACAGTCTGAGCAGCATCAAAGAAGCTCATGTACAACAATTACCGGAAGATAACCATCATCGAAATCGCAAAGAAAGCGGCGGCCAGCGTGGGTGCAAGCGCCAGGTGGAACCTGCTGAAGAACCTCAGACTCATGGGAGTCGAGTTGAGGCTCGGCGCTCAGGTCCTCCGTATAGAAGAGCACGCGGTACTGATTGAGGCCTCTGGGGGGAAGGAATCGATTCCGGCCGACACGGTCGTGGTCGCTACAGGCACCCTGCCGGTAAACGGGCTTGTCGGGGCCTGCAGGGACACCGGGATAGAAACGATCGCACTGGGAGACGCAAAAGAGCCGAGAAAGATCGGGGACGCCATAAGAGAAGGCTTCGACGCGGCCCTCTCAGTGTGAGAAACAGGATAAGGAGCACATAGCATATGAACGACGTCGTTATAGTGAGCGGCATGAGGACCCCCGTAGGAGACTTCCTTGGAGGGCTCAAGGACTTCTCGAGTGTCGATATCGGAGTGGTCGCCCTCAAAGCAGCGATGGAAAGAGCGCACGTGGACCCTGGGCTCATTGAAGAGGTCGTCTGCGGCAACCCTGACATGGCAGGACAAAGATCCAACCCCGGACGGCAGGTCGCCGTCCATGCGGGATGCTCCTGGGAGACCGTCGCCTGTACGATCAACCAGCAGTGCGTTTCTTCCCTCCGGGCCGCAGAGATCATGTACCAGGAGCTCCTCCTCGGCAAGGTAGACATAGGGGCCGCAGTGGGCTGTGCCTCCATGTCCTCTATCCCCTATCTCGTCCTCGGGGCCCGCACGGGCTACAAGATGGGTGAGCAGCGTCTTATCGACGCTATGTATAACGACGGTATGGTCGACGCCTTCTATAACATACTCATGGGCGAGACGGCGGAGAACATCGCGAAGATGTATAACATCTCGCGAGAGGAGCAGGATGAGTTCGCCCTCATGAGCCACCACCGCGCGTGCACCTCGATCAATAGCAAGACCCAGGCCTCCGAGATCATCCCCGTCGAGATAAAGACCCGCAAAGGCTCGACCTTCTTCGATACGGACGAGCACCCTCGCCAAGGGCTCACCATGGAGGATCTCGCGAAGCTCAAGCCTGTCTTCGTCAAAGACGGCACCGTGACCGCGGGCAACTCCTCGGGTATCAACGATGGCGCCGCAGCACTCGTCATGATGAGCCTCACCAAAGCCCGCGAGCTCGGGATCACACCCCTCGCCCGCATCGTCTCTACAGGTTCTGCCGCAGTGGATGCGAAGATCATGGGCATGGGGGTCGTCCCCTCCGTCCGTAAGGCACTCAAATTCGCCAACCTCGCCCTCGAGGATATCGACTACTGGGAGATCAATGAAGCCTTTGCCGCCCAGATCATCGGGTGCAACCGGGAACTCAAGATCCCTCTCGACAAGCTGAATGTCAACGGCGGAGGCATTTCCCTCGGCCACCCTGTGGGTATGACCGGTGCCCGCCTCATCGTCTCCCTCGTTCACGAGATGGCACGGCGGAAGGCACGATATGGAGGAGCCTCGCTCTGCGGCGGCGGCGGGCCTTCTACGACGATGATTGTGGAAAGGTGGGAAGAATAGCAAAGGGCACATACCGGGAAGTGGGTTGCGTGCGATCGACCCACCGCACCGGAAAAACAAAAGGGGAGGTTCAAAAATGGGGAAGAAGATGCTTTTCGTTACATTGGCCCTATTTCTCGCGACTACGTTTTTCTTCACGGCCATGCCCACACCATCAGTTGCGGACGAGACGCTGAAGATAGGCTCGATCTGGGGCTTGAGTGGACCCATGTCCCAGCTTGGGGTCGTCTGCAGGGACGGGGCGGTGCTGGCCGCGGATTGGATCAACGGCAAAGGCGGCGTTAACGTCAAGGGGAAGAAGTACAAAATCGAGCTTGCCGTCGAGGACAACAAGAATACGGCCCCGGGCTCGGTAAACGCGGCGACCAAGCTTGTCCACAAGGACAAGGTCAAGTTCATCACCGGCATGAACATACCCTTCGAAATCGAAGCGGTGGAGACGGTCACCGAGCCGGCAAGAGTCATCTTGAGCACGGCCAAGGCGAGTAACCTCATCCCTAAGAACCGTCACAGCTTCTCCGCCACCCAGGGGTTTACCGCGCCTATCCCTCATCTTTACGATTTCCTCAAGAAGACCTATCCTGATGCAAAGACCGTTTCCTTCATAGCAAACGATGAATCGGGAGCCCTCGTAACGTCTAAAATCTGCCGGTCAATCGCAGAGGCGAACGGATACAAGCTTCAAGAGACGAACATCGTCCAGTTCGGGGCGAAGGAGTACTATCCCACGTGGACAAAGATACTGAAGGATAAACCTGACGTCGTCGACATGGGCATAAGCGCGCCCGACGATCTTGCGGCCAAGGCGAGGCAGGGGCGGGAGGTAGGCTTCAAGGGTCCCATCATGACCTGCAACACCGGAGATTCCAATGTGTTCATTCACCTCATCGGAAAGGACGCGACCGACTTCATTTTTGCGGGTTACGATCCTGCGTCCGCCAACACACCTGCTATGGTAAAGACGATTATGAAGATGTGGGACCAGAAATATAAAAAGCCTTTCAGCCTCGACGCAGTCGACGGTTTCAGCAGCGTTTGGGCCCTCGCTCAGGCCATAGAGAAAGCCCAAAGTCTCGATCCTGAGGCCGTGGTTGCCGCATGGGAAAAGATGGAGACCATAGAAACCCCCACCGGCACCGGGAAAATGGGGGGCTTCAAGGCTTTCGGTATAAATCATATGGTTCTCGGTCCTTCTCCGATTACTCTTCTCAAGAACGGAAAGGTCGAAACGACCCATTGGTACCCGCCGGCGGACTTGTAGAAGTCCTGAACCGGTCAGATCCGGTGAATATAGCGGTTGTTCGCCGGATCTGACCCAACTCTAACAGGAAGGGGTGCGATGTTCTGGCAAGGCGTAGTAAACGGCTTATCGGCAGGTTGGATATACGTGCTCGTGGCACTCGGGCTCACCCTCGTGTTCGGCATTATGCGCACGGTCCAGTTCGCCCACGGCGAGATGTACATGCTCGGTGCCCATACGGTTTATTATGCGAGTGTGGTCCTGGGCATCAATATGATCGCCTCGTTCGGGATCGCCGCCGCCGCTCTGTTTCTCCTCGGCGTGGTCATCGAAAGGTTGGTCTTCAGGCGGTTCAGGGGGCAAATCGAGCCGAGCGTCATCGTCGCGATTGGACTCGTTCTGCTCTTTCAGACCGTTGCCGTCGTCGCCTTCGGTGCCAATGAAAAGACCGTTCCCAGGCTCATCCCGGGGGTTCTCACCATAGGAGACATACGCATTGCATGGGATAGGGTCCTTTCAATGTGCGTGGGAGCTGGGGCGATGATCGTCCTCTTCGCCTTCATCAGGGGCACGAAGCTGGGGCAGGCGATGCTTGCAGCCTCCCAGGACCCGGACGCCGCGACATTGCAAGGCGTCAATGTCAACCTGATATCTGCCATTGCCATGGGAACGGGCTCTGCCCTCGCCGCGGTCGCTGGCGGCCTCATGGGCTCGATCTTCAGCGTGGAGCCTTTCATGGGCTCTTTTGCCATCACCAAGGGGCTCGCCGTCATCATCCTTGGCGGACTGGGCAGCATTGGTGGTGCTGTCGTCGGCGGTCTGATTCTCGGTCTCGTGGACGGCGTGGTCTCCCTCTACTCGAGCACCACCATGGCATATATCGTCGGTTTTGCCCTTATCGTTCTCATTCTCATAATACGTCCCAAGGGTCTCATGGGGGGTGATTAGACAGCCGTGAATCGGACACGTTCGAAGATGTCAGGAAGATCGATAGTCAACCTCGTTCTCATCCTCGCCGCCTTTCTTGTGCCTCTCGCGGCACAGGGCAATGACTACTACCTTCACATCTACATGATGTGCGCGATCAACACAATAGTTGCGGCGAGCCTCCGCTCCATCGCAAAGACCGGCCAGATGTCGATAGGCCAGGCGGGGTTCATGGCGGTGGGAGCGTACGCCTCTTCCATACTCGCGGTGAAACTGAATGTGCCGGTTTACTGGTCCATGCTGATCGGCGGCTTTGCCTCCATGTTGCTCGCTGCCCTGATAGGCTTCCCCCTCTCTCGGATCAAAACCGTTTACTTTGTCACCGTTACCATGTTCCTCGCCGAGATCATCAGGCTCGTGGGTCTCGAGTGGAGCAGTGTCACCGGTGGCTCGACAGGCCTGGACAACATCCCTCAGCCCGCTGCGTTTTCCTTTCTCGGGCTTTTTCAGGTGAACTTCACCGATAAGACGTACTTCTGCTATCTCGCCCTGTTCGTCCTCCTGTTCGTCCTCCTTGTGCTCTATAACCTCGAGAGGTCACACGCCGGCACGGTCCTCGCCGCCATCGGGCAGGAGGAGTCGCTCTCGTCGAGCGTGGGGATTAACGTGGCGGGATACAAGGTGTTGGTCCTCTGCATCGGCTGCTTTTTCACCGGCCTTGCCGGCAGCCTCTACGCCCACTACATGACCGTGCTCAATCCCGATGCCTTCGGCATCTTCGCAAGCCTCTACATTCTGATCTACGTGGTCGTCGGAGGCAAAACGTTTGCCGGTCCGATAGTTGGCACCGTCATACTGACCCTCGTTCCCGAATTCTTCTCGGCCCTCAAGGAGTATCAGCCCTTTGTCTTCGTTGCGATACTTTTCCTTGTGATATTCCTTCTGCCAGGAGGCCTGACCGACCTTCCCTCCCGGGTATTGCGCCGCACGATCGATAACAGTCCGGAACCGGGGGTCGACTGATGAACGATCCGAAGATTTTTTTTCCATCAGAAAACCGGCGGATAGAATCCAGCTCTTCCGCGAGCGCCTGCAAGACGATTTTCGAAACAACCGGTCTCACAAAATTCTTCGGCGGCGTCTGTGCGGTGAACGACTTGAACCTCCGCATCAACGAAGGAGAAATCGTCGGCCTCATAGGGCCCAACGGCGCGGGCAAGACAACGGTCTTCAACCTCGTTACCGGCTTCTTGAAACCGTCCAAGGGACTCGTTGTACTCAACGGGGAGAATCTCGTAGGAAGGAAGCCCCACGAAGTAGCCCAGCGTGGAATCGCAAGGACTTTTCAGATAGCCAAATCCTTTCCCCAGTTCACAGTGTTGCAGAATATGAACGCAGCAAGCCACCTTTTCTGCAATATGGGATTCTGGCAGGGGATCCTTCGGACGCCTGGATACAAGGCCAAAGAAGTGTCGAACACGGATCAGGCGTTAAAGACCCTTCGCCTCGTCGGCTTGACGCAATGGAAAGACGTGGTGGCAGCCACCCTGCCCCATGCGCACCAGAAGCTCCTTGGCATTGCCATGGCCCTCGCTACGGGTCCCAAGCTGCTCCTGCTTGACGAACCTCTCGAAGGCATGAGCTCCGAGGAAGTCGACAGGGCACTCGATCTGATGAGCGCCATAAGGTCCTACGGCGTCACGATCCTGCTCATCGAGCACAACATGAGGGCGGTCATGAGGATATGCGAGAGGATAGTGGTCATCAGCTTCGGACAGGAGATTGCGAGAGGAACCCCGGATGAAGTCAAAAGGAATGAAGAGGTAATCAAGGCTTACCTCGGAGCATCGGAAAATGGCGAATAGTCTTGTACTCAAGGGAGTCCAGGTGAATTACGGCAAGGCCCGGGCGGTGAGCGATGTAAACGTCGAGGTGGCGGAGCGCAGGGTAACAGGGATCATAGGGGCCAACGGCGCGGGCAAGAGCACCATCATGAGAGCCATATCAGGGCTTTTGCCGTTGACCAGGGGTGAGATCTGGTTTGGGGAGAAGAGACTGGACCGCATCGCGGCCCATAAGGTCGTACAACTGGGCGTAGTTCAGGTGCCCGAAGGGCGGAGACTATTCCCTCAGATGAGCGTCCTCGCTAACATCAGGATGGGCGCCTTCTTGAGGAGCGACAAGGCTGCCATCAAGAAGGACATCGAGAGGATCTTCGAGCGCTTTCCCGTGCTCGGCCAGAGACGGACACAGCGTGCCGATACCCTGAGCGGGGGGGAGCAGCAGATGCTCGCTATAGCGCGCGCCCTCATGGCGAAGCCCAAGGTTCTCCTCATGGACGAGCCTTCCTGGGGCCTCGCACCTCTCGTCGTCGACGAGGTGGCGAGGATCATAAACGAAATTGCCTCCGAGGGTCTTACGGTCCTTCTTGTCGAGCAGAATGCAGGACTTACGTCGAAGGTCACCGACTACGCCTACGTCTTGGAAGTGGGAAAGGTTATTCTGGAAGGCGAGATCAAGAATCTAATGGCTGATGAGAACGTGCGCAGGGCTTTCCTGGGATAGAGAAACGTCGCCTAAGAAGGGGAGGTGAGAATGAAGCTCGAGGGCAGGATAGCTCTCGTCACCGGAGGAGGGACGGGTATCGGCGCAGCCATCACCGAGCGGTTCGTAACCGAAGGGGCCAAGGTGTGCATAACGGGTCGCCGCAGGGAAAAGCTGGAGTACGAGGCAGCCCGCATGCCGAAAGAATCGGTAGTGGTCTGCCCAGGTGACGTCTCGAACCCCGACGACGTGAAGCGGATGGTTTCCGCCGCGGCCGTCCTGGGAGGCAGGATAGACATCCTCGTCAACAATGCGGCTTCCGACGTGATGGGGGCAATCACCGACCTCGATCCCCATGACTTCCAACGGGTACTCGATGTCAACCTGACCGGCCCTTTCCTCCTCACGAGAGAGGTCATACCCTGCATGATCGAGAGCGGCGGCGGGTGTGTCGTGAACGTCGCCTCCGTTGGCGGCCTGCGCTGCATGCCGGGCGGGCTGGCCTACGGTGTATCGAAGGCAGGTCTTATCTTTCTCACCCAACATGCGGCTTTTGAATACGGTCCTTTCAAAATCCGATGCAACGTCCTCTGCCCCGGGGCATCCAGGACGGAGATGCTCGAAGAGGCAGTATCGAGAATCGCCCGACAGGGAGGGACGACCATCGATGCGGTCTTCGAACGGCTTTCGTCACACGTGCCTCTTCGAAGAGTTTCGACACCGGACGAGATCGCAGCAGCTTGTGTCTTTTTGGCAAGCGACGATTCGTCCTTCATGACCGGTGCCGTGGTAGTGGTCGACGGAGGGTCGACCGTCGTGGACGTGGCGGGGGCATCCATAAGCTAGCCATGGGACAACACCAGGAATACGCCGTGGACCTGTGGTGCCGGGTGAGGGGGTGACGATCGTGCGAGGGAATAAGACCAGAGAGCAAGAGACACTCTTCTTGAATAGGTGGGTTAATATGACGCGCAAGAAAGGCACCAAGTCAGTGCTCGACAACAAAAGAATACTGATTGTGGACGACGAAACCGATGTGCTCGTCGTACTTGAGGAGGAGATCAAGTTCGAGGTGCCGAGCGTCACTATCGATTCCGCCGCATCCTATCGGGAAGCGGTCGAGCTTCTCGCGAGCTGGAGCTACGACCTCGCCATCTTCGACATCATGGGTGTTCGGGGCTTCGATCTCCTCGAATCTGCCGTAAGCCGTCCTATCCCCATACCGGTAGTTATGTTGACGGCGAGGGCCCTCGTCCCCAGTGCACTCAGGGAGTCGATAGCCAAGGGCGCCAGGGCCTACCTTCCGAAGAACCACCTGGGCGCCATCGTCCCTTTCCTGGAAGACGTGCTTACCAACGAGTACGGACCCGTTTGGAGGCGCATCATGAAGGTGGTGGAAGGAAGTCTTTACCGCGCATGGGGACCATACTGGCGAAATCCTGATGCCGACTTCTGGAAGGAGTTCGAGGAAAGGATCGGGAGTGATGATAAGTAGGCAACAGGCAACGGGCATGAACGGGGGTAGAGGAGACAGGCCGTGTTCAAAGTCAGAGTGAGACTCGTCGCTTTCGTGGGTGATGAAGAAAAGTATCCCTGCCATATGCAGCACAGGGTCGGAGATGAGGTCATTTTCGACGGAGAGCGTTATGAAGGGAGACTTTGTCCCGATGTCTGGCCGCTCGTTGCCCCAAAAGTAAGTGCCCTCCACCAGGCAGGTCCCCGGTATCTTGAGACACCCTACTACTACCCTTTCTGGTATGCTCCGCCAAGTGTGCGTGACGATTCGAGGAAGCTTTACGACGGCCTCGGTTTCCGTCCGGTTCTGCATACCCATATTGAACCGGCATACCATATGGCGAATCTGGCGCCCTCGGGGGCGTACAAGTGGCCTCCCCACCCACAAAGGACGGTAATGAGAGATACAACCGTGCTCTGCCCTGACTTGCGAACCGCGGCGCTCTTCAGACTGGAGGCCTTCGATCTTTCCGATAGAGGGTTCGATACCCCATTTTTTAGAAGACAAATGGTAATACTCGATAAAGTGTTTAACGAACCTGGCACCGACATGGCCGATATCCTCAATAAATTCACCAGGGCGGAACGAGAAGAGATATACCCACCCCTCGTTCCGGAAATCATGGTTCCTCTAGTGGAGGAACTGGAGCTGATTGGTTATCTCCGCCGGAGCGAGGGAATCGCTTTTGTTACCGAGGAAGGCAGGGCGAGACTGGAGACATTCAAAACAAGCCTCTCGGATGAAGAAAAATCGGTGCTCAACTTATGACGGGGGCAGTGAATAAGAAGAGAGGATGATAGGAGAAGATCTATAAAGTGTGAGGAGACATCATGAAAGAGCCGTTATGGAAGCCGTCGGACGAGAGGGTAAAAAACGCCAATGTGACCCGCTTCATCGAATACGTCCACAAGCGACGCGGAAAGGCATTCAGGGACTACTTCGAGCTTTATGACTGGTCTATCACGGACATCGCCGCATTCTGGACGGAAGTCTGGGACTTCCTCGATATAAGGGCCTCGAAGAAGTACGGATCGGTCGTCGACGACCTCTCGAAGTTCCCCGGCGCGAACTGGTTCCCCGGCGCAGAGCTCAACTTCGCGGAGAACCTGCTGCGCTACAGGGATGACAAAGAGGCCTTCGTCTTCGTCTGCGAGACAAAGCCTCCTGTAAGGACTTCCTACAGAGAGATGTACTCGCTCGTGGCCCGCCTCGCCGCCTCCTTAAAGGCGGAAGGTGTGACGAGGGACGACCGGGTCGTCGGCTACATGCCGAACATGACGGAGACGGCTGTGGCCATGCTCGCCACGACGAGCACGGGAGCCACGTGGGCCTCCTGTGGGTCAGAGCTGGGCATGCAGGCGGTCATCGACCGGTTCAGCCAGATCGCGCCCAAGATACTCTTCACGGTGGACGGCTACATTTACAAGAACAAACCTTTTCCCATGCTCGGGGACGTGAAGTCCGTCGTGGAGGCGGTGCCCTCGATCGAGAAGGTCGTCGTCGTCCCCTACGTGAGCGATGCGCCGGATATCAGCGGTATTCCGAAGAGCGTGCTCTACGGCGACTTTTTGGGTACTGCCGATAAGATCGATTTCGAGCAGGTCCCCTCCAACCATCCCGTCTACATCATGTTCTCGTCCGGCACGACGGGGAAGCCAAAATGCATGGTGCAGAGCGTCGGCGGTATCCTCATTAATCAACTGAAAGAGCTCGTCCTCCATGCCGACCTGAAGAGGGAAGATACGATCACCTATATGACGGCGCCCTCGTGGATGATGTGGAACTGGCTGATGGCTGCACTCGGGGTCGGCTCGAAGATCGTTCTCTTCGACGGCAATCCCGGATATCCGGACCTCGGCAGGATGTGGAAGCTCATCGACGACGAGAAGATCACGTTTTTCGGCACGAGCGCCACCTACATCAACATGCTGAAGAGCCAGGGCTACAGACCCAAGGACAATTTCGACCTTTCCTCCCTCTCCTCCATGGGGCAGACGGGCTCGCCCCTATCGGCCGAGGGTTTCGAGTACGTCTATCAGGCCATCAAGGAAGACGTCCATTTCAACTCCCTCGCGGGGGGCACGGACATCAACGGCTGCTTTGTCATGGGGTGTCCCATCCTCCCCGTCTACGCCGGTGAGCTTCAGGCCCCCGGTCTCGGCATGAAGGTCAAGGCATACGACGAGCAAGGAAATGCAGTATACGACCGACAGGGGGAGCTGGTCTGCGAGGCTCCGGCACCCTCGATGCCTCTCTATTTCTGGGACGACAGTGAGTTTTCAAGGTACAGGGACAGCTACTTCGGCGTCTATCCCAATATCTGGCGTCATGGCGACTACGTCGCTTTCTACAGCGATACGAACGGGGCGACTTTCTTCGGCCGGTCCGACGCCATATTGAAGCCGTCGGGCGTCCGCATAGGCACGGCGGAGATCTACAACGTGGTAGACAAGTTCCCGGAGGTGGCAGACTCTGTGGCCGTGGGGCAGAACTGGGAGGGCGACCAGCGGGTCCTCCTTTTCGTCAAGCTCGCGACCGGGGCGGATCTTTCTGAGGACCTCAAGACACGCGTAAAGAACGCGCTCCGGGACAAGGCCTCGCCGAGGCACGTGCCCGCCCTGATCATAGCGGTACCCGACATACCCTACACCTTCAACGCAAAAAAGGTGGAGAGCGCCGTCACGAACATAGTGAACGGCAGACCGGTGACGAACAGGGATGCCCTTTCGAACCCGGAATGTCTGGACTATTTCGTGAAGCTCATGCCTCATATAGAGAAGGGGGCTCAAGGGATGAGACGCCTTTCTCTCTAAGCAGAGAACACGTCGGAGCATCCGTGGACGTTGAGAGGCTCATCGCGGACGACCACAATTATTTCACAGCTTCTCAGAAATAGATGATCTCAAGAAGAAGTTACGGGAGTATGAGAACTCGACTGTGACGGAAAAGCGATACGAACTGACGACTCTGTCGGAAGGTGTTTTTGCCTATGTTTACAAAGACACGGATAAGCCGAAGTATATGATTTGTACGAACTGTTATAAGAGTCGAAAGGTTTCTATGCTTCAGTTCAGTGGACAGGATGCCCTGGGGAAGCACTACAAGTGTCCTGAGTGTAGGACTGAGATTGTAGATAGTCGAGAACCAAGCGGTAATTTGCCTTTCGGTTTCATACCGTAACCTATCCATCTTCACGCTCTATGCCTTTTCTGTGCCTTTGTGGTAGGATTACGGCGCGGATACTGACGAGAAAAGGGTTCGAATCCCTCTCTCTCCGCCAGATATTCACCGCTTATACCCCTGCCGCTTGTTTGTGTCTCCCCTTTTTGTTCTCTATGTTGTAGTGTCGCGGGAAACCTATCCCCTCCTTGATGAAGCAAACCCCGTGTCCTGCGGGCACACCTTCCTCTATCCCCACCTTTCGCCTGTGCACCAAGGTCGTCTGCTCAAGCAAGAGGGCTCCCTGTGCGGGCCTTGAAATATTTTTGGAGTAGTCCCTTGACAGAGCGCACCGGAGGACTTAACATTGCGTTATAAGGGCGGGTAGCCGAAGGCAGCGATTAGACGAAGAGAAAAAGCCGCGACCGAAAATAAAGCCGCCTTTTTCGGACCTTTTCGCCGAAAGCGGAAGACAGCACAGTTCTTGCGCGCAGAACACCTGTCAGGCCTGAGGGACCCGCCTCCCTATTTCAAGCATCCACGGCGATATAGTCGCCGGAGGGTTTTTCTCCTTTTCCGTCCCGAAGTTCCCCTTTATCTTATATCTTCGTGCTATTCAAATATCAAAGATCATCTAGGCTACTAGGCGCGCTCTTTTCGGCCGGGCCGGAAAAGCGAGATCGCAATGACTCTGCGCCGACATAGTGCCCGGTTCAGGGTCTCATCCCTCATTCCTCCTACCATGTCCACCCGGTGACGGTCTGCCGCCTTGCGACCGCATCAGTTACCAAGGGTGTGTTGAATCGGAATGGGCCTTGGGAGGGGGTAAAGGGTAGACAAAGAGGGGGAGAGGAAAGGGGAAAGTGAAAAGGGGAAAGAATGGACGGGTGCAAGGTTATCGTTGAAAGTAGGGAAAGGTTCAAAAAAATTCTTGACAGGCCGATATGCTCCATGGGATATAACGTGTGTTATATGAAGTTAGAGCTAACGCTCCAGGGATGGCCCGGAAGTCGTCGTCCTGTCCGCTGACCCGCTGACCTGCTGAAAGCCAAGACGCTGTATCACACATCCGCCAGGGAACGTCGGTGTCGAATCAACCCAGAGGCGCTGCTTCGGGCAGTAAGACCGTTTGACTACCCGAGCGCCTATGTACCAGGGGCGGTATAAAGGTGGGGTCTGACCGGAAAGCGGGCCGACCCGCTATCGCGGAGAGGCATGGGGTTGAGTCGTTCTCAAGACTGAATAGGGACGGGGATCGCGCCAGGAAACGGCGCGATGAATATAGATAAGCGAGGAGGAAGGGACGTGAAAGGCAAGACCAGATTGTTGTTGATTTCTGCTGTAGTTGTTCTCTCCATGTGCTTCGGGGGAACCGGCCCCTCGTGGGCGGCTGATTCAAGCATTCCCTCACCAGCCGCTTCTTCGGATGGGGGGCCCGTCTCTGCTCAGGTCACCGGGACTGTTCAGACGGCACCGCAACAGCCAGAACCGGCTGCTCCTGACATTACGGCCGTACCGGTAACCGAAGTCGTGGTGACGGCCAAAAAGGAACATCTCCCCATCGGTCAACAGCCCGATGCCGAAGGGCAGAAGGATTACGTCGTCACGGAGAGCTCTACGGGAAGCAAGGTCAACACGCCGAGCAACGAGGTCCCCCAGACCGTGGTCACCGTGCCGGCGAAAGTAATACAGGACCAGGACCTTAGGACCGTTACGGACGCGATGCAAAACGTGGCCGGCGTGTTCAGCCCCTATCCCCCGTATTACGCCCTGGACCAACAGACCAGCCTCTACATACGCGGCTTCCAGGTTTCCAGCACTCTCAGGGACGGCCTATGGGACCCGACGCCTTTCGGAAATTATTGGATGGGCGACGTGGATCGAATCGAAGTGCTCAAAGGGCCGGCAGGTCTACTTAACGGGGCATATGCCGGGAACATCGGCGGTGTCATAAATGTGATCTCGAAGCAGCCTTTGACGGAACCTACGTACACTCTAATCGGCAGGGCGGACAGCTTCGGCTCCCTCTCCACGACCGCCGATATCTCCCAGCCCCTTAACAAGGATAAGACATGGCTCATGAGGGTCAGCGGAGAATACGGCAAGTATGAAAGTTTCTCCGATCAGAGCAGCTACGAGACACGGCCTTACAGCGCCATGCTCCAGGGGCTTATCACATCTGATGACAAGATAACCCTCGGGTACGAGCATCGCTGGCAGGATACCCACCCTTACAGCGGGCTGCCGGGTTATGCGGTGAAGGGAAGCGGAGCAAGCAGCTATCTGGCCAGGGTGGGCAGCTTCTCCGACAGCTTGAACGTCTACGATTCGCGGTCCGATTGGACATATGAATCGAACACCGAGCGGCTGGACTACCAGCACAAATTCTCCCCCGACTGGAGCTTCTACACGCGCAATCAGTATACCGAGACGTCCCGTGACGTGACCTCCATTTCTGCGACCCCTTCCTTTCAGAGCAACGGGACGGTCAAGTATACGGAGTCTTACAGCCAGATCCGCATGGGGCCGGTCTTCGCGTACGATACGGACAACCTGGTGAACGGCCAATTCTCAGTGTTCGGTATCAAGAGCAACCTGATTGCGGGCATCCGCTTTGCGAGAGAGTTCTACAACATGGACATGTACGCCCCGAGCACGAGCTTCTCCAAGTACTCCTTCACCGACCCCGACAATCCGGCCTGGGATGAGCCGATCATAGGCCTTCACCGCTCCATGAAGGGCAATGCCCAGGTAGACCAGTTGGATTACTACGCGAATGACGTGCTGTCGATCACCGAAAAGCTGAAGCTCTCTGCCGGGATCAATTTTGTCGATTACTCCTTGCAGTCCCAATCGGGCATGCCCGGCACAAACCTGTCCCAGACGCGCTATTCGGACAACGGAAACGGCTGGAGAGTCGGGCTGCTCTACGACATCTTCCCCTGGCTGACCCCCTTCGCCGATTACTCCACCACATTCAAGCCCCAAGGCCCGAACGTGACGACGGACGGTACCGTGCAGACCTTCGATCCCCTCTCGGGCGATCAGTACGAGTTTGGCGTGAAAGCTGATATAAGCAACCGGCTCAGCCTCACGGCAGCCGTATACCAGCTCGAGCTCAAGAACGTGCTCGAGAGCGACCCGAACCCCACGCTCAGCCAAGAGGGTTATGAGGTGGAAACGGGCGAGCAGCGCAGCAGGGGGTTTGAGCTTGACGCCGCGTACAAGGTATCCCCCGGATGGAACCTCCTGCTCTCATACGCTCACACGGACGTAAAAATCGTGCAGGACCAGACCTATCAGTCGGGCTCCAAAGTACCGAGCGTGCCTGACGACTCCCTGCGGTTGTGGAGCGTTTATGAAATCCAGTCCGGCGCCCTCGCCGGGTTGGGCTTCGGCGGAGGCATGACGGCGGTGTCGAGCCGCACCACGAACCTCGTAGCGAAGGCCACCCCCAACATAGTTGCCACCCTGCCGGCCTACGCGACATTCGACGCCCTGACGTACTACCACTGGCGGAACTATAAGGTGAGCCTCAATATCAAAAACCTTTTCGATCATCAGTATTGGGATACGGCTTCAAGCTACGGCTATCTTTACCCTGGTTCGCCCTTCAACGCAACCGTGCGCTTTCAGGTCAGCTTTTAGCGCTCCCGCAAAGGGTGCGAGAGAGGAGTAGAGGCGACGTGTACCAGTATATTCCGGATTCTGAGATAGAACGTTTCATTGAGGAGGATGTTCCCTATGGCGACCTGACAACCCATCTTCTCGGGATAGGGATGAAAGAAGCCAGGATGCTCTTTTCCACGAGGGAGGAGACTACCCTGTGTTGCACCGAGGAAGCGGGGCGCGTGGCGGGGAAATTTGGCGCGTCCGTGACCCACCTGATGCCTACAGGCACGGAAGTGCCGGCAGGCACAACATTTTTGGAAATACAGGGAACGGTGGAAGCGCTGCATGCTGCCTGGAAAGTATCCCTTAATCTGCTCGAATACTCTTCGGGCGTTGCAAGCAGGACTGCGAGGATAGTAAAGGCTGCGAGAAAGGTGAATCCAACGGTAACCGTGACAACCACCCGTAAGTCCTTTCCCGGGACGAAAAATCGTCATGAAGGCGATCAGGGCGGGTGGCGCCCTTCCCCATAGGCTGGGGCTTTCTGAAACGATCCTCGTATTCAAACATCACACGGTTTTCCTGGAGGACTCGACGCGTTCCTGAAGGGCATCCCTGACCTCCGCGCCAGGGCGCCGGAGACTAAGATCATAGTCGAGGCCGAGACTTCCAGTGAGGCACTGCGCATTGCGCGTGCCGGAGTTGACGTCGTCCAGGTGGACAAACTGAAGCCTGACGAACTGACGCGGCTCGTGCAGGAAATCCGGAGCGCAAACCCCGCCGTAAAAACATCCGCCGCCGGAGGCATCAACGAGGGTAATGCGGCTCAATACGCAGCAACGGGTGTCGATATCATTGTCCTGTCGTCGGTCTATTTTGGAAAACCCGCCGACATAGGCGTGCAAATCCTGCCTGTGTGAGAGGAAATAGCATGATCAGGCTGATTCTATCGGTGGTTATCCTCCTTGCCCTGCCGTTTTCCGCGATGGCTGACGAGGTAAGGCTGGGGGCGGGAGTGGGTTTGAAGGACGTTCTGAATGATGTCTCCAGTGCCTTTATGGAGAAGAACCCCTCGGTCAAGGTGACGAAGAATTATGCGTCTGCAGGTGTGCTCGCGAAGCAAATGGACAGCGGCGCAGCGCTCGATCTGGTCATCTTTCCCGATCTGAAATGGATGAACTATCTCAGAGAGAAGAGACATGTGGACGCGGGGAGCATTGTGCCCGTGGCGTATAACACCCTTGTCGTTATCGGGTCGAACGCCACGAAAGCCGGCTAGTCTCGACGATCTCGTAAAACTGGACCGGGTTGCCATCGGTAGTCCCATGAGCGTCCCTGCGGGTGAGTATGCCATGGAGGCCCTCAGAAAGGCCCAAATAGACAAACAATTGGAGAAAAAACTTGTGATGGCCCGCGATGTTCGGGAGTGTCTCACCTATGCCGAGCGTGGCGAGGCAGACGCCGCCTTCGTGTACAGGACCGATGCACTCCTCGCAAAACACGCAGTGATTCTCTTTTCCGTACCCCAAAAACTGTATTCAAGGATTGTCTGCATGATGGCGCTCACTGCGTCGGGGGAGGCCAATTACGACGCAGCCAAACTTTATTCGTTCTTGCAGTCGGAAGAAGCGAAGGAAATCATTGTGAAATATGGGTTTGAAATCAGGTGAATTCGTGCGCTCGGAAAACTTTTCAGGAAAGGGAGGCGTCATGAGAAGAATTGTTTTATGTGGTTTCTGGGCTTTTTTGTCTTGCGCTCGGCACCCTTTGGGCGCACGACGTGGACGAATCGGTGCTGCACGGCAAGTGTAAGTACTGCGGAATGAGCCTCGACCGGTTTGCGTCGACCAGGATGGTCCTCGAATACAAGGACGGTACGCAGGTCGGCACATGCAGCCTCCGTTGCGCATGCCTAGAGCTTGCATCGAACATGGGAAAAGGGCTCACCAAAATCCTCGTGGGAGATTACCAGACAAAAGAGCTGATAGACGCTGAGACGGCGATATGGGTTGTGGGGGGAGACAAGCATGGGGTAATGGCGAAGACCGGCAAATGGGCCTTTGCAAAGAAGGAGGATGCAGAGAAGTTCGTAACGGAGCACGGCGGCGTCATCTGTGGTTTCGGCGATGCCCTGGATGCCGCTTACAAAGACATCTCCGACAGCGTCAAAGCTGCTAGAGAAAAGAGCAAGGAGATGAAGAAGGCTATAACGCCGGAGAAGCAGGGATGAGGGGTTGGCAGCGCCCGGGGATACAAGACTTTTCAGGACCCCTCATAACCATGGCGCTGATATGCGCCATGCTGTTCGTGCCTCTCGCAAGGGCAGCCGAAAAACAGGGACTTCAAGAAGCACCGAAACCCGTGGCCAAAGACAAGTGCCCGGTATGCGGGATGTTTGTCACGAAGTATCCCGACTGGACAGCCTTGGTTCTCTTCAAGGACGGCTCACACGCTTTCTTCGATGGGCCGAAGGACATGTTCAAGTACATTCTTGATTTGAAGCTGTATAACCCCTCCAAGACAGCAGCAGACGTGAATGACGCGTGGGTCATGGACTACTATACCGTCCTCCCGATACATGCCAAGAAGGCCTGGTACGTCATGGGAAGCCACGTGTTTGGACCCATGGGCAACGAGCTGATCCCGTTCAGCAATGAGTCTGATGCGAAGGAATTTACCAAGGACCACATGGGCAAAAAAATCCTGAGGTTTCCAGACGTTACCTTGGATATTGTGAAGGCGCTTGAATAGGGCCTTCTGCAGGGGATCGGGACAAGGAACGGGGCGGGGATGAGAAGATCGACGTATTGCTTGATTCTAATCTGCATAAACATGCTGTTCCTGGGATTGATATGTGTCCATGCCTCTCTGCGGCGCCACATCGATGGGCCGTCGCTTGCACAGATGGCCTGGGAGGTGAGGCGGATGGAATTGACGGACCTCTGTCTGTTTACCGAGAGCCGCTATACCCGCCATCTTTCCCAAACAGACCTGTATTCGGCGTTCCAGGACCACCCGGCGTCGCTTGAACACTTCCCTGCGGGCTCCGTTGCGGGTCCCCCTTTAGGTGTGCGGAGGCTGCATGACGCGCTGGATTGAAAAGCAAAGAAACGTACTTGATTATACAATCTCTTCACTGCTGAGGAGAAGGGGTAAGAACCTAAGTCTACTGACAGTTTATACGCTCGTGGTGTTTGTCCTGGCGTCGGCCGTTCTTTTCACGCAGGCCATGAAGCGGGAGGCTTCGCTTATTCTTTCGGGGGCGCCCGAAATTGTGGTTCAACGGTTGTTGCAGGGGCGATACGACCCGATTCCTATGAGCTACCTGGAGAAGATCAGAAAGATCCGGGGCGTGACTTCTGTGGGCGTCAGATTATGGGGGTACGTGTACGATTCGACCATCGGGGCGAATTATACGCTTATGGTTCCGCCGACCGGGGTCCCCGGCCGTGACAGAATCATTATCGGCGATGGGATATCGAAGAGCCGGATGATCCATCCCGGAGACACGATGGCGTTCCGAACCTATGAGGGGAGAGTTCGCACTTTCACGGTCGCCGACGTGATCTCGCCTCAATCGGCGCTGGTGTCCGCCGACCTGGTGTTGGTGTCGGAGAGCGACTTCAGAGGCATCTTCGGACTTCCAACGGATCGTGCGACGGACCTCGTGATATCGGTGAGAAATCCGAAGGAGATGATTACCATTGCCGCCAAGATATCGGAGATGTTCCCTGATGCCCGTCCTATCATCCGGGACGAGATGGCGCGGACCTATGACTCCGTGTTCGACTGGCGCGGCGGACTCCTGATCGCCCTCTTCTCGATGGTGCTCTTCGCCTTCATCATTCTCGCATGGGAGAAGGCATCGGGTTTGAGCGCGGAAGAAAGGCGGGAAATCGGCATCCTGAAGGCTATCGGCTGGGAAATCTCGGATGTGATCACAGTGAAGGCATACGAGGGGCTCCTCGTCTCCTTCTTTTCTTTCGGTCTCGGGACAGCCCTGGCCTACGTCCATGTCTTCCTTTCTTCAGCTTTCATATTCGCGCCCGTTCTCAAAGGCTGGTCCGTTCTTTATCCTGACTTCAGGCTTGTTCCCTTCATCGACCCATACCAGATTGCCATCATGTTTTTCCTTACCGTTTTGCCTTACACCGTGGCGACGATAGTGCCCTCATGGAGGGCTGCGATCGTAGACCCCGACTCGGTAATGAGGACATAAGGATGATTAGACTGATCAACGTAAGAAAAGGGTTCAACCTCGGCAGGCAGAACGAGTTCATAGCCGTCAAGGGGGTCACTCTCTCACTGAGCGCCGGAAAGATTACCGTCTTGAAGGGACCGAGCGGCTCGGGGAAAACCACGCTCCTCAGCCTGATCGGCTGCATGGCGAGGCCGACTTCCGGCAGAATAATGCTTGGGAGACTTTCTGCCGAAAAGGACGGGATCATAGAAGACGCCAATGCCCCCGACAGGGAGGTAACCAGTCTTCCGGAACGGTTCTTAACGGAGATACGCCGGAAGACATTCGGCTTCATCTTTCAGCAACTCAACCTGGTGAAGGGGATATCCGTCCTTGAGAATGTCATGCTGCCCTCATACCCGCTGGGAGAAAACCATGGGTTCGCGAAGGAAAGGGCCCTTTCACTCCTCGACCTCTTCGACCTTAAGGCGCGGGCCTCCGCAAGGGTGGAATGGCTCTCGGGAGGGGAGGCTCAGAGGGTGGCGATTGCGAGAGCACTCATGAATGACCCTCCTGTCATTATCGCCGATGAACCGACTGCGCACCTCGACAGCGCATTGTCCATCGAATTTATGGAGATTGTTGCGCGGCTGAAGGACCACGGAAAAACGGTCATTATTGCGAGCCACGATCCCCTCGTCTTTGAAGCGGACGTGGTTGACCGGGTAGTCGCCGTTCGGGACGGCATGATCGACGGTTCCGGAACATGATATTTCACCCCGCCGTCATTGCTCTTTGCCTCGTATCCTTCCTTATAAGCGGAATGGTCCTTTACGCCTCGTTTTTCGGGTTCAGGATCTTAAAACGCTGGGACCTGGCTAGCGGGAGTGAGGAACAGCTCGCATTGGAGAGGAGGACGTACCTCGTATCGACGATACTCTGCTATGTGCTTGTATTTCAAATCGGCTCACTCTTTCTCTACATATATACCGCGGACAGCCTTCACAGCTTTTTTGTGGGGGCCATGTGTGCCGCCGGGAGTCTCAATGCCAACCGCTACGGTTACCCCACTCTTTTGCTGAAGATACTCAATTTCGTCCTTGCGGGTCTCTGGCTCATCGTAAACCATACGGACAATCAGGCCTACGATTATCCCTTAATAAGGATGAAATATTGGATGTTGCTCATGCTTGCGCCTTTCGTTCTTGCGGAAACAGTGCTGCAGGCAGTCTATTTTGCGCGACTGAAGGCAGATATCATCACATCCTGCTGCGGAAGCATCTTCAGTCCCCAAATGGGCGGCGTCGCTTCGGACATTGCGGGACTGCCGGCAAAGCCCGCAATGGTCGCCTTCTTTTCGAGCCTCATCCTCACAGGTTTTTTGGGCGTCGTTTTTTTGTCCAGGCAAAAACTCGGCAGGCTTTTCTCGTTGTCGAGCACCATACTTTTCCTCACCTCCGGTGTGGCGCTCATCTCCTTTATATCCCTGTATTTCTACGAGCTTCCAACGCACCACTGCCCTTTCTGCGTTCTGCAAAAGGAGTACGGATACGTGGGCTATCTTCTTTATGCGGCCCTTCTCGCCGGCGTAGTGTCGGGGCTCGGTGTCGGAGTCCTGATGCCTTTCAGAGAAATAAGCAGTCTTTCCCAGTAACTTGCCCCTGATCCAGCAAAGGCTCACCTTCATCTGCCTCTTTTCTTACCTGCTTTTTGCGGCGGTATCCGTGTATCGCATGGCCAGCACGGATTTTTCCCTGGGGTTCTTCATTTGATGAACGAGTAACAGAATGCCCGTAATGCGGGATCGGAATGCGGTAAAGAGGGGGGAAGTAGTGAAAAGTAGAAAGGGAAAGGGAAAGGAGGAGGGGTCCTTTTTTGAACGAATTGGTCGTCAGGTGCTCGGGTTTTTCCCTGATTTAGGTGATACCTTCCTCCTGTTGCCCATAATTGATTTCTCGTTTTGTCCATC
>CAVVPU010000186.1:0-4895 GCA_963750015.1 uncultured delta proteobacterium | reverse complement strand
TGATTGTACCCATGCCTCTTCCGGTCGCAACGCAAACCGTGATGGCCCCCGGCGTAGCGATAATTTCTCCGTGTCGGGGAATAGCCGCCCCGGATTGCTTCTCGTAGGCTTCGGTTCCACCAGGAAAGTATAGGGCATCCGAAAGCGGCGATCAAGGATCGGCTTGTTTGGACTGATCGCGTCCCATCCTTGAGGAAGGAGGAAGAGACGGAGACTAACCCAGGGCGACGGGGAATAATGCTACAATGCAAGACCCCACAAGCTTTCTTGACCCCACAAGCTTTCCCTGGGCCGTCCGAGAACTCGGCATGTCCCAGACACAGCTTTCAGTGCGTCTGGAAATGACCCAGCCCGGAGTGGCGGCAGCGGTTGCACGGGGTGAAAGGCTGGTAAAGGAGAGGGGCTATATACTTCTCGCCGATACGGGGCAAACTTAGTTATTTAGTTATGGGCGTCCCCCACATGGCCCCTCACAAATTGGCACGGGCATCGTACTATGTCTTAAGGGATCAGGCAGTATTCGAGGAGAAGAAGCTTTTCGGATGAGGGGGAAGGAAACTTTTGTCGTGGGGTTGGCTCATAACCAGAAGATTTGATTAGGCGCCTTCCCCTTGTCATCCGAGTCGACTTTTGCCCTTGCCGCGAGCCTCTCACGGGTTGGCTTGCAACCACGAGATTTGAACTGAATGGACACGGCAGGGAACCGACGATTTTCTGGGTCTTCTTAAGGAAGACAGGGGCTCACGCAAGAGAGCCTTGATCCCGATGGGTGACTGGTGCTCAAGTCGGGCACGAGCCGACTTGAAGCGCGACACACGAAATAACGGGCGCAGAAGAGAGCAACGGATGGCAAAAAAGCGGGTGGTCGGAAATAACCTATGCTGGCTCTGCAAAACCGACCGGTTTGTGCAGCGGGGGAGAATTATCTCTTGACAGAGTGCCCTCTGATGGGTGACCCCACAAGCTTTCTTGACCCCACAAGCTTTCCCTGGGCCGTCCGAGAACTCGGCATGTCCCAGACACAGCTTTCAGTGCGCCTGGAAATGACCCAGCCCGGAGTGGCGGCAGCGGTTGCACGGGGTGAAAGGCTGGTAAAGGAGAGGGGCTATATACTTCTCGCCGATACGGGGCAAACTTAGTTATTTAGTTATGGGCGTCCCCCACATGGCCCCGGTTCTTGTCGGAACTCTGGGCTCATTTTTTTCTGCGTTGGTAATGATTGAGATTGGTTCTATCATCTGTATATGATAAAACTGTGAGTCTGGAGAGAGATATTGTGAACGACAACCGGAGTAGCGAAAAGGAAAGTGAGGATTTTGCGGGCTCGCATGAACAGCCTCAAGCTATCGACAGGAAGACGCTGCCCGAGGAAGGACAATTGAACGAGGATCAAGAAGCGGGGGGCGATAGAAAGGGCTCCCCGCATGTAATGGTAGGAATATTCTTCCTTGTTACTGCATTGACTGCTACTCGGCAACATTATTCTCGGTTTATGGGTTTTTATGTTAGTGTGGGCGTGTTCTGCGCGGCGATGTGTTTCCTTGGATATAAATGTACTTTTCGGATACTGTCGACGGGCCGCTTCGGAAGGGTCTGCAAGTATGGGTTGTCTTTGGGGGCTATTTTTCCGGCGCTTACGATGTTTGTTTACGTAACGAGGCACATAAAACCCCCCGAGTTCGACGTTTTCGCCGCTTCCGGGGTACTCCTAAAACTTTTCACGACCCTCGATACGGTCGGGATTGGGCCGATAACTGAGGAGCTACTCTTTCGGGGATTTTTTTATTCCACACTCAGAACTCGATATGGCGTGTTTCCGGCAGCACTGCTTTCCAGCCTATTCTTCGCAATGGCGCATCCAGTTGGGATGGAAGCGTTAATATTTCATTTTATCCGTGGCCTGATCTTTACGTGGGCCTATCAGAAATCAGGATCAATCTGGGGCGGAATCGTCGCCCACTCGATGAACAACGTGCCAGGCTTTTTATTTATATGGAGGCTGGTTTGAAATGGATGATGTTTCCGGGGCTCCTCAGGGGAAATGCTTATACGGTCATCCCTTTCCCACTCCCCACTTTCCCATCTTCTCACAAAGTAACCCAAAAAAGTAACCCAAAAAAGTAACCCAAAAAAGTACTTGACAGTGCTTCTTCTCGCGCGGTAGTGTCAAAAAAGGCACCCATCCCCGGTTAGTGCACCTCCCATGCCATAACGTTCATTCCTTTCCTTATGGAGGAGCTAAGGGCTATTATGGAGGGGCTAGTGGGGTCAGCCCTTGACAGTAGACAATCCTCCATGGTAGACTAGAAGCAGGTTTTACCCTCCACCAAGGAGCTGACCCGATGGCCCGTCCCTTAAGGATCGAATACGAAGGTGCCTTCTACCATATAACGGCAAGGGGAAACGAGAGAAAGAGGGTTTTTCTTTCTAAGGCCGACTACGAGAAGTTCCTTGCCGATCTCCGCTCGTCGGCCGAGCGCTTTTCCGTGGTCATCCACTGTTATGTCCTCATGGGCAATCATTACCATCTCATCGTGGAAACCCCGAAAGCCAACCTCAGCTCTTTCATGCATGCGATCCAGAGCGGCTATACCACCTATTTCAATACCAAAAGAGGCCGGTCAGGCCATCTCTTCCAGGGGAGGTACAAATCCATCCTTATCGACAAGGACGCCTACCTCCTGGAGCTCTCCCGCTATATTCACCTGAATCCGGTCCGCGCCCGTATGAGAGAAAAGCAAAGGGGTCAGCCCTTGACAGTAGACAATCCTCCATGGTAGACTAGAAGCAGGTTTTACCCTCCACCAAGGAGCTGACCCATGGCCCGTCCCTTAAGGATCGAATACGAAGGTGCCTTCTACCACATAACGGCAAGGGGTAACGAGAAAAAGAGGATCTTTCTCTCCAAGGCCGACTACGAGAAGTTCCTTGCCGATCTCCGCTCGTCGGCCGAGCGCTTTTCTGTGGTCATCCACTGTTATGTCCTCATGGGCAATCATTACCATCTCATCGTGGAAACTCCGAAAGCCAACCTCAGCTCATTCATGCACGCGGTCCAGAGCGGCTTCACTACCTATTTCAATATCAAGAGGGGCCGGTCAGGCCATCTCTTCCAAGGCAGGTACAAATCCATTCTCGTCGACAAGGACGCCTACCTCCTGGAGCTCTCCCGCTATATTCACCTGAATCCGGTCCGCGCCCGTATGAGCGATACACCTCAAGCATACCCCTTCAGCAGCTACCCTGCCTTTATCGATCCAGAACGGGAGACCTTCGTCTTTCGTGACCTCATTCTGGCCATGAGCCATGGTCCCGAGAGCTATCGCCGGTTTGTTGAATCAGGGCTTACCGAGGAGCTGAAGAGTCCTTCCAGGGAGATTTACGGAGGCATGATTCTCGGCAGGAAGAGCTTCATTAAAGAGGTACTTCAGGAGTTGAAGGACACCGACCAGAAGGAAGTCTCCTTCCGCAGGTCACTTCGCGCCTCAGCCATCGACCTCGATGATATCGTGGCGCTGGTAGCCGCCCGTTTCAAAATCCCCACGGAAACAGCGCTTACCTCTTCGCCCTACCGGAACTATGCGGTTTATTTATCCCGGAAGCATACGGCCCTGTCCAATCCGCAGATCGGGGCCTACTTCGGAAATATCACGTACTCTGCGGTGACGAAGGTAGTGAGCCGACTGGAAACCCGCATGAAAGACCGAAAGGTGCGGGAAAACATGGATAAGCTGGAGAAGGAGTTGTCTGCTGTCGAGGGCTGAGCCCTATGCCCCCAGGATGACTTCAAGAAGCGTATGGCACCTTTCCTTGAAGAGCATACGGGTGAGACTGACAAAGAGACAAAGAGACGAGTGAGGGCACGAGGTGTGGCCGGTCGGATGGGAGGGATCGCGACCTGCGGCGGTCTGCCGCACCTCATGCCCATCCGCCGTACATCGAGTACGGCTGCGGTCAATGAGGCACGACAGCCCATCCACACCTCACGATCCCTCCCATCCGACCGGCCGGTGGCACGCGGAGCCGTATCTTTAAAAGCCCGCGGCTCCGGCCTTCATAGGATGTACACACCAACACCAATTTAAGAGGAGGGCGGCCATAGAGGCCGCCAACGGAAACATCCGTGCTTCCCTCGCCTTTCGAGGGGAGAAATCCTTTGCTGTACGCTGTTATGGAGAATATTAGCTCCAAATGCGTTTGCCCTGATGCCACGTTGAATACGCATGACTTCTCACTTGGATTCGCTCTCGATTCATGTAATAGTATAGATACAGACGGCGCTCCGCACGAGGGGGCTTGCAGGGAAGAACGAAAGTCCAGGGTTTGAAAGAGGAGAGGGCCATCATGATCGGACGTTATCTCATAGAAGCTATGCGACGTGCGAAATACAAGATTCTTGAAGACGGAACTTATTACGGATGGGTGGATGAGCTGCCGGGAGTATGGGCAAACAAAGAAACACTGGAGGAGTGCAGAAACGAGCTGGAGGCCGTAATCGATGATTGGCTTCTTCTAGGGTTGAAGCTGGGACACGCCATCCCTCCCCTCGGGGAGATAGACTTGAACATAGACGTGGCGAAAGCTGTCTAAAATGTCCGACCGGCTTCTTGCGGTTTCCTGGAATACCTTGGTGAAGAAGTTAAAAGCCCTTGGTTTCGAAGGGCCTTACAAGGGCGGTAGGCATTACTTCATGACGAAAGGAACGTTAAGACTCACAATACCCAATCCTCATTCGGATGACATTGGGATACCGTTGCTCAAGGAAATACTTGCTAGAGCCGGCATAGATCGGAATGAATGGCTGAGGGCGTAAACTGAGGGCCGGTACTCGGGGCACAATTCTATTTTGACGGATTCTCTATCCTTCTTCATATAGTTCACGTTCTCCCCTGCTC
>CAVVPU010000185.1:0-8456 GCA_963750015.1 uncultured delta proteobacterium | reverse complement strand
TACTCCGATGGGACCTTCCCCTTCGCATGGCGAGCGCCACCATGGTAGTCCTGATCATCACGGGATTTGCCCGCGGACTGGGCGCGACCTGGAGCGGCCTTCTCTCCCCCTTCCCGGTCTTCGCTTCCGTCATGGCCGTCTTCTCACACCTGCAGGGAGGTCCGTCCGTGGCCCATCGTCTGCTCCTCGGGTGCCTTGTCGGTTGCTTCTCCTCCGCCGCCTTTCTCTTCGTGGTTGCAGCCATGCTCCCCGGACACGCTCTGGTGCCCACCTACACAGCGGCAGCGTGTCTCGCCCTTGTCTTGAACCGGCTCTCTGCGGCCTTGTTTCCGAAGGGCCGGACATAGCCTGAAAAGGCCCAAAAGACTTGGAATTATGTCTTCCATGACAGAATGACCGGAAACCTCATTTGTGCTATCCTCAAAGTTGCCAAGAGTCTCCTAGAGAGAGGTGAGCTGTGACGCCATATCCCCAGCATCTTTTGAGAGTAAACCTGAGCGCCCGCACCTGGGCAACCGAAGCCATCCCTTCCGAGTTGTGCGAGCTTTTCATAGGAGGAAGGGGCCTGGGCGCTGCCATGCTCTATCGCGAGCAGCCGCCCTTGGCAGATCCTCTGGGCGAGGAAAACCGGCTTATATTCCTGGCAGGCCCCCTTGCCGGCACGCAGGCCCAGTCGGCCTCGCGCTGGATGATATGCACCAAGAGCCCTCTCACCGGCGGATACGCCCGCTCCGTGGGGGGATCGGATTTCGGAGCATGGCTTCGGTTCGCAGGTTTTGAGGCGATCATCATCGAGGGCAAGGCGGAAAAGCCCCTCTACATTCATCTGACGTCGGATGGGTGCGAGCTTCTCGATGCAGAAGGGATATGGGGACAGGACACGGCGAAAGCCCAGGAGATGATCCTTCAGCGCCACGGAGAGGGCACACGCATCGCCTGTATCGGGCCGGCCGGCGAGCGGCTCGTGAGGTATTCCGCAGTGGTGAGCGGCAGACGGACGGCAGCACGCTGCGGGGTGGGTACGGTGATGGGCTCCAAGAACCTCAAGGCCATAGCAGTGACTGCCAAGCGCAATATCAGGGTCTCCGACCCCGAAACATTCAAGACCCTCGCCGCGCAGCAGGGGAAACTTTACAAAGAAAGCGGACAGTTCAAGCAGCACAAGGAATGGAGCACGACGGCTACTCAAAATGTCACCAATTCCATCGGCATTTTCCCGACCCGCAACTTCCGCTACGGCCAGATGAAGGACTGCGAGAAGATATATGGCGAGGAATACAGAAAGCTGCGAACCGGTGAATTCGGCTGTTATAATTGCTCGGCCCGGTGCGGCAAGGCCCATACGGTCAAGACCGGTCCTTATGCAGGTGCGTGGAGCGAGGGTCCCGAGTACGAATCGATCTGGGTCTTCAGCGCCCCCATAGACTCGTTGTGCATCGAGGCGACCATTCGGGCCGACCAGATCTGTGACGATCTCGGCATGGATACGATCAGTGCCGGAAATTGTGTGGCCCTTGCCTACGAGCTGTACGAACGCGGAATCATCGACAATAAGGATACGGACGGCCTCGAGCTCGTTTACGGAAACCACCAGGCCATGGTCGAGCTGGTCCGGAAGATCGGCTTGAGAGAAGGTTTCGGCAATATCCTCGCAGAAGGCGTGGTCAGGGCGAGCCGCATGATCGGGAGAGGAGCCGAGGCCTGTGCGATCCACACCAAGGGCATGGAACTGCCCGCTTACGAGCCCAGGGGAGCAAAATCTCAAGGGTTCAATTACGCGACCTCGAACATCGGCGGCAGCCACTGTTACGGCTATGCCGCACAGGAGATATTCGGCGTGCCCTTCCCGAGGCCGATCAACCGTTTCGACGAGGCGAAGAATGCGGACATCGTCATAGGGAACCAGAATGGCACGGCCACAGCGGAGATAGGCATTGCCTGTACCTTCTCCCGTAGCTGGGGATGGTTCCCGGACGTCTTCGGCAGGCTCCTCGCCGCCGCGACCGGCATGGACCATTGCGCCAACCCCGCATACATGGCGGAGGTGGGGGACCGGATACTCAACGTGGAACGGGCCTTCAACGTGAGGGAAGGCTTCGGCCGGAAAGATGACAAGCTGCCTGACCGGATGCTCCACGAGCCGCTCCACACCTTAGGGGCGCCGGGTGAGGGAGAAATGGTAAGGGAGATGGAGGAATTCCTCGACCGATACTACAGTTTGAGGGGCTGGACGAATGACGGTGCTCCGACGCCCGAGAAGATGACCAGCCTGGGGCTCAAAGAGATGACAAAGGACCTCTTCCCCGGCTGATCGCATCACGAAGAGCATACGGGCCAGACCGACGAAGGGGCAAAAGGGCAAAAGGGGCAAAGGCAAAAGGGGCAAAAGGCGAGTGAGGGTACGAGGTGTGGCCGGTCGGCTGGGAAGAATCGCGATCTGCGGCGCACTTTTCGCCATGCGCCCTCCGACGTACATTTAGTACGCCATCCGGGCAGCAAGGCTCAAATTGCATCCACACCTCACGATCCCTCCCAGCCGACCGGCCGGTGACACGCAGAGCCGTATCATAAAAGAGCCCGCGGCTCCGGCCTTCATAGGATGCACACACCAACACCAATTGAACCCGTAGGGGTACGTTCCCCGCGGCTTGCCGCGAAGGCCTTGTCTCTTTTTCGTAGTTGATACCCCTCTGCTTGCGGCGGGGAGGGTCATTAGGGGCGGCGGACCTTTGAGGCCGTACCGCCATTTCACCTTGCTATGCGTAGCGAGTTCCCCTGCTATTCCTAGTTTTGTCTTTCTGCTGCCTCAAGTTCTACAGGATTGCGGATATAGATGCACAAGAAGGAAACTCATAGTGTCCCACAGGCCGGGTTCGAAGAAGAATCCTCAAAAATATAGGGTATCCTTGCGGCTGCACTAGCAAGGCCACTGATCCCATTTGGGCAGGCAGCAGGGCCCATCGTCATAAACGAACGCGACGCTGTGCCTCGCCCTGGTAATCCCCACATAAAGGAGCGCTTTTGTCTTGGCGTTAAGGCGACTAGGGTCACCGGTTTTCAAGAACTCCCTTATTGGTCCGTTCGGAAAGACAACGACTCTATTAAAAGTCTGTCCCTTTGAAACGCCGAAATTACGTGCCCGTAGGCCTTCTGTCTTCGTCTTCTTTGTGTCTCTTAGGATAGCTGGATTGTACTGTCGCACGTATTCCTGCAGGTCTGCCGAGGAAACGGTAAAGACGCCGTCGTGGCCGGTGGCCTCGCCATTCATGGATTCCGTTCTTGGCATATCCGGATACAGCAAGTCTGCCACCCGACAGATCTCCTGGTTGCATCTATAGCATTCATTCCTCTCTCTGATGGTGCACATTCCTCTTTTTTCCCAATCCCTGAAAAGGGCGATGATATTTTGCCCCCTATACCTCTTGTTCTTCGGCGAGCAATTGGTAAAGAAGGTCGCTTGTCTATTGTCTCCCACCACGGTGATGTTGACGCCAGATTGAAACAGCAGTTCCAAAAAATCGAAATCATACCCGGCCAGATCTTGGACTTCATCAATAAAGATGTGGTCATAGACTCGCTCAAGTCTTCGGATTACCAGGCCTTTGGACTTGCCGTCGCAAGTGCAAGCAAAGTCTGAAATCTTGTCGCTGTATATTCTCTCTCCGTCTGCGAAGAAGTATCTGTCGGTGTCGCTCTTCTTGGCGTACGGATCGGACCTTCCCTCCACGAAGGCGATAGTTTTGATGCGTTTCTTATCGTAGACAACACTTTGATAAGGCCTCGCGCAATCTTCCAGCAGGAATGAGTACCAGGTCCGGAGAACAATATTGCTGGGAACGAGGCCCACACGATCTACGAAGTACTGTCTTATCTGACTGAGATTGTAAATTGTATAGGTTGCTATGAGGATTCTTTGATCGCTATACGTCAGAGCTTCTTCTACCAGGTAGGTGGTCTTCCGCGAGCCGGCTGCCGCTATGACCACCCTATTATTCAATGGCTTTTTCAACATACGGTGGTATGGTTATTCTGTCTGTAGACTCGAAGATCCTCAAGGCACAGTCCGTCTTATTGTCAAGCATATGGGCGACCAAGGCTTCCTTGTCTTTATACTCTGTGCCCAGGATCCTGTTGAGCAGTGTAAGGTCATTATACTTCACAATTTGAGGCTCCAGGGTGGCGCACTGCTCGTCCTCGTCATAGAATATCTTTATATTGGGAGAAGCGGAATCCCCCAAATACTCTTCATACTTCTTTTTCAGTCTGCTGCAACTACCGTCATTATCGGTGACCACTGCCACCGTCTTATTCAGCCTCTTTGCTATCTCCAGAAACCGCTTGAAGGCTAAGGCGTTCACGGATATCACGTCAATGCCGTCGTCGATTGGAAGCCTGCCATGTTTCTGCCCGTATGCCTTCTGGACAAACAACTCGTCCGATGGACCTTCGGACTAGAATCGACTTCTTGGCTAGGACAAGCCTCAGGGTGTCATAGCCAGGCAACTTCTTGAAATACTCCTGGGTGCCTTCCGACAAATCTTGCAAGGTCAGACTACCAGAGTTCTCATTCAAAAGAACCAGCTTGTCGATTCCGAGTTTGTTCAACACGAAGGTGCTGTGCGTCGTTATGATCAATTGCTTGTCTCCGCACTTATCGCTGATCATCTTGATCAGCTTGGTCATTGTGGAGTCAAAGATGATTCTCCGGTTCCTCAATAAGTATGATGTGTGATTCCTTCGCCTTTTTTCTTTCGAGGGCGAACAGCATCTTCAGTATGCTTTGATCGCCTTTGCCGACATACTGATAAGGGATTTCATCCAGATATGAAGTGAGGTTTGACTCCCAGTTGGTCTTCTGAGAGACATCAATGGATACAGTCAGACTTTTGTCCGGAATAATGTCTTTGTTCTTTGTCAGCTTCAGATTGATGCTCTTTATCGAGTCACCTTCAGCGAAAGATTCCTTCAACCTTCTGTATAGGAGAGACACTCCTGCTCGTTCCTTCTTTTCTAGGATGTCGTCGATGGTCTTTTGAATGTAGTAGTCGGTTCCGTTTTGCAGCCTAACAGAAGTTGTATCGACAAGCGTTGTCTTTATGGGAAGTCCCGCCTGGGTAATAGCGCTTCCCGAAAATGAATGCCATTTTGTTTGATAGTATTCACTGGGGACGGTTCTAACTTCCTCTGGATTGGCGATATAACTCTGGTATTCGTCAGCGTATTCATCATTGTACTCAATCAAGAAGGACAGCCCAGCTGTGTCTTCCCGCAAGGAATTATTCTTCCCTTTGAGCTTAGCCAAGTCCTTTGAATCTTCGAGATAGAGCTCGATCAAGGCATTCGGCGGCGATAATCTGTTCTCAGTTCTTAGACTCCGGACGTATTCCGATACAGCCGTTTTGTTGAAAATGTACGGCGAAACATCGTACGCAAGACTCTTGCCATTCAGTTGGCCAGTCAATGCCAAATTGATCGCCTCAAGCAGAGTCGACTTTCCTGTTTCGTTATCGCCCACGATGATGTCCAAATCGTTATTGAACTCAAGCGTAAAATCTCGGAGGCATTTGAAGTTACTAACGACGATTTTCCTGATTACCATGGCCATTGCTTATAGTTCTCTTCTGTTGGGTTGGCCACCGGCCTGCATCGTTATGTGGATCAGCCCGCGCTACATTGCGCTGGAGTCAAGCGACGTTTTGGATTTCTTGCGGCCCTTTTCTCTACATTATACAAGAGACTGTAAGGATTACAACTGCTTTTAGTACGCAATCTTGCGACCAGTTCCCGAAGGGGGCATCTCTTTCAAAGGCATGAGGACCACAAAGAGGGGAATGGGAAGAACGTAGGATGTTCCCGTCAAGATTCGTCCCGTAGCTCGACCACGCACTTTAGAGAAAGGGAGGAAAGCTTTTGGGGTCAGGTCTTTCATTGTAGCATTATTCCCCGTCGGTATCTGATTTGACCTGTCCAAGGAATACCATTCGTATTTTTGGACTGCAAGAAAAATCTTGAAAAACCACCTTTCAGGAAGGCATCCTCTGCCGGTATAGACCAATCGAACAAGCAGATTGCAAACAGACGAGAGCCGGTCGTGCCCGGTTCCTCGTGAGAAGTACGGCTTATGCCGCGGCCTCCTTCCGTCGATAACAACAAAGGGCCGAAGCGATGCTCTCGCAATCTACGCGGTCGAGTACAACGGGGACCAGCAAAAATGCAGCGACCGATATCGGTGAATCTGGGCAACTTGATCCTGTCTTTGTCGGATGCCATGGACTTGGCCAGCCCCCGGCTGGCTCAACACCAGCAAAGAACCGCGTTCATCGTATCCGAACTGGGCAAGGCCGCCCACCTTCCCCAAGAGCGCCTCGAAAGCGCTTTCATGGCGGCCCTGCTCCACGACGTAGGGGCCTTGTCCCTTGAAGAGAAGATAGCTCTCCACGACTGGGAGACAGATCAAGCCGAGGCGCACTGCATCCGCGGGGCGGCGCTCTTACGAACCGTGCCCTGGCTCAGCCGGGAGTCCGATATTGTGAGGTCGCATCATACCGAGTGGCGCCAGTGGGTGGAGCCGATAGACTCCCCTGTTGCCTTTGACTCCCAATTGGTGTTTCTGGGCGATTACATGGAACGGCTCATTGATCGTCATAAGTACATCCTTCACCAGCACGAGGACATTCTATCCCGTACCTACGCACTGACCGGCACCTCCGTCCATCCAGACGTGCTCGATTTGGTGAGGACGGTCTGCGCCAGGGAGGAGTTCTGGCTCGATCTGTGCTCTCCCAGGCTTTATTCGGTCCTGCTTAACGACGGGCCATTCAGAAAAAGCGAGATTGGACTTTCGGAGATATCGGTGATTGCGGAGCTCTTCCGTAATATCATTGATTTTCGCTCCCGTTTTACTGCAACCCATTCCTCGGGCGTTGCCTTTGCCGCTGCGACAATCGCCAAGGCGTTCGGATTAAGCGAAGTAGAAATGACGCTGATTGAAGTAGCCGGGAATTTCCACGACGTAGGGAAACTGGTCATACCCAACAGTATCCTGGAGAAGCCAGGGCCTCTGGACAAAGAAGACATGGCGGTCATGAAGTCTCATCCGTATCATACCTATTCGATCCTCAAGACCATAGGTGGCATCCAGGGCATTACGGCTTGGGCGGCTTATCATCATGAAAGGCTCGACGGCTCCGGATATCCCTTCCACTGCAAGGCAGAAGAGCTAAGCACGGGTGCGAGGATCGTGGCCGTGGCGGACGTGTTCACAGCTTTGGCCGAAGACCGACCCTACCGTAAGGGGATGGATAGCCGGGAGATAGTCATGACACTGAAGCAGCTCTCGAGAACCGCCCTGGACCACAGAATAGTAGGTCTCGTGATAGCAAATCATGACGAGATCAGAAGGAGCGTTTTAGACAAACAGGCCGAGGTTCGGGCATTCTACCAAGGGCAGTTCTCTTTACCTAAAGCGGCGTGAGCCGAAGCCGGGAAAAGCTCGTGGGGTCAGGTCTTGCAATCATACATTTTGCCCTAATATTTTGTAATAATTGCATATTTTTAGAGGGGGAAGGCCGTTGCTTTATTCGCTGTCTTCCGAGGCGACGCCCTCATCCCCTGTTCCTAAGTCATTATTACCACTTCCATTCCAGATGCACAAGAATAAACACTGAACCGAGGTTTTCAGGAAGGCCACCTCTCTCCGCTTCTTCCTGCGAGCAGTTCAATATTACGCCCGGGCTTCGGTGAAGTCAGCCCTCCCCTTTCGCTCCAAAATGACCGGCGAAGATTCTGCCTATAGGAATTGCCATGACTGACCCTATCCCGCGTGCGGGCGCACGCGAGCGCACCCGCGCGTCCATGCTACGAAAAAACTCGTGGGGTCAGGTCTTGCAATCATACATTTTGTCCTAATATTTTGTAATAATTGCATATTTTTAGAGGGGTAAGGCCGTTGCTTTATTCGCTGTCTTCCGAGGCGACGCCCTCATCCCCTGTTCCTAAGTCATTATTACCACTTCCATTCCAGATGTACAAGAATAAACACTGAACTGAGGTTTTAAGGAAGGCCACTTCTCTCCGCCTCTTCCTGCGAGCAGTTCAACATTACGCCCGCGGACTTCGGTGAAGTCAGTCCCTCCTATCGCTCCAAAATGACCGGCGAAGATTCTGCCTATAGGAATTAGTTGCCATGGGTTGTGCCTTGCCGAAGGCATAACCCATGGGATAACCCTTCCTTTCCTGGAGGCGTTGGCCATGACTAACCCTATCTCGCGCGTAGGCGACTGCGTGCCCAACAGGAGCACGAAAAAATTATCCCCTCACGGTGCCCCATCACAACCTATCAGAATTTGAGCTTTTGATTCAAAATCACGTTTTGAGCTTTCAATCCAAAATCAAGAATCTAAAATTGATTCCCCGCCTCGGCACTGCTTTGAGCTTTAATCCAAAATCCAAAATCA
>CAVVPU010000184.1:0-56246 GCA_963750015.1 uncultured delta proteobacterium | reverse complement strand
GATTACCGGTTGTTTCCGGACCGTGGCACACGTTTTGTAAAACCGAAATACCGAACCTTGGAAGCAATAACTCAAAGGAGGCGAGAATGGAAGGCAGACAGTTTATAGCAACCAGCCCGTATCCAGGCTATCGATGGTTCGTGCTGGTGGTACTTTGTGTGTTGACGGCGGCCAGCACGGTGATAATGATTTCTCCCGCACCGTTGATGGGCCTCATCGCGAAAAGCTTCCGTATAGAGCCGGGGGTGGCAACCGGCGCAATGATGGCCACTTTTCAGCTCGCTATAGCGCTCTCCTGCATAGCTGGCGGTTTTCTGTGTGCACAGTACGGCTTGAAGGCAATCTTTTTGGTGAGTAGCGTGCTGTTCACCGTCCCTACGCTGGCCCTGCCGCTGGTCGGCGACAGCTTGCCCGGCGTTGTTCTCGTGCGCGTCATCCAGGCCTTCGGGGCCGGTCCCATCGCTGCCACCGTGGCTGCCGTGGCAGCCCTCTGGTTTCCTTTAAGCCAGAGGGCCATTGTGGCCGGGCTTCAGGGGGCCATGTTCACGCTGGGTGTCGCGATCGGATTTCTCACGACACCTGCAGCCCTCTCTATAACGGGTAGCTGGCAATCAGCCATCGCCTGGCAGTCCGTAGGAGGGTTTATCAGTCTTCTCCTTGCAATTGTCTTTGCCTTTGGTCCCAGACCGCCTGCAATTGCCGACCTTGAAGCTTGGTCACCTGGTGCTGCGGACGGAGACTTCAAAGTCGCCCTGAGGCAGTCCGCCACCTGGATCGGCCTGGCGCTCATGTTGATGTTGACATGGATCTTCGCGGCCTTCAACGACCTGACGCCAGGCTATTTCGCCCTCGACAAACCCGTGGGTGTCGGCTATGGGCCGACGACCGCGGGCAAACTGATGAGCCTCGTTCAGGTTGCCTTCGTAATCGGCTCAATCTCGACAGGATTCATTCTGGAAAAGGTATTCAGGGGGCGAGTCAGGCCCGTGATCTCGATGGGGTACACGTTTTTTGCCATTTTTGCTTTTTCGATCATCTTCCCCGCGGTTTGGGCCAATATGTCGGTGCTGCCTGTTTGTTCTAGCAATTGCCGGATTCTTCATCGGTTCGATCGGGGCTAATGTCATAGCATTTGCTTCCAAGCGGTATCCGGCCCATATTGCGGGGAAAATAGTCGGGATGTGGATGGGAGTAGGCCTCTTTGGAGGACTTGGAGGTATTATCGCCGGTGCAACTGCTTTACATAAAACCGGGAACTATCACGCATCGATCGTTATTGTGTGTGTCATCGCTATCATCGGTCTCATCGTAGTCCAGTTCCTGAAGCCACCTCGTGCATTCTCTGGTTGATGAAATCGCTATGGAAAGAAGCTTGGACAGTAGACGGAGTTAGAAGACGATAGGGCCAGCCGTTTAGCCCACAAACATAAAATTTGGTCGGGTCGATGATCCGGAAGGAGGCTATTCATGGATAACACGCCATTATTGAAGGGAGCATTCTGCGACAATCTTAAAGGGCTCGAATACGAAACCCCGACGATGGCCGGCATGACCGACGAAAGGGGAGAATTCGCTTACCGCCCGGGAGAAACCGTCACATTTTCCATTGGAGGTACGGTCACTAGGCTCAGCTTTGGGAGGTGAACGTTTGACTCCCGCCCACCTCGTCATAGAAGTAGGAGGAAATGTAAAATGGATAAGGAAGCAGAGTCACCAACATCTGCAAGATTCTCTGCAAAGCCTCGGCGAAGACGGCAATGTCGAAAACGGTCTTGTCATCACCGATGAGATCAGAAATATAGTGAAACGGTACAGGTACAAAATCAGTTTCGCACAAAGCGAAGAAGCGTTTGCCGCCGATCCGGAAGTCAAGGCGTTATTCGAAGAACTAAGGGCGACTCTCCGCACTCCTGCCCAGGCACGAAACCATCTGCGCCGGACCCTCTACGGCATCAAGAAGCTGGCCGACGTAAGAATTCCGCACGGGACGGCTCACTATTTTCTGGCCGATGTCTATCGCCCGATCAAGGAAGGGAAATATCCTGTGATCATGAGCCTGGGGGGTTATGGCAAAGCCTTCTGGTTGGGATGCATCTGCAATGACGAAGATCTGCTCAAATTCGAAGAAAAGGAGAATGCCTATTTCGAAGGAGCTAAATCCGAAACCCCATTTATTCACTTTCACTTTGAAATCGCAGGTCAGGTTCCGCCGCCCGAACTGCCGCCACCGGGGAGTCCGCCGAATCCTATGCTTGCGCACGTCAGTGAATACTTCGAACGCCCCAATACCTTGGATTGGGTGCCTCAAGGATATGTGGTCGTAATGGTCGACGGCCGCGGCACGGGCAAGACTCCCGGACTGCATCACCAGTTCAGCTTGAAGGAAGCTGAAGATTACTATGACGCCATCGAATGGGTGGGCCATCAGGCGTGGTCCGATGGCAATGTAGGGGTATACGCGGCTTCCATATATGCCATGGCTATGTTCAATATGGCTCAGCTTCAGCCGCCGAGCTTGAAGGCCATGATCCCAGTGAACGGCGATATCGATTCTTACCGTGACTATCTCTACGTTGGAGGCCTTTACAATCCCTTCAATTTTATCGCCAAGATATGTTGCGGCGAGTGGCGGGGGATCGACTTCATCAAGGTCGCCCAGGCCAACCCCTTTTGGGACTCCGAGATCTATGGTCCCGCAGGCACGGGCTCTATCAGCCCCGATCTAACCAGGATCACCCAGCCTTTCTGGAGCTCCTTCGGCTTGGAATTGCCGGTCCATACGCGCGGAGCCAGCGAGGCCTTTATCCATGCCGCATCCCCGCATAAGAAGCTGACCATACTCTCGGAGACCGGTATACATTTTTGGATGTTTGCGCCGGAATTCCTGAGAGAACAAATGGCATTTTTCGATTATTGGCTCAAGGGCATAGATAACGGGATTGTGGATCAGCCGCCGGTCAGGATGATGATTCGTACCGGATGGGGCGGCTACTATTGGCAGGATGAGCAGGAATGGCCGATCGCCCGGACTCAGTACACCAAATACTATCTGGATGCCGAGCCCTCCCGCCTTGAAAATAGACAAAGCAGCGCCTGCTCGGGAAAATTCAAGTACGTATGCGGCCGACGCGGCTGCGGGCGTCTCCTTTGTGACCGAGCCGATGGCCGAGGACATGGTAATTGCCGGTTACCTCAAGCTGGGCATCTGGGTGTCCTCCACTTCCCACGATATGGCCATAAGTGCCGCTATGCGGGTAATAGATGAAAACGACGTGGAAGTTTCCGTATGCGGTTGATCCCAACACTACGAAAGCCTTCGCCGGAGGCCATATCCATCCTCTGGGGAAAGGGGCCCTCAAGGTTTCCCACAGGAAGCTTGATCCGGAAAGGTCCACAGTCTACCGACCCTTCCACACTCACCTGAAGGAAGACTGCCAGCCACTTGCTCTTGGAGAAATCGTGGAATGCGAGGTCGAGTTCTGGCCGACGACGGCGCTGATCAAAAAAGGGTGGCATATCCGGCTGGATGTAGGGCCCGGTCTCGATCCACTTGACACAACCTATCAAAACGGGGCATTGAACACAATCTACACGGGCCCCGACCATCAGTCTTACTTGCAGCTCCCGGTCATCCCAAACAAGTAGCTGCGGAAAGGTCCTGGATGGAAGAGAGAGGCGGGTCGGCGTTCAGCCTCCGACCCGCTCGAACTCGCCGTCCTGGAGAACACGAAGCAGCGCATGTAAGCTTCAAATAGTTAGGATTCCGTCAAGAATCAGGAGGGTAATCATGTCCGAAGATCAACGACCCGAGACACTCCCATTTCAACCGTCACCCGAGTTTCTCGCCCGGGCAAAACGGATGGACGATGCCATGCACCTGCGCAAGCCCGACCGTGTCCCTCTGTCGCCCATGTGCATCCACTTCTATGCGACAAGAGTGCGGGGAATCTCGAACAAAGACGCCATGTATCACCAGGACCGGATGTTCCAGGCCCTTAAAGAGGAGACCCTTGCCCAAAACTGGGATACTGCGCCATCTATTGGACCGGTAATGGCAGCAAGGCCCATGGAGATCCTGGGAATCCAACAGTTCAAGTGGCCCGGTGGCGGCCTGAAGGACGATCAGCCCTTCCAGTGGGTAGAAGGGGAGTACATGAGGCAGGACGAATATGACGAGATGCTTGCGGACCCGAACGGCTTTGCGGTGAAGAAGTTGTGGCCACGTATCTCTTCCGTCCTGGCCCCCTTGGCCGGTATGGCCCAGATGCCCGCACCGCCCCTTTTCTTCATGTCCAACGCCTACACCCTTCCTGCGTTCCTGGCCCAGATGATCACGCAGTCTCCCTTGAGGGAGATCATGAGGAAGGCGCTGGATCTCGCCGACGAATTCGAAAAGGGAATGGGAACCTCCATGGCCTATATCATGGAGATGATGCAACTCGGCTATCCCATCCCGTGGGTGGCCGCCACCTTTCCGCCCTTCGACTGGGTATCGGACTCACTCAGGGGGCTCAGAGGAAGCTCGATCGATATGTACCGGGCCCCGGAGAAGCTCCTTTCCACCATCGACATGATTACCCCCATGACCATCGGAGGGGCGGCCATGTGGGCAGAACAGGTCCAGAACAAGGGCGTTTTTATCCCAATGCACCGCGGAGCAGCCGGATTCATGTCGAATGAGCAGTTCGCCAAGTTCTACTGGCCGTCCTTCAAAGCGCTCTTGCTCGGGCTCGTCGATGCAGGTCTGACCCCTATTCCCTTATTTGAAGGCGACTATACACCGAGATTGGAGTTCCTCCAGGAATTGCCTCCTGGGAAGATCGTCGGCCATTTTGACCGTGTCGACCGGAAGAAGGCCAAGAAGCTGATCGGCGACGTGATGTGCTTCTGGGGCAATATCCCCGCCTCGCTTATGATCGCGGGGACGCCCCGGCAGGTGAAGGATGACGTAAAGGACTTGATCGATACCTTCGGTGACAACGGAGGACTCATTGTCGATAGCATCAATGGTTTCCCCGATGAATCGAGACCGGAGAACGTCGCGGCCGTGACTGAGGCAGTCATGGGGTATGGGGTCTGGTAAAGAGCCGAAGGCTCGGGCGGTTCTGCTGACCTGGCCATCCGCCCCCACGCGGGTCGGAGGCGACGTGAATCTCATGAATCGAGAACTATCAGGGGGGCTATGGGTAGGAAAAAGCTCGTGAGGTCTTGCAATCTATCACCACGCTTTCTGCAAATGTGTGATTGCAAGACCTGAGTGCGCCATGAACGTGCCGCACTTCTATATACAGTGCAGTGCCTGCCGGTTCTCGACCGGCACAAGATGTGCCCTTCCGATAAAGGAGATCGGATAGAAGGAGGCCGCAAAGCTCTGCCGGGTTCCAACGGCGGGGTGTCATACGCAGAAAGAGAGGCCTTAACTGTACCGGGTCACGGCCATCACCGGGGCGCCGGGCTACCACAGAGTGTATGGTGAGACCACGAAGCATACGCGGGAAGCCCTCTGTATTTAGGCAAAACTTTCAAAGGTGAGATGGCACCGAGAGCATTGCGGTGAGATTCGGGCAGACTTCATGTTTCTGCCCGATAGGCTCGAATGAACCCGTGCCTGAAAGTAGGTCACTCCTTCTTCTGCCTGCTTTCCGGATACCGTCAGGGGTAGAGTATGTCACCTACAGCACCCATTTAGGTCGAGGACCGGGAACATGGGAACCACATCGTGTCTGCCTTTCATTACAGGCTATCCGTGGAGACCGGGGAAGGACATGATGTGGGGCGGAGCCCTCGTAGTAGTCCGAGGACGGGAAAGCCGTCCACATGGCGAAGGGGGACAGGAGGCGTTTTGAACCCGGGGGAATACTCTGTGTACACAAAGCAAGGGCCAATGTGGTTCCGTCCCCAGCGTGCAGAAAGACGTTCTCAGCGGTATGCTGAGATATGCCGTGGCCTCTGGAGAGCCGGATACATCGGGAAACGTGTACGTCCGGTTCGGTGAGGGGCTGCGGGAAACCGATGGCCGTGAGGTCACACGGCGCCCGTAGTCCACTCTACTGGTTTGGAATACGCATTTACCATGTTTTTCGAAATTTAGGGTACAATGCTCGTCGGGGCAACAGCAAGATCCTTCACACGGTTCTCAGGGAGAACTGCGGCATTGAGACAGACCGTCGGGGCTGTCTGCCAGCGGCAAGGATAATTAAGGGGACGGGCCATTGCCTGAATCACGCGGCTTCTTTCGTCCACCCTTGCTCTACCACTCTAAACGTAACGGGTGTTAACCTGGTGAAAGAAATCCTCGCCATCAAAACGGACACTCCCATCATCATGTGCACCGGCTTTAGCGATGTGGTTGATGCCGACTCAGCCAAAGCGGTGGACATCAAGGCATTTGCCATGAAGCCACTGACAAAGGGTGAGATCGCAAAGACGGTCAGAAAGGTGCTGGACGAGTAGAAGCGGCTACGGCTTTGAGATGGTAATCGATAGATTTCATCGACCTGCTCCGTGCTGCACTCGTAGGTGAAATGGTACGTATTTGAAGATAAAATGTTTGCGGCCTCTTGGGCCGCTGCCCCTATTCAATTGCGCTGGTGTGTGCAACCTATGAAGGCCGGAGCCGCGGGGCAAGGTGATACGGCTCCGCTGGATGGATGGTCGCATGGGAGGGATCGATGAGGTGTGGATGCCCTGTGAGTATCGTAGACCGCAGCCGTACTTTATCGTACGGCGGAGCGTCACGAACGGAGCAGGGCGCCGCAGATCGCGATTCCTTCCATGCGGCCATCCATCCACATCCACCCTACCCTACCCTATTTTATGAAGAATTGCTTGATGATATCGATTAAGCTCGTCCCCGGGAACGGCGCCGGCACGAAAGAAACCACGAATATCGCCAGTATCACAACTGCCATCACCTTTCTCCCCGGATTCAGCGGTGTCTCCTCGTCGAGGGGGTGCGGATGGCCTATGCCGAAGAACAAGAGCAGCCCTGCGAGGACGAGCCATCCGAGGTTGTAGAAGATCGACATGAGCAGCAGGATCGGGATGAGGGCCCTCGACACGGCCCTGCTTTTCGCGCCGAAAACACCGTAGATGATATGGCCGCCGTCGAGCTGGCCTATGGGCAGGAGATTGAGGGCGGTGATGAAGAGGCCCACCCAGCCTGCGTAGCCTATGGGATGTATGAAGACGGCATACCCCGTGGGCAGATCACCCCAGATAAGCTTTTCGGCGAGCTTGAACAGGAGGGGGTCATTGAGGTAAACGGCGCCCCTGATGTGGGCGACCTTGACGGCCACGGACAGCTTGGTGCCGATGAAGACACAGGGCACGGAGAGGATAAAACCGGCCAGAGGGCCGGCGATGCCTATGTCGAAAAGGGCCCGTTTGCTGGAGATGGTCCCGCTCATCCTGATGACCGCGCCCAGGGTGCCGAAGGGCGATAAAGGGAAGGGAATAAAATAAGGCAGAGAGGAAGGGACGCCGTATTTTCTGCTCGTGAAATAGTGGCCCATCTCGTGAGCGAGAAGGATAGTCATGATGGAGGCGCTATAGAGCGGTCCCCTGGAATAGAATGTAGATAAGATGGTGAGTAAGAAAAGCAGAACATGGACCCAGAGGCGCCTCATCTACGCCTCCAGCAGCCCTGCCTCAAGATTCATCCTGTCGTATCGCGTGCCTTTCTTTACCTTGTAGTCGAGGTCGGCGAGCATGCCGAGGAAGGATACAAGCGTGGCTTCGGAGAATCTGCGGCTGGTCTTGCTCAGGTTAAAGGCGTAGAAAGGCTTTTGGTGCGCCCAGTAGCGTCTTTTGTCGATGGGGGCAGGGTCGAGATGGGCCTTGAGTCCTGCGAAGTTTTTAGAAAATGAGCGAAAGTCGGAGGCCCCCGCAAGGAATTCTTCTGCGTCCCGCGCCTGAAGCAGGAGGCCTATGTGCCTGGACATGAAGGAATGGATCGCGAGCAGGTTCATCCCTTGAGAAAGCAAGCCGTTGACGATCGTCATGATCTGCTTCTTGTCCTTGCGCGCCAGGGCATCGGCCAGGCCGATAAAATCTTCCTCGTGCATCATCTGGGTGACGACGGCAGCGACATCCTTGGTTTCGATGACGGCCTTGTCTCCCACAAATCCGCTCAGCTTCGCAAGCTCGGATTCGAGGAGGCTTTCGTCGAGTATCCTTTCCTTGAGAAGGGCATAGGCTTTGTCGGTCATCTTCTTGCCATCCGCTCTGACCGCGGTGAGCACCCTGTCCTTGAAGCGTTTCTCTTTTTCCTGCTCAACCCTTATTTTGGCAGCGCCCAATTCCTTGGGTATATCGAGTTCGGGCAACGTTGAATAAATGATGATACAGGCACGCTCCTTAAGCACCTTGAGGGGAGCAAGGAGCTGCTCGATTGTCTCCTTTGCCGGGTCGAGGAGCACGACCACAAGGTCGGGCTCGGCGAAAAGGGCAGAGGTCTTCTCCACCACGACTTCTCTTGCGTTGGCATTCGTGGCAGTCACGATACGGGGCGTTTCCGTCCAGTTGCGGGCGAGAAAATGGATGTCTTCAAGGAAGAGGTCTTTAGTGCCGAAGGCGAGGATCAAGCGCTCCATGGCAGTTATAGTACTCGTATTCGGTCAGTTTTGCAACCCAAGCCGGGACAACCCCACGGTGCCGATATAAGTGGGATGCTTCTCCTGCAACGGTGCAGGCTGAAAGAGACACAGATTGAAAGCGGCGAAAAGGCACAGGGGCAAAGAGCCAATTGGGGCACGAGATGTGGCCGGTCGGCTGGGAGGAATCGCGATCTGCGGCGCACTTTTCGCCATGCGCCCTCCGACGTACATTCAGTACGCCATCCGGGCAGCAAGGCTCAAATTGCATCCACACCTCACGATCCCTCCCATCCGACCGGCCGGTGGCACGCGGAGCCGTATCATTAAAGAGAGCGCGGCTCCGGCCCTCATAGGATGTACACACCAACACCAATTTAAGAGGAGGGCGGCCCTAGAGGCCGCCGAAAGCAAAACGCTTTCGCGATTTCTTTCTCGTCCCTCGTCCGAGCCCGAAGGGTGGTCATCCCTCGTCCATCGGTCTTTCCCCGGTTCCGGCCCTCGGGGGTTACACACCAGGATGATTGATAAAGGTGGCGGCAGCAGCAACTAATGGGGCTCGCGTCGCCCCCTCTACGAGCAAAGCTCGCAGAGACTCCCCTTCAACAAAAGGAAGGACCGCCGCAGGCGTATAGTGCTATGGTGAGGGTTGATAACAGAGGCGGCCCTAAAGGCCGCCCATTCCATTCCCTCCTTTCCCTTTTTCCCCTCCAGTGCACAGGCATTTTACCCCCTGGCAATCCCATAAGCGTATGGCACCCCTTCCTCTCGCACATATTGCGCAGCGACCGTTAACCAGCGTTAGCGCAGCTTGAGCGGTCCGTCAGGATGATGTGTCATGCTCGAACTGCTTTTAGCTCGTACGCCACCATGCACATCAAGCTCAAGCGGAGCTTACACTGGTCGGGAGCGGAGCCTGATGTGCGAGAGGAAGGGGTGCCATACGCTTCCCCACGGGCACTTGTCCTTAAATGCCTTTGGCCTTTGCCTTTGCCTTTGCTTTGCCTGTGCGCTCTCCCCTTTCCATTAGTGGGGCTTTTCGGCTATACTTTCGAATGGCCAGGAACGATCGTTTTCTCAAGGCATGCAGGCGGGAGTTGGTGGACTGCACACCCATATGGCTCATGAGACAGGCTGGGAGGTACATGGAAGAGTACCGGCAGATCCGTGCCCGCAGGAGCTTCCTCGACATGTGCAAGACCCCGGAGCTTGCCGTGGAAGTGACTCTTCAGCCCATCCGGCGCTTCGATCTCGACGCTGCCATTATTTTTTCCGACATCCTCCTGCCCCTTGAGAAAATGGGGGTGCCCCTCTCCTTCGGCGACGTTGAAGGCCCGGCGATCGGCACCCCGGTGCGTTCGAGGCAGGACGTGGAGAGATTGAGGCCTCTTGATGTCGAAGAGGACCTACCCTATGTGTTGAAGGCTATCGAGGGAGCCAGGGCAGAGCTGGACGGATCGGTTCCGCTTATCGGCTTTGCAGGGGCCCCCTTTACCCTCGCGAGTTACTTGATCGAAGGGGGCGCCTCGAAATACTACCAGGCAGCAAAGACGCTGATGCACACTGAAGGTCCCCTCTTTCATTCTCTCATGGACAGACTGACCGACATGGTCATGGACTATCTCAATGCCCAGGTGAGACACGGGGCCCAGGCCCTGCAGGTGTTCGACAGTTGGGTCGGCATCCTCTCGACCGGGGATTACCGGGAGTTTGTGCTGCCCCACATGGAAAGGCTTTTCGCCGGCCTCGACCGGTCGGTGCCTGCCATACATTTCGGGGTGGACACCTTTCATCTCCTCCCGCTCATGGCTAAGGCGGGGGGGGACGTCATAGGGGTAGACTGGCGGGCGCCCATCGATGAGGCGTGGAGCCTCGTCGGCAGGGAGCGCGCGATCCAGGGCAACCTCGACCCTACCGCCCTCTTCGGTACTCGTGAGTCGATCGAAGCCGAGGTGAGGCAGATCGTCGGGCCCGTCCGAGGGATGAGGGGCCATATCTTCAACCTGGGCCACGGCATATTGCCGGCGACACCGGTGGAGAACGTCGAGTTTCTCGTGGAGTGCGTCCATGAGGAAGGAAAGTCCGCCCTATGAAAACGGGCGTGCTCCTCGTCAACTTCGGGGGCCCCCGGAGCCTTGAAGAGGTGCCGGATTTCCTGACGAATATGATGGGGCGCGAACGGGCGCAGGCAATGCTCGCTCCATTAGTGGATCGCTACCGGGCCATTGGGGGAGGCTCTCCCCTGGCGGCTATAACCGACGAGCAGGCCGCCCTTCTCGAAAGGGAGATGGGAAAGCCCTTCCCTATCCACGCCGCATACCAATACTCCCACCCTTCCATAGGAGAGAGGATCGGGCAGGCCTGCGCATCGGGCGTGGAGCGGTTGGCCTTTCTGGCCATGTCCCCCTTTTCCAGCTCCCTTACGACCGGGGCCTACCTCAAGGCAATCGAGACAAGCCTCGACTCCTTGTCCTATCGGCCGGCGATTACCTTCATATCGGGCTGGTGTAATGAGTCCGCTTTTGTCGACTGCTGGGCGGAAAAAATCAAGGCGGAAAGCACCGGAGAAGAATCTTATCATCTCTTTTCGGCTCACAGCCTGCCCTGCTCTTGCAGCGACGAGCCGTACAAGTCTCAGGTGGAAGAGACGGTTCAGGCAGTGGCACAGAAGTGCGGTTTCACAAAGAACTACGGTCTCGCCTGGCAAAGCGTGCCCCAGGGCGTGAAAGAGCCCTGGATAGGACCTTCGGTCGAGCGCATGATAGACAGCCTGGCTGGGCGAGTAAAAAAGGTGGTGGAGATACCTATCGGCTTCGTGAGCGACCATCTCGAGACGTGGTACGATATGGACATCGTCCATCGCGCTTACGCGACGACCCTCGGTTTTGAGTTTTTGAGAATCTCTTCTCTCAACACGTATGACAAGTTCATAGCCGCCCTTGCCCGGATCCTGGAGAAGGCACTCGGAGAGAAAGGATGAAGGTAGCCATCGTCGGCAGCGGCAGTTCGGCCCTCGCCTGTGCCGTGCGCCTCAAAAAGGAAAACATCGACTTCACGATCTTCGAGAAGGAAAGCTCGCCCGGGGGCAAGCTGATCACGGAGAAGATCGACGACTTTCTCATCGAGGGCGGACCCGACAGTTTTCTTCCCGAAAAGCACTGGACCGTCGATCTTATAAAAGAGGTCGGTCTGAGCGATGAGCTCCTGCCGACCAACGACCGCTACAAAGGGACCTACATTTATTCAGGAGGCCGCCTGCACCGGCTTCCTGAAGGGGTTATGCTCATGGTGCCGACCATGATCATGCCCCTCGTCAAATCGAGGCTCATATCCTGGCCGGGGAAGATCAGGATGGGCATGGAGCTTTTCGTGCCGGGAAGAAAGGACGACGAGGACGAGAGCCTGGCCCGCTTCGTGACGAGGCGGCTCGGCAGGGAGTGCCTGGAGAAGATCGCAGAGCCCCTCGTTGCGGGCATCCACACATCGAACCCTGACAACATGAGCGTTAAGGCTATATTCCCACGGTTTCTCGACATGGAGCGCAAACACGGGAGCCTGATCAGGGGCATGACCGCTGCCATGGGGAAGGGCCGGCCCCAGGGAAAAGAAGAGAGCAAGATGACCTACTTCATGTCTTTGAAGGAGGGCATGCAGGCCCTGGTGGATGGATGCCTCGCCTTTATAGGAGCGCAGAATGTGGCCACGGGGAGCGAGGTCAGGGAGATATCCAAGAACGGCGGGGGATATGGACTTCTGGTCGGCTCCGAACGGATGAGCTTCGACGCGATCGTCCTGACCGCGCCTTCTTATGCCGCATCGGGCATGATCCGATCCGTCGACCCAATACTCGCAGAGCAGCTCTCCGCAATCGAATGGTCGTCGACAGCCACCATCTCCCTTGCCTTCAGGAAAGATGAGGTTCCGCCAAAGCTTCCCGGCTTCGGCTTCCTTGTTCCGAGGATCGAGAAGAGACGCATCAACGCAGCCACGTGGAGCAGTATAAAGTGGTCCTATCGGGCCCCTTCAGACCACGTCCTCGTCAGATGCTTCGTGGGGGGCGGCCACGATGAGGAGATGGTGTCGTACGATGATAAGGACCTCCTGAAGCTGGTCCTGGAGGAACTGGGTGCGATAGCGGGCATCCGGGCCAAACCCGTCATCACGCGGGTATTCAGATGGATGAAGAGCATGCCCAGGTACACGGTGGGCCACATCGATCGGGTGGCCTCGATCGATGAGAGGCTGGCCGCCCTTCCGGGCCTCTATCTTATAGGCAGCAGCTACCGCGGCATAGGGATCGGAGACTGTGTGAAGAGCGGCTTCGATGCCGCGAGCGAGATCGCATCTTTTGCGCGCTCCTAGAGTTTTGAGGACGCTTTTTCTAATGGGACGAAAGTTTTCTACGACAACATTTCTATATATCAGGGCGAGCGAGGTGGATAGATGGGCAGCTTGAAAAGGATGTTCGATCCCGCGACAGTGGCGCTCATCGGGGCGACCGATAAGGAGAACGCCCCCGGAAGGGCGGTTCTCGAAAACCTGCTCCGCATGAAGGGCCGAAAAATCTTCCCGATCAACCCTTCCAGGGAGAGTGTCCTCGGCCTTCCATGTTACAAGAGCGTGGCGGACATTTCCGACCCCCTCGATCTCGCCGTCATAGCCACCCCCGCAGCCACGGTCCCCGAAATAATCGACCAGTGCGGAAAAGCAGCGGTGCAAGGTGTGGTCATAATCTCCTCAGGCTTCAGGGAGATCGGAGAAGAAGGCAAGCTCCTGGAGAACCGGCTGGAAGAGGCGCGGAGAAAATATGGCCTGCGCATCGTAGGTCCCAATTGTTTAGGACTGATAAGACCCTCCATCGGACTGAATACGACCTTTCTCAAGAGCATGCCCGAATCGGGAAAGATCGCCTTCATCTCCCACAGCGGCGCCCTCGGCATTGCCATACTCGACTGGGCAATCGAGGCGCAAATAGGGTTCAGCATGTTCGCTTCTCTCGGCTCCATGCTCGATGTCGACTTCGGCGACCTCATAGATTACCTGGGCGAGGACCCTCAAACAAAAAGCATCATGATCTACATGGAAGGGGTGGGCCACGCAAAGAAATTTATGAGCGCGGCGAGGGGGTTTGCGCGAACCAAGCCGATAATCATCCTCAAGCCGGGCAGATACCGGGAATCGGCGAGGGCAACTTTCTCCCATACGGGAATGATGACCGGAGACGACCAGGTGTACGATGCCGCCTTCAAGCGCGTCGGGGTAGTGAGGGTCGAAGGCATAGACGACCTCTTCAACTGTGCCGCGGTCCTTGACTCGAAACATTTGCCTGACGGGGACCGTCTCGCCATAATCACGAATGCCGGAGGCCCGGGGGCAATCACCGCAGACTGGCTTGTAGCCCTCGGCGGGAAACTGGCCGAGCTCTCCGAGGAGACCTATGCCGAGCTCGATACGGCCATGCCGAAGTTCTGGAACAGGGGTAACCCGGTGGACCTTCTCGGGAATTCCGATGTGGCTCGCTATACCAAGGCGCTCAATGTCTGTCTCAAAGATCCGAACGTGGACGGAGCCCTCGTCATCTACACGCCCCAGGGGCCGGCAGACCCCGCTGCTCTGGCCAAGGCTGTGGCAGCGGTGGCGCGCCAGGCTCCGAAGCCGATCATCACCACCTTCATGGGCGGAAAGACCGTAGTCAAGGCAAGGGAGATTTTTCTCCACAACAACATCCCGACCTATGATACGCCCGAAGAGGCGGTAAAAACCTATCTTTACATGTACAAATACAGGCGCAACCTCGATCTGCTGTACGAGACGCCGGCTGAGCTGCCGGTGGACCAGTCTCCGCCGAAGAACAGCCTCAAGGCGCTTATCAGGAGTATCTGCATGGAGGGCCGGACAGTACTTACGGAGGAGGAATCGAAGAGGTTCCTCACGTCGTACAAGATACCCTCCACTTCGGTTCGGGTGGCCCATAACCTGGAGGAGGCCCTGAATCTGGCAAAGGCCATCGGCTTCCCCGTGGTGATGAAGGTCGTGTCGCCGGATATTATTCACAAGAGCGACGTGAGAGGCGTGGCCCTCGATATCCGGTCGGAAAAAGAGTTCGAGGACAGGTACGCAAGGATGATGGATTACATCGGACGCCAGCTTCCCCACGCGAAAATTATCGGTGTGAGCGTACAGAAGATGGTCGAGCAGGTCGATTACGAGTTGATCCTCGGGACGAAGAAGGACAGAGACTTCGGCTCGGTCGTCCTCTTCGGTATGGGCGGGGTGGCTGCCGAAGTCTTCAGGGATTTCTCCATCGGCCTGCCCCCCTTGAACCAGACCCTGGCTACCCGGCTGGTCGATGAGACGAAGGTGGCCGCCATGATCGGCGGGTATAAAGGCCGGAAGCCGGTGGACCTGATGCAGCTCGAAAAGATCATCGTGAGCTTTGCGAACCTTGTCGCCGATTTTCCGGAGATCGAGGAGATGGATATAAACCCGATCTCCGTCTCCGAGGGAAACCTGCTTGCTCTCGACGCCCGAATCGTCATCGACCCGGCCTGTCTCGAATACTATCCCCCCTACCCTCACCTGGCCATAACGCCCTACCCCACCAGGTATATAACTCCCTACAATCTCTCCGACGGGACCGTCGTCCTTTTGAGGCCCATCAGACCGGAGGATGAGCCCCTCGAATACGACATGCTTACGACCCTTTCACCCGAGACGGTGAGGGGCCGCTTCTTCCAGTCGATAAAAAACCTGAACCACGCGGAGCTGACCCGCTTTTGCAACATCGACTATGAGAGGGAGATGGCTTTTGCCGCCGAGCGGCGCGACGGAGGAAGTAGAAAAATTGTGGGAGTGGGCAGGCTGATAATGGACTCGGACATGAAGTCGGGAGAGTTTGCAGTGCTCGTCCACGATGATTACCAGAACAAGGGCCTCGGATACAAGCTGATAGACATGCTTATCGGAGTGGCCCAGGAAAAGAGGCTGGAAAAGATATACGGGGTCGTCCTGAGTGACAACTACCGGATGCTCAGCATTTGCCGGAAGTCGGGCTTCAGGATCGAGCCTATGGAGGAAGGGCTCACCCAGGTTGAGCTGCTTCTAAGATAGTCCTGGGCCCCCACTGGACAGGGTGGCAAAAAAGTTCTTGACAGGATTTCTTTTTTGTATTACATTGTAACAGTCTGATAAAGGCAAACCATCCGAAAGGGTGGGACGCAAAGCCAACGGCCTAAGTCTCGCATTACTAAAGAGTAAATCGGGATATGGCGGCAGGGTTGCCGGGCGAAGAACAGGACCCTTGGGTCCCCTTCGCGAGGCGAAGGGGACAAAACGTGGGTGCTGACAGCCGAGTATATCCCTTCAAAACAAATCGATACTATCAATATCACACTATCGAGCCTGGACGTCCCTTCGCAATCCTTTCAAGCCGTGTGACAGGATTGTCAAGGCAAGACTGGGGAAAAGGGGGCTTATGGAAAAGATCTGCATAGTAAAACGGAGAAAGCCAACCGAAGTGAGCCCCTTGATCCAGGAGCCAGGGCCAATCGCGCCAGCCCCCTCACCCCTACTCAGAGTGGAGTTGACCTCGCAGCAGTCGGAAGCCGTCAGGAGCAACAGCTACTTCCGAAATCTTTACCCTGACAAGAGCGCGCCCGTCTTCCTCAATCTCCATTTCGGCGACGCCCGCCTTCCTAAGATGCTCAGGCCCAAGGAAATATGCGAACTCCTTCAGGTAAGCAGGAACACGGTGGATAAGCTGGTCAGAGCAGGCAGAATAAAGAGTGTAAGGATCGGCCGCCTGAGACGTTTTTCAGCGGAAGACGTGCTGAGCTATCTGGCCGGCGACTGCCCTGAGCCGGGTAAATTGAGGAGCCTGAGCGTCGAAATAGTCACTCAAAGGACGCTCGAAAACCCCTTAGACTAGAGGAGACATGCCATGTACTACGAATATTGGGGAATGCAGAAGGCACCTTTTGACAACGTACCAGACCCCTCCATGTACGTTGAATCCCACACCTCGGTGGAGAACGCCGTTGCAGAGACCCTCTTTGCAATAGAGGAAGGCAATGAGTGCATCGCCGTCATCGTGGGAGACATCGGGTCGGGTAAGACACTCTCACTGCGGCTTATCCTCGATTCTCTCGAGCAAGACAAGTATCGCATCGCCTTCATCACGAACCCTGACATCTCCTTTGTCCACCTTCTCAAGGAGATTATCGGCCAGATCACCGGCACCGAGTGCGAGGCGCGTTTCAAGGTCGACCTTCTGGAGCATTTCAACAGGCTCCTTTTCCAGACGCGAGAGGAAGGGAAAAAGGTGCTCATATTTATCGACGAGGCCAATGCCCTCTCCCCCTCCAACCTGGAAAGCCTGAGGCTCCTCACCAATATGCAGGAAGATACGCAGAACCTCTTTACTCTCGTCCTTGCCGGCCAGATGGAGCTTGCGAGGCGCCTGGAACACCCGCGCAGGGCAAACCTCTTCCAGAGAATAGGCACGTACAACCGGATCGATAAGATAGAGTCGGTGCAGAAACTGAAGGACTACGTGGAGACCCGCATCCGCCTCGCAGGAGGCACGCAGGCTATCTTCACCGATGGGGCCATCCATGCCCTCTGGGAGCACTCGGAGCACGGTGTGCCCCGGCTGGTCAACAAGATCTGCAAGCTCTGCCTCAAGGCGGGCGAGACCAACGAGTTCCGGCTCGTGGAGGCGGAAACGCTGACACAGATAGGGCAGCGCTTCCAGAAGCAAATCGGTCCCGCAGAGCGCAAAGAGGGCCGCAGTAAGAAAGGGGTCGTGAAACCGGCTGTAACCAGCCTCGAGATCGTCCCCGCTGCCGACGAAGTCCATCTTGCCGATCACCAAGATGAGCCACACGAGGCGAGCCCCCTACGGAGCCTCCCGTCAAAGGACCCGGAAAGCAGCGAACTCATTGCCGAACCAAAGGAAACGTCGTGGGAGACGGACATTGGTCCCTTCCGTATAGAAATAGCAGTTCCTTCCGATATCCTGCAACAGGCCGGTGCATCAACGTCCGAAACACGGGCGAAGATCGCCGGATCTCTCGCCGCCCAAACCCTCCAGAAATATCCGCAGATGGCCTTTTCCCCTTCTCACGATCCCGTCGCCCTCTGGGGTGACATCAAGAAGTCTATCCTGAACGCCTTCGACGAGCACGCCATAGCGTCAGGACAGTAAGGGAGCCCCCGGCGTCGCGTCCCGACAGATCAGGCAACACTGATCCTTGAAGGGCACGACGCCGGAGCGCTCTTCTCACCGGATCACTGCTATAACTTCTCGGAAGCAAACTGACTTGGAAACCGATAAAGAGTCTGAAAATCGCCTGCACCGGGGCACCCTTCTTTCCGTTGAAGGAACCAAGAGGCGAGTGAGGGTCCGAGGTATGGCCGGTCGGCTGGGAGGAATCGCGATCTGCGGCGCACTTTTCGCCATGCGCCCTCCGACGTACATTCAGTACGCCATCCGGGCAGCAAGGCTCAAATTGCATCCACACCTCACGATCCCTCCCAGCCGACCGGCCGGTGACACGCGGAGCCGTATCTTTAATAGCCCGCGGCTCCGGCCCTCATAGGATGTACACACCAACAACGATTGAATGAGTGCGGCGGCCTTGAAGGCCGCCCAAGACACCCCATCCATTCCCCTTTTCTTTCTTCAGCGCACAGGCATTTTATCCTCCTGGCAATCCATAAGCGTATGGCGCCCGTTCCTCTCGCACATATTGCGAAGCGACCGTTAACCAGCGTTAGCGGAGCTTGAGCGGTCCGAAGGATGATGTGTCATGCTCGAACTGCTTTTAGCTCGTACGCCACCATGCACATCAAGCTCAAGCGGAGCTTACGATGGTCGGGAGCGGAGCCTTTGTGCGAGAGGAACGGGCGCCATATGCGTCCACCGGACACTTGTCCTTAAATGCCTTTGCTTTGCCTTTGCTTTGTCTGTGCTCTGCTCCCCTTCCCCCTTGTTGCATTTTGGGCTGAAATCCCTTAGAATCAAGGCGCATTATGAAGAAGGGAAAAGTCTACCTTGTGGGCGCCGGCCCGGGGGACATCGGGTTGCTTACCATAAAAGGGCTCCGGTATCTTCAACGCGCTGATGTCGTCGTCTATGATTACCACGTCAATGGCCGTGTGCTCAATTACGTGAGCCGTGGTGCGGAATTCATATACGCAGGCAAGCGCGGTGGCCATCACGCCATGTCGCAGGACGAGATAAATAGCGCCCTTGTTGAAAAGGCGAGGGAGGGCAAGGTCGTGTGCCGCCTCAAGGGGGGCGACCCTTTCGTCTTTGGCAGGGGGGGAGAAGAGGCCGAAGTGCTCTCCCGGGAAGGCATAGAGTTCGAGGTAATACCCGGCGTGACTTCGGTAGTCGCGGCTCCTGCCTGTGCGGGCATACCGCTCACTCACCGCGACTATTCCTCGTCGTTTGCCGTAATCACCGGCAACGAGGCTGTGACGAAGGGCGGCGGCCCCGTATCCTGGCCCAGCCTCGTGGCCGGGTACCAGACCCTCGTCTTTCTCATGGGGGTGAAGAATGTGGGGATCATCAGCGAACGGCTGTTGGAGGCCGGTAAGGGCGCCGATACGCCGGCAGCCGTCGTCCGTTGGGGAACAAGGCCGGATCAGGAGACCATAGTTGGTACTCTCGGGACCATAGCAGGGGCAGTCGAGCGAAAGGGACTCCGTCCTCCGGCGGTTATGGTGGTGGGCGATGTGGTGAAGCTGAGGGAACGCCTCCAGTGGTATGAAAAAAAGCCCCTCTTTGGCTACCGGGTCCTGATTACAAGAGAATACTCCGCCGAATTCGAGCCCCTGGAGGACCTTGGGGCTGAAATCTTCGAGTTCCCTACGGTGAGGATCGACCCGCCGGAGAGCTACGACGAGCTCGACGACGCAATAGGACGCATTTCGGAATACCAATGGCTTGTCTTCACCAGCGCTCACGGTTTTCGATCTTTCATGGACCGTTTCCTTCTGAAGGGGCACGATATCAGGGATCTCAAAGGCCTGCGCCTCTGTGCCATAGGCCCTAAAACGGCAGCTGTCATCAAGGCATACGGCATAAAACCCGATCTGGTGCCTGAGGAGTTTCACTCCGAAGGGCTCGTGGAGGCTTTCAAGGGTCTATCCGACGGCGGTAGTCTCGAGGGACAGCAGATTCTCCTGCCCAGGGCTGAAAGGGCCCGGGATTTGTTTCCGGAGATGGTACGCTCCCTGGGCGCACGCATCGACACTCCCGTCGCCTACCGGGCGGTAAAGCCCGAAAAGCACGGCAAAAGGCTGAGACGCTTCCTCTTCGAAGGGAGGATATCTATCGCCGCTTTCACGAGCAGCGCAGCCTTCGCCAACTTCATCGACATGCTGGGTCCCGATGCCCTTCCCTTTCTCCGTGATGTGACTATCGCCGCTATCGGCCCCGTGACGAGAAAGACCATAGAGGCCTCCGGCCTGACTGTGTCGATTATGCCTCAGCAGGCAACCAACGAGGCCATGGTCGCACGAATCGTGCAATGGGCTGCCGACAGGAAAAGTCTTACTCCGTAAGCCTTCCGCTTCAGGCTGTGCATCAGACGTAAGAGGAAATATGGCTTCAACAGAATCGAACTCCGGCAATCGCAAATCCTCCAAGTTTCTGGGAAGGGCCTTGAGCCACAGAAACTACCGGCTCTGGTTCGGCGGTCAGGGTACCTCGCTGATCGGCACATGGATGCAGATGATTGCCATGAGCTGGCTCGTTTACCGGCTCACCAACTCCCCATTCCTCCTCAGCCTCGTTACCTTTACCGGCTCGGTCCCGATGTTTCTTTTTGCCTCCATTGCAGGCACCTTTGTGGACGGGTGGAACCGTCATAAGCTTCTCATAGCAACCCAAACCGCTGCAATGGTCCAGGCGGGCATACTCGCGGCCCTTACCCTGACCGGACACATCGCCATCTGGCATATCTTCGTGCTCAGCTTCTCTTTGGGCGTGATCAACGCCTTTGACATGCCCACCAGACAGGCCTTCGTGGTCGAAATGGTCGAAGACAGGGCGGATCTGGGCAATGCCATTGCTCTCAACTCGGCCATGTTCAACGGGGCGCGCCTCGTGGGACCGTCGCTCGCAGGTCTTACGGTTGCCGCCTTCGGTGAGGGCGTGTGCTTCCTGTTAAACTCCCTCAGCTTTCTTGCAGTCTTACTCGCCTTGCTCGCCATGAGGCTTCGGCACAAGGCAGCGCGAAGGCGTACGAGCCGCCCCTTCGAGGGGCTGAAGGAGGGGTACCGGTACGCTTTCGGCTTCGCACCCATTCGATATCTTCTTCTGGTACTCGTGATCCTGAATTTTTTCGGCATGCAGTATGTCGTCCTCATGCCGGTTTTCGCCAGAGACATCCTCCATGGTGGGGCCCACACCCAAGGCTTCCTTGTGGCAGCCTCCGGCGTCGGGGCCTTTGTCAGTGCTATTTTTCTGGCCTCGAGAAAAAGTGTTGTGGGCCTCGAAAGGATGGCCTTCCAGGGACTCGCCCTGTTCGGCTTATCCGTCATGGCTTTCGGTTTTTCCCGGAACTTCTTCCTTTCCTTGGTATTGATGGCCTTTGCCGGCGTCTTTATGATGATCGTCTTGATCTCGTGCAACACCATAATCCAGACTATCGTGGACGAAGACAAACGAGGCAGGGTGATGAGCTTTCACGCCATGTCGACCGTCGGGAGCATGCCTTTCGGTGCCCTGGCTGCGGGCGCCCTTGCGTCGTACGTGGGTGCCCCTTATACGGTGTTTGTCAGCTCCGCGTGTTGCGTGACCGCGGCTTGTATCTTCGGTCTGAAGCTCCCCAGGCTTCGTTCCATGACACGGCCCATATATGTGGCCCGGGGCTTTATAGAAGAGACGTCGCCTGAATTGGGGTGAGAACCGTAAGCGCGTTGACAAAGGACCCGTGATGTTGTACAAATAAAGGGTTATAATTAAGGATAGACGCCTTCAGGTGCAGCTTTAGCTTAATAGGGAATCCTGTGAGAATCAGGAGCGGTCCCGCCGCTGTCTTCCCGATTCCGTTCTTGTAGCGGAATAAAGGTCTCTGCCGGAAAAAGCCACTGTCGTTGAAGATGGGAAGGCTGGCGGGGAATGGGAGAGCCAGAAGACCTGCCTGGAAGCGGATGTGGAACAGCCTTCTCGTGGCTGGAGGGCGGGGATGAAGTAAACCAGGGTGCAATCCCCAGGGCGCTTCCGCCTTTGGGGATTTTTTTTAGGAAGAGGTAAGCTAAGAATGGGTAGGATTGTTTTTGTCCTGGGAGGAACGCGAAGCGGCAAGAGCTCTTTTGCCCTGGGGACAGCATCCCGTTCTGCGGGGCGCAAGCTCTTCGTGGCCACGGCCCAGGCCTACGACGAAGAGATGGAGCAGAGGATCGGCAAGCACCGGTCCGAACGTGGAGATGATTGGGAAACCCTCGAGGAGCCGATCCATTTAGCCCGCGCCGTCGGGCAGGTTTGTCTGACCTATGACGTAGCCCTTATCGACTGTCTCACGATCTGGCTCTCGAATCTGATGTGCACCGAGGGTGACGTTGAAAAGGCGCAGAACGAATTCATCGGGAGCCTCAAAGGCGTTCCCGAGAGCTTGAGCCTCTTCATCGTTTCAAACGAGGTAGGAATGGGAATAGTGCCCGAAAATGCCATGGCCCGCCAATTCAGGGACCTGGCAGGACGGCTCAATCAGAGGGTTGCAGAGGTCGCCTCCGACGTCTTCTTCGTGGCGGCCGGTATACCAATGAAGATCAAATAGGGCAAGAGACGGGGATCATGACGGGACTCATCCGCGATATGGCCGGTCTTAAGAATAGCGCGGGAGGGCCACAGGAACCTAAGGAGATGGGAGCCCATGGCTAAGGCTTTGATGATACAGGGTACCGGGTCGGGCGCGGGCAAGAGCCTTATCGTCGCCGCCCTCTGCAGGATCTTCAGGGACGAGGGCCTCAAGGTCGCGCCTTTCAAGGCCCAGAATATGGCCCTCAACTCTTACATCACCAGTGAGGGCGGGGAGATCGGAAGAGCACAGGTGCTTCAGGCGGAAGCAGCCCGCACTCTTCCGATTGTCGACATGAATCCGGTCCTCCTCAAAGCATCGGGTGACATGGGGTCTCAGGTCATTATTCATGGCCGCGCCCTCAGACATATGTCGGCGCGCGAATACTACTCCTTCCGGGCGACTGCCTGGAAGGCCGTCGAAGAGTCGTACGCGCGTCTTTCGAAGGCCTTCGACTTGATTATAATGGAAGGGGCCGGCAGCCCGGCAGAGATAAACCTGATGGACGTCGACATCGTCAACATGGCTGCGGCAAAACTTGCGAAAGCACCGGTTCTCCTCGTGGGCGACATAGACAAAGGTGGGGTCTTCGCCTCTCTCTACGGAACGGTGAAGCTTCTCGGCAGAGAAAGCAGGCGGATCAGGGGCTTCATTATAAACAAATTCAGGGGAGACATCGAGATACTGAAGCCCGGCCTCGACTCGATAGAGCACAAAACGGGCAAGCCGGTCCTGGGCGTGCTCCCCTATGTGACTGACCTCGGTCTTCCGGAAGAGGATGGACTCGCTCTGAAGAACGGATCGATGAGCCAGGGGGATGGAAGCATACGGATCGTGGTCGTGAGGTTAAAGTATATCGCCAATTTTACCGACTTCGATCCCTTCTTCTGCGAGCCCGATGTCCATCTCCTTTACTCGGTCAACCCCTCTGACATAGAGAACGCGGATATGGTCATTCTGCCCGGCTCGAAGAACACCGTCAAGGACCTTCTGCTCTTAAGGGAAGGCGGCCTCGACAAGAGCATCCTGAGGGCCTACGAGAAGGGAGTTCAGATCACCGCCGTGTGCGGCGGCTATCAGATGATGGGCAGGAAGATCCGCGATCCGAAAAGGGTAGAGAGCATTCATCCCGAAATTGACGGTCTTGGTCTTCTGAACATCGATACCGTCTTCGACGAGACAAAAACCACGTGTCAGGTCGAGGCTGAGGCCTTACCCGGTTCTCTCTTTTTCAGGCACGATGGCGAAGGAGAAGAAAAACTTAAGGGATATGAGATACATATGGGCACGAGCACGGGAGACCTGGGCCAATTCAAGGTCAAACGCCTCGGCAATCTCGACAACTCTCATGTCCTCGATGGGTCGGCCCATAAAAACTGCTGGGGCACCTACCTGCATGGTATCTTCGAGAACGATGGCTTCAGGAGGGAGGTCATCAATCGTCTCAGGGAAAGGAAAGGCCTTGCCCCTCTGGCGATTTCGACCTCCTATGGCAGATCGAGGGAAGAGGCCCTCGACAGACTTGCATCGATAGTGCGCGAGCGCTTAGACATGACTCACGTCCGGAGAATTCTAGAGCTTTGATAAGGCCCCTCATCCTCGTCCTTGCATTCCTCCTCGACGCCCTCATAGGTGATCCGAGGTGGTTACCCCATCCGGTCACCCTGATAGGAAGGGCAATTACCGCTTTGGAGGCCATTCCTGAGAGTCTCGCTTCGAGGGCGAGAGGAAAGAATCGCGGGAATACTCCTGGTCATCGCCATCGTCCTGCCCACCGGGGCCCTGGCATTCGTGATCAGCTGGTTCCTCCTTTCCTTTTCGAATCGCTTTCTGATGGTCGTCGGGACCGCCCTCTTCGTCTACCTCGTGTCCACGACCCTGGCTCTTCGGGAACTCGTCCACTCGGCCCGTCTCGTGACCCTCGCCATCAAGCGGGGCGAGATAGTGGAGGCCCGGCAGAACCTGGCCATGATAGTCGGACGGGACACGGACACCCTCGGGGAAGAATCGGTGCTCCGGGCGACCATCGAGACCGTTGCCGAGAACCTGTCGGATGGGTTCGTGGCACCCCTTTTCTATCTTATGGTGGGCGGGCTGCCCCTGGCAATGGCTTATAAGGCAATCAATACCCTCGATTCCATGGTCGGTTACAAGAATCCACAATATATCAGGTTCGGATGGGCCGCTGCCCGGCTGGACGACATAGTCAATTATATCCCGGCCCGCATCGCGGGCCTCTTCGTCTCCGGCGGCGCCTTCATCTACTTCTGCTTCCGCTCTTCGAACGCAGGCATTGCCCACGCCCTCTTCTCGGCACGCAATGCCTTTACCATGATGCTCCGGGACGGCAGGAATCACAGCAGCCCTAACAGCGGCGTGTGTGAGGCTGCCATGGCAGGGGCTCTCGGCGTGAGGCTGGGGGGACCGTCGACTTACGGCGGCTCCATAGTGGTCAAGCCTTACATCGGGGATGCTCTCTTTTCCGACCATAGGGCGGCGGCCGATGCAGCCATCGCCATCGTCGCGATCTCTTCGTCCCTGGCTGTCGCCTTCTCGGTCCTTATCCTTGAGTGCGGGAGGCTCATATGAGCAGCCATGGCGGAGACGTTTATGCGGCTTCTCACAGGACAGGCATTCCCGTTGAGCTTATCCTCGACTTCAGCGCGTCCGTCAATCCTCTGGGCACGCCTTTTCAGGCAAAGGAAGCCATGAAAGTCGCCATGGAACGCCTCTATCATTACCCGGAACCTTTCTCCGGGGAACTGGCCTGCTCTATCGCCCGTCACCTTTCAATCGCCCCGGAAACGGTGATATGCGGGAATGGCTCCACCGAACTCATCTACCTGGTCCCCCGAGTATTCCGACCCAAAAAGGTGCTCATTCCCGCGCCAACCTTCTCGGAATACGAAAGGGCCTGCTTTATCTCAGGCACGGAAGAGATAATCGCCTTGCCTTTACGGCCCGAAGACGACTTTGATATCCTGCCGGAGGCCTTTGCGCGCCGTCTTTCGGAAGAAAGGCCGTGCGACATGGCATTCCTGTGCAATCCCAACAACCCGACGGGGCGGCTCCTGCCCCGGGATAAGGTTCTTTTTTGCGCGGCCGAGGCACGGCGAAGAGAGTGCTATCTTGTCGTCGACGAGGCGTTTATCGATTTTTGCCCCGAAGAATCGATCTGCGGGGAGGCCGAGAAGAACCCCTATCTGATCGTACTCCGGTCCATGACCAAGTTCTATGCCCTGCCTGGTCTGAGAATGGGCTATGCTATCCTTCACCCGTCCACGGCAGATAAAGTCAAGGCTTTCAAGGAACCGTGGACGGTCAATACACTGGCCCAGAAGGCGGGTATTGCCGCGCTTGAAGACGAGTCGTTCGAAAAAGCCTCAGCAGAGACCATGGAGAAAGAAAAGGCTTATGTGGAAGAGGAACTTGCAAGGATGGCCATCCGGTTTATCCCCTCCCGGGCCAATTACTATCTTCTCAAGATGGGGCGGGCGCAGGACTTGCGGATCGCCCTGGAGGAAAGAGGTATACTGGTGAGAGACTGTTCTTCCTTTCCCGGTCTGGACGACACCTACCTGCGCATCGCGGTAAGGTCGAGAAAAGAAAATGAACTGCTTATGAAAGAGATGGCGGACCTATGCGCGCGTTTGTCCTAGCGGGCACACACAGCGGGTGCGGCAAGACGACGGTCACCCTGGGGCTCCTTGCAGCCTTCGCGAAGAAGCGACTCCGGGTCCAGTCTTTCAAGGCCGGACCCGATTTCATCGATTCGGGCCTTCACCGGCTCGCTACCGGCAGGGTTTCGAGGAACCTCGATCTGTGGATGTGCGGGGAAGAATACGTGCGTGCCTGTTTCCATCAATACGGATCGGATGCCGACGTCGCCGTTGTCGAGGGGGTCATGGGCCTCTATGACGGCCAATTGTCCACCGCTGCCCTCGCCAATACCCTGGGTCTTCCCGTCGTTCTTGTAGTGGACGGTTATGGCATGGCAGAGAGTGCCGGACCTACGGTCAAGGGCTTCAGGGATTGGGGCCTCGATGGCGCGAGGCGGGGTGCTCCCCTCGCAGGGGTCATCTTCAACCGGGTGGCATCGGAGCGCCACTTCAGCCGTCTCGCGGCCGCCATCGAGGATGTTCCCGTCCTCGGCTACCTGCCGAGAGACCTCCGGTTTGAGGTCCCTCACAGGCATCTGGGACTCGTGGTCGCCGAAGAAGACCCTTTGTCCAGAGAGAACCTCGACAGACTCGCCGATACTGTGCTGGAATACGTCAAGGTTGACCGCCTGCTCGACCTTGCAGAAGTCCCGGTGAGGGCACCTCAGCCTGAGCGAGCGGCACAAGAGATCGAGCAGGCCCATATCTCTCCCGTACGCGTGGCAGTCGCTTTGGATCGGGCCTTCTGTTTCTACTACCAGGACAACCTGGACATTCTGCGCTCTTTCGGCGCGGAGATTCTCTTCTTCAGCCCCCTTTCGGACCCTGCCCTTCCGGAAGGTATCGACGCCGTCTATCTGGGAGGCGGCTACCCCGAGCTGTACGGGACAGAGCTGTCGTCCAACTTTTCCATGAGGGCCTCGATCAAGGAATGGGCAGGCAGAGGCGGTCCCATCTACGGTGAATGCGGGGGCTTCATGTACCTGTGCGAAGGGCTCCATGACTTCGAAGGTAATCTTTTCGACATGACAGGTGTTTTCCCTTTCCAAACAGCCATGGTCAAAGGCAGGGCGTATCTGGGATACAGGGAAGTACGCTTCCTGGAAGAATCTCCTTTCGGGCCTGCCGGCCAAACGGCCCGGGGCCACGAGTTCCATTATTCGAAGATATCAGGCGGGCAGGACCCGCGGTTAGAATCAGTATACCGATTGAGCGGCGGGTCAGGAGAAGATCTGGGGATGGAAGGCTATCGCATCGGCAACGCCCTGGGAAGCTATACCCATCTCCATTTCGGCAGCAACCCCGCCGTCGCGCAAGGATTCACGACATTCGCGTCCGGCAAAAAGGCTGTTCGACAGGCCTGACGGTGCATAAGGAGGTTCGGCTTATCGATGGAAAAGATCGTTCTCATAGGACACGGAAGCCGCAAGAAGGATGCGAACAATGTGGAGACCATGGCAGCCCTCCTCCACAAGAGCCTCCACCCCGGCTGCACAGATGATTGCGTGAAGGCAGCCTACATGGAGTTCGCCCAGCCCGACGTCGCATCAGCCCTCGATGCCTGCGTGTCGGAGGGGGCCGACAGTGTCATCGTCCATCCCTTCTTCCTCTACGGCGGCGTCCACGTGACAAAGGACATACCCAGGGAGATCGAGGAGGCGAAAAAGAGACACCCATCCATCAAATTCCTCTACACCGAGCCCCTCGGCGTGCATGAGAACTTCGTGCGCATAATCCTCGACCGGATTAACGCGGTGCACTTTCCGAATGCGGGAGAGATAGAGAAGCGGAGCTTCGAGATCATATCGGACGAGGCAGACCTGAGCAACGTGCCGGAAGACCGGCTGCCTATCGTCAAAAGGGTCATCCACGCGACCGCCGACTTCGAGCTGGCGACCAGCCTTACCTTCCACCCCGATGCAGTGCGAAGCGGGATCGAAGCAATCAAGGCAGGCAAGGATATACTCACCGACGTGGAAATGGTGAAGACCGGCATCAACAAGCGGCTCCTTGCCAGGTGGGGCGGCAAGGCCTTATGCGCCATAAGGCCGCCTAAGGAGGACGGAGGGGGTACAGAGGGGAAGACACGGTCGGAAGCCGGAATCGAAGATGCCCTCGGCAAGGAGAACAGGATCGGCATCATTGCCATAGGCAATGCGCCTACGGCCCTCCTTAAGGCGGTTGAGATCCTCTCCCGGACGGATGGCCCCTTACCCCTGGTCATAGGCGTGCCCGTAGGGTTCGTCAAGGCCCTCGAGTCAAAGGCCCTTTTGAACGGCCAGCGATTCCCCTTCATCACCAACCTGAGCAGAAAGGGAGGAACGCCCGTGGCAGTAGCCATTGTCAATGCCCTGCTCAAGATGGCGGCAGAGGAAGAAGAGTGAAGAAGCCTACGGCTGCGCGCTGCCGGAGAAAGCTTGTGGGGCGGCGCCCCGAGACGCAGCATGAGGAAAAGTAACAGATGCACGCTTTTTTCAGCGAGATAGAAGAAGACCACCCCTTGAGCAGGATCGATCCGCGGGTTAAGCTCCTTTCGGCCCTCGCCCTGCTCGTTATGGTGCTGACCAGCAAGGCGCCCCTTTTCCCCCTCCTTGTTACCGTCTTAAGCCTTGCCCTCTGTCTTTTTTTAGGTCTTTCCGCCAAAAGGCTTCTGCTGAGGTTTTCCGAGCCTCTCTTCATCGTGGCAGTGCTCATTGTGATCAAGTGTTTTTTCACCGGTCAACAGAGCATGGGGAGCCTTCACTTCTTCGGACTCGAGATCACCGGCCATCGGGACGGTCTCATCGACGGTCTGCTCATCGCGTGCAGGATAATAGGCGGAGTCTCGCTCGTGGCCGCTCTTTCCGCTTCCACTCGCTTCACTGACCTGCTCGGTGCCCTTGCCTGGCTTCGGGTTCCGAAAAATTTTATCGAGTATCTCGGTCTTTGCATACCGCTATATTTTCCTGCTTCTCGACGATGCGGCGGTCATCTACGGGGCCCAGAAGAACCGGCTCGGTTATTCGAGCGTCAAGCGGGCTTTCAGCTCCTTCGGGGTCCTCGCCGGCTCGCTCACCCTCAAGGCCTTCGACAACAGCCAGCATGCGTCTCTGGCCATGATCCAGCGCGGCTATGACGGGAAAATGCCCCTCATGGCGCACCGGCGCCTGAAAGTTTCCGAGGTGCTTTTGTCCGTCCTTTTTATCTGCCTCATGGGGCTCGCATGGAGAATCTGACAAGATTGGCCGTCGTTATAAATTCCTTCACCTATCAAGACGGAACGAAGGCCATGAAGAATATCAAGTTGGATGTAAAAAGAGGAGAGTTCGTGGGTATCCTCGGCTCCAACGGCTCGGGCAAAACGACCCTGCTCAAGATCATGGACGGTCTCCTCAAGGACTTCAAGGGCAGCGTGGTTCTCGATGGGACAGATATCAAAAAGCTCTCGGCAAGGGAAATATACGGCAAGGTGGGATTGATCTTTCAAAATCCCGACGACCAGCTCTTTGCCCTAGCGTGGGTGAGGACGTGGCCTTCGGCCCCCTCAATATGGGGTTTCCCGAGCAGGAAGTCAAGACCAGGGTGCTCAAGGCACTTTCCGACGTGGATATGGCCGATTATGTCAACAAGTCGATACATTCTCTCAGCTTCGGCCAGAAGAAACGGGCGTGCATCGCCGGACTACTTGCTATGGGCCACGAGATTCTTCTCCTCGACGAGCCTACCGCGGGTCTCGATCCCATGGGCGAATACAAGATGATGGGCCTTCTCACGAGGCTCAACCGGGAGAACCAGGTAACCATCGTCATGGCCACCCACAGTGTCGACCTCGTACCGCTCTTTCTCGACAGGTTGTGCATCCTGAGCAAGGGCCGGATGGCGCGCATCGGGACCCCCGAAGAGGTCTTCACCGCGCCCCGGGAGATGGAGCACGCGAAACTGCGGCTGCCCCAGGTGGCCGAGATGATTTACAGGCTCAAGCACGAAGACAAGGTCCCTTTCGGGAAAATCCCTCTGACCATAGGAGAAGCGAGAAGAGAGATCCTTCGTATCATAGAGGAGCGCCATGCATAAAGGCTATGTTCAAGTCTACACGGGCAATGGCAAAGGCAAAACCACGGCAAGTCTCGGGCTCGCCCTGAGGGCGGCCGGGGCGGGCATGAAAGTCTTTATAGCCCAGTTCATCAAAGCGGAAGAATGCAGTGAGCATAAGGCGCTCGAGCGGTTCTCCGACCTCGTTTCCATAAGGCGGTTCGGCCTTGGCCTCTGCATCGTAAAGAAGCCAACGGCGGCAGACATCGCCGCGAGCATGGAAGGTTTGCGGGCGGCCGAAGAGGCTCTGCTCTCAGGAGAGTACGACCTAGTGATTCTCGATGAGATCAACGTGGCGATTCATCTCGGCCTCATCCCGGTTGAGGAGGCGCTTCGGCTGATCAAAGAGAAGCCGACCCACGTCGAGCTGCTCCTCACCGGGAGATATGCGGACGAGAAGGTTATGGCCGCGGCCGACCTCGTCACCGAGATGCGGGACGTGAAGCACTATTTCGACAAGGGAGTAAAGGCACGCCGTGGCATCGAGAAATAGAACCCTCCGAAGCGGATATACCACGGGGGCCTGTGCGGCAGCGGCAGCCAAGGCAGCCGCCCTCTTCCTTGTCACGAGCTTTGACGAGAGGCCGACGGACGTGGAGATCCCCTTCCCTGACGGCGCGAGACGTTCCTTAAGAATCGAAAGGGTCTGGCCGGGAGAGGAGGAAGGCTCGGCTTGGGCCTCCATCAACAAGGACGCCGGCGACGATCCCGATGTGACCGACGGCATCGAAATCCGGGCCAAGGTGAGCATACTCAAGGCGCCGGAAGATATTGGGAGGGGCGATAACGAAATGACCTCGGTTCTTATCCGGGGAGGCGAAGGCGTGGGCAGGGTCACCCTTCCCGGATTGAGCGTGGATGTTGGCGAGCCTGCCATAAACCCCGTCCCGAGACGCATGATAGAGGAGGCGGTCAAAGAAGCCCTCCATGAAAAAAGAGGTTCCGGTTCCCTTGTAGAGGTCGTCGTCTCTGTCCCCAGGGGTGAGGAGATCACGAAGAAGACCTTGAACAACCGTCTCGGCATTCTTGGCGGCATATCGATCCTTGGTACTACCGGCATTGTTCGTCCTATATCGAGCGAAGCCTGGATTGCAACCATTTCGGTATCCATGGATGTGGCTAAGGCCATGGGGAGGGAGGAGATCGTCCTTTCCTCGGGCAGAAGCTCGGAGAAGGCCCATATGGCGCGATACGGCTTCGCCGAAGATGCGTACGCCATGATGGGAGACTATGTCGAATATGCCATGAAGGAAGCGGGGACGCGCGGGTTCAGGAAGGTCCACCTGTGTGCGCAATGGGGCAAGATGCTGAAAGTCGCTATGGCAATCCCCCAGACCCATGTGAGACACGGCGCCATCGACCTCAAGAAGACAGCAGCTTTCCTTCGGGGACTCGGGTTTCCCGATTTTCAACAACAGAGCTTCAATACCGCCCGGGAGCTTCTCAATATTATCGTTGCATCGGGCACGGGCAGTTCCTTTGTGCCGCTTCTGAAAAAGGTCTGTTCCGCAGCGGGTGCGTATGCCGGATCGCTTGCGGCCGGGATACCGGTGCAGGCCCATCTCGTCGGATACGATGGGGAGATCATCGCAGAGTATGGATAAACTACTCTTCATTCTGGGTATCGGCTACAAGCAGCTCAGTCAAAAAGGGCAGGAAGCCCTGGCAGCCTCTGAGGTGGTCCTCGGTTCCCGGCGGCTTTTGGAAGTATTCGCCCTCTACCCCGAGTACGAGAAGACTAAAGACAAGCTCAAGCGAATCGACAGCGTGGACGAAACCATGCGCTTCATCCGCGAAGCATTTGCATCCGGCATGAGACAGATTGTTCTCTTGGGTTCAGGCGATCCCTTCTTCTTCGGTATCGGCAAAAGGGCCGTGTTGGAATTCGGGCAGGAAGCGGTGGAAGTCCTACCCGACCTTTCGAGCCTGCAGAGTGCCTTCTCCAGGGTCAAAGAACCCTGGGACGACGCGCTCTTCGTGAGCCTTCACGCAGGGCCCGATCCATTGAAGCGAAGAAAGCTTCGATACAACCTCAAGGACCTCCCTGCGCTCCTGGAGAGTCATGATACTTTGGGCATCCTCACGGACAAGGAAAACAACCCGGCTGTCATCGCGGGCCTCCTCGCCTCCTCTTCTTCAGGTTCCGCCGGGTCGATCATCGTGTATGTAGGAGAGAAGATGGGATATCCTGACGAACGGATCACAACGGGAAGTCCCGAGGAAATCTCCTCCATGAGCTTCGAGCAGCCAAACGTAGTGATCGTCAAGAAGAGACAGACCTCGGCGCCTCATGAATTAAACCGATCAGAGCCCCGGTTCGGCCTGAAAGAAAGCGAGATAACCCACTCCCGCGGCCTCATTACAAAAGACGAAGTGAGAGCGGTCACCCTTCACGCCCTGCGCCTGCCGGCCCACGGGGTTTTGTGGGACGTGGGGGCCGGGTCGGGTAGCCTCTCAATCGAGGCCGCACGTCTCTCTCCCGGTCTGGAAGTTTTTGCAATCGAAAAGAATCCGGAACAACTCGGCCATATCGGAGAGAACAGGTCGGCCTTTGGCGCAATGAACCTGCGGGTCGTCTCAGGCACGGCTCCGGAAATTCTCGCGTCCCTGCCTGAGCCTGACAGAGTCTTCGTAGGAGGAGCAGGGGGAAATCTGGAAGGCATCCTCGATACAGTGAGACTCCGTATGAAAAAGGGTATCGCCATCGTCAACGCAGCGACCCTGGAGACGCTCAACCGGGCCGTACCGGCCCTTGAAGAGGCCGGTTTCCTGGTGGATGTCACACAGGTCTCGATAACACGATCGCGACCAGTCAGCGGGAAGCGTCTTATGAGCGCTCTCAATCCGATCTTCGTAATCAAAGGAGAGAAGGGATAGATGGCCGGCAGACTTTATGTCGTAGGTGTGGGACCAGGTGATCCCGAGCTTCTGACCCTCAAAGGAGCGCGCATCCTGGGAGAAGTGGGCTGCATTTGCGTGCCGAAAGGAAGGGAGGAAGGGAGCAGCCTCGCCCTTTCCATCGCCCGGGAAGCGGTCGATCTCAGAGGCAAAGAGATCGTGGAGATCCATTTCCCCATGGTAAGGACGAAGGGTGCTCTCCCCGGGGAAGAGCTTGACTCCCGGTGGGCCGAAGCGGTCGCGGCCATACGGTCCAGGGTCGACAAGGGGATAGACACCGCCTTCATCACCATCGGCGATCCCGGCATATACAGCACTTTTTTCTATGTTTTCGAGAAGCTCCTCGCCGAAAGTCCAGGGCTGCAGATCGAGGTCGTGCCCGGCATTTCGTCGATCAACGGCGCTGCGGCGAGGGCAGGCATGCCGCTGGCCCTCGGTGATGAGAGTATCGCCGTCCTGCCGGCCAACTACCTCAGCGATCTCGACTCTGTCCTCGACCGGTTCACTACCGTGGTACTCATGAAGGTCTACAAGGTGTTCGACGAGCTTGTGGAAAAACTTTCACGTCTCAATCTTCTGAATGATGCGATCTATATAGCGAGGGCGGGCATGAGCGATGAACGGATATGCACGGACCTTAATACGATGAAGAGAACCGACCTCGATTATTTTTCTCTGGTCATCGTGAGAAGACAAAGGAGGAGATGAGGGGATGTCGGAGAAAGGAACAACCGTCTATTTTGTGGGAGCGGGCCCTGGCGACCCGGATCTGATTACCGTGAAGGGTAAAAGGCTCCTGGAGGAATCAGACGTGGTGGTCTATGCCGGCAGCCTGGTAAACCCTGCCCTCGTCCAAGGCCTTAAGGCCGTAGTCCATGATTCGGCCCACATGAACCTCGACGAAATCATAGAGATCATGAAGATTGCCCACGAGCAAGGGAAAAGGGTCGTGCGCCTCCATACGGGAGACACCGCCTTCTACAGTGCCATAACCGAGCAGATAGAACGGCTTCGGGCCCTGAGGATCGATTACGCGGTGGTTCCCGGTGTTTCGTCGGCCATGGCAGGGGCGGCCAGTCTGGGCCAGGAGCTGACCATACCCGAAGTGAGCCAGACGGTCATCATAACCCGGATGGAAGGGCGCACGCCGGTCCCCGCTCCGGAGCGGCTCGGGGACCTTTCCCGCCACAAAGCATCGATGATCATCTTCTTGAGTGTCGGCATGATCGAGAAGGTGGTCGAGGAGCTTAAGGAAGGGTATGGAGAGAAGACGCCCGTGATAGTCATCGAGAAAGCCTCCTGGCCGGATGAGAAGAGCATCAGGGGGACCCTCGGCGACATCGCCGCCAAGGTCAGACAGGCGGGTGTGCAGAGGACGGCCCTCATATACGTGGGCGATGCTCTTCTGGCGACGCAGACTGCTTTGGGGAAACAATCGAGGCTCTATGACAAGGATTTTGCCCATGGCTTCAGGAAATAAGGTCCTCCTCTTTTATCTCACCAGGAAAGGAAGGGACCTTGCGGAGCGTATAAGTTCCCTGTACCCCGGAGCGCAGGTTGCCCGTCTCTCAGTGCCCGACATAGGGCGCCATTGGGCTAAAGGGGCCAAGCTCATCTTTATCATGGCTACGGGCATCGTCGTCCGGACTATTGCACCCTTCCTCAAGGACAAGAGAACCGATCCGGCAGTGGTGGTGCTCGACGAGCAGGGAGAGCATGTGGTGAGCCTCCTCAGCGGCCACCTCGGCGGAGCCAACGCCCTTGCGAGAGAGGTCGCCTCAGCCATTAATTGCGTACCCGTTATAACCACGGCTTCCGACGTCAGCGGCCTTCCCTCTATTGACCTCTGGGCAGTAGAGCAGGACCTTGCCATAAACGATTGGCACAGGCTCGCGACCGTCGCAACACGCCTTCTGGACCGGGGAAGCCTTCGTATTTTCTCGGATGTGCCTTTGAAAATCCCTGAGCAGTTCCTTCGGACGGAATCACCCGACTCGGCCGACCTGATCGTCACGAACGCCGCCCCGGCCCATGAAGAAGGGCGAAGGAAGGGAGCCCTTCTTCTGAGACCGAAGAACCTCGTGGCAGGGGTGGGATGCAACAGCAAAACCAGGTCGGAGGAGATCGAAGAGGTAGTCAAAATTGCCCTTGACAAGGCAGGTCTCTCCTTTTTTTCCCTGAAGGGGATTGCGACGATCGATATAAAGGCGCATGAGCCCGGTCTTGTTGCTTTTGCCCTTAAGTTCAACCTGCCTCTGATCACTTTTACTCCTGAAGAGTTGAATCGGGTCCCCGATGTGAAGCCGTCAGAGGCTGCCAGAAGAGCAACCGGAGCTCAGGCTGTGGCAGAGCCCGCTGCAATCATGGGATCGGATGGAGGCAGGTTGCTCGCCCATAAGCTGAAAAAAGGAAACGTGACCGTTGCCGTTGCGGAGGTCGGACGGGTCGTGCTGTCGACTGACGTGAATTCAAAATCATTCGAAAGGGGGCAGATCTATGTGGTGGGCACAGGACCGGGAAGCGCCGACGACATCACGCCCCGGGCACTCAAAGCGATCCGTGCTTCGGAGACAATCGTCGGGTACGGCCCTTATTTGGAGTTGGTGAAGGAGCTTACTCGCGGCAAGGAAGTCGTGTCCACGGGCATGGCCCAGGAAATAGACCGGTGCAGGAAGGCCATTCAGTTGGCCCGTGAGAATAGGATTGTATCGATCATCAGCGGCGGAGACCCCGGTATCTATGCCATGGCGGGTCTCGTGTTGGAACTCCTTTGTAAGGAGCAGACTTCCGCACCCGCCACCCCGCCTGTTACCATCATCCCGGGTGTATCGGCCTTGAACGCCTGCGCTGCCCGGCTCGGCGCACCTCTCATGCATGATTTCGCGGTCATCAGTCTCTCGGACAGGCTTACGGCCTGGGATACCATAGAAAAGCGACTCGACGCGGCCGCCCGGGCCGACTTCGTAATCGTCCTTTACAACCCCAAATCGAAAGGGCGGCGCACCCATATAAACAGGGCTCAGCAGACAATCCTGAATCATCGGGCGCCGGGGACGCCGGTGGGCATCGTACGATCGGCAACCAGGGAGCAGGAGAAGATTTTCGTCACCGACCTGGGTCACATGCCTTTCGACGAGATCGATATGAAAACGACCGTCATCATCGGCAACTCCAGAAGCATTCTTTGGAAAAACCTCATGATCACGCCCCGCGGCTATGAGAACAAAGACTCCTGGTGATCAGCGTAGGCTCTTTGCTGACAGGGACGACATGGGTGGCACGGGTTCTTCGTACGAAGCCTGGCCCCCTAAGCCCGGTTGATTCGGTCTCGAAAAAAGTTACACCGCACGTTATCCCAAGCCCAGGAGGCTGCCTGCCGCTGATGCCGCCTGTCCCGCAGGTGACATCATCATGTACTTTTGTATGGCTTGTTCTACAAAGACCCCCGCAGTACTCCTGTTCTTTGACGGAGCAGACTCATCATCAGACGTCGTCGGAGCCAGGAGCTGGGCCAGGATGTTCGACTGCAACGCTGCGAAGTCACTCTTGGCTGTCGAGGCGCTTCCACTCGTTGCAGCCTGGCTGGAGGCATCGCTATTCGAATTGGCCGCATTTGAAGTGGTGCTTGTTGCCGCGGTCTGGGCTGAACTGTTGAGAAGAGAGAGAAGCGACGACAAAGAGTCTGAGCCGGAGCCCCCAGGTACGCTCTGTAACTGGGTGGTCAGAGCCGATTCGAAGGCAGCCTGCTCATCCTCGTTTACAGAACCCTTCCCATTGGCGCTAATCTTGCCGAGGGAGGCCCCTCCAGCGCTATTGCTTCCTTGGGCCTGAAGCAAGCGATACGCATAGGAATAATTGTCCACTCCTCCGATTGTGCCTGTCATATTACCCTCCTTCATCGGGGTCTTCCCGGATGAGCCATAGCGGGTGGCGGCCGGGAGTGCCGTTTTCAGGAGTGCAACAGTCGTGCCCGTCACGGCTACGGCACTTATTGCCGCGCCAGGAGCGAAAAACAGAGAATACTCCTATTCTCTCCAAAGAGGAGAAGCTGGGAAAATAGTTCCCTTAAAGGGAAAAGAATGCCGGGAGCTTACCTGGCCTTCCCCCGGGAAAGGGACGCGAAGATACCCGGCGGCGCAGAGCGCGGCAGAGACGGTGAAAGCCATTCTGGCACTGTGGAGGAACTGAGTATGGTAGGCCGATGTGATGATGACGCCGCTGATGTGAGATAGGGAGAACATGAGCATCAAAGCGCCCATTCCGAACATCTGACCGGCGACCCGCATGGTGGCCAGGGTCCCTCCGGCTACGCCGAAATGCCTCTTTTCCACGGAGCCCATGATGGCGCTCGTGTTGGGAGAAGAAAAAAGGGCGAAACCGAAGCCGAGAAGCATGAGGTTGGGGACTATGAGGCCGAGGTGCGTTTCCGGGGTGAGGAACGCAAAGAAGGCGAGGCCGACGACGGTGAGTGCCATCCCGATGGAAGCCACGATACCGGGCTCGATGCGATCCGACATCCATCCCGCCAAGGGAGAAAAAAAGGCCTGCACGATAGGCTGCGAAATCAAAATGAAGCCGGCCATCTCCGCGCTGAAGCCTTTGATGTATTGGAGGTAGAGGCTCATGAGAAAAGCGACGCCGAAGGTGGCGCTATAGTTGATGAGCGCCGCGAGGTTGGAGAAAAGAAATCGTCGGTTGTGACGGAAAAGCTTTGTATGGAGAACAGGGTAATCTACCCGCCCTTCCCATATGACAAAGATTACGATGCCAACGACTCCTAGGGCCACGAGAAGAAACGCGAAGGGGGCGGGCACCTCGGAAAGGCCGTACATCAAAAGCGCAAGGGAGACCACATAGATCAACGAACCGAGGTAATCGAAGGGCTCACCGCGAGCATCCGCCCATTCGGGCTTGAGCTTCCACACGGTGGTAACCAGTATCACGAGACCGATGACGAGGTTCGATAAGAAAATGCTTCTCCAGCCAAAATAGTGGGTAAGAACGCCGCCGATCACGGGTCCCGCCGACAGCCCTATATAGACGGCGGCGATGATGATGCCGAGGGCTTTGCCTCGTTTTTCGGGAGGAAAGACAGAGGTGACTATAGTCATCCCGAGGGTGAAGATCATCGCTCCACCGATGCCCTGAAAGACCCGGGCAACGATCACTATGCCGCTGGAAGGGGCGCACGCGCCCAGAATAGAGGCAAGATTGTCTATGAGTATGCCGATCGTGAAAATCTTTTTTCGACCGTAGATGTCGGATGCCCTGCCAAAGGGGACGCAAAAGGCTGCGGCCGCCAGAAGAAAGGCGGTTGAAACCCAGCCCATGGTATTCACCTTCATCGAAAGGGCGTCACTCATACTAGGGAGGGCGACGATAACCGAAGATGCCATGAAGGGCGTGAGAAAGCTGCTCAGGGTCGCGACGATGAGAACATTGCGCTGTAAACTTTTATCTTCCATAAGATAATCCTAGTTGCCTAGATGATCTAGTGCGGCCTCAAATTATATAACATCTTCGGGTGTTTCCGGTCCAGTGTGGCCTAAAATTCACTCCTTTTTGAACGGGACGAGGCGCGTCGCCATGAAAGGGATAGCGGCGACGAAGGCGGCCGGGACGCAGACGGCCCATAGGCCGGCAGCCACCGAAAAATGGTCCCCTATATAGCCTATGGCTATAGGGGCCAGGGAGGCTGTGGCATAGCCAAAGGTCACGGTAATTCCCAAGGCAAGCCCCTTATATTTGGGATAGGCAAGTCCCGTGAAGGTGAGGAGGCTCGCTATGACGGCAGAACCGACAAGACCGCCTCCGAAAGTGAGAAGACCCCTGAGATGGGGGTTCCGGGCGTTTAGGATCAGGATAAAGGCCACTCCTTGAAGGAGCGCGGCGATTATTCCCAGCCTGCGATACCCGACCCTGTCCGAGATGATGCCCATGAGAGGCCTTCCGAAGAACTGGCCTATTCCATAAAGTCCGGCAAGGAGGCCGGAGGCTGCCACGGTCATTCCTACCTCGGTCTTGAGAAAGACGGGATACCACATGGTGAAACCGAATTCCGTTCCGATTTCGAAGGTGTTGGTGAGGGAGAGCAGGAGAAGCATGATAACGCTGGCCTTTGTGAGGATCGCCCGGTCGAAGAAAACCGACGGACCTTCACTCCTACTCTCCGTGGCCGGCCAGAACCTCCAAAGGAGTGCAAAGACGCACAGACCGGCCGCTCCGGTTACGATGAAGGGCAATCTCCGAGCTCCCGGTGAGGTTCAGAAGCCAGCCCGCGAGGGCAGGACCCACGAACCAGCCGAGCGAGCTGCCGGAAGAGATGACGGTCACGTAGAGACCGGGACGCTCAGGAAACAGCTCGAGAATGAAGGCCACGAGAGGGAGAAAGAAGAACGCCTCTCCAATGCCTGTCAGGAAGCGCCAGACGAAAAGCTGGACCGGACCCGAGACCAATCCTGATATTACGGTGAAAATGGAAAGGCCGGCGACGCCAAAGAGCACGGGGATCTTTCTGCCGAACCGGTCGGATAGGATACCGGCGATGACAGGGGTAATCATATAGCCCCAGAGGGACCCTGAGCCGATGATCCCCAAGACCGTCCGGCTCTCATGGAAGTCCTGCATGAGGGAAGGAATGAGGGGCCCGAAGATCCATCTTTCGGTAAAATAGAGAACCATGCCCAGCCAGCCGAGCATGAAGAAGAGCAGATTCTTCGACTTCACAGGATCCTTTTGGATGAATCAAAGAGTAACAAAGCTGCCGGTCCCTTTTTCGGTGTTGTCCGGGAGGAGCATATCACGTGGCAGGTCAGAAGTAAAACCGCGCTTTGTGGACCGAACGGGCCATGTCGTACAAGCTTGACAATTCTTCTATCGGGGAGATGTTATCCGCAGCCTTACGGAGTTTAACTCTTCTTATCTCTTGGAGTTATCCTGCCCCTTCTTCAGGCCTCCCGTCCCGCCCCTCTTGCGAATTCTTTTCGATCCGAAGTTCTGCCGGAGTATGTGCATTGTCAGTCTCATAAGACGGCGCAGCCAATTGCCGACGGTCCTGTCAAAGAACAGAGCCATCTCCCTCATTGCTTCTTGCCGACGGACGCTATTAGACCAGTACCCGGCGCTCCTCGGCCAAAGCCTTCCGTTCCGCCTCCTCCTTCTCTCGGTCTTGAGCCTGATAATTTTGGCACTCATAGATGCACTCCTCCTTCTTTTCTAATCCACCGATCACGCTATAGACACCCCTTTCCATAGTAACGAATAGGCACTCTCTTCACGGCAGTCACCGCAAGACCGTCAGGCAAAAATAGAAGCGTCAATTTCGGATAATGAGTTACAGCCGGTCATGATCATCGCCCTTTTTAAGTCCTGGCAGAGGAATTCCGCTTCGGAGCGCACTCCCTCCACTCCGCCGCCAATGGCCGCACGAATAAACTCCCGGCCCAACATCACGAAATCTGCCCCCAAGGCAAGCATCTTGAGCACGTCGAAACCCGTGCGGACCCCTCCATCTGCGGTAATGACTACCCTACCCTTTAAAAGGGGCACGAGCCGCGGCAGGACTTCGGCGATCCCCAGCATACAATCGAGAGTGCGGCCGCCGTGGTTGGAGACAGCCACCACTTTACAGCCGGTTTCCAAAGCCGCGGCGGCGTCTTCTTCACTCGCTATACCCTTGAGGACAAAGGGGAGCGGCGTAGACTGGATAAGCTCCTTCAGCTCGCCCACGGACTTGCGGAATACGGCCTGCCCCTTGATGGCCATCGGTACCGACCCTACCCCGTCGAGATCGACACCCACGGCGATCGCATTGGCTGCCTGCGCCTCCTGAATGAGCCGAAGCAACGTCTTTTGTTCGCGCGGTTTGAAAATCTGTACGCCCCAGCCCTCCATCTCCCTGATTGCCTGCACTCCGGGCCTACCCTCCAACGTTTCGGCGCCGTCGCCGACAAAACCGATGGTCCCCGCTGCCTTGCACCCCTCGATCACTGCCCGGGTGAATTCCAATTCGGTGATCCCGCCCCCCATACTGATCTTCACCCCACTCATGGAAGAGCAAAAAACGGGAAAGGCTACCTCGTGTCCGAGGAAGGAGGTCTTTGTCCTCGGCGCCCCATGGGAAGATATGAGACGGCTTTTCAGGTGGAGACGGTCCAGGGCTTCCACGTTGGCGGCGAAACTATTCCCTTTCCCGATCCCCCCCATTCCGAGGGGCTTGCCGTATTTAATACCCTGGCAGAAACGGTCGGGGCGACCGTCGCAGATCTTGTAAACGGAACAGAACCCTTTCATGCGCTCTGTCGCCTGTTCCCGAATGTCAATCAAGTCCATAGTGCCTCTCAGAAATTGCGTAGGTGCTGCTTGTATATGCCTGAACCGTTCAATCTCCCTTCTAAATCTAATACTTCAAGAGATTTGGGGCCAAGACATATGGGGAACCGGTCAGGGGCTTCGGCCGGAAGATGCTCGACCGGCCAGCTCTCTGATTTCCAAGCCGTATGATAAGAGAATAGTCGATAGGAAATAGCTTGATATTCGGTGGTTTATGGTGCCGAAGGCGGGAATCGAACCCGCACGGAGTTGCCTCCACCGGATTTTGAGTGCGAAAAACGTAAATTCACAGACCCTTGATATTGAGTCTGATTTCCCTGAACAGCTTGAAATTACTTGCGTTTGTCGATTTCATATGGTTCAGTCTGTTCTATCTATTTAAGTCTTTTTGGGACCGTTTTATCACAATTTTATCACACGAGAATTCGCCTGAAACCTTTACTATTCGGGGTTCCGCCGGACTCTACCCCGCAACGGCCGACGCAGTAAATCTGATCACGTCTTTCGGGTCATTTTGCATCGCATTCCACAAATCAAGCTTTGTTTGCATGGCGAGCCAGCTTTCCGGTGACGTATTCGTGGCTTTTCCTATTCTCACCGCCATTTCCGGGGTCAGGGCGCACTTGCCGTTTACCAGTTCGGACAACGCCTTTCTGGAGACCCCCAAATCCTTTGCAGCGTCGGTTATAGTTATTCTCAAAGGCTTTATCACATCCTCAAGGAGGACTTCCCCGGGATGGGTGGGCTTTCTGCTACGCATGTTCCACCTCCTCAATGATAATCTCTATAGTCAACGGCCACGACATCCTTTCCTTCGAAGCGGAAGGTGACGCGCCAGTTGCCGTTCACCCATACTGACCAGGCGCCTTCCTCCTTGCCGGTCAACTTGTGCAGCTTATATCCCGGCAGGTTCATATCGTTTGGGGCAACCGATGCATCGAGTCGATCAAGGATGCGGGCCAATTTCTGCGCATGATCGGGAATGATGCCTTTCTTGTTGCCTGTTTCAAAAAACGTCTCTAACCCTTTGTGGCGAAACGTCTTGATCATTACGGGTAGTGTAACTCATAAGGTTACAAAGATCAAGGATCGACCGGATCGTTCGCGGGAATTTTGAAGTATCCTGCGGGCATAGGCAGCGATAATGCCTTGAGGACTGAACGACCTCGTGCGGGGAACAGAGAGCTCGATATCGCCGAGTTCGGTGAGGAGGTGGCGGACATAGACACCGTTCCTCCTGTCGGGAATGCCTTTCTGATATGCCCAGGAGAGATGGCCTGCAACCCGCTCCTCCATCTGCTCCTTGAGCACTCGGGCGACCGTGTCCCGGGCAGCCTCCTGGTACTCACCTGCCCTTTCATCACGGGACGTAAGATTCATTTCCTTGATCATCTTCAACGCCTCTGGTAGAGTCTTGATGACAGCTTGTTTCTCCACGGGTACCTCCTCCTTATCTTAAGAGCTTGGCGGTTCTTTCTTAAGGAAGGTACCCGATCCTTTTCTCTGACACAAGATATGATACGCTAACTCGTGAAGGCCGCCATTGACGACGTGAATCCCGGACGCTATAATCGTTCTGGGAAATCAGACCGTATCAAGGGCCTCGGAAAGGAGGGATGATATGGGGTTGTACAGAAGAGGCCCGACATGGTGGATCAGCTTCACCTACAACGGACGGCAGGTGAGGCAGTCCACCGAGACAGACGACAAGAAGACGGCGGAGAAGATTTAACACAAGGTAATGACGGATGTGGCGGAAGGGAAGTGGTTTGAGAGGCAGGAACGGCCGCGGACATTCGCCGAGATGATGGAAAAGTACATGAGGGAACACTCGACGGTCAAGAAGAGGTCTTCATCGCGGGATGAAGTATCGCTCAAACACCTTCTTCCGGAGAAATACGCCAGCCAAAAGGTTCGCCCGCTAAAGGAAGCCCTTGTTTTCCTTGACCCTGCGGGGCAGGCCGTGGACATCCACGAGCTACGCTGGGCTTTCGAGAAGGCTCTGAGCAAAGCCGGAATCGACGACTTCAGGTTTCATGATCTTCGGCATAGCTTTGCTACGAGGCTCGCTCAGAATGGCGTCGACCTGTTCACGATTCAGAAGCTTCTCGGCCACAAGTCTTATGCCACCACAGACCGGTACGCGCACCATTGCACGGAAAGCCTGCGCCGGGGCATCAAAGTGCTCGACGCCTATGTCGAGGGGCGGAAGGCAGATGAAACTGACAGGGAAAGGCAAGAAGACTTGCATACACCATTTATCACAGTTTTATCACAAAAGGAAAAAAACGCTTCGGACTTACGGAGAAGAAAACGCTGAAAACCCTTGATAATTGGTGCCGAAGGCGGGAATCGAACCCGCACGGAGTTGCCTCCACCGGATTTTGAGTCCGGCGCGTCTGCCAGTTCCACCACTTCGGCGTGGATATACAATAGAAGATTCTGCCGGCTAATGCAAGTGTTTATGCGATAACCCACAGGCCCATTCAAGCAGCCCGCGGCGGGCACGGGAGAAAAATCTATGGCCATCGTCAACCAGCCGTGGGGGCTTGCCAAAGATCGAACGCCATAAGGGGATGTCGATTAAGTGAAACGTCTTGCAATCGCCTTTGATTCTGATATATTATTATTCTTCGGTCGTATCGCCAAAAGGCTCCGCACAGTTTAACAAAACCTAAGTCTTCAAAGGAGGATAGGCACATGAGAATCGTCTTGTTGGGTGCACCCGGCGCTGGAAAGGGCACGGTGGCAAAGCAATTGACCGCATACGACGGCTCGGTTCAGATTTCAACTGGGGACATCCTGAGGGGAGCGGTAAAGGCCGGCTCGGAACTCGGACAGAAGGCAAAGGCATACATGGAGAGTGGAGGCCTGGTACCTGACGGCCTCATCATGGAGATAATGGAGGCACGTCTACAGGAGCCGGATGCACAAAAAGGTTTTATCCTCGACGGCTTTCCCCGCACCATCCCACAGGCCGATGAGCTGAAGAAGCTGCTCCAGAAGCTTGGCATCAAACTCGACGTGGTGGTGAACATCGACGTGCCGAAAGATGTGATCCTCGACCGTCTCACCACGAGAAGGACCTGCTCGAACGCGGATTGCCAGGAGATATACAATGTCAAGAGCAAGCCTGCCTCGCCGGAGGGCAAATGTTTGAAGTGCGGCTCCCCCGTCATTCAGCGAGCGGACGAGACCGAAGAAGCCATCACCGTGAGGCTTGCCACCTACAATGAAAAAACGGCTCCCCTGATCAATTTTTATGAAAAAGAGGGCCTTCTCAAAACGGTGAAATCCTTGAGCAGCGACCAGATAGTCAAGGACATCATCGGAAGCATCAAACAGAAATAGGCTCATGAAAGGGGGTGGTGAGGATTCGACTCCGCCATCCCCAAATTTGCCTGTGATCCTTATTCAGCCACCCGTCGCAAAACCCTGTGAACCTCCCGCAGGTCTTACCAAGCTCTCGGGGGCCCTGGTCGCCCATGGGATCCGTCATACCCTTCTGGACGCGAACATCGAGGGACTTCTCTTTCTTCTTTCCCGTGCAATGCCCTTATCGCAGGACAGGTGGTCCCTGCGCGCGTCGCGCAACCTTTCCCGAAACCTGGCATCCCTGCGGGGATTGCCCATCTACAAGAACCCCGACCACTACCAAAGGGCGGTGGTCGACGTCAACCGCCTCCTGGAGATTTCTGCGCGTCCTATAGCACGTCTGAGCCTCAGCGATTATGAGGAGATGGGCTTCTCCGCCCAGAAGAGTGAAGACCTTCTCGAAGCCGCCGTACACCCCGAACGAAACATCTTCTATCCCTATTTCAGCAATCGCTTGCCGGAACTGATTGATAAGACAGGTGAATCAGGGTTGGTCGGCATTTCTTTGAGCTATCTGAGCCAGGCGATCTGCACTTTTGCGATAATCGGCTTTTTGAGGCAAAAATTCCCCCGGGTCAGGATCGTCCTGGGCGGAAGCCTCGTCACCTCCTGGATGGCGAACCCCCGATGGCGAAACCCTTTCTCGGGACTCGTCGACTTCTTGGTTTCAGGACCGGGAGAAAGGGTTCTTCTCAAGCTGCTGGGCGCGCAGCATGACCATAGGTTTTGCGCACCCGACTTCGATCGTCTGTCCTGGAGCCAATATCTCTCCCCGGGACCCGTCCTTCCCTACGCGGCGTCGGCGGGTTGCTATTGGCGCAAATGCTCCTTTTGTCCCGAAAACGCAGAAGGTACGGCTTTTGCCCCGGTTCCGCCGGGAGTGGCAGTGGACCATATCAGGCAGCTCTCGTCCCGGCATAGACCGTCTCTCGTCCATCTTGTCGACAGTGCGCTGAGTCCTGCCATGATGAGACGAATGATTTCGGAGCCGCCAGGTCCGGCCTGGTATGGATTTTCCCGCATCACGCCGGACCTGGCCGACCCCGACTTTTGCAGGGGCCTCAAGGCTTCAGGATGCGCAATGCTGAAGCTAGGGCTCGAGTCCGGAGATCAGGCAGTGCTCGACTCCCTGGAAAAGGGTATAACCCTCGAGCTTGCGGCACGAGCCATGGCTTCTTTGAAGCGTGCAGGCGTTGCCACTTATGTCTATCTGCTTTTCGGCACGCCCCAGGAGACGCCCGAGGCGGCGAGGCGAACGCTTGAATACGTGGCTATCCACCGGGATAGCATTGATTTTCTCAATCTCGCGATCTTCAATCTTCCTGTCAACTGTAGAGAGGCGGAAACTATAGAAACGCGCCGGTTCTCCGAAGGAGACCTTTCACTCTACACGGATTTCGTCCATCCTCACGGCTGGAGTAGAAAAGAGGTGAGGATCTTTCTGGAAAGGGAGTTCCGAAAACATCCGGCTGTTAGACCTATATTGCGAGCGCTGCCCCGTTTCTTCACCTCGAACCATGCACCCTTCTTCTGCTTTTCAGAGTAATACACCGTATAATAACGTAACTGCCAATACAAGGGCAATTTGTTCAGACTGTCGAATATTGTAGAATATCTATCATTATTCGAGGAAAAGTTGTAATATATTGCGGTGGTAACGCTTTTATTGCAGGCAACGCTATAGGTATGATCATGGAGGGAAATGTGCTTGAAAACGACTTTTTCCGTGAATTTACCTTTCGTATCTGCGGAAGTCTGAACATAGGCGAGGCCCTCTGGCATTGTCTTCTTTACGTGCGCACCAGTTTGCCCGCAGATGAGCTTATGCTGACCGTTTACGATCAGGCCTTCGGTGCATTGGACGTCGTGGCCCAGGCCAACGAAAAAGAGTTCAATACAGGCTCCGAAAAAGTTCACATGCCTCCCCATCTAAGGCGGGAACTCGAAAACGTCGAGCACTACAGCAGGGTGAGGCTGTGTAACGATGTGCGCGAGGACCCCATCATCTCGAGGGTTGGAGAGCACTACAAGTGGCCCGACTCATCCATCATCGTCGTCCGTCTTATTATCGAGCATAAGTTCATGGGCTCCCTTCTGGTGAGGGCTAACGGGACGAACCGCTACACGGAAGAGCACGGGGAACTCTGGTCGCTCGTCAACGAGCCTGTGGGCATTGCCCTTGCCAACAGTCAGCAGTATTTGGAACTGTTGAAATTGAAGGATGCCCTTGCCGACGACAACCTGTATCTGAGCAACGAGCTTCGGCAGAGCGTGGGCACCGAGATAGTCGGTGCGAACTTCGGCCTTAAGGAAGTGATGGATCAAGTCTGCAAGGTGGCCCCCCTTTCCAGTCCTGTCCTGCTCATGGGAGAGACGGGGACCGGGAAAGAGATCATCGCAAACGCCATTCACAATCTGTCCACAAGGAACAACGGTCCCCTCATCACCGTGAACTGTGGCGCCATCCCCGAAACACTCATCGACAGCGAACTCTTCGGCCATGAGAGAGGCTCCTTTACAGGGGCCCTTACCGAAAGGAGAGGACGTTTCGAGAGGGCAGACAGGGGTACTATCTTCCTCGATGAGGTGGGAGAGCTTCCCCCCCAGGCCCAGGTGCGTCTCCTCCGGGTGCTTCAGGAAAAGGAAGTGGAGCGCGTCGGCGGATCGCAGCCGATAAAGGTCGATATCAGGATCATCTCGGCTACGCATAAGAACCTTGAAGAGATGGTCGCCGAAGGTCGCTTCCGGGATGACCTCTATTATCGTTTAGGGGTTTATCCGATTCGTCTTCCGCCCTTGCGCGAGCGCAGGGCCGACATACCGGCTTTGGTCGAATACTTCCTCAGAAGGAAGGCACATGAGATGGGCCTTCACTCGGTGCCGGCCTTGGCCAAAGGGGCAATCGATCGTCTCTTGGGCTATGAATGGCCGGGGAATGTGCGGGAGGTGGCAAACCTCGTCGAGCGAGCACTTATTCAATCTGACGGAAAGGTGGTCTCCTTTGAAGACGTCATGCCTGCCCATGGGACAAACGTCATTCATATTCCCGATCGCAGCATGGGTCAGGGAGAGACACTGCTCCTTCGGGAGAGCCCGGCGGAAGATTCGCACCTAAAGCTCGAGGAGATTGAGGCACGCCATATCCGTCACGTCATGGAGCTTACCCGCGGCAGAATAGAGGGGAAGAACGGTGCGGCCATGCTACTCGGTATGAACCCGGCGACGCTGAGATACCGTATGCAGAAGCTCCACATACCCTTCGGACGGAAAAAAGCCGAGTGGGGTAAAGAGGGCGTCAAATAGCCCGTTCTTTCATTCCGTGAATCGGTAAGGATAGAATTTCGATAACGGAAATGTAGCCTATTCTTCCGTCCGTGCTTCTATTTTTACCGGGTACTTTCTCAGTGCCGTCAGCACGGAATAGCATAGCTCGCACGTCATCTCGCCCTGCTCCATCAACTGCATACAGGCTTCACTGCTATCGCCGCACACGAGCATGCCACAGGCCCTCTTTACGTCGTTCTCGGCAAAGAATATCCTGAATTTCTTTCTGTTCTGGTCTCTCGACACTGTCACACCTACTTGTCTCATCGATCACAACCTCCTCATCGGGCTTGAAAGCAACCCCTGCCGCCTCACTCCCTTATTTGTACAAATTTGCACAAAGCATGCCACGTTCCCTTCACGTAAAGACGGGCAAAAATAGTTGGGTCACACTGTTTCTGTAGATTACCACAGACTTTAACTGCCGTATTTAACGGTATCTGTTCCGCTGCCTTTGGTATTCTCAAGATCAAGGACCTCATGTTCGGACGGGGAATTTTCGGGTCGATTAAGATGAAGTTCTCGAGGATAACGTAGATGTCGTGATTGGCGTCCCCTGGGTGAATCAAAGTTGCTCCAAAAGAAGATCAATGGTGCTCATAAAAACTATTGACAATTTGGGATGTATGTATTACATTGTAATATAGCTTCTTAAAACAAGGACCGAGGGTGACCATGAGCAGCGAAAAGCACGTCTCTGCGTGCGGCTCCACGAGGTCAGACAAGCCCTTTCTTCTTCCGCCGGGAACGCCGCTGCAACTCGAGATACAGGACGTATCAGTGAAGATGAATAGTTTGTCTGTCGGTTACGTGGCCGAGAAGTGCCTCATCATAAAATATCCGAGCACAGGTGGCTTCGGCCCCGTTTCAAACAAACTCTTCAAGGGCAACAAAATTACCGTGCGGTACGTCAATGACGGCAGTGTTTTCGGGTTCCAGTCGGAGCTGCTCGGAGTCGTCGTCGACCCTGTACGGCTGCTTTTCCTCGGACCCCCTGAGAGGATTGCCCACCACTCTCTCAGGGCCAGCAAGAGGGTCGGGTGCTACCTCCCGGCTCACCTGGTCGTCGATCACCCTCAGAAGGAAGGCTTCGCCTCAGAAGGGTTTCAAGACGGCATAGTGGAAGACATAAGTGAGTCGGGCTGCAACTACCGCATGTTGAGAGACCTTCCCGAAATCCCGCTCCCTTCTGTCGAGGTGGGAGATGGCGTAGTTCTTCTTTTGCGATTACCGGGGACGGAACATGACATACATTTGCAGGGCGACGTGAGACGGGTCGACAAAAGCCCCCGGGAAATCGGAGTAGGCATCCAGTTCCGCGTGCTCACCGAAGAAAAGAAGAAGAAAATCGTCGACTACATATCTACCGTGAGGAAGTTTCAGGAAGAATAGCCGGGCCTTAGGCCCGTCAACTTCAAAGAGAAGGGCCCCCTTTTCTTACACCACTAAGCCGTTGTCGCGCAGTAAGCCGCACTGTCAAGGACAATAAAGCCTTCCTATTTGTTGACAAGGTTCATCGCGACCTGTAGCTTCTAGGTAATATGGACGTCGGACACGTTCTGCGGTGTCCGCGCCGACCGCCCCAATATGGAGAATGCATAAGATACAAGAGAAGGAGGAGAAATGACTGCGTCCAAGTACGGGAAATATATCGTTACCGAGCTGAAGAAAGGGATAAAGGTGCCCTCCTTCAGGCCCGGAGAGGTGCTCGAGGAGGCCAGACCAGGCGAGCAACGAAGGATGAACCATGTAATCTGGATGGATAGCGAGGTAGTGCCGGGCTCCTTCTACTCAGAATGTGTTTGGTTCTTCCCGGATCGGGAGCCCGAGAAACTCGGGCAAACAGGACCTGAGGCCCACACCCATCCGTTCGAGGAAGTGATCACATTCTTCGGCACGAACCCGGATGATCCGCACGATCTGGGCGGCGAGATCGAGCTGTGGCTCGAAGACGAGCAGTTCATACTGACCAAGAGCTTCCTTGCCTACATTCCGGCAGGCATGAAACATTGCCCTTTGAGGATGAGGAGGATCGACAGGCCGATCTTCCATTTCACCCTTGGGCCGGGGAAGGCCTACGAAGGTAAATGAGTAGGAGAAAACAGGCACATATCAGAACAGATGCTTAGAGAAAGAGAGGGGTCCAAAATGGCCGAATCGAAGTTGATAAAACAGTTTGTGTTCCAAGATAAGAAAAATCTGAAGCTTCCCGAGTTCAGGCATGACATACCGAGAGACAGGGCCTACCGTATCGTCTATCTGGATGAGGAGACCGTACCCAACGCAACCTTTTATACTGAGGCTTTGTGGTTCTGGCCGGGTCCGCGCCAAAAGCTCGAACCCGGCATGGAACCCGGCGTAAAGCCCCATACCCATCCATTCCCCGAGATGATCGGCTTCTTCGGTACCAATCCCGATAATATCCACGACCTCTGCGGTGAGGTGGAGCTGTGGATCGATGGCGAACAACACATCATTGACAAGAGCTTTGTGGCGTTCATCCCGGCCGGGGTGGTCCATTGCCCGCTCAATATCAACAGGATCGAGCGTCCCATCTTTCACTTCACCGCAGGGCCGGGAAAGATATATGAGTAGGCCGACAGTATGCACTGAGTACAGAACCAAGGAAACGATTTGTGGGAGAAAGGCAATTCTCGCTTTCGCCCGGTGCCCGTTCTTAGGGGAATTCCGTTGACGACGAGGTTATGTTTCAGGTTCGAACGCGGCATACAGGGATGATATAGGGGCCTTCGGGCACCAAGGCAACCCTTTTGTCCTCTTTTTCTTTTACGCACTCCGCGACTGCCTTCGGCAGCTCGCTGATTATTCTCACGCCTGTGAGCCCCTTTTCCTCCTCGGTGAGGCCTTCGCTGAAAAGGTGGATCTTTGCGTTCCGCAAAGCCAATGTCAGCATGACCGACTCCCATTCGTCAATCAGCGCGGATTCCCTCTCCATGGCGTCCTTCAAAAAACCTTCGATTCCCCTGTTGATAAGCCGGGCCTGCGACTCCTTATACTCTGTTGTTCCCAGTCCTGCCGCGCACTCGGACGCGATGAAGATATCCGAATCAGGCTCGACCATGCCCAGGACGGAGACCATGCCCTTTATGGTCTGATAATAGGTCTGGTCGAGCGGGTAGCCTGATGCACTCGTGACGACGGTCCTGAAGGGGCGGTCCAGAGGGACCTCAAAAAAGTTCCTGCCGAAGGCGACGGCAGCCGTATGGCTCTCCTCAAGGGAGCCGAAGTTCACAAAACAGAGCTTTCTGTCGTCGTTCAGGAGCGTATTGACGGCGTAAGACTTTCCCGCCATCCGGGCCGCCTGGATTTGCTCCTCATGAAAGGGGTTTCCGTCGAGCACACAATTCGCCACCCCTGCACGGACGAGCTGCCGCGCGCTGTGGAGGGCCCTGATCGTGTCCTGGTGGGCTATGCCCGGAACGATCACCTTTCTTCCACCCGAGTAGCCGGCCATGAAGTGGGGCTCTACCAGACCGGTGACGATCCGGAGATCGGCTTCCACAAATCTTTTGTCGAGCCTGACCGGCAGGCCCCCCGGGGTCTTCCCCATATACACGTGGCACGAACCGTCCCGTGCAAAATGATTAAATATCTTCACTGTCTTCAAGATCGACTCATCGCCGATCAATTCCTTTAGCTCCTCATTCAAGTTGGGACGATGAAGACCGGTGGCAATGACGATGCATATGTTGTCTGCCGGAATCCCCGCATCGAGCAAAACCCTGACCAGCGGGGGCAGGATCAGGCTGTTCGGAACAGGCCTCGTGATGTCGCAGACAAGGATGCACGCGCTTCTGCTCCCCCTAGCCTCGGAAAACAGGGTCTCGCACCCCACCGGGCAATCGAAGGCAGCCATGACCACCCCCGGAGCGTCATCGAGTGCCGCCATCGGCCTTCTCTGTATGAGGGTGACATCCATTCCCGGAAGGTCCAGGGATAGCCCTTTTTTCCCGTACGGCATCTTTATTCGCACAGCACACCTCTCATACGGTTTCATAGTACCATAGACAGGTCCCCGTCGGCACCCTCGATACGCGCTTCTATGAAGTTAGGATAGGACCTATAGGTCGTATAGGACCGATGGGACCTATCAAAGGCTTGTGGAGCGGCACGCCCACTGCGGCGGGACCCGTTGGGTGCGTGGGTCCCAAAGCTGTGTTCGGACGAGTCCTGTTCGCCCGAAGCGGCAAGGAGCACCATCACCCGCCTCTGACGGGGAAGCTCGGTCGGCTTAGAAGAAAGAGCAAGAACCTATCGCGGACCAAGCCCTCGCCGTTGGCGATGGTCCACGAGGGCAAGCCTGGTTCGAGGGGGTGCTGAACCCCGCAGTTCACGAGCAAAGCGAGGCTGAGCGGGGAGGCCGGGGCACCCACAAAGTGGGTCGGGGGCTTCGCTGACCGAGGGGGTGCTGAACCCCATTAATTGCTTTCGTTGATAATATCTTGAATGAGAGGTAGTATGTGTTTGGTATCAGAACCGGCCATGTGTCGGAGAACGGAAAGCAAGGAGGCTCTATTGGAACGACGGGTCGTAAAAGGTGATGGCGATGGCGAGGAAACCGAGGTACGGAGAATCAACCCACCGAGTCCGCGGGGGCTGAAAGGCATTGCGATAGTCTGTTTGCTCATCATCGTCCTCATCCTCTTGTCGAAGGGCTCCGCTTGGCTCGTCGACTGGCTCTGGATGCGGGAAGTGGGCTACACGCAGATATTCATCCGCCTCTTTTCCATCAGAATCCTCCTTTTTTTCCTCGCAGCAGTACCCGTCTTTGTCTTTCTCTGGATTAACCTCAAGGTTGCCGTCCGTCACCGTCACTTGGCGGTAGTCGAGTTGAAGACCTCCCGGGAGCAGGACGTCTATGAGTTTCAGCCGGGTCCCCGAATCCTCACCCTGGCTGTTATCCTTCTTTCACTCATACCTGCAGTCGGCTTCGGTTTCGCACTCTCTTCCGGATGGGACAACTTCATCCGGTTCTTCTGGGGAGGCTCTTACGGGAGCGTCGATCCTCTCTTTGGAAAGGACATGGCTTTTTACCTTTTTCGCCTCCCTTTGTACCAAACCGTCCAAAGCTCTCTCACAGTGCTCGCGGCGGATTAGGAAGCGGTTGTCCGCAATGCTCGTAGTAGCTCCGGCGCGGATGCCCGCGCCAGTCGGCGCGACCGCTTCGGCACGCCTGCCGCGATCTCCGGAGGCGCCGCCAGCGGGTTGCTTCCCAACGCCGAACCGATAGGCGACGGTGCCGAACGGGGCCACCGCACTCCAGCTTGGCGGCACCGACAGCGGTCCGACTGAGGTCGCCTGGCCGAGCCCTGCCGAGGCGGCGCTGCCCACGCTGCCCGAGGCCCGAAACCCCGAGGCCGCCGGCAATCCCATCGCACCCGAACCCAGCCCGGCGGCCATACCTATCGGCTTGTCCACGCCGTCCAAGTTGGCGATCCCGGCGCCAAGGAACGTCGAACCGGTCACGGCTTGCACGATCTGAGTGGGGTTCAGAGCGCCAGTGGACGTGACCGTGTTCCAAAAGTTCGAGTTCAAGCCAGAACGGCGTTGCTGTTGTTGCCCAGCCCGGTGTTGGTGCCATCGCCCGTCAAGCTGCTTAGCAGTCCCATATCCACTACCCCGAGGTAGTCGTCGTGGCCGCAGATCCCTGGTCAAGCAAGCCCCTGGAGCGTGGTGGGCATCGCCCGAGGTCAACTGCGACAGCGTCGCCTGCGTGCTCGTGCTGGCCGACGCCCCGGTGGCCTGGGTGGCCGCAGTGGCCTGTCCGGCCTCCGCGCCAGGCTGGTGGTCTGCGGCGCCGCGGTAATGACGGCGTACCCTCTGGTCGCCGCCGCCGACCCCGCGTAGCCGTACATTGCGGTGGCATCTTGAGCCCACATTTCGCCGTAGTGGGCCTCGGTGGCCGCGATCGCCGGCCCGTTTGGCCCCAGCAGGTTCGTCGCGACCAGCGATGCCAGCTGAGCGCGGTTAGCCGCGATCACCTGCGGAGGCACCGTCACGAAAACGCGGCTTCATATAGCAGACGCGGCCGCCGAGGCCTGGTTTGCGGCCTGCTCAGCCTGGGCAGCGGTGGTGTTCATCCATGCCGCATATGGCGCGGCCGCGGCTGCCATCGCTGTCGACGCCGAGCCGCGCCATCCTTCGCCTGTCAACCCCGCGACGACCGAGCTGTAGGCGCGCCGCCTGCGAACGTAAGTCAGCAGCCAGGCATTCCAACCGCCGCAGCGGTCATCATCGACCCCGAGCTCTATCGGGCCGGCATACATCCTGAGCGGCAAGTCTCATCTCCGGTTCCGCTCCGAAATCCCCAAGTTAAATCATCTCCCCACTCATTACGACACTCGCCTTAACGAAGCTGCCTCGATCAGCGCGGCGATTGCGTTGGCGGCCTCGGTGGCCGCATACGAATCGGCACTGGCACCCAAGAGTGCGCACGAACATCTCGTGAATCGGCCGCCGCCTGAGCGCCGATCGCCTGATAGATTCGCGGCGTAGGAACCGAATTGTGTTGCCGTCAAGGCAGACACCTCGTCAGCAGCGGCCGGCACGACTCCCGTCGTCGGAGCGGCCGCCGCCGCGTTCTGGGCCTTCATCTCCGAGCCGATACCGTGCCAACTCGCTCGCTGCTGATGCCATCAGGTTCCCGGCCGTGTGGTCACGAAAGTCATCGGAATTCTCCTTTTGCAAAGCAGGTTCAACCCGCTGTGATGCGTGCCAGAGCACGACAAGATCACGCTGCGTACGAATACAGCACGTGTGTGTTAAGCGAAGCGGCGCAAGCGCGATTCAGATAATGGAGAGGCGCCGGGGCCGGATCGCAACGAAATGGTCATCGATCTCGGATACGGACTATCGCTGGAATCTCATCTCGCCCTCACCTCCTCACGGCCAGGGCACACGCGGGTGCGTCACAGCACGTTGCACGCGAGAGGGAGAAGAGCCCGGCGGACAACACCGACCGCCGCACCCCTCTCGTCGGAGCTTTGGCACTGCACGGCGTATCCGGAACGATCCCGGAAGCCACTTGGGCTCAACCCTTAAGCCGGGAAGAGCTGTCCTGACCCGGGGCGTCTTTCGACGTTCGAGGTCAGTGGCCTGTATCCGTGCAGACGCCTCACCTAGCGAGGTGCTTGCACAGGTCCATAGTGCCACCTGAAGCCGACGGAGCTACTCGGTGGCCCTAATGGTTGCCCACATCATGTCGCGCAGCCCGACGCGTTCGCAACATTCACCGCCGGGCTGGTTGGGCTGCCGATGGCAGTCGAAAACTTGTTGCGGCTGTTAGGTTTGTAGATCAGGGCATTGATATCGTGCGGACCTAGTTCTCGACATGGTGGACGTCCACGTTGAATTCGGCGCCAAGTCCGAGCATGCCTCGATCCCGATCGCTACGGGCGTAAAAATCACGGCGTCGCGGCTCCTCCGCTATCCGGCAGCCGGCGGATGCGCTACCACGGTGGGACGGAATCCATAGCGGGGAGCGGCACAAGCTGAAACCGCGGCCGCCGGAGGCGCCCAGCGGCATGCCGGGCATGCCGCGCACGCCCGGCATACCGGCCATCTCGGTGCCGCGCGGGTGATGGCCCAGCCGCCCGATGGAGACGCTGATGAGCGGGGCGCTGGTCCCTGGGGGCGCGGCCGCGGCCAACTCTGCGGCACCGACATCGCCCCGACCAGGGTCGCGCGGCCCACTCCGGCCGATACCGCCGACCCGCCCAGGCTCGGAATCGGCGCCGAGTGAGCCGACGACCGTACCGACGTGGCTCGCTGCGCCCGCCGCCGCCGGCGCGGTGATCCCTTGCAACAGAGCCCGGATCCAGGCCGAGCGTTGGCCGGCCGCCAGAATCCGATGTCGCCGAACGCGCTCGTCACTGCCGGGCTGACGCTGGCCGGGTTCACCCAGTTCCCCGAGAGGAACCCGTTCCCCATCGCGGAGTTGAAGAGGCCCCCCACAGCCGACCCACTCTGTCCGCTGAGAAGGTTCAAGAACCCGGCGATCCCAGTGGTGGCCGTATTCGACCCCGGCGCAAACGGATTCACCCCGGCCGCTGGCGATGCCATGCTCTGCAGTGCGTTGGGGAGCGACGACACCACCTGTGACAGCGTCGACTGAACACCCGCGCTCGACGACGTGCCGGCGGCTTGGGCAACTGCGCCGCCTT
>CAVVPU010000183.1:0-8280 GCA_963750015.1 uncultured delta proteobacterium | reverse complement strand
CTTCGTCTTCGGCCCGTTGCGTATTGCTTGATGTCCCGGATTTGTCCAAGAATATATTGCTCGTGGGCCACATCGACCACCTTGGCAGTTACCAGTGCCTCTCGGAGTTCGCCCGTCTTCGTCCTGAAGGTTGTTTCAAAGTCCTGTATCCCGGCTGGGTTGGCGAGGGCGGCGACCATTCTTGCACGGTTTTCGGAATCGGCCCAAATACCTATGGAAATGGGGTTGTTGCCAATGATCTCATCCCGTTCATAGCCGAGTGAGTGGAGAAGGGCTTCGTTGACATCAAAAAAGAGCCCGTCGGAAAGGCGGGTAAGGCTGATGCCTATAGGACTGGAGTTAAACGCGACGGCGAGGTGCTGCCGGCTTTCCTTCAGGGCCTGTTCGCGTTTCTTCAGCTCCCGGTGTGCATCGTGCAACCTGAGGGCCATCTTGACTGAAGCGATAAGCACTGCGTTTCCGGAGTCTTTGACCACGTAGCCATAGGACGAGACCTCGCCGGTTTCTTCAACCACGTCTCCCTGGGTATTGTTCGAAAGAAAGATGACGGGGATGTCTCTTTCGGCGGTAATGATCTTTGCCGCCTCCGTTCCATCCATACCGTCGCCGAGATCGGTGTCCATGAGAATGAGATCGATATTCCCGTTATCTCTCACCGTTTGGATCGCCCTCTCTCCTGACGAGGCGGTGAGAACCTGAAACCCGTGTTTCAGCAAAACTCTTTCTTCGGCCGCGGCAATCAAGGGCTCGTCCTCGACGAGCAGGATGACCCTTTGTCCTTCTTGCGGGTCAGTCATCGGTATCTCCGGCATGAACCTCTTTGGCCTGAACCTTCTTTCGCCGGGCCCAGAAATTTGTCACGCTGTTGGTGGGCGACTCAATCGAGCACATCTGAGGCGAAATACTCTCCCCGGATTTGAGAATGGTGCGCTTCCCTGAAAGGTCCGGCGCAGGCATACTATATCCTTGCTCCTTTCGATATGAAAAGATTCTCTCCCCGATGAAGGGAGGGGTGAGGCGCCAACAGGTGAGAAGAGCCGCCCAGGGGGGGTTGGTATCGTTCTCTCTCACCCGACAGGATCACATTCCCGAAAGGATCAATCATTCCCTGTGCAGAGACTCCCGTGGGGCACTTACCCAGGAATTAACGTACCCTATTTCCACAAGCAAGAGGTGTGCCGAAACGTAACATATTGATATAAATCAAGTCATATTGCATCAACCTCGTACTACTATGGAATTGCCACCCCTATTTATGGAATCTGTTCCACTGTTTACATCGAAAGGAAACAACTGCGAGGCAACCGAATTACGACAAGTATGTCCGGAAAGAAAGCTCCGTTGATTAGTCCTTTTCACTTTTCCCTCGGCTTTGAAGAGCTGGGTAAAGTTTTTTACGGGTTTGCAACGCCGGAAATGGCCGGCAATGCGCAAAGACATTGTCGAGCCTATAAATACGAGATTCCGGATAAAAAGGAAGAACCGCCGCAGGCGCATAGTTCCCCTCCCCGAGAGGGTGAGAGTTGATAATAGCGGCGGCCCTAAAGGCCGCCCATTCCATTCCCTCCCTTACCCTTCTTTTTTTCAGCGCACAGGCAGTTTTCCCCACGGGAATCTCCATAAGCGTATGGCACCCGTTCCTCTCGCACATATTGCGCAGCGACCGTGAACCAGCGTTAGCGGAGCTTGAGCGGTCCCGAAGGGATGATGTGTCATGCTCGTACATCCTGCTCGTACGCCACCATGCACATCAAGCTCAAGCGGAGCTTACGATGGTCGGGAGTGGAGCCTTTGTGCGAGAGGAGCGGGTGTCATACGCGTCCCACGGGCATACCATTCCCCGACGCCTCTGCCTGTGCCCTGCCCCTTTTTTCCCTTGACATTCACTATAATCAACTGTATCCTCATGTTTATCATGTCGCTGAACAGAGACACAGGCAAGAAGTTCGGACTTTCGTCATTCGGCTGCTATTACTATTATTACTACTACTGCGGGTCCTTTCTGCCTGCCGATTGATTCGGATATTGGCTCATTCCGAAACCGCGGGCAGATAAGGCCCGCGGTTTTTTTATTGGTGCATTTTGACGGTTATAGAAGTCATGAAGAAAATTGAGGCGACGGGGACGGGGAACCGTAAGGGTAATGGCACCCTATCGACCGGCTGCGCCCTTTCCTACTCCCGCAAGTACTACTACTATTACTACCTTACCGGTCCGCCTTAAGGCCTTCATTCCCCAGTCTATCCGGAAGGCCGTGGCGGACGAAAAGTCCTCCACGGCCTTTCCTTTTTTGAGGATCACGGAAGCATTCATATCGAGATAAAAAGGGGGACGAACCATGTTGGACGCGTTGTTCAGACCAAAATCGGTTGCGGTGATCGGGGCATCGAACAAAGAGCTTAGCATAGGCAATCGCATCGTCAAGAACCTGCTCGACTTCGGGTTCAGGGGACCCATCTACCCTATCAATCCCAAGGCAGAAGAGATTCGAGGCGTGAGGACGTACAAATCGATCCTCGATGTTCCTACCGAGGTCGACGTGGTGCACATGTCTATCGCCGCGGCAATGGTGCCTCAGGCGATGGAGGAATGCGGAAGAAGGGGCGTGAAGCACGTGATCCTCAACGGCGGAGGCTTCGCGGAGACGGGCCCTCAAGGGGCGGCCATCGAAAAAGGCTGCATTGCCCTGGCGAAGAAGTACGGCATCAGAATATTCGGCCCGAACTGTCAGGGGATCATCAACACGGACCCCGAAGCCAGGGCATACTGCAATTTCACTTTTACGAGGCCCGACCCGGGTGTGGTCTCCATAGCCGCCTTGAGCGGGGGCGTTGCGGAGATGATCCATCAGACCTTCGCCGAGATGGGTATAGGCACCCGTCTCTATGCCTCGAACGGCAATGCGTGCGACGTCTCCATCCCGGAAATCGTCAAGTACTATGGTGACGATGAGGGCACGAGGGTCATCGTCATTTACGTGGAAGGTCTGCGGGAGCCTCTCAAGTTCCTGGATGTGGCCCGGGAGGTCTCCGCGCGCAAGCCCATCCTCGCCATGAAGGCAGGACGGACCATGGACGGGGCAAAGGCCGCGGCCTCTCATACCGGCGGCCTTGCAACTCTCGATGTGACGACGGACCTCATCTTTCAGAAGGCCGGCGTATTGTGCTTCCACGACGAAGGAGAGCTTTGTCAGGCGGCTGCCTGTTTCGCGAGCCAGCCGATCCCGAAAGGCAATAGGGTGGGCATCATCACCAACACGGGAGGGCCCGCAGTGATAGGCACCGACGTGCTCTCCAGGGCGGGGCTCGTTCTGCCTCCTCTCTCCAGGGAAAGCGTCGAACGCCTGAAGGAAAGCCTTTTACCGGAGGTGTCGGTCCGGAACCCTCTCGACGTTCTTGCCACGGCGAATGCAGACCATTTCCGGTCCGCCCTCGCTGTTATGGCCGATGATGCGGCGATCGACAGCATCTATATAAACTTCGTGACGCCCTTCTTCGTGGACAATGAAAGCATCGCGAGGGAGATCGGGCAGGCAAGCAGACAAGGGAAGAAACCTATCGTCTGCAACCTCATGACCGACAAGAAACAGTTTGCCGGGATCGAGGCGATCCTGAAGGACGGGGGTGTGCCAAGCTACGCCTTCCCCGGAACGGCTGCCAGGGCCCTGGCAGCCCTCACGAAATACGGGGAGATTCGTCGCGGGCGTCCCGGAAAGGCGCGGCGTTTCACTGACATTGACCGGAAAAGGGCCGAAGCGACCCTGGACGCCGTGGGCGCATCAGGCCGGAAGCAGCTCTTTGCCGATGAGGCATATTGTCTGCTTTCAGCCTATTCTATCCCTGTCGCGCCATGGCGGATGGCAGCCGACGCCGACGAGGCAGACAAAGCGGCGAAAGAGCTGGGCTTCCCCGTGGTGGTCAAGGCCGATTCCTCGTTGCTGCTGCATAAGAGCGATGCGGGAGGCGTGGTCATGGATATCAAGGACGGAGCCGCCCTTCGCGAAGCAATTACTGCCATGGCCGGCAGGATCGAGGCGCCCGACTTGAGATTCCTCGTGCAGAAGCAGCTCCCCCAGGGATAGAAGTCATTCTGGGAGCGAAGGTCGACGAGGAGGTCGGGCCCATGGTCATGTTCGGCATCGGCGGGGTCCACGTGGAGCTTTTCAGAGACGTGGCCTTCAGGCTCTGCCCAGTGACCGGGGCCGAAGCAGACGAGATGATCGGCTCCGTCAAGGCAAGCAGACTTTTCGAAGGCCCGAGGGGCGGCATAAAGGCGGACCGTAAGCGGGTCGTCGAGATGATCCGGAGGATCTCCCAGCTCGTCACGGATTTGCCTATCGTCAGCGAGATAGACCTTAACCCCGTCATAGTCTGGGAAGATGGCCTCGCGGCGGCCGACGTGCGCATAGTGCTCAAAGAGGCGTTGTAAGAAAGGAGGGGAGGTACGGTCCCTACTATGGATAAACAGTCGGAGTGTCCCGGGGTCTTTTCCCCCTGCGAAGGCCCTGCGGGACATCCCTGTCACCCGTGACTCCCCGAAAAGGAAGGAGCCCCGTTTAGAACGCGATCCTCTTCCGTAGGGTCGATGAATCGCGTGTCGAATGGTCTGCTACGGCCTTTGTCTTTATTATAAGAAAACGAGGCGGAGGATATAAGAGCGTCCCCAAGGGGATTTGAACCCCTGTCGCCGGCTTGAAAGGCCGGTGTCCTGGGCCAGACTAGACGATGGGGACCATGGGCCGTGCAAGATTCGAACTTGCGACTCTCTGCTTAAAAGGCAGATACTCTGCCGACTGAGTTAACGGCCCTGAAGCAGAAGACAAGAAAGTAAACGATCTTGCCCGTATTGTCAAGCTAAATCGCGGATATACCCCCCTCTGTATTTAATCTAAGCCCTCGCAAAAGCCATTGCAATTAATGGGGCTCGCGGCAATTTAATGGGGCTCGCGTCGCCCCCTCTGCGGGCAAAGCCCGCAGAGACTCCCCTTCATAAAAAGGAAGAACCGCCGCAGGCGCGCACTCTTGCCCCCCCGTGCACGTGCTCAGATGAGGGAGCTGCCTGGGCTCGCGGGTGGCCCATGGAGCTCGCGTCGCCTCCTCGACCAGCAAAGCCCGCAGAGCCTCCCTCAAAGCTTGCTCGTCGGGACTTAGTCCCGAATAGTCTTGGCCCCTTTTGCCCTTTGAGGAAGAACCGCCGCAGGCGCGCACTGCCTGGCCCCGTATAGTTGTTGAACAGAGCCGGAGCTCGCGTCGCCTCCGACCCACTTCGTGGGTGCCCCGGACTCCCCAAGGCCGGCACCTCACAATAGGGCGTCACATCTGCATAAAACACAAAAAAAGAGTGAATTTTTGTGCTCTTATGCTTATATTCTTTAGGAAGTGGGCTTCCTGCCGGGAATAGGTGGAGCTTCCTTCGACCCGGGTGGATAGCGGCCTGTTCGCGCGTCTTTTAGTCCGAGCGCTGCCGGTTAATGCCTTCGCTCTCACTTTCTTCAATTGTTTACAGGGGGTTATTATGGCGATAAAATTGGGTCCCGACGATCTGCGCAAATCCTGCAATCCTGATCAGTTCGATTTCGTTACCACCGAAGACGTGACGACGCCAATCGGAATCATAGGACAGGAGAAGGCTCTCAGGTCCCTCGATTTCGGACTCGAGATCGTTGCCAAAGGCTTCAACATCTTTGCCCTGGGAGAAACGGGCACGGGGAAAATGAGCACGGTAATGAACATGCTCAAAGAAAAGGCGGCAGGCGAGAAGGTCCCTCCCGATTGGTGTTACGTATACAACTTCAAGAACCCCGACCTGCCCCTGGCCATATCGATCGATCCGGGAAAAGGCAGGATCTTCCGGAAAGACATGGAAGACCTCATCAAGGCCCTGAGGACCGACATACCCAAGGCTTTCGAGTCCAAGGAGTACGAGAAGCAGAAGAGCCAGATCGTCGAAGAGTTCCAGAGCAAGCAGAGTGAGCTCTTTACGAAGCTCGAGGAGGAGGCGAGGGAGAAAGGTTTTTCCATCAAAAGGGGTGTTTCCGGCATCCTCATCGTCCCCCTGAAGAAAGAAGCAGCCGGCGAAACCCTCACGCCTGAGGAATTCGCCGACCTCGACGAACAGACGAAAAAGGAGATGGAAAGAGCGGGCAAGCTCCTCCAGGAAAGGCTGAACGAAGTCTTCCGGGCCATGAGGGAGACGGAGAAGTTTGTCCAGGAGATGCTCAACAAGCTCGAGCGCGCCATTGCCTTCGACGCCATCCACGGCCCTGTCGAGAACCTCAAGAACAAGTATAAGGACAACAGCAGGATAGTCGCCTATCTCGACGACTCCCGGGAAGACATCCTGACCCACCTCGACGAGTTCAAGACGCAGGAGGAGCAGCCCTCCCCCCTTCCCTTCCTCAAGATGCCGAAGCAGGAAGTCTCCTTTGCGCGCTTCGCGGTCAACGTGATCGTGGACAACGCCGATGTGAAAGGCGCTCCGGTGGTCTTCGAAAGCAATCCGACTTATCTCAACCTCTTCGGAAGAATAGAGAACAAGATCCTTTACGGCATGGCCATGACCGACTTCTCCATGATCCGCGGCGGATCGGTCCACCGGGCGAACGGCGGCTACCTCATAGTCGACGCCCTCGACATGCTGAGGAACGCCTTCTCGTACGAAGCCCTGAAACGGGCCATCAAGAACAAGGAAATAAAGGTCGAAGACGTGCTGGAGCAGTATCGTCTGATCAGCACCGCCTCCCTCAAGCCCGAAGCCATACCCCTCGACACCAAGGTGGTCCTCATGGGGACGCCCAATATCTACTACCTCCTCTATAACGTCGATCCCGAATACAATGAGCTTTTCAAGGTAAAAGCCGATTTCGACAGCAGGATGGAGAGGACGCCGGAGAACGAATTAAAGTACGCCCACTTCGTCGCCGACTGCCAGAAGGAGGAGAAACTCCTCCCCTTTGATAGAACCGGCGTGGCCAAGCTCGTGGAGTTCGCATCGCGGCTGGCCGACCACCAGGAGAGGCTTTCGACCCGCTTCAGCAGCATCTCCGACCTCATGAAGGAGGCCCACTACTGGGCGAAGAAGGACAGACTCCCATTTTGTCCGGGCAGAGCACGTGACCAAGGCGATCGACGAGGGTATATACCGGGTCAACAGGATCGAGGAGCGACTCCGGGAAGCGACCCTTGAGGACACTCTCATCATCGACACGTCGGGGGAGAAGGTGGGGCAGGTGAACGGTCTGGCCGTGCTCGACCTCGGGGACTATAGCTTCGGAAAGCCGTCGCGCATCACTGCCCGCACCTACGTAGGCAAGGCGGGGATAGTCAACATCGAGCGCGAGACCAAGATGAGCGGCAAGATCCACGAGAAGGCGATCTTCATCATCGCCAGTTACCTCGGCGCCAAGTATGCGGCCCAAAAGCCCATCAGCTTATCCGCGTCGATCACCTTCGAGCAGCTCTACGAAATGATCGAGGGCGATAGCGCCACCTGCGCCGAAATGTACTCTCTCCTTTCGAGCATATCAGGGGTCCCCCTCAAACAAAGCTTTGCAGTCACCGGCTCCATGGACCAGAACGGGGACGTCCAGCCCATCGGCGGCGTGAACCAGAAGATCGAGGGGTTTTTCGACCTGTGCAAAAGGAGGGGTCTCGACGGGACACACGGCGTCATCATCCCGAAAAGGAACATGAAGAACCTGATGCTCAAGCAGGAGGTGATAGACGCCCTCAAAGAGGAAAAATTCTCCATCTATTCAATAGAGACCATGGAAGAGGGATTGGAGATACTGACGGGCAAAGCGGCGGGCGTGATGAACGAGGACGGGACCTTCCCCGAAAATAGCTTGAACTACCTCATCATGAAAAGGCTCACCGAAATATCTGAGGCCCTGGAAGCCAAAAAGGAAAAGGAGGAGGAGCCGGCGAGGGTCGAGCCAAAGCAGAAAGAATAAAGGAAATCGCGAATCTCGAATCGCTAATCTCGAATCGAAAGACACAAAAAACAGGGGCAATCGCCGGTCGCGATTGCCTTTGTCCGTTCTTTACTTTCGCGATTCGCGATTCGAGATTCGCGATTTCCTTTCTCTATCTCGACACCCGGTACTTCTTGATGAGGGCATAGAGGCGGGCGCGGGAGAGGCCGGAGATGCGGCAGGCTTCCCTCATGTTGCTGCCCGCGATGCTCATTAAGTCTTCGAGGTACCGGCGCTCTGCCTCCTGGATGGCAGAGTCCCGGTAGGTCTTGAGGGGAGGCAAGGCAGGTGTCGGGTTTTCGATCCGT
>CAVVPU010000182.1:0-12909 GCA_963750015.1 uncultured delta proteobacterium | reverse complement strand
GCGAAACGAGTAGGTCAGATAGCCGTATTGCTTGATACGATTTAGCCGGAATAATGTGAGAGGTTACACCTCGATGAGGGGAGAGTAGGGTGAGGGTGGCCGTTCGCTCTTATATCTTCAACTTTCGAGTTTCTAGGTTCGAGTTTCGCGTTGTCCTTTTCTTACTCCGGCCTTGCCCCAGTGGCCAGACCGATGCCCATGCCGATGAAGCTGCCGCCGACAATACGGTTGCACAGCTTCCTTAATCGCGGTCGTTGCAAGCCGCGGGCTATCCTGTGGCCGAAGGAGGCATAGATCATCATGCAGACGAAGGTGGTGAGCAACAACACTGAGAGGATAGTGAAGAACTGAAAGAACGTCGCGCTCCTCGTGTTCACAAACTGGGGGAAAAGGGCGGTAAAGAAAAGGACCGCCTTGGGGTTTCCCATGGTAACGATAAATGCTTCCGTGAAAAGACTGCCTCTGCCTTTCCTGTCAGGCAATTCCCTCGTCTCCACCTTCGGGCCGGAGGTGGACGAGAAAAGCATCCTTATGCCCATAAGGATGAGGTAGCCTGCCCCGAGATATTTGACCGTGCTGAATGCCGCTTCGGAGCGGAGAAGGATTGCCCCGAGCCCGGCCATGGACAAAGAGGCCTGAATACTGGTTGCAGCGACATTGCCGAGCGCAGAGGCAACGGTTCGCCCGGCTCCGTACTTCACCCCGTGGTTGAGCGCCAGAAGCATGCTGGGCCCGGGCGTGATAGAGGCCATAAATACGGTTGCCGAGTAAATAAGAATGAACTCGAGACTCATGGTTTCCCCAGTCCTCCCTCATGTTTCGGGCGGATGCTTCCCATTCTATGACCGGCGAAACGCAGGGTCAAGGGATATTTTCTGCTAGGAGGACGAGGAGTCGGCCCCTCACAGTGGACATTATGGATGAAATTGTTAAGGGTAAGTTGCTGATATTAAATGGTTTTCTTCTTTACGGGCATGAGGGATTAGCCCTTGACAGTGGGCATCATGAAGGGTAAGGTGCTCATACTAAGCCATTTTCCCTTCATGTCCACTGTCAAGGGCCCCTTGGGGCTTTAGGCGGCGAACTGCCGGCGCAACTCTGCTTTAAGGATCTTGCCGCTTGCGTTCCGGGGCAGATCGGGGACGAAGTAGACGGCCTTGGGCGTCTTGTAACCCCCTATCCTGCCTTTGCAGAAAGAGATGATATCATCAGGGGTCACTTCCGACTTGCACACCACCACCGCAGCGATGGACTCACCCCACACGGGATGGGGAAGGCCGATGACCGTGGACTCCTTCACCGCAGGGTGCTCGTTGATGATCGTTTCGATCTCCGTGGGGTAGACGTTCTCGCCGCCGGTGATGATCATGTCTTTTTTCCGGTCGATCACGTAGATATAACCCTTCTCGTCGACCTCGCAGATGTCTTCCGTATAGAACCACCCGTTGCGGAAGGCATGGTTCGTTTGTTCTTCTTTGTTCCAGTATCCTTTCGAGAGACCGAGCCCCCGGCAGCGCATCTCCCCGATACCGCGGGTGACTATGCGATCGTTATCATCGACGATCTGCGTATCCATGTCGACCGACGCGGTGCCGCAGGAGGCGAGGATCCTTTCGTTGCCCAGGGCAAGCTCGTGAGCGACCTCTTCTTTGGAGATGAACGTGCTTGACCCCGTGGTCTCGGTCGTCCCCATGTGCTGGCCGAGAATCGAACCGTAGATGTCGATGAACTGCTTCCACACCGTAGGAGTGATGCCGGCGCCCGCAAACCAGAGCTTCTTCAGGCTCGTATGGTCGTACTCTTTCAGTTTATCCGAAGCATCCAGGATCATCCTCACCATGGGTGTGGCGAGCATGCCTGCGGTGATCCGGTACTCCTGGGCCGCCTGAAAGAGCGTGGCCGGGTCGAACTTCTGGAAGAGGATGTTGGTTGCGCCCGCGAAAAAGGTCCCGAAAAAGGAGCAGTAGGCGGTCGCATGGTACATGGGGCAGCAGGTGAAGCCGATGTCCCAATGTTTGAGGTCGTGGTGGATCACGGTAGTGCGGGCGAGGTGGTAGTGGTTCAGGTGGGTCTGGACGACGCCTTTGGGGAGGCCCGTGGTGCCGCTCGTGTACATGAAGAAGGCGGCGTCATTCTCGTGGACGACCCTTTCTGCCTGATCTGCCGGGGCAGAGGCGACGAATACCTCATACTTAAGCCATCCCGAGGGGGCCCGTCCTTCCGGCCCGATGAAGATGAAGTGCTCGATGGAAGGCACCTGTTTTTTCAGCTCATCGGCAAAGCCGAGGTACTGGTCGTGGAGGAAAAGTACCTTCGTCCCTGCATCGCAAAGGACCCCGACGAGTTCAGGCAGGGCGAGGCGGAAGTTCAGAGGGACGAGGGTGAGGCCGGACGCGGGGACGGAGATGAAGAGCTCGGCGTATTCGAAGCTGTTCTGGCTGAGCACCGCAACCCGGTCAAGGGGCGAAAGGCCGAGTCCGTAAAGGGCGGCGCCGAGACGCTCTACCCTTTCTTTCAACTGGCTGAAAGTGTGGCTCTTGCCTGTTTCAAACTCCTTCATGGCAGTCTTGTCGGGAAATAGAGTGGCATTCCTTGCGACGAGCTGCCTCATGGTCTGGAATGTGTCGTTCGTAGCTGCGTTCATGCTGTTTCTCCCTGTAGTTCAAAATCGCGGCACGACCGGTTGCCGATCCGCTGCCGGTGCTCTTTCAACGTCCGCCCCGATAAGGACAGATTATAACTGAGTATTATTGGGCGTTCAACACGCTTGAAGAGATGATCATCCGCTGGACCTCGGACGTCCCCTCGTAGATTTCCGTGATCCGGGAATCGCGGTAGAACCTCTCGATGGGAAAGTCCTTGATATACCCGTATCCACCGAATATCTGGAGCGCCTTGTGCGTCACGCGGTTGGACATCTCGGAGGCGAAAAGCTTCGCCATGGAGCTATAGTGCGAATATTTGTGCCGCTCTCCCGTATTGAGCATGGCTGCCGCCTGATAGACGAGGAGCCTCGCCGCTTCGATCTCCGTCGCCATGTCGGCGATCATCCACTGGATCGCCTGGAACTGCGCCAGGGACTTGTTGAACTGGACTCGCTCTTTCGCGTATTTCGATGCTTCGTCGAGGGCCGCCTGCGCGATGCCGACTGCCTGCGCGGCCACGCCGACCCGTCCGCCGTCGAGGGTGTGCATGCAGATCTTGAATCCTTGCCCGAGCTCACCGAGGAGGTTCTCCGCGGGTATCTCGCAGTCGTTGAAAAGAAGCTCAGTGGTGGAGGAGGCGCACATGCCGAGCTTGTCCTCAGTCTTGCCGACGGAGAACCCCTTCATCCCCTTTTCCACGATAAACATGGACAATCCTTTGCTGCCCAAACTCCTGTCGGTCGACGCCATGACCACCGCCACGTCGGCAACGCCGCCGTTGGTGATAAATGTCTTGCCGCCGTTGAGGATCCAGCTGCCGTTCTTGCGCTCGGCTTTGGTCTTTACGCCGGACACGTCAGAGCCGGCCCCTGCTTCCGTCACGGCAAAACAGCCCAGCCGTTCCCCTGTGGTCATGTTCGTAAGGTAGTTCTCCTTCTGCTTTTCCGTACCGAAATAGTATATAGGGGACAGGCAGAGGGAGTTATGGCCCATCATGATGGTCGCCGTCGACGCACAACCCCTCGATATTTCCTCCGAGGCTATGGCATAGGAGACATAGTCGAGTTCCGACCCGTTATATTGTTCTGGATAGACCACGCCCATCATGCCCATATCGCTCAATTTCTTTACGTGTTCCCAGGGGAACTCGTGGGTGCGGTCGTATTCGGCGGCCTTGGGCTTCAAGCTCTTCTCCGCCAATTTGCGACATGCCTCTCTGATCATGTGATGTTCTTTGGTCAGTGTGAAATCCATGCTGTGACTCCTTTCTGTGTAATGGACGGGTCTCCGATGGCATACAGATTACCAGGGGGGATCGACCTCCCGTTCCTCATCGGTTTGCCAATCGATAAATTATTATCTATTGGCAACCAAACTACTCAAAGCATAAAGCATGCCATGATTTTAGGCTGCTTTTTCCTGAATTTAGCCGCATAAATAGGAGTTTCTGATAAATACCGTAGTTTATCGACTATGGTATTTATCAGAAACCAAGCACAATCTGTAACATATTAAAAATTCTTGTACGGTCGGCAGGATTAGAGCATTACGCGAAATAAAGTGACGATTGAGCGGGTGCGGCCATTCCTTGAGCGTGGCACTGCTTCTTCCTAAGAATAGGTCTTATAGGACTTATACGACTTATTCTTAAAAGTTCGAAAAGAGGTTGAAAGGGGAATCAATTCTGCGGAACGCCCTAAAAAGCGGGAGCTTCTTCAACTCTTTTGAGCTTTTGAAGAATAGGTCCCATAGGTCCTATAGGACTTATTCTTTTAAAAAAAGACTGATGGCCGGAAGGCGCGCAAGGGGCTAAGCAGGACGTTTCCCGTTCGCGCGCCTTCCGGCTTTTCGTCAACAAACGGCTGCAACGGTCCGGGCCTAGGGGACCGAAGCCTGGACCGCTTCATTCTTGATCTTCACTCCGTCAGAGGGCGTGAGCAACCTCTCCTTCACCATGGCGTCGACCTCCCCGCTCACCTTTTTCACGTACTCCTCGTGCGTCGGATAGAGTTCGAGAAGGTCGTTTTTCTTCAAGGGCACCTTGTAGCCCGAAAGGCTGCAACCCAGTCTCGCCGCGGGGTACGCGGGGGTGCTGGTCCCGAAATAGGTGGCAACAGGCACATCCACATACGGGCTCCTGAGGCCGCCCAGGGCGTTGCCGTACTTGTCCGTTTCGGGGACCGGAAAGGGGGCCCCGGAAACTTTTTTGAGGCTCATCAACGGAGCTTTCGGGGGCGCCCATCCCAGACGAGCCCATGCGTCCAGGTTGGAAAAAGCGGCGGCCATGAAGTATTCGAAGGGGAAGTCGGTCATGCCGTGGGCGGTGAGCTCCCGTGCAATCGAATCCTTGGTATGGAACTCCGGTCCTTGCCTTATCGGCACGGGTGGGAGACAAGTCAAGCTCCCTCTGGTTGGTGTGACTCGCACCGGGAACCTCGTAACGGCGGTACCGGTCAACGGGAGAGTCGCTGTCGGGCCGGCGCTCCGCGAAGCTCGTCCCCACGCGGGTCTGGGAGACGATGGTAATCATCGGCTCCGGCCGTGGCCGGACCACGAACCGGGGATCTCCCATCTGCGGCGGGGGAGAGCACTGGTCAAGGGCGGGCGCCAACGCATATAAACCGTCGCCGTCCCCGTTGAAATAGGCGTCGAAGACGGGTTTGCCGTTTTCCAAAGTCGCCGAAGGAAGGGGACGAATGAAGTTGACATAGGTGACGACGAATCCACCCGACTGGGAATAGCCGACGAGATAGACCTTGTCAACGGGTAATCCCTTGAGCGGATTTTGGGGCGAGCCGCTCCGTACGAGACTGCCCACCTGGCTCAGGATGTCCCAGACCAGCCCGTCCTCCGTTGCCGGCGAAGCATCCCCGAGGATCGATCCGGGTTTGGCGCACGTCTTGTCAGGGGGAAGGGGATTCGCCCAGGATATTGCCGCGTAGCGCGTGGGGTCGAAGGTCTTCAAGGCCTTTGCGGCGACGGGCTTGGATGTGACCCCCACCCACGCGATCTTGTGATCCAGAAGGTAGTCGCGCAAGAAGTGCCACTGGTAGTCCACGTCGTAGCCACCCGTCGAGTTGAGGATCTCCACAACCGCCGTGCCGCTGAATCCCTGAGGCGAGGCCGGCCGCCTCACCAGGATCCTCGTGGTGTACGCAGCGTTCGGCGTTCTTAAGGAGGCCTTCCCCGTGGAATCGAGGGTATACACATTGGCGGCGCCGCTCACCAGGTACTCTTCCTCCACGTAGCCGAACTGAGAGAGATTCTGGGGAACCGCAGAATGATGAGCTGCATCAAAGGGATACGAATCAGAGGTCGCCGGGATCGGACCGGCGACAACGGGAATAGGGGCGGCAGCAAAAGCAGCAGGCAGAAACGAGAGGAACAAAACAGAAGCCACCGCATAAACCGCGTAATGCCTTGCAATCTTGAGCGCGTGCATCTCGTGCCTCCTCACGCAGGTTTTCCTTCGACGTTCTTTCCCTCCCGGCTTACCGCGAAACGCGCAGGGGACGGCCGATACAAGAGGGAAAACACGTCAGTGGATGCCCTATAGTACCAAAAGGGATAAGGGGGCTGTCAAGCGTTCAATAAAGACCGCCCACGGTGGACAAAGGCGAGAGAGACAAAGAGGCGAAACGGCGAGTGAGGGTACGAGGTGTGGCCGGTCGGCTGGGAGGAATCGCGATCTGCGGCGCTCTGCCGCACCTCATGACGCTCCGCCGTACATTTATTACGGCTGCGGTCAATGAGGCACGACAGCCCATCCACACCTCACGATCCCTCCCAGCCGACCGGCCGGTAACACGCGGAGCCGTATCACAAAAGAGAGCGCGGCTCCGGCCCTCATAGGATGTACACACCAACACCAATTTAAGAGGAGGGCGGCCTTTTGAGGCCGCCAAAGACAGAACACTTTCGCGATTTCTACTGTTTTTCTCGTCCCTCGTCCATCGCTCTTCCCCTTTTCCCCTTTCCCCTTTTCACTTTTCACTCCCCGAGAGGGTCGGGGTGGGTTGATTTTGCTTTGCATAATAATTTATGATACTTCAACGCATCATTAGGCAATCACATCACTATAGGAGACCGCGAAGATGCCCGAGAATGTCTACACGTGCCCTTTTTCCCACAGGGAATGCAGGAATTGTCCCATTTACAGGGGGAGACATAGCTATATTCCCGTCAAGGACGGCGACGGGACCCCTCAGCCGAGGATATTGAAGAAACCCGACGACTGGCAGGCGAAGTTCAAGGAAGTCGTGCGGAACAGAGAGGACGGTATATCCCGGGTCGAAGAGGCAGTGCCGTTGAAGCAGCATGAGACGGACGCCCAGGGCGACGGCAAAGAACGGAAAGAGTACAAAATCAAACTCACCGTGCTCGACGCGGAGACGGGAGAGACTAAAACTTGCACTGTCGCCGACGCGAGCACGTGGGACTGGGGGGACCGGCAGAAGGTGCGAGCTATAGGCCCCTGGCACATCCATAGTTTCGAAAGGCTCCTCGCTGTGGTCGCCCAGAAGGCCGAGTCCGGTTGCGAGGAAGTCGATTTGACCGAGGCGCCCTTTCACGCAGGCCGCTAGGACCCTTCACTTTGACGACCATCTCGGCTCAAATGCCGCCGGGATGGCGCCTTTAAGAATAGGTCTTATAAGTCCTATAAGACCTATTCTTAGAAAGAAGAAGTGCCGCGCTCAAGGAATGGCCGCGCCCGCTCGATGGTCACCTTATTTTGCGCAAGAGTTCGGGCTTCTTTATTTGCCCGCCTGTTCTATTGCCACTGCCACGGCGACCGTTGCGCCCACCATCGGATTGTTCCCCATGCCCAAAAATCCCATCATTTCTACATGAGCAGGCACGGAGGAGGAACCGGCGAATTGCGCGTCGCTATGCATGCGCCCCATAGTGTCGGTCATGCCGTAGGAAGCGGGTCCTGAGCCCATGTTGTCGGGGTGCAGGGTTCTGCCCGTGCCTCCGCCCGAGGCGACAGAGAAATACTTCCTGTGCACTTCGTTGCATTCTTTCTTATAGGTGCCCGCAACGGGGTGTTGGAAGCGGGTCGGGTTTGTGGAGTTCCCCGTGATGGAAACATCGACTTTTTCGTGGTGCATGATGGCCACACCCTCCCGGACATCATCGGCGCCGTAGCACCGTACCGCAGCCTTTTCGCTCTTTGAATACGGCCGGTTTTCCACGATCGCGAGTTTTCCCGAGTAATAATCAAATTTCGTTTTCACATAGGTGAACCCATTGATTCGTGAAATGATCTGGGCGGCGTCTTTCCCCAGGCCGTTCAGCACTACCTTCAACGGCTCTTTTCTCACCTTGTTTGCCGATTTGGCAATGCCGATGGCCCCTTCCGCCGCGGCAAAAGATTCGTGGCCTGCCAGGAACGCGAAACACTTCGTATCCTCTCTCAGAAGCATGGCAGCCAGGTTGCCGTGGCCGAGACCCACCTTCCTGTCGTCAGCGACGGAGCCGGGGATGCAGAACGCCTGCAATCCCTCCCCGATAGCCTCTGCCGCATCCGCCGCCTTTGTGCAGCCTTTCTTTATGGCAATCGCGGCGCCGATCACGTAGGCCCAGCCGGCATTCTCAAAGCATATAGGCTGTATCTCCTTGCTGATCTTGTAAGGGTCGATCCCTTTCCCGTCACAGATCTTCTTCGCCTCTTCTATTGAAGCGATTCCATATTTGTTGAGCGCCTTATCGATTTGCTCGATTCTTCTTTCATAGTTTTCGAAAAGTGCCATGATCCTCGCCCTCCTTATTCATGTCTCGGGTTGATGAGCTTGGCCGCTTCGTCTATCCGGCCGTACTTTCCGGAGGCCTTTTTCAGGGCCTCGTTGGCGTCCATGCCTTGGGCGATCATCTCCATCATCTTGCCCAGGCTGACGAATTCATAGCCGATTATCTCGCTGTTGTCGTCGAGGGCAATCTTCGTCACGTAGCCTTCGGCCATTTCCAGATACCGCGGTCCCTTGGTGCGAGTGCCATACATGGTGGCAACCTGGCTTCTCAACCCCTTTCCCAGGTCTTCGAGGCCCGCCCCTATTGCCAACCCGCCCTCCGAGAAAGCGGACTGGGTCCTCCCGTAAGCGATCTGCAAAAAGAGTTCTCTCATGGCCGTATTGATCGCGTCGCATACTAGGTCGGTATTCAATGCCTCGAGGATTGTCTTCCCCGGAAGGATCTCGGCAGACATAGCGGCGGAATGGGTCATACCCGAACATCCGATTGCCTCGATCAACGCTTCTTCTATAGTCCCGTCCTTCACGTTGAGGCTCAGCTTGCAGGCCCCCTGTTGAGGGGCGCACCAGCCCACGCCGTGGGTAAAGCCACATATATCCTTTATCTCTTTTGCCTGGGTCCATCTGCCTTCCTGCGGTATGGGCGCCGGGCCGTGGTCGGCGCCCTTCGCCACACAGCACATCTTTTCCACTTCGTGCGAATAGATCATAAAAGTCGATCCTCCTCTGTTTGTTCGTGCACGGCTTGGCCGGTCTTCCACGCCTTGCCGTTAAGTTTATCGGTTTTCTTGCCCCGCGGCCGAATCTATGGTGCCTAAACTCCTGATGATCCGCTCCTCGCCAAGAAGGGCAGTGCACGCCTCGATGTCGCGGTCGAGTGAAACCATACCGAAACGAAGTGAATCCCGGCGGGATGGATTCAAGAATGGACCGGAATGTCGACTCGGCGCGGGACTCGTTGACCGCCCGTTCCATGATGCTCCCACGCCAATCAAAATATTATATGTTCCCGATGACAGTATCAAGAGCATAACTTTTATGCCAAGACGAACGCATGTGGAAATCCAAGGGTGACTTCAAGACACGTGCGGCAAAGAGGCGAAAAGGCGGAAAGGCAAAGAGGCGAAAAGGCAAAGAGGCAAAGAGGCAAAGACGAGTGCGGGCACGAGGTGTGGCCGGTCGGCTGGAAGGCATCGCGATCTGCGGCGCACTTTTCGCCATGCGCCCTCCGACGTACATTTAGTACGCCATCCGGGCAGCAAGGCTCAAATTGCATCCACACCTCACGATCCCTCCCAGCCGACCGGCCGGTAACACGGGTCGCCGTATCATTAAAGAGCCCGCGGCTCCGGCCTTCATAGGATGTACACACCAACACCAATTGAAGAGGAGCGGCGTGCAATCAATGGGGCTTGCGTCGCCCCCTCTACGAGCAAAGCTCGCAGAGACTCCCCCTCAAAAAAGGAAGAGTCGCCGCCAAGAACCGACGATGTGGTTCTCTTTTTCCCTCGCCCTCGATGAGGGGAGAGGGTCAGGGTGAGGGTGGACCTTGCTTTTTTCCCTAACTTTCGCGATTCGCGATTCGAGTTTCGCGATTTCTTTTCCCGGCTCCGGCCTTCATAGGATGTACACACCAACACCAATTGAAGAGGAGCGGCGTGCAATCAATGGGGCTTGCGTCGCCCCCTCTACGAGCAAAGCTCGCAGAGACTCCCCCTCAAAAAAGGAAGAGTCGCCGCCAAGAACCGACGATGTGGTTCTCTTTTTCCCTCGCCCTCGATGAGGGGAGAGGGTCAGGGTGAGGGTGGACCTTGCTTTTTTCCCTAACTTTCGCGATTCGCGATTCGAGTTTCGCGATTTCTTTCCCCGCCTTCAGCGGGTATACAGCTCTCCTGCCGGAGAGATGCGGAATCCGACCACCGATTCCTGCTGTGCGAGGGCCCGGGAAAGATGATCCATGCGCTCCGGACTCCGGGTGCCGAGGATCATGTTGTATTCAAAGTATTTTCCGTCGTTCGTGAGGGTGTGGCCCATACTTGCGATCGTGAACCCGTGGTGGGTCATGAGGTCGCGCACCTCCTGTTCGGCCATCGCCGCGTCCTTAAGAAAGCGGATGGAGTGCTGAAAATAGAAAAGAGTGGGAATTCTGCTTTCGAGCACCCGGTAAAGGGAAAGGGTGCCGAGGGTGAGTATTGTGACCAAGACCACCGTGTTGTAGAAGCCGATACCCGCGAGGATCCCGATCGCCGCGGTGATCCATATGGAGGCCGCGGTCGTGAGACCGCGGACCGAGAGCTTCTCCTTCATGATGACCCCTGCGCCGAGAAAACCTATACCCGTCATAATTCCTTGGGCAAGACGCCATGGGTCGAGGGGAGTCTTTTCGAGGGCGTAGGTAGAGAGCCAATCTTTCTGATAGACAGCGACAACCATGAGGAGACTCGAGGCCATGCAGACGAGCGTATGAGTGCGCAGGCCGGCGGGCCGGCCCGAGTAGCTTCGCTCTAGTCCTATAAGGCCGCCTGCAACCATGGCGACAATCAGATGGAGCGGGATGGCGATGGCTTCGCTGTGCATGGCCTACCCGTGGGCTCTTCCTAAAGAACAGACCACGGCGCGCCCGGTCTTACGTTCCGGTCCGGTGATCCAGGTCCGCCTTGGCCTCAGCCACGATGTCGCTCACTGCCTCGCCTACCTCCGATGCCGCGTTCCGCCCCGTTTTGTAAAGAGCGACGCCGCCTTGCACTACCACCTTGGCAAGGGGTTTGACGATGGCCACCGCGACCGGGACAACAATCGGAGCGAGAATGAGACTTCCGATGCCGATGGCCAGCCCGGTCGTGATGTTGCCGCCCTTGAATACGTCTCCTACAAACGACATGGTGCACCTCCTTGCGTGGACGCTTCTCGTTTCATCTCCGTCAGGATCGTCTCATAGAGCAATCGCACCTCTTCCGCCTCCAGATCAAAAGACCGAGCAAGGTTCTCGATGGCGGGATCATGGGCTATCCGCTCTGACTCACTCTGGTATCTCGGTTGCATGGCTTCTTATCCTTCGACCCTGCGACCTTTTGTCACTGCCCGACTAGGTGAACCGGCCAAGGGCATTTCTGCCCCCTGTATTCTGCTGCCCATCATCAGGCGCCTGCCGGAGGGTCGGCGAGGACTCCGGGGCACCGGCTTTTTGCGCAGGCGAAGCCGCCCTTGCCGTCTCCCTCGCGCCTTCGACGACACCGACGAGGATCTCTTTCACTGCTCCGGTGGCAGTTGTCCCTATGGACGCGGCTGCGTCAAGGGCGCCTTCCACCGCCACCTTTGCCATCTCTTCCACGTTCGCCCCTATCTCCTTGCCTGCTGCTATGGCCCCTTCGACCGAACGCCTCGCCACCACTGATACGTCGCCTCCTACCTCTGCGGCGCCCATCACCACCCCTTTCACGGTCCTGCTCGCGGCAATCATTATGTCGCCGCCCACGTCGCCGATGCCCATGACCACACCTTTGGTCACGCTCTTCGTGCTCAGGGTAAGCCCGGTGCCTATCTCTTCCGTTGCCTTAATGGCGCCCTTGATGACCTCGGCGCTCAAGGCCATGCTCGTTCCCGCCACGTCGGCGGTGAGCTTAAGGGCGTCGACCACGGTATTTCTCACGAGGCTCACCATAGCGGCTTCGATCTCATTGAGGCCCTTGAGACACTGCACGATCCCTTCTTTTACGGCCGTTCCCGTCCGTCCCAGGTCTGCCTGGGACGGCTTCCCCTTCCCATTTCCGCTCTCATCCTTTTCTGCCACGACACCCCTCCTTGCCGTTCTTTGCCCCGTCCCTAGCCTTCCGGGGAATTTTACCGGTCGGCGACCGCCCAATCTCCTCCGGAACAGGCGGTTATGTTAAGTAAGTATTAAGGCGATGTTAACCTCAAATGCCCCCATAGCCAATTAACAAGTATTTGGAAGGTATTTGCACTCCCGCCCAAATAAGCTCATGTTAAGCTCATATTAAGATTATATTAAGGTGTAGTGCTTATCCACCCCTATTACAAGGAGAGAAGGCCAAATTTTCATTACTCGCCTCCGGGACGAAGGCGCCCGAAAAAAAGAACAAGGCCCGCACGCACGGGCCTTGTTCTTTTGTGGAAGGAAGAAGGGTGAGAAGTGAAGCGCCCCGCCCGGTAAGGTGCGGGGCGCTTTGTGTCATCTCATGAAACCCCGGCCTTTTCTCTTCGCCTACGTGGCTCGAAGATCGGGCCGGTCTAGAAAGGATAGTACCGCAAGCTCACCATGAAGACGTTCATGTTCTCGTTCGGCATGTTGAAGATGCGCAGACGGCTGTAAGAATCGGACAATCCGACACGCATGAGGCCGTAGCTGCCTTTGTAGAAGGAATACCAGAAACCGAGGGTGGCCTGTTCGACGGCAGAGGCCTGAACGTACCCACCGTTTGTGGCAGAGGAGCTTGACGTGTAGCCTTCCGTGAGAAGATTCGGATTGGCGTAAGCCGCGTTTCCGAAGCCCCCGG
>CAVVPU010000181.1:0-7311 GCA_963750015.1 uncultured delta proteobacterium | reverse complement strand
TCAAAAAGTAAAGGAAGCGGATGCCGTCGTACTGGGAAGTCCTATCGAATTTAAGACGATTAATGCGGCTATGGTTGCTTTTATTTCCCGGTTATGGGCTTTTCGTCATGTTACCCTCCCCATTAAGAATAAGCCTTTTATTTTGGCCATCAGTGGGGCCCTTGATGGCAAGGCCGATAATGCGGCGGAGGATTTTCGCCGGGCCCTTAGGCCTTATCAGGTCAATATCCTTGATGTAATTCAATATAATTCGCAAATACCCCCATGTTACCGTTGCGGCCGTCACCAGGAATGCAACTTAGGAGGCGCATACAGGATGTGGGGTGAAAAGGCACATACCCTCCCTATCACGCCGGAGCTCTTCCACAAATGGGAGGACGATCCGGAAACCGTAGCTCGCGTCAAGGCAGCCGGAAGAAAGCTCGGCGATGCCGTATCCAAAATCTGACAGGTTCCACCGGCGGGGTTATCATCAGCAGAGCGGCCTGAACTGTACCGGATTGCGCACGAGTTGTCCGCTGTCAAGGGCCCTATAACTATACCGGTTTGAGATCGAGGCGGCGATGGGGGATAGGAAAGGGTTACCGCGCGGTGACTAGGCCACGACCGCTACTTTCACGCCGAGCGATTCGGCAGACCGTGCAAGCACCTTATCGGCGGTAACCAGGATGAGTTCTTCAACAGAGGCGATAGCAAGATGCAGGGCGTCAAGTGTTCTCAAGGCGGTATTGAAATGACCGATCCAGTCTCGTGCCAATCTGTAGTGGTGGTTCTGGACGGACAGGTAGTTGTAAAAGCCGCCGTCGATATGAGCGAGAAGACGTGCGATAACGCGGTCGCCGTCTACTTTCGAAAGGCTCCCTTCACGTATTTTCCTTGAGACGGCAGAAAACAGTTCCAGCTCCGTAAGAGCGCTGATCGATGGCTGCGCCTGTTGCGTAAGCAGGGATTCGGCCTTCTCGCTGAGCGGTTCAGGACAGTAGTACGCCGCAAGGACGCTTGTATCGATGTAGTACATCAGTAGCGCTCCTCGCTTCTCTGCAAGGCAATCGTTGTGCTCAACGGTTCACCGGTGACGCGGATCGAGGCACGGAAATCCCCCAGGGCAGGCAACATTTTCTCTTCTCTGTGTATCGGTACGAGCCGGGCAATCTTTTTCCCCCGGCGAAGAATGATTATTTCATCACCCTTTGCCGCACGATCGATCAGAGAACCGATCTTCCCTCTGGCTTCCTTCAGATTGATTTCCATGGCAACCTCCCGACATACACAATAATGGTAAGTGTACACCATACAGATAAAAGTGTCCACATCAACCCGGAGCGTGCACGGATGGGGCGGGAATGGCACACAGAGGCGGTCTGACGGGTTCTCTCCATTGCCCATAAATGGGGCAAAAGAGAAAACACATTTTTGTGGTAATCCACGGTCAAGGTCAGGCGTTCCCATTTTCAACTATTCCCAGGCTGCGTCAGTTGCGATCTTCGACCTCTTTGAAGGCTCCGGACCGGATTATTGCCTCTTGCCGTTCCGGCGATTACCATAGACGTAGGATTGGCGGGAGTGGCAGATGGGCCTCCCGGAAGCCATGCGCTTGTCGCTCTTGGCTGTTTGTCACGATGAAAGGAGATTGCTGGAAAGGCAAATGGAATAGGAGAAAACACGCCCACTAAGGAGGATATCATGAGATATGAATGGGCCAGGAGGGTAATTGTTTTCGTCGTCGCGGTTTTTGTTGCCGTCACCTGCGCATCGTCGGCGGGGGCTTTGACGACCGGTAAGTCCGAGCCTGTTCCAAAACCGTCGGGAGTTACCATCAGGATCGCGCCGAAGGCCAAAGAGAACGTCGATCTGAGCACGGCTATCGTGAGGGTGGCGAAAGAGACCATGCCCGCCGTGGTCTCTATCGAGGTGACCGAGAGCAAGGAGGTTCAAAATCCGCTTTCCCCCTTCCAGAACGACCCCTTTTTCAGGCGTTTCTTCGGCGTACCCAAGATGCCGCCTAAATTCAAACAGGAGATGAAAGGCTTGGGGTCCGGGATGATCATCGATCCTCAAGGGTACATCCTCACCAATTTCCATGTTGCAGGGAGTGCGACAAAAATGGAGGTGGTCCTGGCCGACGGCAGCCGGCACCCCGCCAGGCTGGTCGGGGGCGATTCAAAAACGGATCTGGCGGTGATTCATATCGCCGCGGGAAGGCCGCTTCCCCATGTGACCTTCGGGGACTCGGATGCACTGGAAGTCGGCGAGTGGGTGGTTGCTATCGGGGCGCCCCGTGCCTTGGAAAAGTCGGTTACCCAGGGGATCATCAGCGCGAAGCATCGCACGAACATATCCGAACCGAGCGCATACCAGGACTTTTTGCAATCCGATGCGCCTATCAACCCGGGCAATAGCGGGGGCCCTCTGCTGAATCTTCAGGGCCAGGTCATAGGCGTCAATGCCGCAATAGCGACCGAATCGGGCGGCTTCGAGGGAATAGGCTTTACCATACCGAGCAAAATGGCTGTCTACGTGGCGAACGCTCTTCTCGCCCACGGCAAGGTGGAAAGGGGTTGGCTCGGCGTGAGCATTCAGGACCTTACGCCTGAGCTTGCGAAAGAGGCCCACGTAGCGACCCTCGCAGGCGCGCTTGTGGCGGACGTGGTGAATGGTGGTCCGGCGCAGAAGGGCGGCCTCAAAAAGGATGACGTGGTCATAGGTTACCAGGGCAAGGATATCCCCGATTCAGCCACACTGCGCAACGAAGTGGCTGAGACGTCCACCGGCCGGGAGGCCAAACTCACGGTCCTGCGGGGCGGCAAGAAGGAGGAGATGACGGTCAGGGTCGGGAACCTTGAAGAGGCCGCGGCGCTCCTGGCATCTGCGGTGAAAGAGCGGCTCGGCGTGGAGGTGAGGTCTCCCAATTCGAAAGAAGTCGAAAGATACGGCCTCGATGAACACCAGGGAGTGGTGATCACCCACGTGGACCCCAAAGGGGCTCTCGGCCGGGCGGGTTTTGAAGTGGGTGATTTAATCATGGCAATAGACAACCAGCCTGTGGAAGGGATGGAAGGCTTCATTGACCTGGTCACCGCCTTGCCGCCCAAAAAAAGGTCGCCTTCCTCGCTCTCGATCATCGCACGGCGAACACCGGGAGCATCCTCGTGGAGGTGCCATAGAGAGGGAAGGTGCCAGGGCCTGTTATCTTAGGCGCCTCGATCGTCGGCCGTTCTTTTCCTTATGTGTGCCAACGCCCCGATGGGTGAATATATTTTGTGTATCACATGACGAAAGGAGGACTTATGAAGAGATCGGTTCTTTTGGTTCTTGTGGCGGCGGTGATATCGGTTTTCCTGGTTACCGTGGTAATGGCGGCTGAATCGGGCAAGATGGAAACAGCCACCGGTAAGGTCGCTTCCATCGATCCTGAGGGAAAGGCGATCACCATTTCGGCGAAAGTGGGCAACGAGACGATGGATGTGGGAACGGTCGTGGACAAGGATACGATGGTCAAGGTGAAGGGGAAGAAGGCCACCCTCAACGACATCAAGGTGGGCGACACCGTGACGATCCGCTTTTTGAGATCTAACGACCTCTACGCGAAAGAGATCATGAAGAAATAGGTCGGACGGAAGGGGGGCGGGGTGAAGACGGCGAGCGCTCCACCCCCGACGACCTCGATAGACAGCCTGTCGAATATGTGACGATCACGAGCCCCTGTGCCGGGTGGAGGATGTGGTGGCGGCGGGTAATGCTTACAATGTGCATCAGGAGGAACTAAAAACCATGAAGGGAGCATGGGTGAGGGGCGCGATTCTATTTCTGGCATTCGTTGCACAGACGCTCTTTGTCGTCGGTCAGCCGGCGGCACAGGAGGATTACCCGGTTCCACCGGGAAATCCCGAGACTTGGGGGATTCCCGGACACGTCGAAAAACTTCCGATTAAACCTCAGCCCGGCTCTCCTGATATGTTCTCGGCGCCAACGCCTGCGGGCAACGAACAGCAAAACCAACCATCAGCTCCGGCCGGCGAGGCTGACGAAAAATATACGGGAACCCGGGGAGACTTCGGCGGAATTGCCGGCACCGGCATAGGTCAAACCGGTACCCCGGAAAACCGGTGATCGACCCGCGCGGCCGCGCACTTCCAGAGCACGGAGCAGTTGCGTGTCCCCGCTCGCCCGAAGCGTCTCATGTGAAAGGTAGAATTATCACAAAGCCTGAACATTCCATCCCGAGAGATCATGAGCATGCCTTCCGGCTCCGTGCTTGTATTGCCTTACAGGGGACGCATTTGCTGCTCCGGCGCTTCGGGAAGGAAGAGATAGTGCAGGCGACCATTTCCAGATAAGTCTGATAACTCCTGTACTTCTTCCGGACCTTGACAAACAGGAAGGCCGGGATTAGAGTCGAGTGTTGTCACAGTCTCTGTGGCAGGTGAGATGCTTCGGAGGCTGGCCGGCGTCGTTCCTTAAGGAATGCAGCCGGTGAATGACCGGAGGTGGAGTGTGTGCCTCTGGAGAAGGGAAGTGAGTAAACATGGTGACAAGATTATCGACCATATTTGTGGCGCTCCTTCTTGCGCTTGGTCTGATTTTCGTTCAGGTCCAGGTTGGTTCTGCCGCGATTCTGCACGACAGCTACCGGGGCACGGTGATTTCGTACCAGACCGGTAAAACGATCGGCGTTGAAGGCAAGAACGGAGTAAAAACCTTTGACGTGGCGAACGCGTGGACGAAGGGCGATATTCAGCCCAATGACCATGTCCTCGTGAAGTACTCCAACAAGGACGGGCGGATGGTTGCCTCTTCGGTGAGGGTGATCGGAACGCAGTCCGCGAAGACCGAAATGGGTCAGACCCACGAAGGACAGACCGAAACGAAGTAGCCTACCTTCTTTCGTGGAGTGGTAGAGGTCTATGAGACGGAGCCACCCACTTTCTTCGACAAAAGACCTCCTTTCACCGGCAAAGGATAAGTGGAAGGGGGTCTTTTGCTTTTCACATCTCTTCCCCCGGCGTGGCGCCTACCTCACTTCGCTATAGGTCAGCGTTCCTGCGGCAGTACGTTTGCTGATCGGTCTGTTCATGCGATTACCGGCGACACGGCGTTGCGGATCGAGACTCACAGCCGCTGCCGACGTAAAGTTGGGTAACGGGGCCACCCATTTGCCCTCCCCCACGTCGGATTCTGCTTGACGTCGTGTGGATGGTAGTGATACAAACAATAACATAATCTAAAAAACGCCAAACCATCCGCGAGGGTGGGACGGAAAGCACACGGATCTCAGTTAAGCAAGCTTCTCGTTCACCAGTCAGACAGCCGAGCCGCTTAGATGAACCAAATCGCTAAAGAGATTTCCATCGGCACATGGGAGTGCGGTGCAGAAAGGACAATTGAAAAGGGGGAACAAATGAAAAAACTTTTGATGGTATCCGTAGTTATTCTGGTTTTCTGTTCTTTTGTCGGCCTTTCCTACGGAGAAGAAAAGAAGGTAGAGATCAAGGACGGAATAGTCTATTTTCCGGAAGACGGGTTGCCCACCGTAACCGTGGCCAAACTGATCCAGAAGTTCCCCTCCGATTGTCCGCAAGAGCTTCTCAGCATCAAAGGGAAGATCTTCAGGGGAGAGCTCACAAGAAAGGTCAGCCACATGACCTACACCTTGATCACCTATCTTATTCCTTCAGGCTACAATTCCGACACCAAGGAAATGGCCTTCTACATCGTTCAGGATAAAGGATACGGGAAGGGATACGAGTCGAAATCGGTTCTGGGTATGTTGAGGGGCAAGTTCGACGCGGCAAATGGCTCGTCTCTGCACTGGCTGCTGGGCAACGGAACGACTATCATGACCCAGGAGTACAAGCTTTCCTTCCAGAAAAACGGGGGCTTGCGCGTCGACAAGACCGATGGGTTCTCCGGGGACTACGTGCCGGTGGCGAGCCTACCCGAGCAAAATCAGTAGATATTCCCACCCAACCAGGATCGAACAGGACAAGGGGTCACCCTTGTCCTGTTCCTGGAAAACTGGAAAGCCTTTCTAAGGTCATTTATGGGGGCATGGTTCTCGGCAGGAGCCGTTGCCCTCCCGAACACGGAAGATGAGTTGAAATGTCAATCTGTCCGTTTTGACACTATTTTATGGATATGCTAGATTTCTCGTTGAGGAGAACAGATGAAGTTGCACGTGGTGATAGAAAAGGACGAGAAAGGTTACTACGTTGCAGAGGTGCCTGCTCTTCCGGGCTGTCTTTCCCAGGGAAAAACTTACGATGAAGCGGTCCGCAATCTCCGGGAGGCCATTGAAGGTTGGCTCGAAGTCATGGAGGCCAGGCATTCCGCCGATTCGTCCAAGTTCGTTGAAGTCGCCGTATAGTGGGCAGGACTATAGAGCTCTGCCCGGTCGCGGAAGCCGTGCGCAAATTTCAGCGGGCGGGTTGGAACGCGGTCCGGCAGAAGGGTTCTCATGTAATGATGACCAAAGAAGGTTATCAATGGACCCTATCCATTCCCCAGCACGATGAACTCGGCCCCGGCCTTCTCATGAAGCTCATCAAACAAACAGGACTTACGGCAGAGGAATTCAACAACCTCTAGTAGATTCGTCTTTCCTTATCCTGTTTTCTCTAGAAGTTCACAGAAATGAAAAGAATTGCAGGGCGATCCGGAAGCATACAACCCTGTCGAATCCGCAGAAAAGGAGTTGTCTGCTGTCGAGGGCTGAGCCGTTGTCCTCCCTCAGCGTCTTGTTAGAGCGTTCCACAAAATAAAGTCACGCTTGAGCGAGCGCGGCCATTCATTGATCGTGGCACTTCTTCTTCCCAGGAATAGGTCTTATAGGACTTATACGACCTATTCTTAGAGGTTCGAGAAGAGGTTGAAACGGGAATTACTTTTGCGGAACGCTCTAAGCCTTCTTTTTCTCTATCAGATAACCAGACACGTATTTATGAACGATTGACCTTCTTCATCTCTTTGCCCTCATGTATGACTCCTGACCCCCATATTTTCTCGCTCTTAACACATAATTAACAATTTCATCATATAAGCTTAACAACAGAACCGGATACTCTTTAAAATTTTTTAATGGAGGAAGAATAGGCATGAACCCATGGAAGTTTGTTGCAGCGGGTTTCGTCCCGCAAAAATGGCCCTTGTTCGTTGTCGGACTTTGCTGTCTTTTCTTAATGTCGGCCGGTCCCGTCCGGGCCCAAACTGCGGTGACCGTCGAGTCTTTGCAGGCCCAGATCGATGCCCTTCAGCAACAGGTCAGCGCCCTCAAAGCCGCGCAGGCAGAGCAGGCCCAAGCCACGCAGGCGGCTC
>CAVVPU010000180.1:0-8335 GCA_963750015.1 uncultured delta proteobacterium | reverse complement strand
CAAAGCGCAGGCTACCACGCCCCTGTTTGCGGCGATCGCGCGGGTAGAAATTGATTCCTGTCCCCTATCGATAAAATCAGAGATGAATTTGGCGAAGGCCTTTGCACACACGGCCTTGCGCGGATCGAGCCCTCCCGAACGATCACATCCCCCCCTTACCTACCCTTTACCCCCCATATACCCCCTCTTTACCCCCCCTCCTGAGGCCCATTTCGATTTGACACACCGGTCCTTCCTCTGGGAAAATTGTAGTCATGAGGTGCGCCCCGAGTCCTGCTCGAGGTCTACGGTCCGGTTCGGCGCGCTATGATGGAGCCGGTCCCTTGATCGGGCTTGTATACAAAGGGGCTGGAAATTTCTTCAAACCGTCAAATTCCGTCAAATTTAGTAAAGCCGGCAGGACGGAACGATGGCTAAAACATAAATATTATTATGTACTTATGTCATGGCTATCGCCCTTTGAGGCTCTTTATCGTTTGAACAGGTTCGGTACGCCCGAATGAGAGATAAGGGGCTCAAAGAGGCCGTACGAGAGTCAGGCGTGCCATGTTCCCGGTGATCTCGACCGTCTAGAAATGGCATTTCTTGAAGCTTACGGAAGGCTGTCGGAGCCCGTCGACAAACGTGGAAAAGGGGGCACGTTTCAACGTGCCCCCTTGATGAGGTGATCGGCTTTTTATTAAGACAGGCGAGCCTGCACAGAAGGAGTAAAGGACGGTCGCCGCCCGCCCCTCTCTGCATGCAGAATCATGAAAAAGCCTTGATTATTTGAGAAAACGTAATAGAATAATAGTCTTATGGATTCGGTAAAGCTTCGTGAGATGTCAAAGGATTTCTATCGCTATCTGTCTACCGAAAAGGACGTTGCCCTCAACACGCAGAGGGCCTATGAGGGGGACATAAAGGAGTTCCTTGCTTTTCTCGACCGGAGCAAGTCGGACACGGTCGACCAGAAAGTCATAAGGGCTTACATTGCAGAGATTTACAGTGATCTGAAGAAGTCGTCCCTGTCCCGGAAGATATCCTCTATCAAAGTCTTTTTCAAGTTCCTGAAGAAAAAGGGGTTCATCGAGGAAAATCCGGCGGTTTTGATCAGAAACCCGCGTATAGAAAAGCATTTGCCCAAGTTCTATACGGTCGATGAGATGTTCCATTTCCTCGACACGCTCCCCGGCGAGACATGGATGGCCTTGCGGAACAGGGCGATCTTCGAGCTCATCTATTCGACGGGCATGAGGGCCCAGGAGTCGCTCGACCTCGATGTGGAACACGTACACCTGGAAGGGCAATGGGCTTTGGTCAAGGGCAAAGGGGGCAAGGAGAGGGTCCTTCCTTTCGGAGAGAAGGCGCGGGACGCCGTAGCTGCCTACCTCGAGGAGATCAATCCGCGCAGGCGGGAGTCGGTCAGGGCCCTGTTCATCAACCGGCAGGGGTACAGGCTTTCCTATCGGGGTCTTCTGAAGATCATGAAGAGACACCAGTTGAGTGCGAATCTTTTCAAGAACCTCGCGCTCCACGGGATCAGGCACTCCTTCGCGACCCACATGCTCAATGGTGGCGCTGATTTGCGGAGCATTCAGGAGCTGCTCGGTCACTCGAAGCTTTCGACGACCCAGAAGTATACCCATATCTCTCTTGACCAAATCATGGAGATATACGACAAAGCCCATCCGAGAAGATAAAATGAGAAGCACCACAATTTTGTGTGTACGGCACAAGGACAGGGTAGCTTTGGCCGGCGACGGGCAGGTTACTTTTCAGAATACGGTGATGAAGCATACGGCAAAGAAGGTCCGGAGGCTTTATCAGGATAAGGTCGTCGCCGGTTTTGCCGGGGCGACCGCCGACGCTTTCACCCTTTTCGAGCTGTTCGACAAGAAGATCGAGCAGTACAACGGAAATATCCTCCGGGCCGGCGTGGAGCTCGCGAAAGATTGGAGGACCGACAGGATGCTCCGGCGACTCGAGGCACTTCTGCTCGTGGCCGACGCAGAGCATACCTTCATTCTTTCGGGAACGGGGGACGTGATAGAGCCGGATGACGGCATCGCGGCCATTGGCTCCGGCGGGCCTTATGCCCAGGCGGCTGCAAAGGCGTTGGTAAGGCATTCCGATCTTTCCGCCGTCGACATCGTCAAGGAAGCGATGCGCATCGCCTCGGAAATATGCATTTACACGAATGACCGGATCGTTATAGAGGAGTTGTAGATGAAGACCATGATCCCCCGGGCCATCCTGGAAGAGCTGAACAGGTACATCATCGGACAGGACAAGGCGAAACGGGCGGTGGCTATAGCGCTGCGCAATAGGTGGAGGCGACAAATGGTTCCGGACACCCTCCGGGACGAGATCGCTCCGAAGAATATCATCATGATCGGACCGACCGGCGTGGGCAAGACCGAGATAGCGAGGCGTCTCGCCAAGCTCGCCAATGCGCCCTTCCTCAAGATAGAGGCGACCAAGTTCACCGAGGTCGGCTACGTCGGAAGAGACGTGGAATCGATGATCAGAGACCTCACCGAATTGGCCGTGAACATGGTGAAGAAAGAGGAACAAGAGCGCGTGGTGGAGAAGGCCCGGGAGCTGGCCGAGGAGAGGGTGCTCGACCTCCTGGTGGCCCCTAAAAAAGCGATTCGCCCGGGCGAAGAGCTACAACAGTCCAACGAGCTGACCAGAGAGAAGATGCGGACCTTCTTGAAGGACGGCAAGCTCGATGACAAGTCCGTCGAAATAGAGGTGCCCGAGCGCTCCCTGCCTATCATCGAGATATTCTCCTCTCAGGGTATGGAGGAGATGGATATGCAGCTCCGGGACATGTTCGGAAACATCCTCCCCAAGAAGACGAAGAGGCGGAAGGTCAAGGTCAGGGAAGCCTACGATTATCTGATTCAGGAGGAATCCAAGAAGCTCATCGATATGGACAGGGTCGTGAACGACGCAGTCGACCGGGTCGAGCAGGCGGGGATTATCTTCCTCGATGAGATAGACAAGATCGCGAGCCGGGACCAGACTCACGGGCCCGACGTCTCCCGGGAAGGTGTTCAGCGCGACATCCTCCCCATCGTAGAAGGTACGACGGTCACGACGAAATACGGCATGATCAAGACCGACCACATACTCTTCATTGCGGCCGGGGCCTTTCACATGTCCAAGCCCTCCGATTTGATACCGGAGCTTCAGGGCAGGTTCCCCATCAGGGTCGAGCTCGGCTCTCTTACGAAGGACGATTTCGTCCGGATCCTTACGGAGCCGGAGAATGCGTTGATAAAGCAGTACAAGGCCCTCTTGAACACGGAAGGCATAGAGCTGGATTTCGACCATGACGGAATCCTGGAGATCTGCGACATCTCACAGCGCATCAATGAGATGACTGAGAATATCGGTGCGAGAAGGCTTTATACGGTCATGGAGAAGCTCCTTGACGATGTCTCCTTCGACGCCCCGGAAATGAAGAAAAAGAAGGTACTCATCACGAAAGAGTACGTGAAAGAAAGGCTGGGAGAGTTTCTTGAGAGGGAGGACCTGAGCAGGTACATACTCTGATGGAAAAGATCAAGGTTTTGCTCGAAGCCCTTCCCTATATAAAGAACTTTTCAGGCTCCACGTTCGTCGTGAAGTATGGCGGCGCGGCTATGGAGGAGGAGCAGCTGAAAAAGGAGTTCGCCCTCGACGTGGTGCTCCTGAAGTACGTGGGCATAAACCCGGTGATCGTCCATGGGGGCGGTCCTCAGATCGAAAGAATGCTTACCCGCCTCGATATCCCGACCCGCTTTGTGGATGGGCTTCGGGTGACCGATGAAAAGACCCTCGAGATCGTGGAAATGGTGCTTTCCGGTTCCATCAATAAAGAGATAGTGCAGCAGATCCACAACATGGGCGGTCGGGCGGTCGGCCTGTCCGGCAAGGATGGAAAGCTTCTCGTCGCGGAAAAAGTCAAGGGCAAGGATATCGGCTTTGTGGGCGAGGTGACCGCTGTCAACCGGAAGCTCATACGGGATATATCCGATTTCGGATATATCCCCGTCATCGCCCCTCTCGCGTCAGGAGCGGACGGAAACGGCTACAATGTAAACGCGGATACAGCGGCGGGCAGCATCGCGAAGGCCCTCGGCGCACAGAAACTCATCCTCCTCACCGATGTACCCGGGGTCCTCGATGAGAACCTCAAGACCATCTCCGTCCTGAAGGCGAAGGATGCAAAGAGACTGGTGAAGAGCGACACGGTGAAGGGGGGCATGATCCCTAAAATCACGTGCTGTCTCGACGCACTCGCGGGTGGGGTGAAGAAGACGCATATCATCGACGGCCGGGTGCCCCATGCCTTGCTCCTCGAGGTGTTTACCGACTCGGGCATCGGTACTCAAATAGCGGGAGACTAGAATGCAGCAGGAATGGATCGACAAGGGAAAACAGTTTCTGGCAAATACCTATAACCGGTTCCCCATTGGCATTTCCAAAGGGGAAGGGTGCTGGCTGTGGGATATGAACGGCAGGCGCTACCTCGACTTCCTGTCCGGCATTGCCGTGTGCAACCTGGGCCATACGAACAAGAACGTGGTCGAAGGAATCAGCAAGCAGGCCAAGAAGCTCATGCATGTGTCGAACCTCTTTTACATCGAGGCGCAGATCAAGGCTGCCCAACTCCTCGTGGAAAACTCCTTCGGAGACAAGGTTTTCTTCTGCAACAGCGGGGCCGAGGCTAATGAGGCTGCCATCAAGCTTGCGCGGCGGTATTCCTGGAAGAACCATGGCGAAGGAAGGTCCCAGATCATCGCCATGGAGAACTCTTTTCACGGACGGACCATTGCCACTTTGAGCGCCACGGGGCAACCCAAGTTTCACGTGGGGTTCAACCCCCTCGTCGAGGACTTCACCTTCGTGCCCTTCAACGATCTTGAGGCAGTCGAGAAGAACACGTCCGAGCGGACCTGCGCTGTCCTGCTCGAGTGCATCCAGTCCGAAGGGGGCGTGTTCGTCGCCGACAAGGAATACCTCAAGAAGTTGAGGGACTTTACCAGGGAACGGGACATCCTTCTGATCCTCGATGAGGTCCAGACAGGCATCGGAAGGACGGGCAAGCTTTTTGCCTACGAGCAGTACGCCATAGAGCCTGACATCATGAGCCTTGCCAAGGCCCTGGGAAACGGGTTTCCGGTCGGCGCTATCGTCGCCAGGGACCGGGTAATGGATGCTTTCGAGCCGGGTACCCACGCATCCACCTTCGGCGGCAACCCGCTCGCGACCTCTGCTGTGATCGCCACCCTCAACACGATCATGGATGACGGGGTCGTGAAGAATTGCGAGCAGATGTCGGTCTATCTGCTCCAGGGCCTCCTCGCGCTCAAGAAGAAATACCCCTTTCTCGTGGACGTGAGAGGCATGGGCCTTCTTCTCGGGCTCGAATTCACCATGGAAGTCAACCCCATCGTGCAGGAATTCCTCGCGGAGGGCGTCATTCTTTACGCATCGAAGGGAAAGGTCATCCGCCTGCTCCCTCCGCTCATCATCGAAAAGGAAGAGATCGACATATTCTTGGAGATAGCCAGCCGGATATTCGAGAGGCTAAAGTAAGAAAATGAAAAGGGATTTTACGCGTCTCCTGGACATTACAGGAGAAGAATGCATATATCTGCTCGATCGGGCCGCTTTTCTGAAAAGTGCCCGCAAGACTAAAGGGGAATACAAACCGCTCAAGGGCCGGACCCTCGGCATGATCTTCGAAAAGGCTTCCACGAGGACGAGGATATCTTTCGAAGTCGGCATGAAGGAGTGGGAGGTGACGCTATCTTCCTCTCACGGTCGGAGATGCAGATGGGCAGAGGAGAGCCGGTGCGCGACACGGCAAGGGTGCTCTCGAGATATCTCCATGCGATCATGATCCGCACGTATTCCCAAGAGACCGTGGAAGAGCTCGCACGCTGGTCGGCAATCCCCGTTATCAACGGCTTGTCCGACCTTTTCCATCCGTGTCAGATACTGGCCGATGTCCTTACCATGAGGGAGTATAAAGGAAGAATGGAGGGCCTCAAGGTAGCCTATATCGGGGATGGCAACAACGTGGCCAATTCCTGGATAGAAGCAGCGATACTCCTCGGCTTCTCCCTGGCCGTTGCCACGCCCGCCGGATATGGCCCGCACGAGGAACTGGCCCGAAAAGGCAAAGAATTGGGGGTCGTCTCCCTCTACACGGACCCCTTCGAGGCGGCAACAGATGCGGATGTGGTCAATACGGATGTGTGGGTGAGCATGGGTCAGGAGAAGGAACAGGAGGAGCGCAAGAAAGCTTTTGCCGCTTTTCGGGTCGATGACGAGCTGCTCAAACGGACCAAGAAGGATGTCATGGTGATGCACTGTCTGCCTGCTTACCGCGGCCAGGAGATCACGGAGGAAGTCTTCGAACGGTTCCAGGAGACGATCTTCACCGAGGCGGAGAACAGGTTATACGTGCAGCAAGCACTTTTAGAATGGCTAATTGGTGAAAGGAGTGTAAATGAGTGACGTAAAGAAAGTAGTACTTGCATATTCCGGTGGGTTGGATACTTCCATTCTCGTGAAATGGCTCCGGGAACAGTATGATTGCGAAGTAGTCGCCTACACGGCCGACGTGGGACAGCAGGAAGAGCTCGACGGTCTCGAGGACAAGGCCATCAGGACAGGGGCATCGAAGATCTATATAGAGGACCTCAGGGAGGAATTCGCGAGGGATTTCGTCTTCTTTGCCATCAAGGCGAACGCCATCTACGAGGGGACCTATCTGCTCGGTACATCGATCGCCCGGCCTCTCATAGCAAAAAGACAGGTGGAGATCGCCCTCAAAGAGAACGCCGACGCAGTCTGCCACGGCTCGACCGGCAAGGGCAACGACCAGGTGCGCTTCGAGGCTCACCTACTATGCCCTCGCGCCTCACATAAAGGTGCTCGCCCCATGGAGAGAATGGAGCTTCTCCTCACGGGACGACCTTATCGACTACGCGAAGAATCACGGCATCGACGTCCCCGTGAGCAAGGCAAAGCCCTACAGCATGGACAGAAACCTCATGCACATCAGCTATGAGGGGGGAGTCCTGGAAGACCCATGGAACGAGCCCGACGAATCGATGTTTCGTACCACTGTCTCCCCTGAAAAGGCGCCTGACAAGCCGCAATACGTGGAGATCGATTTCGAGGACGGCATACCGGTCCGTATCGACGGCAAAAACATGTTGGCCCACGAAATCATCGAACTCCTCAACCGGGTGGCAGGCGAGAACGGCATCGGCCGGATCGATATCGTGGAGAACAGGTACGTGGGCATGAAGTCGCGCGGCGTGTACGAGACGCCGGGCTGCACCATCCTTCATATTGCCCACAGGGCAATGGAGTCGATCACCATGGACCGTGAAGTCATGCACCTGAGAGACAGCCTCATCACCAAAGTCTCGGAGCTCATCTACTACGGTTTCTGGTATTCCCCGGAAATGGAGGCGCTTCGCGCCTTTACCGACCAGGCCCAGAAAGGCGTGTCGGGGACCGTGCGCCTCAAGCTTTACAAGGGGAACACGATCGTAGCCGGCCGTAAGTCGCCCAGGTCTCTCTACAAGCAGGACTTCGCCACCTTCGACAAGGACGCGGTCTATAACCAGGCGGACGCCACCGGATTTATAAGATTGAATGCCCTGCGGCTGCGGATACGGGCTATGCAGGAAAAGAAGTAGAAACAAGGGACGATAATAGGTCCTATAGGTCGTATGAGTCCTATAGGACCTATTACAAAGAAATAGCAGAGGGAAAGCTCGTGCGGGTGCGGGAGAATGAGAGGTCCTGAAATCAAAGTCTACGATCCGAAAGAAATAGAAGAGCGGTGGCAAGCTCTCTGGGAGCAGAAAAACCTGTTCCATGTTGAAGAACAGAAGGATGGAGAAAAGTATTATCTCCTGGAGATGTTCCCCTACCCTTCGGGCAAGATACACATGGGCCACGTGCGGAACTACTCCATAGGCGATGTCATCGCCCGGTACAAGAGGATGTCCGGTTTCAACGTTCTTCATCCCATGGGTTGGGACGCCTTCGGCATGCCCGCGGAAAACGCGGCCATCCAGCACGGGATACATCCGGCGGTCTGGACCAGGGACAACATCGCCTATATGAAAAAGCAGCTCAAGCGCCTCGGCTTCGGCTACGACTGGGAGCGCGAAATCGCGACCTGCGACGTCGAGTACTACGGATGGGAGCAGTGGATATTCCTGAAGATGTACGAAAAGGGGCTCACTTACCGTAAGAGCGCCCCCGTCAACTACTGCGAGCAGTGCCAGACCGTGCTTGCCAATGAACAGGTCGAGGATGGAAAATGCTGGCG
>CAVVPU010000179.1:0-24733 GCA_963750015.1 uncultured delta proteobacterium | reverse complement strand
TTCCCGTTGCTCTTTGGAATGTGGACTCGCCTCACAGGGGTGAAGCGGTATGTTCCGCTCTTTATGGCTGCTATCAACCGGACAAACCGCTGATTGGACGTACCATCCAGTGACGAGCCATCCGCGCCGGGCGTTGTCGCGCCCTTGTTGGCGTAGATGTTGGCGTAAGCCTGCTGCCAGAGGATTGGGCTTTCCATCAGACGAAGTACGCCGTTGATCCGCTTCCCCTGCTTCGACAATGCTCCAAGCGCCTCCAATCTTCGAATCGTAGTATCGGTCAGCATCAGCACAACCTCCTTTTCGAATAATTGGTTGCTCATAAGCTGCCTTCCTTCCCCCCGGACAGAGGGCCTTTCGCGAGCATTACTGCCGCTTATAGCCATGTCGGTGCCGCGATGTTCTGCGACCAGCAGTCCCTATTAGAGGACCACGTCGGGTAATACGAAGGCTCCGTCGCCATGCAGGTCTTGCGACCTGTTTAGGCGATCCCGCATTTACGCTTAGACAAAGATGCGACGTACTTAGGTCGTCCTTTCGTTCCTTGCTCCCCTTATTGGGGCCGCACTCGCGGGACTGGTTTGCGGTGACGGCAAGACTTTCATCGCAACCCGCAAGTCTGGCGTTTCAGCTATCTTTCGCCAGCGTCGGACACAGAGACTGCGGGAACTTGACTTCAAGCAATTCAGCTTTGACCATATACGTCTTACTCTAGCTCGCACCCTATAGATAGCTTTCGAGGCAATGAGCTTTTTCCCAACATGCTACACTCCCCCCTCCCTTTCGGGATTCAAGCTCTTTCAAGCAGGGATAAGTTGGGTGAGTACAGGGCATACCAGCAGCCCTGGCGGATTATTCCGCGCTTCTTCTAAGCGCCGATACGGCGCACCTTCCCCGTCCCCATCTCGCCGCAAACAAAGAGATGGCGCCGTCCCCGTCCATAGAGGGCCTTCGATATGCCCTTTATCACTTCTGCCTGGACGGGAAAGGGTTTCCGTAAGAGCGTGAGCATCTTCTGCCCGTATCCGTCGACCCCTTCCGGATGAAGCGGGTTGTAGACGGGGGTCAGGTTCTGCTCGATCTTCTCGCCCAGAGCGCACTCCGTGCCGCTCCAGGAAGTCTCTCAGTTTGATTGCGTTTTCATCAGCCATTAGAAGACCCCCTGCTTCGAGCTTTGCTCTGCGATGGCGGGGAGCCACTTCAAATACCGCTGCTCAGACCGTGGAAGCCTTCCGAGAATGCGGAGGACTTCTTCAGGGGATTTTTGCGCCAGTCTGATAAGCTCCTTCTTTGCTTCCTTTCCATCTTGCATTTTGCCGACGAGCGTGGACAGATATTTCGTGACGACATCCATAAGAACCTCCTTCGGAGTGATAGACTGCCTGGAAGCCAGGCGTAGGAATCCTTGCCGGAAAGGCAAGTGTGGGGAAACGCGGCAAAAGAGACACTGCGGCTCGATCTTCGGAATCCTAATAAAGACACTGACGACTTATGGTATTACCTGAGGCTGGCTCGGGAGACTGGAGAAAACGCCTGAATAACGTAAAAGCCCGCGCGCTCTTCTTACACTCAGAGTTGGCCTTCGGGCGGCCTCGTGTTGATACGTCTCGGTACCGAAGCGTCGAGAGCATTCCGCTTGTCGTTTTCGTTTGCAATCGGGGTTGTTAAGGGATGCGTTGAGTTACAAACATGGTAGTGGTACTCTTTTGGTTGAGGCCCAGGACAACCCGAATCGCCAGATCGGACGAAGGAGAATGGACATGTCGGATATGTATAGTCTCCGCGAGGCGGAAGAACTTGTGTACAAATTCGAGTCGGTTCTACGAGGTTCTGGGATTGAAATCGCCAAGAATTCTGAACTGGAACGGTTATGTTTGAACATCCTCGACGTTGTCGAGAAACATTTGAATCGGAACTTAAGGGATCCCAGGGCAGACATAGGACCCTATTTCAGGGCGTTCATCGGAATGCAGGACTGATGACCAAGATTGTTAGAGCCGCAAAGATAACAACTTTCCCTTGTCTCCTTCCACATCTGAGAAGACTGAATAACGCAAATCCGCTACAAAACGTTGCAACATCAGTCCTTAATCAGGACAACGATAAGATGTTTGAATTGTTCATGGCAACCCTATGCTTAGACCTGTCTCCGCAGGGCATAGAGATGGACCACCCTGTCAGATCAAAAGGGGATAACCCCGACATCTTGCTAGATTTCAATGGAAAAAAGTGGGGTCTCGGGTGCAAAGCACCGCACTCTCTCCAACCGAAGAGCATTTTTGACAACATCGAAAGCGCAGTCTGCCAAATTAACGACTCTAAGGCCAAAGCGGGAATTCCAGTTATGACGCTCAAGAATGTTTTTAACCATGACGAATGCTGGCCGTTGCTTAACGAAAAGGAGTACCGCAACGGAGCCGATCCTATTTTTGGAGCATTCTCAAGCCTGAACTATCCAATTTCCAGCATTAATGCCTTTGTGGAGAATTTGAGCCACGCTATCGTCAGCGAAATAGGCACGGAGGCAATTACGCAACTCTTTGCGAATGGCAAATCGGAGCCTGCGTGTCTGGTTTATTGTCCTACTGCGACATCGATAGTCCGCAATGCCTTGCCTGTGAGTACAAGGCTAAACCTGTTTAACTGCATGACTTTTGGTGATGTCTCTGATGAATGCCTCGACCTATTGAGAAGACTAAATGATCTGTTGCAAGTGATTTAACGCAAGAGGGCGGGCTATGAACGACGATTCTCAGCGAATCAAGGACATCCTGGAGGAACTTAAATCTGAATACGCTGGGTGCTGCGCACTTGACGTGGATGACCCGGAAGCTCCCGTGACGGAACGAGATATCGTAGCAGAAATACGGAATAAGCTGAAAAGGTTCTGCCACTCGAGAGGCTATCAAGTACATTGCGAGATCAAACCGGCGCCAAGCAGCAATATCGGACCGGAGGAAATGAGGAAGCTGTGTCGCGTCGATGTGGCGGTCTTGAGTAACAAGAATTCCATATGCTGGTTGTCCGCAGCCAAGAATTTGCAAGACAAGTACCATAAAGGGTCCATTCAGGCAAGATTTCCCTCGGTCCCTGTTGAGTTTTTTCATACGGCGATAGAAGCCAAGATCCAGAGCGATGTCGCCAATGCTAAGAAGGATATCGATACACTGAAAATGATTCACGACAGCAACCCGTTTTGCAATTGCTTTTTTGTCCTTCTGAATGCCAGGGGCCGAGTCGGAGACCATAATCAAATTCAGGCATATGCTCAAAGGAAGGGCATTCAAATCGTCGAATACACGGCAAGAAAGACGTAGCCACCCCAACTGCCGTCGCAAAAACTGCGATCATGATTGAGTACATACAAAGACAGGATCAGGATAGAGCCGCGTCACCCGCGACCCCATCCTTTCTCTGGTGCTTCTGCGGCTCCTGCTCTCGACATACGCCCGTAATTGAACTACGAAAGAATGTTCGTGAAGGGATATACACCGACTAACCCAGGCGTGACGCCCTCAGGTATGTGTTTTGCTCGGCGATATCGAGAGCTTGATAAACGTCTGCGAGATCGTAAGTTGTCTCGGTGTCAATGTAAATTTTAGTTTCTGCACCGGATTTCTGCACCGTAATCGGATGGAGTCCAGGTACTTCACCTCGAAAGAAACCCCTCACGCCGTAGAACAAGTTATATTTGTAGTTCTTAACTCGATCGGGAATATCATCGAACAACCACTCAAATTCTCCAGAATCTGGTAGAGAACGCTCTAATTCTCTTTTTAAATCTACCCAATTCATACCTTTATTCCTCCTTGGACTGATTGTGTGGGACAGCTATTCTGGGCCAGCTGATAGAAAACGGTGGCCTGTAATAACGGTGGTGGGCTTTTGCGCAGCCTTAAGTATCGGGTTTCGAAGCGTAGCTTGTCCCTATATCTATGGTTGTCGGTTTTGAGAGGGCTGGAGAATGAGAAGGGTTCTTATTTTACGTTCGCCCGGCAGGAGATTCGATGACGCGAAGCTGCGGGGCGGGGTTAGCAATGAAGAAGCGCAGGCAGGTCTCCGAAATACCATGCCACCAACGTCCAAAACAAGAAGGAGTTATTTTGCCCGGAGGCCTCGCGATTACCGTGCCTGCCTCACAGTCGATCAATTACGGTCCGTTTTGTTCAAGTGCAACTTCTTTGACTTGCTACTTTCAGTCCTGGAATAGCCCCGTCTCAAAAAAAAGGGGGCAGCCCCGAAGGGGCCGCCCGCCTAAATCTATTTAATGACCGCTGTCAAATGATCCCGTCCCTCTTCAAGGACGTGTAGCCTGATCCGTCGGCGATAATGATATGGTCATGAAGATCGATGCCGAGGATCTTGCCCGCGTCATAGAGCCTTTTTGTCAGGGAAAGATCGTCATCCGACGGATGCATGTCGCCTGATGGATGATTGTGCACCAGAATGATCCCCGAAACTGCTTTCATGATCGCAAAACGGAACACTTCCCTCGGATGCACCAAGGAAGCACTGAGTGTTCCGAGCGACACCAGCTCGACATAGATAATAAAATTCTTCGTATTCAGTCCGACCACCCAGCACTTTTCTTTCATTCTGTCGATCTCGTCTTCCGCCTTCTGAACGGTCTGAAAAATCTCCGCTATCTGTTCGGGATTGGTGATCGCCTCTTTCGTTCGCACCTTCAGCTCCATATTTCCTCCAGTGGCCCTCAAGCGGCCAACAGTTCGATAGAAAGCATCTCCCCGTTCGTCTTCGTGACCTTCATGACTCTCTCGCCGAGATTGATCTCGATGGCCTGCACTTCATGGGGGTAGATGCCGGTCACCTTGATGCCGCTGAGGAGGTCCGAAAGGGGATACCTACCCGTGATGCTCATGATCTCCCTGGCGATAAGCCGCGAGAACGAGTCCCTTTGCGTGTCGTAGGTGTCGCCGTCGTCGTTGTACAGCCTCATGTCGAAGACCGCGTCTTCGACGGCGATAAAGTCCTCCGGCGTGTCCTTATAGTAGATGTCTCCCTCGGCCCATCTTTCGACGATCGAGACGACGGCGATCTCTTTGCCCTCGCAAGCTATGGATGACTTATGCCAGGTGTAGTCGTAGCGGCTCGCATCGAGGGCCGTCACCTGCACGGGTACCCACCGCTCTTCTTTTTGCAGCCATGAAGGCCGATTCACCGGAAGATCGATTCTCGTGATCGTCCAGGGGGGAAGGATCGGCTTGGATCCGTCCAGCACCGATTCTTCCTCGTCCCATAGAAGCTTGTCGTCTATCGTCAGGGAAAGCCTTTCGCTCACGAGAGAATCCCTCCGCTTTTCTCACCAGGCGGTATCGGGCGACCTCGTCAGAGTCGGTGGATTCTGCATAGTAGGGATCGACCACCTCTACGAAGAACAGGTCGAGGCCGTCGAGTGCTTCGGGAGAAAGCAGCTCTCCGGCAAGCCTCATGACGCGGATCATATCCTCCAGGTCCCCATGAGGCTGCTCTCGGAAGACACGGATCTGCTCCATGCACCAACCGGCCACCTTTTTCCGTACGAACTCCAGGAACCGCTCCGCCTTCTCGTCGTGCTTTATGGAAGTCCTGTAGGGCAGAACCGGCGTAAGGGGATCGCCTTCGCTCACCTCGACGGCAACGTCGTGGAGGTAGCCGGTCACGTTGAGAGGGATGCCGTACCAGACCAGAGAAACATGGTCGAGAAAGGAGTCGAGCCACCCGAGGAACATGGCACCTTTTGGATTCACGTAGACGGAGTTCCCCATGTAGCTCGTCTTGATCGGGTAGTTCTTGCACGCTTCTGACAGCTTCTTTCGTTTGATGAGACTGCCGTTCATGGTGATGGTCATGGGAAAATAGGAGAGCCCGTCGAGGACCTGCAGGTAGGCAACCGACTTGAAGACGCCGTCCACGAGACGAGCCTTGATGCGGAATCCCTTCTCGGTCTTCGTCGATCCATCGACCAGGTTTACCACGTCATCGCGGTAGGGCGCCTCATTCAGGAACCTCTTACAGTCAATCGTCAACGTACCGAAAAGACTCGTATACGTGATCGTGTTGGCGACCGACATGAGAAAAAACAGGCCCCAGCCCGCGGGCATCTGGTTCTCCATGACCTCGGAGGGCCAGTCTGATTCCGCGAGACAGACGAGCGCCCGGGGATTGTCCGTACCGCTGCCGTCGTCCTCCACTTCCAGGGCAGTCCCTTTGAGAGTGACAGCCAGTTTCGCGGCGCCCGACCGGTGCGCGTTCTGCGCGATCTCTATGAGCACGGCTGAAGGGCGATCAAAGAAATAGGGGAGCAGCTTGAAGAGCTTCTCTTCGTTTATCATCGGGAACGTTCTCCTTTTGGGGGATATGTACAATGATGCTCAGTTGCCGCCGTTGCGGAGTTTCAGGCTACTTTCAGATTCTTCCGCTGATAAATCTCTGCGAGGATGAGATCGCAGATGGCGTCGTCGTTGAAATCGCACGCATACCCGCCGATTCTCCCCCAGCTTTCAAGGGCCGTGAGGTAGCCGTGCTCGACGAGGAGCCTCTCGATGCGCGCGAAATCACGAGGATCGTAAGGTATGCGCTGCCTGGAGAGGACGTTGCGAAGGCGGGACTCCTTCTCCTCCTCAGACGTCCATATGATGAGGGAGATGTCGAGTCTGTCCGTCCATATGATGCCGTGGTGCTTGCCGTAGCCGAGGCTATAGCCCCGGAAGCGCAAGGAATCGCGAGGTCTCCGGAATTCATTGTCTCCGATGTGCAGCTCCTTCGAGGCGGCCAGGGCTGAAAAGACGGCCTTCGTCTGTTGCGGCGCTCCGTAGATCGACAGGAAGTGCAGTTCGTTTTCGTATCCGTCGCCGTAGACCCCCGCGTCGCTCTTGCAAGCTACCCCTTCGTATTCGGCGGTAAGAATGATCGGATCACTTGATGTCATACCACACCCCCTTCCGAGGCTCGATCACGCGGATGCCCACCGAAAACGTATCGTGTGTTATCTCCTTATCGTCCTCGTAGTACGTTGACTTCGCGCGGTCAGAAAACCCTTTCAGGATCATCGGGCCGTCAACGGTGTCCACCTTGCCGTCGAGAATGCCCGCGGTGAGAAGGCTTGTCAGGTGCCCCTTCCTGAGAGGAAGAAGGGGGCTCAGCTGTGTTGTCGTGTCGCACTTCCGGCAGATGCTCTTGATCTCCCGGACGACGTTGGGCCAGTGGCCCGCGACCTCCTCGTCGGTGACGGTATCCGTCCCCTGGAACACACTTGGGCCGCTCGTCAGAGGGACCACATAGGATGACGCTTCTGCATCCTCGATGTAAGGATACGGCGGTGATCCGACCGTACCTGTCTCGTGGCGCTCTTTCCTTTTCTTTCCGAAGAGCACGACCTGTTTGAACGCAGGGTAGTCCGCCTTCGTCACCCTTACTATACGGACGTCGTAGAAGTGCTGCCCGATCCAGCTCCTGTGCTTTTCGTAAAGGAATATGAGCTCCGGCACGAGGAAAACGAGCACGCCGTCCGTGCACAGCCACTTGTGTGCGTGCTTCAGGAACTTCATCTCCAGCCGCTCCCCATCGTCCCAGTCATAAGGCGGGTTCAAGTAGAGGAGCCCGAGGGAGCCGAGGGGGTTGATCCTCGCGTCGAAGATCGAGCCCTGCACGGCGAATCGCAGTTTCTCCCGTGCTTCAATCGCCCTCTGTGCGTCCAACTCCACGCCATAGGTGGTAACGTGAGAGTTTCTAAAATGAAACTGCTGCAATGCTTCTCCGGTCCCGCAGCAGGGGTCCAGTGTGTGGCTGCCCTTGGGCCCCGCCGGTCTCTGAAACGCTATCCAGTCGAGGATGAAGGACAGCGTGTGCTCGGGGGTAGGGTAATATCCCATCTTCAGGTTAGACTCCAGTCTTGCCATGTGGTTGTCTCCTTTCAAGCTAAAGGTGTTTGTGTTTGGCCGTGAATCGGCAATTGGTACCCGGAAGCGGGTCTTTTCGAGGGTCTAATGAAAATACTGATCTACTTGACTTATTACTTCGTCCAAAAAAAAGGGGGGCGCAATGCCCCCCTAAAATGGATCTTTTGACTCAGGAGGACCAGTCATGGCATCTATGGGCCACGGTTTGTGTCTCCTGCTTGACGCCTCATCTCATCCCGTCATTCATAACGAGGTCGTTCCTTCGTCTCGAACTGTCCCACCCTGTTTTCGAGGACCACTTCCGTCACGCCCCTGGAGAGGACGGAGGAGAGAGGACGCCCGTCATCGGGGTATTCCTCCAGAAGCTCTTCCTTTATGCCCGGCCATCGTGGCTCCGGGACAAGCCTCGATACGACATGCTGCCATGCGTCGAACCACCACCCGCCTTCTTCAGGGCCGCCGTAGCACCGGTCCACGTGGTATATGCCGATCAGCAGACACCCTCGTTTCCGGAATCCTTTCATTGGAATGCCTCCCCTACGCCAGTATCGAGCGAAGAGGCGCTCTCGTCACGTATTCCAGTTGGCGTTTCTGTTCCTGGATGGCACCCTCTATCTCTGATATCTTGCTGGCCCGCTCATACATGTCCTGGAATATGGTCAGGCCGAATTGCCGGTAAAGCCGGGCAACGACCTTCTTTCCGTCCACGTCGGGGATGCCGGGATAAAATGCATAGACCTTTTCCACGATCCCGTAATCCTGGTCGTTCAGTTGCTGCCCGGTGAGGGTCTCGAACTCCTGTTTCGTCATGGCGTTCTCCTTCAGTACTCAGAGGCGAGCATCACGGTCAGGACGAGATCGTATCCCTCGTTGCCATTGTAGTCATCGATTTTCCAGAACATCGTCTCGCCCTTGTATTCGAAGGCGCCGAAGTCGTGCTCGTGCCAGGGGTCGTTATCTTCCGTGAACACGCTGAACTCCTTTACCTTCGTGAGGATCAGGGGCAGATCGTTAGGAAATGTACCAGCCAGGCCTCCGGTGACGACCAAGGTGTCCGGCGGCCGGATGAACGGGATGCTCTTCCGCAGCCTGTCATATCTCTGCGCGGTCTCGGAAAGCTCCATGTTCCCATTATTGGTGGCTTCATCGGCCATAGCTTTCTCCTTATCATGTGGATTTTAAAAGCGATCCCCTTTCAGGTGGTTGCCAGCCCTGAAGGAGATCATAAGGATATTGAGCGGCAGTTATTCTGTGAACGCCGGCATGGAGGGGATCGACGCCGACCGGAGTGACGCTAAGGTTGGCCAGGTAGTGTCATAGCCGAGCCGTCTCTTGCGCCCCCCGGTCAGCACTTGCTTGCGCCGCAGCTGAGGCACGTCTGGCATCCCTCCTGGAGCACCACGACGCCGCCGCACTCATCGCATTTGTCTGATGAGCCGTTGACGCCGAGCATGCGAAAGGCTCTCAGTATGGCATAGGTGGGAGATACGACGCTGCCGTGCTTCAGGTTCGCCCTCTGGATGTGCTTCAACAGGGCCTCAGGGGCTCGGCCGCAACGCAGGGCATCGGACATGATCATCGCGAGGGCCTCGTATGTCTCCGCGTGTTTCGATTCGACCGGTGACGTGATGAAGACCTCCAGAGGCTCTTTCTCCGCGATGGTGATATGGACGAAGACTTTCCCCTCAGAGGTGTCTACCTCCACGAGTTTCTGGTCCCTGATCTTCGGCAGCTCCATCGGCTCGACGCGGGTCCCGTTAGTGTCGCCCCTGGATGAGATGACCTGGTTCTTGCGGCTCCCGTCCCGGTACACGGTAAGTCCCTTGCAACCGAGATCATAGGCGAGCAGGAATGCTCCTTCGACGTCCGCCCTTGTTGCATTAGACGGCAGGATCACCGTCTTCGATATCGCGTTGTGCGTGTGCTTCTGGAACGCCGCCTGCATTCTAATATGCCATTCAACGGGGACGTCAGAGGCCCTGATGAAATAGCCGGGCACCTCTTCTCCCGGGTTCGCCCTCCGCCATTCTTCGTAGAGCGGGTGGCTCACCGTAAACGTCCGGTCCGCCCGTTTCTGCTCCGTCTCGAAGTCGAAGACGGGCTCTATGCCGCTACTCGCTTCCGCGATAATGGAGATGCTTCCGGTAGGCGCTATCGTGGTAAGGGTCGCGTTGCGGACCATGACGTCCTGAGCCCACGCCGACCCTTCCCAGTTGGGAAACGGCCCATGCTCCTTCGCAAGCTCCATCGAGGTCTGCTTTGCCTCTTCCGTAATGAACGACATCACTTCTTCGGCGAGGGTAACGGCCACGTCCGACGTGTAACTGATGCCCAGACGGACCAGCATGTCCGCCCAACCCATGACTCCCAGGCCCATCTTGCGGTTTGCCTTGTGCATACGCTCGATCTCGGGAAGCGGATATGCCTGCCGGTCGATGATGTTGTCGAGGAAGGCTACAGCCGTCCTCACCGTGGAGCGAAGCAGATTCCAATCGATCTCATTTCCGGTCTTTACCATCTTCGCAAGATTCACGGAACCCAGCACGCATGCTTCGTAGGGAAGGAGCATCTGCTCCCCGCAGGGATTCGTCGCCTCGTATTTGCCGACGTGGGGCGTGGGGTTGGACCGGTTTGCCCTGTCGATGAAGAAGATGCCCGGTTCGCCGTTCAGCCACGCCATCTCGACGATCTTGTCCCATATCTCCCTGGCTTTGACGGTTTTCCTCACCTCTCCGTTGAACCGAAGGGCGAAATTCCCGGACGTTCTCACTGCGTCCATGAATTCATCGGTGATGGCGACGGAGATATTGAAGTTGCCAAAGTCGCCGTCGCGCGACTTGAGGGCGATGAAATCGAGAACGTCGGGATGGTCCACACGGAGCATGCCCATGTTGGCGCCACGCCTGGTGCCACCCTGCTTCATCACCTCCGTGCTCGTGTTGAAGATGTTCATGAAGGAGCAGGGGCCACTCGCGACGCCGTTTGTCGTTCCCACCCTGTCGCCCGCGGGTCGCAAGCGTGAAAAGCTGAAGCCTGTCCCTCCGCCCATCTTGTGCACGAGGGCCGCCTGTTTCGCCGCATCAAAGATCCCTTCGATAGAGTCCTCGACGGGAAGCACGAAGCACGCCGACATGGTGAAGTCGGGCCTGCCTGCGTTGGTGAGGGCAGGCGTGTTCGGAAGGAAGAGGCAGTCGCGCATCACGACGAAGAACTCCTGCCGTTGCCCGGCAGTTGCCGCAATCGCCTCCGATACCCGTTCACAGAGCTTCTGCCAGTCCTCGATGACGTTTCCCCGTGAGTCTTTCCGGAAATAGCGCTCTCTGAGTATGTCTTCTCGCATGGTCACCTCCTCACAGCGGGACGTCGTCTTCATCGGGCTCGTGGACGAAATCGTCCTCCCGGTCCGAAGGTCTATTAGTGGAGTTCGGTTTCGCCGAAAGGAACTGGATTCTCTGGAGGATTATCTCGAACTTGCTGTGCTTCTTCCCGTCCTTGTCTTCCCATTTCCTTATCTGCGGGTCTCCCTTGAGGAACACGAGCTTTCCCGTGTCGAGGTGCTCCGCGCACAGCTCGGCTTTGTTCTTGAAGGCGATTATGTCGAAATAGGTCACGCTGTCGCTTGAATCGCCCTTGACCTTCTTGTTCACCGCGACGCTGAAGTTGCATATGGGCATGCCGGCCGGAGAAAACTGAAGGTTGGGCTTTCTCGTCAGGCGGCCGATCAATTCTATCTCCGCGTACATGGGCGCACTCCTCCTTTCGTATGGTTTTGATGAAATAGAAAGGCCACATATCAACGCAACGATAGGCCGTGGACAGTGGCACATTTTCGGAAAGCCTAATGAAAGTACTGGACTATGAGTGTATTACCTCCATGGTGAACTCATCGTAGAGGTAATACACCGACTATGAAGTGGCTGAATCACGCGATCGTGACGGGTTCCCTCGTGTACGGCTTTACGGGTGGAGATTTCGCCTCCACCCTTGCGGCCACGGCTGGCGGCCTATTCCCTGACATGCTCGAAGGAAGGCCTCCGGAAGATAAGAACAAACTCAAGAAATGGCGCACCATGCATCGGGGGATATCTCACTGGTTCGTGCCCTACGCGGTGGTCGTCGCCATCATGATGGCGACGTCGGTGTTTCACCTGTCAAAGGGAACGCCCCGGCACGTTCTTTCTCTCCTCGGTTGTTCTGCTCTCGGGTGTCTTCTTCACATCGCGGAAGACGTCCTCTGCGGTCATGTTCCTTCGCTCAATCCCTGCACGAGAATTGGGGTTCGGTTCTTCACGGTGGGGTCACCAAAGGAATATTTCTTTTCCTTTTCACTCACTGGTTTGCTCCTTTCGGGGATGCTTTCTTGAAAGCGTGCATGGTAGTCGGAATCCTTATTGTTTTGGCAACAAGTCATGTTTGGGCCTTTTGCTTTGAAGAGGCTGGCGAAACGTACGGGGTGTCGCCAAAGCTTCTCTGGGCCATCGCAAAAACAGAAAGCAATTTCAACCCCACTGCCGTCAACTACAACAGGAACGGCTCCTTCGACTATGGCCTCATGCAGATAAATTCCTCCTGGTACAGGGAGTTGGGACATGAGAGATGGATGAACCTCAAGGACGCATGCTACAACGTAAAGGTCGGGGCCTGGATATTGGACCAGTGCATAAGAAGGTACGGATACACGTGGATGGCCGTCGGCTGCTACAACGGAGTTTCAAATGACACAAGGGTGCGATACGCGCGCAGGATCTACCGGGCTCTCAAAGCAAGCGAAGGAGGCAGCAATGGGAACAAATGAACGAGGTGTCATTCACGTCATCTCCCTGGTGGTCTTTGCACCGGCCCTCTTCGGTGCCTGGCTCCTCTATGGTAAGTCACCAGTAGAAGAGACTCCGGGCACACACCACGGAAGCCGTGAACAGCCGCCAGGAGGTCATCGAGAACGTCATAAAGAACCCGCAGGACGGAAGCGTTGCCCATCACTGCCTCCAGAAGATCCGCGACGTCATTCAAAGAAATCAAAGAAGGCACCGAGCGGGTAAGGGCGTAAAGCGAGACAATATTATGTGGGCCGGAACCCGGTAGTGCACCAGGGGCGTTTCCGCCGACCTCGTACGGAGGGTCGCCGCCATCAACAGGGGTTGGGGCGTTGGCGAGGCTTCTCCGGTTCGGATGGATCAAGCGAGCGCTGTCTTGTAGTGCGGTTGCATCACCTTGCGTGTTCCGCCACCACACGGCCTTTATTGAGGGCCAAGCAAGGAAGGTTTCGGTTGAACCGTTTGGTACCCTCTGATAGAATGCTCATGAAGACAATCGCCGCATACACATGTAACACAGACGGTTTACCTCTATGCCCCATAGAAGTCTTTCAGTTCGCAGCTTTCTTCTTGACGATCAAGACCGCATCTTTCGCCTTCCGCTATCCAGGTCAGGGGCAATGTTGCGAGATCCGGAAGCGAATCCATATGTGCAGTTAGCGGGCAAGCGAGTTCGCGGCACCGAGGCGGTCGTCGAGTTGGCCGGCCGCCACCCAGCCAGTATCGTGCGGATGGTCTATTTTGTTCTCGCCTTCGATGAGAACGGTGTGCTTAACAAAGAGCTGCATGAGCGACAGGAAATGGCCCGGTACGGCCTGTATGTCAACGCCATAGTTTCCACCGAGACGGAGGATGCACACGTCCTCGATGCCGCTGACCATTTCCTCGCCAGTGGTGGCCAGTGGAAGCCGACGCCTGTCCTCGAAGCGCGCATACGTGATGCCGCGCTAGGGAAACTCAAATGTCGCCGGCTCTGATCTTTCGATCCTGCGGCCCTGACATCTAACCTGCCGATCCACGAAACGCACCGCACGCGGCGCGCTGCTGAACGCCGACGTTACTCTCTTAGAATCTCCACTTTCCCCTTACAATACATAGTCGCGCTTCGTAGGATACACACCCTGCGCGCCATGAAGTCCTTCCTCCAACTGAGCATGCCAACGCTTTCGTCTTATTCCCGAGTTGAAGTGGAAATCGTGAACGGTAGAAGCTGTGGAGAGGGCACTGACCGCGCTGTCGGAAAAACATACCCCCTGCTGCCACCAAGTGGGTGGTCAGCCCGGATAAGTGCCGATCATCTCCTGTCCAGCCTTCCTCTTACGGCGACGACGAGCCGTTCCAACTCGCTTTTTTCGAGCCGCAGGAGAAAGTCCAGCTCATGTTCCGAATCAAGAAGCTTCTCGACAATGTGAAGGAGTTTTTGCCTGTCCTCGATCGGGCCATCCATTGACGTTGGCCGTCCTATCCTATCTTCTTGACGTTCTCCGCGGCGGGCCCTTTCTGCCCCTTCACCACATCGAATTCGACCTTCTGGCCTTCCGATAAGGACTTGAAGCCCTCACCCTGAATGGCGGAATGGTGGACAAAGACGTCCCCGCCATCATCCTGGGTGATAAAGCCGAAGCCCTTTGAGTCGTTAAACCACTTCACCGTTCCTGTTGCCATCGTGGTACCTCTCCTTTGAAATGTGGTAATCAAGGCGGCGTGGGCCTTTCGCTGTTGTCATTCGCCGGCTTTTGTCCCATTGCCGCGTAGATTTCTTGGTAGCACTCGTCCCCTAATCGATCTTCGCCTTTCCTGCGGTATTGAGCGCCGTGGCCAGGGCCGTTGATACAGAAAATTTTGCCGCTCTCTTTGCCGGTATCTTGATCTCCGCACCGGTTCGAGGGTTTCTTCCTGTTTTTGCCTTTCTCTCGACACAGGAGAAGGAGCCGATACCCGGCAGGACGGTCTTCTCGCCCTTCCGGAGCGCCTCGCTGATACTTTTCGCGAGAACGGTCAAAATCTCGTCTGCCTTCTTCTTGGTGATGTTGCTTGATTCGGCCAATGTTGTCACGAGTTCATCCTTCGTCATGGCTCCCCCTTTTCGCGTCGATTGTGGTGCTATGAGTAGTCCTATACGACATATTCGGGCGATCTGGCAAGAAAAAAGCGAGTGCCTCTTCGCGGGCGTCCGTGAAGTTTTCGCCTTCGGCACCGTGAACGAACACCTGAACCCCGTGAAGAAGCAGAAGAGGAACGCAAAGGACAGATTTTCGAGGGGAGAGGCATTGCCATGCGTCTGTCGCTGCACGGATCGCTACCCCATCAAGCTCGCGCCGACCGAGAGCTTCATCACGGACGCATGACAAAGGCGGACCGGGCATCGCTCCACCATGGTGTCGGTCATCCTGAGTCATGGGGCTGCAACAGGGTGTGACGGGCACAAAGACGGTTCGCCCCTACCCCTGGCTCTGCAGAAAGGCAGGGGCGAAAGATGCGCGGATCACTTCTTGGCTTTTGCGGCCGTCTTTACTTCTTTCTTCGTAGCCTTCTTTGCTGCACTCGTAGCCTTCTTCGCTGCTTTTTCTTCCACCTTCTTTGCCATGGTGTCCCCCTTCGAGTAGATTTGTATATGATTTTCTTCTTTTTTCAGGAATATGCAAGCAAAAACGACCGGAACATCAGACTATTCCACCCGATCATTCGTTGGAACGTACTCGATAGCGGTGCACGTAAGGCTTCCTGCCTTGGCAAAGATACTTCTCTTTTTCACAGTCCAATTTTTGCTGCGTGACTCTCTTCCAATTGGCAAAATGTAGTAGGCAGAACGGAGTGGTCATGCCCGTCTTGACGCCGTAGGCTCTCGCCTCGTATGAGAAGGTGGTGATGACCGTTCGCTCTCCGCTTCCCCGTGACCGCTATGGGCTTACCCCGGAGCTCGGGGTTGTCCCTTTGCTCGACGAAGGCGAAGAAGGCATCCATGTCGACGCACAGGATGATCTTTGTCATGATCATATTCTACCGGGACTCTTACGGGAGCAAGGGCGAGAATCCTCACCATTGCCCTGCGATCATGAAAAGACTTCCGAGCAGCGGTTTCCTCTTGCGAAATCCTCCTGAATCTCGTATAAACGTAGCAATGATCCACCCATCCCACAAAAAGAAGGGGGGCACCATGACGAAAGCCGAAATGGTCGCAAAGCTGGCCGAAGTAGTGGATATCCAAAAGAAGCAGGCCGAGAAGGTTCTCACGGAGCTCGTCGGCATGATCAAGGACTCTCTCGTGAAAGGGGAGAGGATAGTGCTTGCCGGTCTCGGTTCCTTCTCCACGACCGCACGGAAGGCCCGGACGGGCAGGAACCCGAGGACCGGCGCTGCGCTCAAGATACCGGCCAGGAAGGCGGTCAAGTTCTCTCCTGCGGGGCCCGTCAAGAAGGAGGTAAACGCACCGACGGGTGCGAAGAAGGCAGCGGTGAAGGTAAAGCGTGCAGCGAAGAAGGCACCTGCGAAGGGAGCGAAGAAGAAGTAGTGGGCCCGACGAGACAGCAAAGGCCCGTTCGGAACGAGCACCCGAGAGGCCTCCGCCTTAACCACCGAGGCCGCGGAGCTTAAGTCTTCATCCTGCACGCCTATGTGCTGATCCGGCTCAATCCTTCATCTTGATGAGCAGCCAGTTCTGTTTCTTGCCGGCGAAGCGGGTGCGGATGAGGGCAAATCTGCCTTTCAGTCTTCTGCCGTGAAGGTCGACTTCCACGTGCCCGTCGCCAAGGGCCTGCTCCATGTTTTTCGGCGGATTCTTTTCGGCGAGGACGTTTTCGTACGTGCCCTCGGTCCCAGAGCACGACCCGTCCGGCTCCATATTCCCCTTCCTCCATCTCCCCTTCGAAAGTGGCGTAGTCGAGGGGATGATCTTCAACCTCCACCGCGAGCCGTTTCACGGCCGGGTCCATGACGGGTTCCTTGGGCACGGCCCAACTCTTGAGCACTCCGTTCACTTCGAGGCGCAGATCATAGTGGAGGTGAGTAGCGTGATGTTTCTGAACGACAAAGATAGGGGCGGAAGAACCTGTGGCATCTCTCTTCATATAGAGATTATAGACTCGGGAGAAGTGAAAGGCATCGTGCAATAGGCACGAATGAAGAGCCGCCTCTCTTGGGAATTGAGAAACATGAAAAGCCAATAGTAGGTAGGTGTTCTCGATAACTGTCATGCTTACCTGCTGCTTCCTGGAGTGGTGATTTTGGCATTCGCAGCAGAAACACAAGATTTCGTATAGGCTCCTTTCCGGAGCGAAGTTCTGGAAAGGAGCCTATACGCAGGCCTCAACCCCTCCTTCCTGAAAGAGAGCGGCCCGAATGTCTTTCTTTGTCTTTCTTCTGTCTTTCTTCTGTCTTTCTTCTTGCACAGCTTCAATAGAAATGATAATAGTTCCTCCCATGACAGTAACCCGTAAAAACCACTATGTGCCAGTATGGTACCAAAATAGGTTCTTACCTGACCGGCAGGAGTCCCTTTACCATTTGGACCTTTATCCACAGAGGATAGAAGTTCCGGGTGGTCGAACTGTCATGGCCAACGATGTACATATCTGGAGCCCAAGGAATTGTTTTTGGAAGAAAGATCTGTACACGACAGCCTTCTTTGGGATCCCAAACGATGAGATCGAAAGGTATCTATTTGGCAAAATAGATACCTTCGGCTCGCCGGCTCTCCACGCTCTCATCGATCATGATATAGCTCGTCTTCACCAATTGTTCATCAAGTTCTTCGAGTATATGGATGCACAGAAACTGAGGACACCCAAGGGGTTGGATTGGATTCGATCTCGGTATCCCGCTCTGACCCATTTAGAGCTGTTGATTGAGATGCAGCGGCTTCGCCAGATGCATTGCACGATGTGGATAGAAGCGGTACGCGAGATAGTGTCTGCGGAAGACGCCACCGTGAAATTCATATTGTCGGATCACCCCGTTACTGTCTACAACTACGCCTGTAGCCCCACCTCTGAGCAATGCAAATATCCCAACGACCCCTCAATTGCGTTGAAAGCGTCGCAAACACTTTTCCCCCTTGATCTCGACCATTGTCTTATTCTCACAAACCTCGAATATGCCGATGATCCCATCGGCGTCGATCCGCTATCAAACAGGACACATGCCAGGTTTGGTGGGCAAACGCTGGCCAAAATAGATACTATGATTCGTACGAGGCGACTTGCCGATGCTGAAGTTACTGCCATTAACTTCGTGATGAAGACGCGCTCCCGGGCACATATCGCCGCGGCAAGAAAAGAATGGCTGTACCCCGAAGTGAACTTTCGTGGCTCCTGGCTCGATATAAGAGGAGTCCTGTTACCACCAAAAGACGAACTTTGGGAGTTCGGTGGAGAAGTCTTTGTTGGTGGAGAAAGGAGAACCGGTTTACTACCAGGATGCGTACGGACGCACGATGCCCCCTTCAGAACGGCGTAAGGAACACGACAAGAAGATAGGACGAAACGACCCATGTCTGTGCGGGAGTGGGAAGAAATACAAGAAGTGCTGCCTGGAAAAACCGGCATCTCAAAGGCCGACGTTTGAGGAATATAGTATTAGAGAAAGAAACCTCATGCTTGCAGGCGCGGTTACCAACATCCTGGGGCTGAACAAAGGAAAGACGTGGGAAGATGTCAGACAGAGACTAACCGACGAACAAGTAAAAGATATCTACCAGGTCATCGGAGGCTTTGGTCGCCATCCACGGATTTAATGAATCTCCTGCCACATCCCGATCAAGCCGTTTTGAGAGCGCTTTACACGGGAATGGTTGACGCTGCGGGTCATTCTGAGAAACGTAGTCGGGCTCTCTCCATACGTCGACGCAATACTTGTCCTCAGCCCTTTTGTCAATCCTCGTTGCGTGAAAGATGAATTCAGCCCCGTACGCCATCCGGATTTATACAACAACAAACGATCAAGGATGTCCTTCTACTTCTACAACTGGCACCTTTTATCGAGTCCGGTATGGTCAATATGGTGCCTGATCCATGTGACTTTGATTATGAACTGCGCAAATCCACGTGGGATATGGCTCAAAAGAGGCTCAAGCACTGGCAGCCAGATAAGACGAGCAAAGACTGGAAGTATTTTGAAGCTTTCTTCAAGGACGATCTTGTCCAGAGCTCGTCCGGCCTGTCTCGACGACAGTGTCAAGCATCAAATAAAGAAGAGCCAATCCTGGCATATCTGATGAAGAGATGGCTCAGACTCTCAAATTTGTGAAGAAATATGGGAAGAATCTCATATCGACTGGCTCTTCTACACCAACGAAACCTGGAAAAGAGAATGCCCAGCATGCGATCAATCATTTTGGCCTAAACCTTGAACTGGTTCTCGCCAAGTAACCGGTTCATCTCGTATATACGGACAGTCATCACCGATGGCAGGAGATCTTGGCGGCAGACGACACTCAAAGGAAGCTTGGGACTCTTCAGCTACCGCCGGAGACTTTGAGACGGCCTTGTCCAATAAGCTTACTTTCTTGAATCAGGTCAATCCTGAGAGTGTGGTCAGAATACGGGGCTTGAGCGAATCTGTCGAGCTCAGAAAACAACTCAGAGAGCTATGGAGGAAAATCATGTACCGAAGGTAAGGTCGACATTGGCAACGACCAGGAATTGCGCGAGAGGCTGATAAATGCTCAATTGCGCGCTGCAAGCCGTTGGGAATCCGTTCGAAAACAGCTACAGAAAGAGGCACAGGACGCGTCAGAATCGTTATTAACAACGGCTGAAGCAAAGCTTAACTGGAAAATCCCAGCTAAGGGATTCGGCGTTAATAACGTGTACCGGCTGTTTGCTGGCCCATTCAAGGCGAGCCGATTATCTGACATCCCTGCCGATGGCCGTCTCCGTGAATTTGGTTGACGAATAGGGTCTGAAGGCAAATTCTCATTGCTGAAATGCGTGGCCAAATCGGGAATATCACTTGTTTGCAAACAAGAGCCGATGGTGCCTCTCCACCATTTGCAGCGGCAATCCTCAATTATTATCACCCCTTCTCTGTGAGCACTTGCAGGTGTACTAAGCAGCTTGACTCTCTACTTACAAAAGCGCTGATCAGCTCAAAAACCCCATGTATTGTATGGTTTTACTGCAAGACGATGCCCATGACTTTCTCATCCACAACGCGATTTTGTTTTGCCGATACGACGAGCCAGCAGCAAGCCCGAAAAAAAGGGTGGCCGAAGCCACCCTTAAGGATCATGTTGTTCGTTATGCCGCTTTCCGCTGTGGTTCTCTCCTCCTTTTCGGGAGTTTCCACCCCATTGATTCCCAGACAGCAGGACTGACGGGAAGTGGCCGGACGATCATGGTACTGATGTTGACGAAGACGCCGTGGACCTTCACCTGCCCATATCTGAACATCTTCCAGATGATCTCCAACGCGCAGGTGGCCACCCATTGGTTGACGAAGAGGTCCTGTCTCGTGAGAGCCTCCTGGAGCGAACAGCTTGGGCCCTGGTAGGGCCTGTGGGATTCTTCCTCCATAATCCCCCGGTAGAGATCGAGAACATGGGGGAGATACGACGGGCACGACTTCACCGGCTGGTCCACCTTATCGAATGTGCCCAGGACGACCTGACCGGAACTGGTGGTGTTTCCGGTGTCGACCCAATAAACAATCCCGCTGTTCTTCCCGATGTCCCTGACGAGGTATCGCGCCTCCACGTCATCGACGGCGGATATCATGATGCCGCCCGGAAGACGCAAGCCCTTCGACACGTTGAACGCATAAGCTTCCCAGTTCGTCCCGAAAAACATGTTGAGACGGGTGACGAGGACGATTGCCTTGTTCTTCCCTATGTCGGCAGGAGAAAAAAGCTGCCGCCCCACGTTGGACGCACTTACGCTGTCGCCGTCGAACACCCGTACGTGAAGACCGGGACTGCCGAGGGCTTTCAAAGCCTGATTCATTCTCGCGAGCCCGGACAATACCTGGCTGCCTGTTCCCCCTGCCCCGATCAAGGCGATATCAATCGGGCCGGCGGCTGGAGACGATGGAGGGGTGCACGTAATGTCTCAACGTATTCATGGGTCCACCTCCACATGGAAAAAGAACCCTTCGACAACAGCCCTGCATTCATAGAGAAAGTCATGTCGCCCTTCGTTCCTGGCATAGCTGCCGAGCACCACCGACAGCCTTACCCCGCCCGAGTCGTCAACATTATCCGTCGAAGAGAAGAAGGCTTTCATCGTACCGTGACTGTGGACGTCGATGACGAGATGGGTATCTTCCGGAAGGACCGGTCTCTGCCTGATGAATACGCGTGCGGCCGAGGCCTCGAAATCGAGTGGCAGACAGGAGTATCCTTCTTCCTTTGACCATACGATCCAGCCGGCCCATTCCCGGTTATCGTCGGCGTACTCGGCTGCTTGCGGCAGGACATAGTTCTCAAAGATCGCCGTTACCTGGGGATTCTTGAGAATCCCTGAAAACTCATCCACCTCTTTAACCTCCCCATAAGGCAGGTCCCTGTCGGCGAACCAGAGACACCGTCGGAAGGCTCCGAAGGGCTGCAGGGTATCGATGTAGAGCCCTCCGCGGGCTATCAAAAGACGGGTCTGATGGAGGAGACAGGGCATAAGGTCCTCATACCTGGGTGCCATAATGGTGGGGAACCGCTCCTGGATAAGACGGTCTTTCAGATTTGTGTCCATGGCGCCCTCCTTTCCACCGCTGACTTGATGACGTCCTCCACAGTGCCGCAGGGGACGAGATACTCTTTGGGGAATTCGGTCTTTCCCTCGATGGCCTTCCATAGCTCGTAAGGCTCTATCCCTTGCAGCTTCGGCGCGATATGGCCGTTGCAGGCGCCGTCGAAGAAAGCATTCTCCCACTCGTCGATGTCTCCCGGCGACGCATTCCGGGGAAGCTCGATGTTCCCCATGCAGCATGTCCCGCCCTCATATACGTTGAAGAAGGGGCTGTGATAAATAGCGGAACCGGGTTCGGGCCTCACCGTCGTGGCGAGCGCCCATGTGTGGAGTGTCCGGTTGACGACAAGGAACAACGTCGCCGGAAGCTGATAGGTTCCCGATTTCAGCCCTGTTTCTTTCGTAAAGAAGACTCGCCTGCGGACACCGGGCGTCCACCAGAGCATTGCCGTGCCCGGAGAATAGGCGAGGACTCTTTCGGGAATGTACTCCATTGTCTGGAGAGAGGGGATGACGAGGGAACACATCTTATGAAGGACTTCCCTGGTCAGCGGCGCTCCTTCGAGGAGCCTACCCTCCCCGTCGACTCTGTGTTTCGTGATGTAGTGATCGATGCTGTTGCCCGGCTCTTCGTATCGCGGGTCTTTTTCGTGACCGTAGATGATGAGCGCGTGTCGAGCAACAAGCCGCTGGTCCATGGCGATTTCGATTTCCATATGCGATCCTCCTTCATCGCTGTATCCGCAGGACGTCATACGAGTACCACACCTCCTGGAGAAGCAGCAGTGTCCTCAGTATGATGCGCACGCGGGCGAGGTCGTTCCTGTTCCTGACGATGATGCACATCCTCGGCGGCCCGCTGTTGCCCCACTGGTCGTTCATGGCCTCGAAGTACCAGTCGGCAAAGCCATCCTGGCTGCCCCACAGGACGCCGAAGGAATTCTCCACGGGGCTTTCTTCATTCTCGATCCGAAGCATCTCCAACTGTTCGTACTGCTTCACTTCACAGAGGCAGGCGAGCTTGAGCAGGCTCTGGATAAACTTCCTTTGTTCTCCGGTCAACGTCTTCTTCCGAAGGCGCTTGAAGTGGCCTTGCGCCTGTTTGAGGAGAGCTCTCCACTCCTCTTCGTTTACGCAAGGCACGCTTCTTATGTGGTATTCGTAGCGGCCCAGCGCGAACTCCCTGTCTCTCTTGAACGTCTTCTGGTCCGCTTCGTCATCGAACCCGTCTTCTTCCGGGCAGAGCCACTCGTAGATCTCGTCGGGCATCATCCCCGGGACTTTCCCCGACCTGAGCACCAGGGCCAGAAGGTCGCGGACTATAGGGTAGACGGTCCCCTTTTTCTTCTTCAGTCCATCGAGGAAGTCGAGGGCCATGGTGTAGAAGAACTCGATCCGGAACTCGACCACGAGGTACCACCCACGGGCACCAAAACAATGCCTGCCGGTGACGGTTACCGAATCGCAGTCGCGACCGTGCCCGTTGTTCTCCGGAAGGAGTTTCTTGATGCTCGGTACGGTAGCCTTGTCGATCTCGCCCATGAGCGTTCTGACGAGACTCTTTCTCGGGATGGATGAAATGTCCATAGCCTTTCCCGTCAGACCCTCAAAAAACCTCACCATCGAAGGGATGAGGGTACCGCTGAAATAGCCGAACTGCTCGAGAATCTCGGGCACCGACAGCAGGGCGGGCGTGACGTTGAGGACCGGGGCTTTCATACCGGCTCCAGCTCGTGCCACGGTGGAAAGACCGGGTCATCTCCCGGGTCTGCCGAGACCACGATGCGCGTAAGGTCTTCCATTATGAGCAGCATATCGGTTATCTCGTTGCCGTTGTTTCCGTTGCCCTTCGCATCATCCGTGCTGCCTTTTGTTCCGACAGCCCGCCTGAACGTGTACTCGGCTCGGTCGTCCTTGTACTCCGGTCCTTCGATGACAGCTTGGGTAAGCTCCGGGTAGACGTCTCCCCAGAAGTCCTTCACCTCCTCGGCAGTGGATTTCGGATCGGGGTCCTCGAGTTCGAGCGCTCCGTATCGAAAGACCCTGACCAAAGGTCTGACTTCCAGTCCTGTCTCACCCATGGTCCACCTCCTCTCCCGTTTCCGGCTCAGATGGTTCGGATTCTGATGCAGAAGCGGCTGTGGTGATTTCTGACGTGGCCGGTCGCGCCGGAGACATGGAGAACAGGTCCGTCATGACCGGTTTGGGTTTTTCTTCCTTCGCTTCGATCTTCCTTTCCTCCTTGTGCTCCCCCTCTTTCTTCGGGTCGGACTTGTCCACGGCTTTCGTGTGCTTCTGGATGGCGTCGCTGAGCTGCTTCTTCTTCTGGTCGACCCTGCCGGTGGTCGTCGTTTTCAACTCCGCCAACCTCTTCTGGTCGCGGGCGATGTCGGCGATGGTCGACTCAAAGCTCTCGCTCAGCTCTGCAACACCCCCGGTGATGATGATGGGGGAGAAATCGTTGTCGTTCTCCTTGCCTTTGAATTGCTGAGCGAAGACGACGCTCACTTCCTTTACTCCTTCGTCCCCGTTCTGTTTCTTGTCGGCTCTGGCGGTGAAAGTCAGGATCAACCTCCCTCCGTCAGGAACAAGCTCGACGATTTTCGAGAAATCGATCATCATGGGCAGATCCTCCTCGTGTAAGGTGTTTGTGATGTGGTTTTAGCGGATTGGGCGCCTTAGTGGCCCGCAAGGGGGCAAGAGGCGTTTTCGGCATGCCTAATGAAAATACTGAAGACTACCTATGTATTACCTTCTACGATGAGCTTACGATAGAAGTAATATACCCATATATTCAGTATCTTCATTAGGCGCCAGCCGAAAATATCCGCACATCCAACACCCTTTTTCGGAAAGGGAGATAACCACCTCTTTCTTGTCTCACCCCATCCATCCTGCAGGGGGAATTCGCATATGCACACCCCCACGGGCAGGAAGTGGGGAGAATACCATAAGGAGGAGACCATGATATTGGCAGGCACGCATGCAGCAGCCGCAGGAGTTTTCTGTACGATGATATCCGGACACCGTCAGGACCTGAAAGGGAAACTTGCGCTGGTCCAGGATAATGCCGAGGAACTTTTGGCCCTTATCAAAGAGAACGTGACGGAAGAACAGGCAATGCGTTACGGTTTCATCACGAACATCGTAAAGGCCCTCGAAATGAGAGGCTACGGCAGGAGAATCCAGTTCAAGGAAATCCCGCTGCCCGCATTGCCCAGGGAAGATGTGAAGAAACCGGATCTCGGATCGCTCCCGTACTACGAGATCCTGGAGAGAAGAGGCCTTGTGGCTCCGCGGCAAGAGCCTGACCAAAAACCGCTTTCAGGGAGGGAAACCTCCCTTT
>CAVVPU010000178.1:0-13327 GCA_963750015.1 uncultured delta proteobacterium | reverse complement strand
AAGGCAGAACAGTTCGAATTGATCAGGGAGGTGATTGCGGATGTCGGCAGGCAGGGCCTTGAGCTGATCGCGCCGGGGATGCCGCCGAGGGGACGTTTGACTGAGAAGAGCCTTACCGCCGCTCGCATCACTTCACTCGTCTGCATACCGGTCAGGTTAGGGGAAGAGACGTTCGGGTACCTCTACCTCGATAACCGCCTCGGTGGCGAGGCTTTCCCCGATAACCACCTTCCCTACGTGAGGCTTTTGTGCAGCCAGATCGCGGTTGGACTTTTCAACATCCGAATCCTGGACCAGGTGAGAGAGCAAAAGGATCGCCTGGAGGATCAGGCCGTTTTTTACAAACGCGAGATGGGTGCTTCTTCCCCGGTCGAAACCATCGTGGGGCGATCAAGCGCCATAAGCCGGGTAGTAGATACCGTTCGACAGGTTTCACGAAGCGACAGCTCCGTTCTCATTCTAGGCGAGACCGGGGTCGGCAAAGAACTCGTCGCGAAAGCCATTCACAGCCTCAGTGACAGGAAAGAAGGCCCCTTTATCCCGGTCAATCTGGCCGCCCTGCCGCAAGAACTTGTGGCAAGCGAGCTTTTCGGCCATGAGAAAGGTGCTTTTACCGGCGCAAACGAGCGATGCAAAGGTAGGTTCGAGCTTGCGGACGGAGGAACCATTTTTCTCGACGAAATCGGCGACCTCCCCGCCAATGTTCAGGTCAAGCTGCTCCGCGTTCTTCAGGAAGGGGCTTTTGAACGGCTGGGAAGCGCCGTGCAGATTCGGTCTGATTTCAGGGTGGTCGCGGCCACGAACAAGGACCTCCTTCAGGCGGTGGAACGGGGCAGTTTCCGTCAGGACCTTTACTACAGGCTCAACGTAATTCCCATTCATGTACCGCCGCTGAGAGAACGAAAGGAGGATATTCCACTCATAGCTCAGCACTTTCTCGACAAGTTCAGCAGGAAGATCGGGAAGCCTTTCAAACAGATACCCCGTGAAGAAGTTAGAAAGCTTCTCGACTATCGATGGCCGGGAAACGTAAGAGAACTGGAGCATGTGATCGAACGGGCCGTTATACTATCGACTGACAACAAAATAAGCTTTTCAGGATTTGATAGTTCCTCAGAAGGTCAAAGCCGAGCGGATCGCGGCTATCCGGTGACACTCGCGGAAATGGAAAAGGAGCACATAGAGAAGACGTTAATGAAGACCCGATGGAAGGTAGGCGGGTCGAGGGGAGCTGCGGCGATTCTCGGCGTGAAATCCACCACATTGTTCTTCCGGATGAAGAAGCTGGGCATTAAGAGCCGATCAGAGGCCAACCTTAGGGAATAGAAAGGGCTTGGGCTCGGATTGCATTACTCGATTCAGCAAGCTCGACCTGCTCGATTGCGGTCACTCGTCCCCGCGCCATTACATGTGGCATTTCTCAAAAATCATGAGATGCTGGAAGCAAACAGTTGTGGAAAGTGAGAGTCGACACTTGAGGCCCCACATTCAAGGTTTCTGATATTCCTTTGCGACCTCCAGGGCCGCTGCTCCTATCCAATTGGTGCCGGTGTGTGCAAATCTATGAAGGCCGGAGCGGGGAAGGACAACGCGAAACTCGAATCGCGAATCCCGAAAATTGAAGATAAAGGAGCGAACGACCACCCTCACCCTACCCTCTCCCCTCATCAAGGCGAGGGAAAAGTGGCATCCCTCGGCGTACTCGATGTACGCCAGAGGTCAGGCGCGCAGCAGATCGCCGCATGGGGCGTATTCCCCTCATGCGACCGGCCACACCTCGTACCCCCGTTCACCATTCGCCTTTCGTCTCCTCGTCTCCTCGCTTTTTTCCTCTATAGTTCGTTTGAAGCACAATGACCTCGTCATCCGGTCGCCTCGCCCCTCCACTCGGAATTTCTGTCCTTCTCTCCAGACATAAACCTTGACTCCGTGTCAGGTCGGGTATATAAGAATGCTAAAACCGGCTAAGGAGATGGCTATGTTTTCCAGGATTCTTGTTCCCGTGGATTTCTCCGAGTTCACCGATGACATCATCTCGTACGCGACGGAAATAGCCCGAAAGTTCGGCTCTGCTATTCATCTGGTCCACGTCATACCGAATATGGGCTATTTTGCCCCTTACGAATCATACCTTGCCGCCGAGAACATGGTGACCGTGCAGAAAGGCGTAGAGGTCGAGGTACGGCAGAACCTCGAAGAGGTAGCGGCCCGGATCTCCGGCATTCCTGTCACGAGGGCAGTACTCACAGGGGTCTCCTTCGTCGAGATCGTCGAGTACGTGAAAAGCGAGAATATAGATCTCGTGGTCATGGCGACCCACGGAAGGGGCGGTCTGGAGCACATCATCATAGGCAGCGTCGCCGAAAAGGTGGTACGCCGCTCGCCTTGCCCTGTCCTTACCATTCGGCCCGAAACGAAACAATTGAAGGTGCCCTGAAAGCCTGATCGATGGAGAGGTGTCGCTATATGTAGTACATGAGGTGCTTGTCAATCACCCGCTCTATGCCCTTGGCTTGCGCTTCCTTGCAAAGGTCCTGGAGGGTGACCGAATCGAGGTAGGACATGAGCCTGTCGGATGCCTCGGCCCATACGTTCCGCACGACACACTGGTCCATCCTGTCGCACGAAATGCGGGTGCCCTTGCGAGGGCTCAGGCAATGGACGAGCTGCATGTTATTACCCTCGGTGGCTCTCACTATATCTCCGACGGTCACTTCATCGAGCTTCCGCGCCAGATAGTATCCGCCCGAGGGTCCTCTGATGCTTCTAATGATCCCCGCTTTCTTGAGCTTCTGGAAGATTTGTTCGATATACCGGGGTGATATGTCCTGCCGAGCCGATATGTCCTTTACCTGGGTCGAGAGTCCCGCGGAGTGGTATGCGATGTCGAAAAGCGCCCTTAACCCATATCTGCTTTGTGTAGAAATCTTCATGGCAATAGCCTAAATTTTTACACTTTTCCTGTCAAGTATAGAGATCGTACCTTACAGGGCAAACGCATTTGGAAGTAAAAAGTGAAAAGACCGATGGACGAGGGACGACCACCCTTCGGGGCTAGGACGATGGACGAGAAAGACAGTACGAATCGCGAAAACGTTCTGTCTTTGGCGGCCTCCAGGGACGCCGCCCTCATTCAATTGTTGTTGGTGTTTACATCCAATGAGGGCCGGAGCCGCGCTCTTAGATGATACGGCTCCGCGTGCCACCGGCCGGTCGGCTGGGAGGGATCGTGAGGTGTGGATGCAATTTGAGCCTTGCTGCCCGGATGGCGTACTAATGTACGTCGGAGGGCGCATGGCGAAAAGGGCGCCGCAGATCGCGATCCCTCCCAGCCGACCGGCCACACCTCGTGCCCGCACTATCCTCTTCTGCCTCTCTGCCTCTTCGTTGGTCTGATTCGTATGCTCTTTAAGGAAGGCTGCCACACGTTTCCTGAAGTCACCCCTCATAGCGATTTACGGGCTTTCGCGGCAAAAGGAGGAACCATGTAGGAAAAGCCTTTCCCTTCCCTGTCACGGCCTGGCGATTTTTTCGAGGTGGCCGAAGAGATCCTTCACGTGCCTGATCCCCACTACCTCGACCCCCGCAGGCCCCTCGGTGCCGACGGGGCAGAAGGCCTTTTTTATATGGAGGCGTTCGCACTCCTTGAGACGCATCTCCATGCTCACGACCCTGCGCACCTCTCCGGTGAGTCCCACCTCGCCGAAGAAGGCCGCCTCATTCCAGCTCACGTCCTTATAGCTTGAAAGGATCGATGCTGCCACGGCAAGGTCTATGGCAGGCTCCACGACCTTGACCCCTCCCGTCACGTTCACGTAAACGTCCCTGTCGAAGAAAGGAACCCCCAGTGCCTTTTCCAGGACGGCAACCAGCACGAACAGCCGGTTCACGTCATAGCCGATGGAGAGTTTCTTCGGAAAAGAGAAGCTCGTTTTCGGGCAAATGGCCTGGACTTCGAGAATGAGGGGCCGTGAGCCGGTCACGAGAGGGAAGAGGCTGCTTCCCGAGCCTGCGTGGCCCCGTTCGGACAGGAAGAAGAGGGAGGGCTCGACACTCACGAGCCCCTCCTTCCTCATCTGAAACAGGCCTATCTCGTCGACCGGCCCGTACCTGTTCTTTATGGCCCGCAGCATCCGGTAGGGCATCACCCTGTCGCCTTCGAAGTAGAGAACCGTATCGACCATGTGCTCGAGTATCTTTGGCCCTGCGATGGTCCCTTCTTTGGTCACGTGGCCGATGAAGATATGGGTGATCTCCCGTTCCTTCAGCTCCCTTATAAGCCTTGAGCTCACGTCCCTGATCTGGCTCGCGCTCCCCGGAAGAAAGGCGAGCCGCGCGTTATGGATGGATTGGATGGAGTCTATGATGACGAGCTGGTAATTCCCTTCGTGCACCGCATCGGTCACGTCGTCGAGCCTGCTCGTGGCGAGCAGGGAGAAAGAGGATTTCAGGCCGAGCCGTTTTTTCCTGCCCGCGAGCTGCTTCCTCGACTCTTCCCCGGATACGTAAAGGACGCTCGCGCCGAGCTCTACGAGACGGGAGGCGATGGCGAAAGAAAGGGTGGTCTTGCCTATGCCCGGGTCGCCGCCCAGAAGGATTGATGAGCCCTTGGTGAGGCCTCCCCCCAGCACCCTGTCCATCTCCTCGATGCCGAGTATGATCCTTTCTTCCTCGAGCTCGTCGTCCTCGATGATAGTCGGACGCTCCCTGTCGTGCCTTTCTTCAATCTCGACAGGGATCTCCTTTATCGTGTCCCACTCGCCGCACCGCGGACATTTCCCCATCCACTTGGGGGTTTCATGGCCGCAGCCTTCGCACATGAAAGTTACTTTGTTCTTGCTCATTCTTGACGCGTTCTTTGCGAGACAATCCGCTCGCAGGAAAGAAGGATGATCGCCCTCAAACCGCCGGTCGCTTGTCCGTCTTTAGACGATGGTGATGGCCTCGTCCACCTTCGACAGGATCCTGTATCTTCCTTTTTCTATGAGTATCGTATTCTCTATGCCCGTCGCCCCCTTCTTCGGGAAGACCATCTTAGGCTCCAGGGCGAGGGTCGTACCTTCCTCGAGAGCATAGTCGTGCTTCGGGGCAATAAAAGGCAATTCGCTCAGCTCCAGCCCTATGCCGTGGCCCACAAAACCGACCTTGTGAGGCCCGTATCCCAGGTAATAGGCGCCGAAGCCCGCCTCATCGGCAAGGACCTTCGAGTAGTCGAAAAGCTCGGCCGCCGTTGACCCTGCTATCGCCCGATCGAGCACGCGGTAGTGTATATCCTTGCACACCTCGTAAGCTTGTGCAAGTCGGTCGGGCATGTGGCCGATGGCATACATCCGGGTCAGGTCCATGTGGTAGCCGTAGTAGTTTATCCCAAAATCGACGAGGATGGGCTCCCCCTTTCGCATTTTTTTCAAGCTCGCTCCCACGGGGAAAGCGGGCGAGAGCCCCATGCCGCCCATGGGGGAATCGGCCTGGCTCACAATGCTGCCGCTTCTGCCGCTCAAAATATGCCAGGTGTAGGGCTCATAATTGAGGGAGCGCATGCGCAGGAGGCCTTCGTGGCCGAGGGGCTTGGCAATGGATTCCATGATGCCTCCCAGCTCGATCTCCCGCATCCCTTCGTGGAGCACTTCGGGGACCCTGGCATAGACCTTCTTTGCGATGGCCGCCGCCTTCTCCATGAGACGGATCTCGAAGGGCGATTTCTTTCGTCTCACGTTCTTGGCCAGGGACGAGACGTTGACAAACTCCTTGTCAGCCATGAGCTCCTTGAACTGGAGCACCGCGTTATAAGGCATGACGTCGAGCTGCATGCCGATCCTGCGAAGACCCCGGACGCACGGCTTGACGTCGTCAGGGGTCTTCATGGGCACGATCTTTTCAAGGGGCGATTCTTTTTCCGCCCTCCCTATCTCCCTCTTGACAAAAAGAGTGGGGGAGCCGCCTGCGGGCACGAAGAGAAGGGCGTCCTGCATGGTGCCTGAAAAATAGTAGTAGTCGATCTTGTAGTGAAAAAAGGCCCCGTCGAGAGAGGCCCTCTCCATGAGGGCCCTGAGCTTATCGAGTCTGGCCTCTATCTCTTCTTTCGGGGTGAAAAGCATGGTGCCCGGCTCACTCGTCCTTCCACACGGGCTTTCTTTTCTCCATGAAGGCACTTATGCCTTCCTTGGCATCCTTCGTCTCCATGCAGCCCCTCATATAGATGATCTCGGACGCCTTGAGTGCCTGGGCAAAATCGAGGCTCAGCCCCGCCTTGATCGCCTTCTTGGTCCACATTGAGACGGGTCTGCTCTTGCCGAGCAGCTCTCCCAGGAACTTGTCGACGCCCTCCCTGAAACCCTCATTCGGGATCACCATGTTCACGAGACCAATGCTTTCAGCCTCTTTCGCGCTTATCATCTTTCCGGTGAGGAGAAGCTCATAGGTCTTCTTGAGCCCGATAATCTTCGGGAACCAGGCGGCCGCCACAGGAGGGAAGACTCCCACGGCAATCTCGGGTTGTCCGATCCTCGAGCGCTCCGAGGCGAGGACCATATCGCAAAAGCTGATCACCTCACACCCTCCCCCTAAAGCCACGCCGTTCACCACAGCCAGCGTCGGGATGTCGATCTCGATCAGACGCCGGAACATCCCATGGAAGACCTCGATCATCTCGTCGACCTTCTCGTCAGTGTGATCGGCCACGTCCACGCCGCTCGAAAACGCCTTTTCCCCGGCGTGGTCGAAGACGAGGATCTGAAGCTCGCCGTCCTTCTTCGCCTCGTCCAGGACCTGGTTGATCTCCTTCATCATGGTGATGGTGAGCCAGTTGAGCGGAGGCGTGTTGAGGGTGATGGTCCCCACCTTGTTCTTCTTCTCGTATGTGATCGATTGATAGGCCATTTTTCATCCCCCTTTTATCTTGGGTTTTTTGTTCCCTTCATGAGTACAACAAAAAGGGGGGCCTCGAGAGCCCCCCCTTTGGATAAATCGTGTTACTTTCCTTCCGGTTTGCCCATGACCTGCTCCATGAACTTCTCGTCCACGAGTTCGCCCTTGGCGACAAGCTGCCGGTTCTTGATGAAGTCGATGGTGTCTTTGCCGGTGATCTTCTTGGTGTTGAAGGCGCCGAAGCCAAGGAAAGCCTCGCCCATCATGTTGGTGGCCAGCCAGTATCTGTGGTCGTTCTTCATGGTATCCCAGAAGAACTTCTTCTTCTGCCTGATGCCGTCGATCGATTTCATGAGGCATCCGGGGAACAGGTTGGCGAAGGTCCACACGATCCGGTTGACTTCTGCGTCCAAAAGGGCGAAGTCATAGTCGTTGTTCTTCAGCTTCTCGTTCACCCAGGCCCGGGCCTGCTTGAATTCGTCGCCGCTTTTATACTCGCCGTAGACGATCTCGCCGTTGTCGATGAACTTATCCGTGATCACCTGCGGATTTCTTACCCAGGCGCCCTTGTCGTCCTTGAGCACAGGGAAGACCTTCGTAAGAAGTCCCTTCCACCCCATCTTGTAGGCGGTCCACATCTCGCAGCTCACGCAGCTCCACATGGCATCCTCGATGCTGAAGTAGGAGGGAAGGAAGTCGGAGGCGCCGCCCACAGGGGCCGAGCCGTGCCGGGGACCTGCCTGACCGAAGATCGCGAGGTCGGAAGTTATGGTGAGGTCGCAGGCAGTGCCGATTTCCTGACCGCCGGCCACCCTCATGCCGTTGACCCGGCAGATAACGGGTTTCTTACACATGAGAATGGAATCGACCATGTTGTTGAAGAGCTCCATGTAGGAGCCGTACTCTTCCGGCCGCATGCTGTAGTACTCGGAGTACTCTTTCGTGTTGCCGCCCGTGCAGAACGCGTTCGGGCCCGTTCCCGTGAAGACCACGGCAACGACTTCCCGGTCGGTCGAGGAGTTCTCGAAGCCGGCGATGACGCCCTTCACCATCTCGGTGGTGTAGGAGTTGTACTGGGCCGGGTTGTTCAGTCTTATCCAGGCCGTGTAGAGACCGGGGACGACATTCCCCTTCGGGTCGGTCAATGGTTTCTTTTCATATACGGTGCACGGCGCTTCTGTTCCCCAATTCTCCTTACCATGCCGGCTATGGTCCTTCAGTCCGTGTTCCCGAGGCATCCATTCTAGTCCCATACGTTCCTCCTAAAGGATTTTTTTATTTTCAGAAGTCTGGCTTCAGAACTACCCTTTTCGCAGGCGAGCCCGCTTTGTGGATCTCGTCGAACGTAGCGGCTATGGAGCTCATGGGCCGCACTTCCACGAAGGGGTCTATCACGATTTTCTTCTTCAGCACCATATCGAGGACGATCGGGTAATATTCGGGCAGACAGCCCCAGGTCCCGATTATCTCCGCGTCGAAAGCCATGAGCTTGGACATCATATACTCGCTCTTGCCCATGCCGTAGCCGACGAGAATCAGCTTGCCGACGAAGGAAAGAAGGTCGAGGGCGAGGTCCTGGCCGGCTTTGGTGCCGGTCACCTCGAAGATCTTCCATCCCGTGTTGGCAAGACCATTGCTCTTGCAATAGCTTCTCCATTCTCCGACGACATCTTTGTTCACCTTGTCCACTGTGCTTATCACGTGGTCGCAGCCGAACTCGAGGGCCCGTTTGAGCTTCTCCGGACTCCTGGCGATGCCGATGACCGAACGGGCACCCAGGGCTTTCGCGGTCTGCGCCATGTAGACGCCCACGCCGCCTGTGGCGCCTATGATCACCACGTTGTCTCCGGGCTGGAGGTCGGCTCTCTTCGACGCCTGGTAAGGGGTCGTCACGGCGTCGGCGATGACCGCGAGCTGTTCGAGCTGATAACCTTTCTTGTCGCCCACCAGACAAAGATCGATGGAAGGGACGGGTATATGGCTCGAGAAGCCGCCGTAAATACCGAGGCTGTTGCCCGGCATCTTCTGGGCGAGGCACCTGTTGCCCCTGCCGGTCTTGCAGAGTATGCATGCACGGCACGGCATGACAGCCGGTATGATGACCTCTTTCCCGACCCACGCGGGGTCTCCTGCCACAACCGTTCCACTGATCTCATGGCCGAGGGTGAGCGGAGGCTTGCTGACCGTAGGGACGCCGTCGTAGAAATAGCCGAGGTCGGTATGACACACGCCACAGCCGGCTACCTGAACAAGAACATCCCCTTCCTTCAGCGCAGGCACCGGTATCTCTGTCTGCGTGAGCTTACCCTGAGTTACCTCTCCAGTCTCCCGGTTCTTCGACCATGGCGTCGTCATCTGCCATGTCTTTATTGTAGTTGGTACGTCTGCCATGAAACACCTCCGCCTTATTTTTTTGAAGCTGTTAAAAAATTGTCCGCTCCGGTCGCTTAAGTCATCCCGTAGCCGCCATCCACGCACAAGAGCTGTCCCGTGATATACGATGCGTCGTCGGAGGCGAAGAAGACAAATGCAGGGGCCACGTCCTCCGGCTCTGCGTATTTTCCGAGAAGGATCCGTTTCACGTAAATCTCTTTCAGCTTCTCGTCGTTTTGGAGGGTGCTCGTCATCTCTGTCGTGACGATGCCCAGGGAGATCACGTTGGCAGTTACGTTGTACCGTGAAAGCTCCCTGGCAGCCGATTTCGTGAGGGTCACCACCCCGCCCTTCGCGGCTGCATAGTGGATCTGTCCCGTGGTGCCGACGATGCCTGCCACGGACGTCACATTGATAATGCGGCCGAACTTCTGTTCCATGAAATATTTCGAAGCGGCCTTGATACAGTGCCAGGGCCCCTTCATCTGGACGTCCACCACCTGGTCCCATACCTCGTCCGACAGCTTGTGAAGCATGGCCGGCTTCGAGATACCTGCATTATTCACAAGGATGTGGATTGCGCCGAAGTTCTGGACACAGGCGTCGACGATTTTCTGGGCATCTTCCCACACGGCCACGTCCCCCTGGACGGCAACCGCTTTTCTGCCCATCTTTTGAATCATCTCCACCACTTCGTTGGCGGCTTTTTCATTGCCCGCGTAGTTGACGATGACGTTTGCGCCCTCTTTTGCAAAGGCCAGGCAAATGGCACGACCCACGCCTCTTCCCCCGCCTGTGACAACCGCATTCCTTCCTTCGAGTTTCATGGGCGACCTCTCGTATTTATTGTTTTGTGAAATTAATTACAAATATATTGAGCAATTGTATCTGCAATGAAAAACTATGTCAAGAAAAAACCTCGACCAAAAACCCCGGTAAAAGGCAAAAAAGGGGAACAGGGAGAGAATCTTCCCGGAGCTTGTGAAATTAAAACGTTGTGAGAGGATCGAGAGGCTGTGAAGTTTCGTCAGATCAGACGCCGGACTCCCCGGACGAGAAGCCGGGCGATGGTAGACAAAACACGTTCATGGTGTTTGCCTTAACAGGCCAGGCTCGAGTTTGCAAAAAGCGCTTCCGGTCAGCCGATGGTGCGCTTCACCACGTCGGCCAGGTGGGTGCAGTATTTCTCCGTTACTTCGGCTGAGGGACCCTCGACCATCACCCTGCACATGTTCTGGGTGCCCGAGTACCGGACGAGCACCCTCCCTTCGTCTCCAAGCTCCTTTTCGACCTGCCTGACCGCCGCCGCAAGCTCGGGCACGTCGTTGATCTCCGGTTTTCGCTTCACGTCGATGTTGATGAGCTTCTGGGGAAAGACTTCCATCATGCGGGCCAACTCGGAGAGACTCTTGCCCGATCGGACCATTGCCGCAACCACCTGCATGGCTGTCACGACGCCGTCTCCGGTCGAATGGTGGTCGAGAAAGAGCATGTGACCCGATTCCTCCCCGCCGACGATTCCCCCCAGGCGAAGCATATCCTCGAGCACGTACCGGTCCCCCACCTTCGAGGCGTGGTGTCTGAACCCGTTCTTCTTGCACGCGATTCGGAGGCCCAGGTTGCTCATGACCGTGCTCACGAGAAGGTCGTTCTTCAGCTTTCCCGCCTCCTTGAGCGCAAGGGCGCACATAAGGAGGATCTGGTCCCCCGTCACTTCTTGACCCTTTTCATCGACCGCGATGAGTCGGTCGCCGTCGCCGTCAAAGGCGAGTCCCAGGGCTGCCCCGCTCTCGATGACCTTGGACCTGAGGGTTTGGGTGTGCTGAGAGCCGCATCCGTCGTTAATGTTTTGGCCGTCAGGCGTGTTATGAATGACCTCCACGTGGGCGCCGAGCTCGAAAAAAGCATCCGGGGCAACTTTGTAAGTGGCGCCGTTTGCCGTATCGAGGATTATCTTCATCCCCTCCATGGAAAGCTCCCTGGGGAAGGTATTCTTCAAGAAGACGATATAGCGGCCCTGCACGTCGCCGATGCGGAAGGCCTGCCCCATGTCCTTGGGAGCGGGCAGAAAGCTGTTCAGCTTTTCGTTGAGGATGAGGTCCTCGATGGTCTCCTCCTGCTCGTCGGAAAGCTTGAAGCCCGCGCCGTTGAATATCTTGATCCCATTGTCCGCGAAGGGGTTGTGGGAGGCTGAAATGACGATCCCCGCATCGGCCCTCATGCTCTGGGTAATGAAGGCGATTCCCGGCGTCGGCAGCACGCCCACCATATAGGCGTTGCCCCCCATGGAACAGACCCCCGCCTCCAGGGAGCCTTCGAGCATATATCCTGAAATACGGGTATCCTTCCCTATGATCACCCTGGCCCGGTGGTTCTCCTTCTTAAAAAGGTGCGCCACTGCCTGGCCCACGCCGAAGGCGATCTGGGAATTCATGGGGTATCTGTTTGCCTCGCCCCTGATCCCGTCGGTTCCGAACAATTTCCCCATGACGATCATTCTCCTTGTGAAAGCCGGCTATTCCCCGAACAGCGGCAAAGATAAAAACTCTCCCGCCACTTTCCTGCATAAGGTGTTCACGACCCCATCGAGCCACTGCACGCCCGCCGCCCGCACATCGGGCGGAAGCGCTTTTATTGTCTGAATATAACCCGTCCCCGCATCTGTGGTCAACCGGTTGAAATCCCCCAAAAAGAGGTCACGCTCCCTGGTCGCCTGCTCCACCCCGGCCTTGCCCGAGAAGATATCCTCGACCAGGTCTACTTTTTCAAAGAACTCCTTCTTCATGCCGGCCTGCCCCTCTCCGTGATGGTCCGAGCTTGCTGCGTGCGCCTTTTCGGCCATTGCCTTCAGCCGTTTGAGGCGCTCTTTCCTCGCTGCGGCCAGGGCTTCCAGGGCCCCTTCGTAGAGAAAGGAGCCCAGCTCCTGAAAGTCGAAAAAGCCTTTCCTCACCCATCGGTACCATTCCTCCAGGGCTGCGAGGTTCGCGAGGTAGAGGATGTTGCCTTCCACGATGCGCTTAAACCCTGCATACGCCTTCGGCATGAAACGCCTCACCCGTCCTTCGGGTGCCTTTCCCACTATGAGCCTGTTCTCTTCAATATAGTCCCTTCTCAGTATGGAACCGGCGGCCACCACATTGCCGTACCCGATTCTCAAAGGCCCCACCATCCCGCCCTGGCCCCCGAGGAAAATAGAGGGCTCGGCGAGCATGACGCCCCTGGGCACATCGCCTATAAGGGAAGGGGTCGTCTTGTCCCCGTCGGGGGTGAAGTTGAAATGAATGTAGGAGCTCCCCACCTCGCTGTGGTTCTGCCTGCTCGTACCCCCGGCCATGAGGCAGTCGCAAAAATTGATGAGGCTCCCGAGGGTCACGAAAGGCAGGAGTATGGTCTGCTTGATCCCCACGCAGTGGGCCCCGCTCGCCTCTTCCTCGAGGATACATGCCTCCCTCACCTGGGCCCCGAGGCCCATGCTCGCGCCCTCCAGAAAAACGGACCTGCTGAAATAGCCGCCTTTCAGCTCGACCTCCGGCCCAATCTGGCAATTGTCGATGGTGACGGGCCCCTCGTACCCTATCTTTGCGCCCGGAGATATGAGGGTCTTCTCGCCGTAGATCCGGCAACCCGGATAGATGACGACTTTCTCTCCCGATATCCGGTCGAGACGAACCTCCTCACCGATATCGAGGGTCAGGGGGTTCGGGATACGTACTCCCTTGTCGATGAGACGGGCAATTTTATCGAAACACGCAGGCTTGAAATCCACTGTCTTCCTCCTTGGGCCACCTTATCACTTCCGGAAGGCCAAGTCAAAGAAAAGAAGCAGAACACAGGCAAAGCCGAGGCAAAGGCATTTAAGGACGATTGCCCGTGGGGAAGCGTATGGCACTCCTTCCTCTCGCACAAAGGCTCCGCTCCCGACCATCGTAAGCTCCACGTGAGTTTGATGTGCATGGTGGCGTACGAGCAGGATGATCGAGCATGACACATCATCCCTTCGGGACCGCTCAAGCTCCGCTAACGTTGGTTAACGGTCGCTGCGCAATATGTGCGAGAGGAAGGAGTGCCATACGCTTATGGGATTGTG
>CAVVPU010000177.1:0-89964 GCA_963750015.1 uncultured delta proteobacterium | reverse complement strand
GCTTCTAAACTCGAGACCTGCCTGAAACCTTCTTTCCATGAGTTTGTCCCTGAGGCCGGTCAGTTCCTTCTCTTTTGCCATCAAGGCTGCCTGGTCTGCCTTCGGATCCGTGTAGAGCTTCCGCATCTCCATGCGCCGCTCGGCCACGTCGTATTTCAGGTCGTGGGTATCCGTTCTAAAGCGGCTCCATATATCCTTCATCTTGGCTCTCTGCTCCTGAGTCAGATTCAGAAAGGACATAAACGGCCGATGCTTCATCATGTCATGCCCCTGGAACCCGGCGTTAGGGGCCTTTGCCGGTCCCTGATCGGTGGTATCGGCGTAGGCAACCGTGACGAGGCACGTCAGGGCCAATACAAGAAACAACGAACATATTTTTTTCATGGTACCCTCCGTAACGAAATTCGTTTCCTTTGAGGAAGCGTGGGAAAAAGGTTCAAACCCTTTCCTCTTTACTGACAGCAACAATCGTACCGCAATGGACTTGGCTCTATCCGCCTGAAATTTCACCGATTTCACCTGTTTCGCTTAGAGGAGGATGACAGAAATGTCGAGAAGCAGCCTCCCCCCGTCGACAAATTCGTGCGGCTATGGGGCGGCCTGGTCCCTGGTATCATCCGACGGGCTCGTGCTGCTCGATCACCCGGTAAGACATCTCTTCGATAAAATCGAGAGGGTCAGCCATGGCGAGAACGGCTGCCATGTTTTCCCAATTGAGCCCTTCGCAGGAAGCAAGACCCGAGGTCCGGCCGACTGACACGTGGAGATGGGGCAGAACCGTACTTCTCGATTTTCCGACCGGCGCAATAGCGCCTATGATCTCGCCGGCCTTCACTGAGACGCCGGCCGCAAGGTCCGAAGAAGGGACCGTGTGGCCATAGATAGTAAGCAATACCTGTCCGGCACATTCGGAAAAGGCATGAGCCACGACGATGGACTTTCCGAGGAAATCATCGATGATCCGGACAACGAGCCCATCGTACATGACCGGGATTATTGCGCCTTCTTCAAGCCCAAGTGCCCTGCCCTGTCCGTCGAGATAGAGACAAAAGTCGCACCCTTCGTGGGGCGCGGTCCGCTTTCCCCTATTCCCCCACCACTTGTCCGTGGCAGAAAAGAGCATACCGGGATAGAAGGCCCACTCCCTGAAGCCCCTTCGGTCGAGGCCGTTTTGTTCCACGAGGAACTCGCTGAATCTTGACCTGACTGTTATTCGTTCTTCTTTCATATCGATCAAAGTACCGGTCGAGACTGCTTACATAAGAACGAGCAGTCCGGCTGCCACGCCCGCCCTAATATCTCTTAGATCGACCCTCCCCGGAAAAGATTAGGGTCTTACTGCCTTCATGACCAATCGTCCGTCCTGTCGCGTCACGGCCATAGCAAAGTCGAAACAATCCACCCTCACGCAGTACTCCAGATCGAGAGGAGGGAAGTCAGGTTCGGAAGGGTCGAGGAAGCGATGGCCTGCGGGCGAATGATAGACGCGTTTCGTGAATTCCCTGGAGTCAGGCGCCCCCCCTTTTGAGAGGGCCTCGACAAAGTCGGCGCACGCGGCGTCTTCGTCCCCCTTGCCTCCCGGACCCGATCCTGTTATCACAAAAGTGACTGTTTCCGGGGACTCCCGGCGGATGAAACGGGCCGTTGCTCCCGCGCAACAAAAGCTGCACGTGAGAAGACGTTTCGCATTACGACTCAGGACGGCTCCCTGGGTCCCTCGAGTAGTTCGTTGGATCATGGGGTGATTGGCGAGATCGATGCGGTCGAAGGAGGCGGGTGAATTACTGAAGTCAAAACCGGGCACGGGAAGGCCGTCCACCTCTCCCATGATCAAGGCACCCGCCATGCTCCGTTTGAGCTCGAAAGCCTCCTCGACGGTAGCGACGAGCGTGATGGACGGAGCGCGGGCCGCAAAAGCGTAAGCGGCGCTGGAGAAGGCCCTCAACACGTCTATTATGACCACCGTATCCGTTGCATCACCGCATGTATCCAACAACGCCCTTCTGAACTCCATAGGTCCCTATTCCTTCTACTAACCCGGTCTGCCATTTATGTGATGACGCCAAACCAGGTAGACAAGGGGTCGAAGGCACAAGACGCCCATCGCTTCTTTTGTAGACCTGGCCCGGCCCCACGTGTGGTATATTATAGCCTCTCAGCACGACATTTATCCAAGCCCTAGAGAGAGGTAAAAAAGGATGGCACCACAATTGGTCTTCGATCCTTCTTCCGGTTCCATGCGATACGCCTGCGCTGTCTCCGGGTCCGGCTCTAATTACGAAAAGATATACGAAAGGGACCCGGCCGCGCGCCACCTGGTATTCAGCAACGTTCCCTCCTGCCCGGGCATGAAGAGAGCCATCGATCGCGGGGCAAACACTGTCTCCCTCGATTCGGCAAGATACTTCCACGACATGTGGGGCCTTCAAAAAGTCCCGCGGAAAGGGGTTGAAAGAGACACTTACCACATGGCCCTCATGACACTCGTGGAGCAAGCCTTCGAAGGGAGACCAGATCTCATCTGTCTGGCCGGGTACGATCTCTGGATAGCGGGCTGGATGGTTGAGAGATACTATCCGAAGATACTCAACGTCCATCCGGGAGACGCGCCCACCTATACGGGACTCGGATGGAGGCCCACGGCAAAGGCCATACTGGCCGGGGAGGAGAGCGTAAAATCGACTGTCTTCTTCGTCGATGACAGCGATGACGGCGGCCCGATTCTGATCCAGTCGGCTTCGCTGTCCCTCTCAAGATGGGACAAAGAGCTGCGGGAAGTAAGGAGGTTTGCCGAGCGAACAGAGCTACGGGACCTCGGACGGTTCGCCGAAGCCGCACAAAGAGAAAAGAGCAGCCTGTACAGAACCCTTGAAGAGGTTTCCACTCTTATCCAGGAGGCCCTCAAGGTCGAAGGGGACTGGCGCATCTATCCCTTCGCCGTCCACGACCTTATAGCAAAAGGCAGGGTCGCCATCGAAGGGAGAACCGTCTATATCGACGGGGTCAGGATGCCGGAAAAAGGTTGGCAAGTCGACACCTATGGATTTGCAGCAGCCATAGGTTAGGGATTTCACAGGACTCTCCCTTAAGACCCGAAGGATTTCACCGACAACATTGGCAGGTCATGGAACCTCACGGTTCCTTCGCCTGATGTCATTTCTCGGAGGTTTCTCCAAAGTGCCAAGGATGATCCTGAAGAGCATTCTCGTTGCCGCCCTTATCATCCCTCTTGCGGGTTGCGCCGCTATTTCTCGCCAATTCACCTCTGCCCCTTCTGAGGGTGTCGTGTTTTTGCCGCCTTTGCTTAATCCCCACGGAAGCATATTCGTCTCCCGGCCCGACGATGGAGGTACTGCCTCCCTCTGGTGCGTGGACTCGGGCAGGGTCGTAAGCTATGCGGTGGCAAATGCGTTTTCGAACCGCGGCCTGTCGGTCCATATATCGGAAAAGAGGATGACGAGGGACGATACCATCAGGACCGCGGCGTGGCTAAAAGCCGATTATGCGGTTCTGCCGCTTATCACGCGATGGGACCCGCGCAACACGTGGCTGGGCTGGCCGAGTAAACTCTCGATCCGTGTCACCATCGTAGACGTAGCGACCGGCCGCGTCCTCTCTTCTGAGCCGATCAACTACTTCAACCCTCTTTCTTCGCTGGTAAGCCCCGCCCCGGAGGTGCTTCTGGAAGGCCCCCTTTCGAAGTATGTAGATGGGCTTTACCGCTCCGTGGCTATCGCAGTGAAACAGCCTTCCACGCAAGAAGCAGCCCCATCCTCACCATAAAGGACAGAAGATGAGACGTCTCTGTCGCTGGCTTCTCTTCCTGATCGGGTCTACCCTTGTCTGTATGAGATTGTACCCTTTCGAACGAGACGACTGGGTGCCCCAACTATTCCATGACGACTTCGTCTATGGGCAGGCAAGTTCCTTAAGCATTCGGCTGCTTCGGGAGTCAGGGTTGTCTCTTGATCTCTATTCCTCATATGCCGACAACCTCGCGACCCTGGTCCACGCGGCGGTCGTGCACCTCGAAACGGTGATAATCGGCGTGGTCATTTACGTAAGTGTGCAGAAGCTTAAATAGCGAAAAAACAGGTGGGGCCTATAGGTCGTGTCGGACCAATAAGACCTATTATAGGACTTGTCTTGAGCGGTAAATCCGTTTTCGGCAAGAGGCGTGGATCACAGTGCTCTTCGGTGAAGGTTCTTGGAGGCCTGACACACGCGCTTTGAGGTTCCGCAAGAATCGCAGGCGAAGTTGTATACCTTCGCTCCTCGTGATATAAATTGAGAATTGCATCAGTGCGGGAAATGGATCGTACCCGGCGATTTCTCGAAAGAAGGTGTTGTCCTTGTCGATTCCCACGCCCATGCCTATAGAGAGCCCATAGGACGAATGGAACGGTGCGGATCGGCAAGCTTCGATGGAGGGGATCATGTACTGGTACAGGTTCGAGCTGACGGAAGGCCAAATACGGGAAGGCGGATTGAGACGCATGGAGAGGCACTTCGAAGAATATGTGGTGCGGCCGATACGATCGAAGTCTGCGTGCCTCCTCCGGGAGTGGCAGCCATACGAAACTAGCGCGGTATTCTATGTCTATGCCGCCTCTCCCTTGAGCGACGAAGCCCTTTCGCGCCTCTTTTCGGCACGACTTTGTGACCCGCCTTCGATCTTCTCTATCCGATTTTGGTCGGGCGATGTAAATCTCAATGATTCCTTGAGGCAATCGGCCTTTTCCGAGTAAAGCCAGGTCGCGGTCGTTTCACATGGAGACCGGCCTATCCGACTCAAGATCACCCAGGGTGAGGCAATTTGGGAGTGGTGCGCGCAGCTTCCCGGGTCGTTTTCTTTACCAGGAACACCCGCTGGAGCACGGTCACGTGAGTGAGCACGGCGAGAATGAAGACTACGGGCTTGCAAATGTGAAGGAGCAGGCCGATCGACAAAAGGATGACTCTTTCGGGCCTTTCCAGAAGACCGTTCCTGCAAGGTATGGAGGCTGCTTCTGCCCGGGCCCTGGCGTAAGGGATGATGGCTATCCCGATCGCCGCGAAAAAGGCTGCCATAGAGGACAAAGGGGCGCCTTCCCGAAGGAAATATACAGAAATCCCGAACATGACCATCAGGTCAGAGTAGCGATCGAGAACCGAATCGAGGAACCCGCCGAAAGGAGTCACCATGTTCGTATTCCTCGCAACGGCGCCATCCGTGAGATCAAAAAACCCCGATATCACGAGAAGGATGCCTGCGGTGGAGAGGCGACCGGTTGTTGCGATGATGAAGGCTGCGAGCAGCGAAAAGAAGAGACCGCATAGGGTCAGTGTATTCGGGCTGACGGCGGTCTTTCGAAACAGGAAACGGTAGACCCGCAAGACAAGTGGATCGAGCGAATGTCCTATCTTAGAGCCTATCAATGATGTTCCCTATCTGAGCCTCTCCTCTCTGATAAATTCTTCAACCATACGCCTGGCAGTTTCATCCGAGAACTGCTTTATCGGATGTTTCATGGTATAGCCGGATATGGATTCGAGCACACCTCCTACACCCCTGTCTCTGGCAACCTTGCAACACCTGATGGTATCGATGACGCATCCGCCGCTGTTCGGAGAGTCTTCCACCGAAAGGCGCAGCTCGAGGTCGATAGGAATGTCTCCAAAAATTCTCCCCTCAATCCGCAGAAAACAGACTTTGTTGTCTCGCTGCCACGGCACATAATCGGACGGACCCACATGGATGTTCTCCGCTGCCAGAGGGACGTCGAGCTGGGACTGAACCGCCTCGGTTTTCGATATTTTCTTCGAGACGAGTCTTTCCCTGTTCAACATGTTGAGGAAATCGGTGTTGCCCCCCGTGTTCAACTGGTACGTCCTATCGATGAAAACCCCCCTGTCGTTAAACAGCTTCGCCAGGGTGCGGTGAATGATAGTCGCCCCTAGCTGTGATTTCACGTCATCGCCGGCAAGGGGGATGCCCTTCTCTTCGAACATGGCTACCCACCTCGGATCGGAGGCAATGAAGACCGGGATGCAGTTTACGAGGCTGACCCCTGCTTCCAGGCAACACTGGGCGTAATATCGAGTCGCCTCTTCCGATCCTACCGGGAGATAGTTGACAAGCACCTCCACCCCCCTCTCGCCCAACACCTCCACTACATTTGCGGACGGCCCGTCCGCAACGACAAACCTTCTTTCTTCCGGATAATCTTTCATGTGATCGGAGACGCCGTCAAGGGGAATCCCCATGGAAACCTCGACGTCGTTGCCTTGAAGGACGGGAGAGATTCTCTTCGTACAGTTCGGGGCTGCGAAGACGGCCTCGCGAAGCGGGCGCCCTACCTTTCTTCTGTCGATGTCGAAGGCGGCGACAACCTTGATGTGCTCCGCCCTGTATCCACATATTTCATGGTGCATCAAACCAGATGCGATCTCGTTCTCTTTCTTGCCCCCATAATACTCAATCCCCTGCACTAAAGAGCTTGCGCAATTTCCTACTCCCATAATTCCAATTCGAATTTCGCGCATGGAATCCCCTGGAGGTTTTCTCTCTTTTAGAATATTCGACCTAAAATGTCAAAAGAAAATCGGCCTTAGTGCGCCATACCGTATTGTCTTGAGCCCATTTCATACAAATCATTACCAAAAGAGTCATTCACCACCACAAGGGGCAGGTCAATCACGCGAAGTCGCATGACTGCTTCAGGTCCCAGGTCTTCGTAGGCGACTGCCTCGCAGGATACGACGGTTCTCGACAGCAAGGCGCCCGCTCCTCCGGTCGCCCCGAAATAGACCGCTTTGAACCGGCTGATCGCCTGCTTTACCGCCTCCGACCTCTTCCCCTTCCCTATCATGCCTCTTAATCCGAGAGACAGAAGCCTTGGCGTATAGGTGTCCATGCGAGAGGCGGTCGTCGGCCCGGCGGCCCCGATGACCCTTCCAGGCGATGGGGGAGTCGGGCCGCAGTAATAGACTATCTGGTCCGAGATATCGAAAGGCAGGGACCGACCCGCATCCAACGCCTCTATAAACCTTGTGTGAGCCGCATCCCTCGCCGTATAAACGCAACCATTCAGCAGAACCCTGTCTCCCGTTCTGAGTTCCTCTACATCCTTTTCCCGAAAGGGCGTCGTGATTCGCTTGATATCCATCCAGTTCACTTAAAGCGTTATTTCCTGAATCCGGTGCGCATGACACTGAATGTTCACGGCAACAGGCAGGGACGCGATATGGCACGGCAGCATCTTGACGTGCACGTCAAGGGCGGTGACCCGCCCGCCGTACCCCGCAGGCCCGATCCCCAACCCGTTTATGGCCTGGAGCATGTCCAGCTCCAATGCCGCAAGCCGGGAATCGGTGTTTCGCTCACCGAAGGGGACCATGAGGGCTTCCTTGGACAGGAGTGCCGACGTCTCGAAATTTCCCCCAACTCCGACCCCTACGATAATCGGCGGGCAAGGATTGGCTCCTCCTCTTTTGACCATGTCGAGAACAAAGGCCTTTACACCTTCTACACCCTGTGAAGGGGAAAGCATCCTCACCTCGCTGCAATTCTCACTGCCTCCACCCTTTGCCATTGCCCTGATTCGTATCCCATCTCCTGGAACGAGCGCTACGTGCAGGATGGGCGGCGTGTTGTCACCCGTGTTCGCCCTCGTGAAGGGATCGCAGCAGGACTTCCTGAGATAACCCTCCCGGTACGCACTCCTCACCCCTTGTGCGACTGCCTCCTCAAGACTGCCCCCTACCACGTGCACATCCTGGCCTAGCTGTGCAAAAACGACTGCGAGACCTGTGTCCTGACACATGGGCACCCGCTCGGTTCGGGCTATCCGCGCATTCTCCAGCAGCTCCTTCAGCACCTCCCGTCCCATGGGAGAGACTTCATCACGGGCAGCGCATTCGAGCATCTCCGTCACCGAATTTGAAAGATCGAAGGCCGCATCGAGAAAGAGCTTCTCGAGTGCCGCAGTTATGTCACGGGTGGCCACTTCCCTCATCTTCATTCCTTGTAAGGCGGTATAATGCCCTTCTCCATAAGAAGACCGACCTCATCCCGCGCACGCCTGATCTTCTGCTCGGCCATGGAAAACAGCTCTTTCTCGGTCAATTTGAGACGGGCAACGCCCTGTTCCATCGCTTTTTTCGCAACCGCCACCGCCTCCCGGGGAAACACCTCCCATTCATCCATGGTGGGCAAGAGATAATCCTCGGAAATGCCTTTATCCTCGGCGCACCTGGCGAGCTCCGTGGCGGCGGCCAGGCACATCTCATCGGTTATGGTCCGGGCCATCACGTCCAGAGTCCCTCTGAAAATGGCGGGGAATCCGACCGAGTTGTTTACCTGATTAGGAAAATCGCTTCTTCCCGTCGCAACCACCCGGGCGCCGGCTTCCTTTGCCTCCCACGGCCAGATCTCGGGAATAGGGTTGGCGCAGACGAAGACCACCGCATTGTCTGCCATTCGGGCGATCCATTCCTTCTTGATCACATCGGGTCCCGATTGGGAAAGGGCGATGAGAACATCCTTGCCGGCGATGGCATCGCTCATGTCCCCGTTCTTCCCTTCCCCGTTGGTCATCTGGCTGAGCTCCCACTTTTCCTTGTGGGACCTGGCGTCAATATCATCCCGCGATTTCGAAAGAATCCCTTTGCTGTCCACGATCATCATCTTCTTCGGGTCGACTCCCGCCTTGAACATCATCCGTGCAATACAAACGTTAGCTGCCCCTACCCCGATCAGGGCAACCTTTACCTCACCCATGCGTTTACCCACCACCTTGAGGGCATTGATGAGACCCGCCACCGTGACCGCTGCCGTACCCTGCTGGTCATCATGCCACACGGGGACCGGCGCTTCCCGCCTCAGCCGGTCGAGGATATAGAAGCATTTGGGGTTTTCGATGTCTTCGAGGTTTATGCCGCCGAAAGTAGGGCAGAGATACTTGACTGTCTTGATAAATTCGTCAGGGTCCTTTGTATCGAGACAGATGGGAAAAGCGTCGACCCCGCCAAGATACTTGAAAAGAAGCGCCTTGCCTTCCATCACCGGCATGGCCGCCATAGGCCCTATGTCTCCCAGTCCGAGCACCCTCGTGCCGTCGGTGACGATACCCACCATGTTGCCCTTGTTCGTGTGAATATAGGCCGCATCGGGGTTCTTCTGGATATCCTTACAGGGCTCTGCCACGCCCGGTGTATACCAGATGGCAAAATCGCCCACATCGCGTATGGTGCATTTGGGCACCACCTCTATCTTTCCGCGGTAGTAGGGGTGCATCTTCATGGCATCCTGTGCCGGCTTCTGTGCCTTGGCAAGAAGCTCCTCTTTGGTTACTCTCTTTTCCATTCATGCCTCCCTTGATCGATGCAGGGCCTGATTTTATAGTCGAGCCGCATTACGATAGTGTTTTATCTCTAAGAATTAAGTAAGGACTCGGCTCAGCGCGAGCCCTGCTCTTGGATGCTTTAAAACATTTTATAGATAATTTCAAAAATTTGCTACAATATATGTGATCATTCACGGCAGATTGGCTGTGGCGCCAAGTAAAAAGCGCCATTCCGGGAAAGCTGAAAGCCCCGGACTATTCATCCGACGTTTTCCAATCTCCCATTAATCGACTGAGAGGCACACGGCGTGGCTATGCCATTGCAGGATGAGATAAAAAGAGAAATAGAAAAGCTGGTTGGTGAGCTCAACTACCACGCTTATCGCTACTACACCCTCGACGCGCCGATTATCTCCGACGATGAGTACGACCGCCTCTATCGCCGGCTCAAGGACCTAGAGGAGTCTTCCGGCTATGTTCTGCCCGAATCGCCCACCCAAAGGGTCGGAGCCCCACCCGTCGACAGGTTCGGCAAGGTAAGGCACACGCAGCCCATGCTTTCCCTCGATAATGCCTTTTCCTATGAGGAGTTGGAGGAATTCGACAAAAGAGTCAAAAGGCTGCTTCGAACGGGCGAGGAGATCGAGTATACGGTGGAGCCTAAGTACGACGGTCTCGCCATAGAGCTGACCTATCGACAGGGTCTGCTCGCGAGCGCCTCCACGAGGGGCGACGGATATATAGGCGAGGACATCAAGAATAATGTACTGACGATCAAGGCGCTCCCCTTGAGAATCGAATCGACGAGCCAACCGATTCCCGACGAGATCGACATCAGGGGTGAGATTTATATGAACCTGGAGGACTTCAGGAAGCTCAACCGGGAAAGGGAGGAAAAAGGTGAGCCGCCCTTTGCCAACCCGAGAAACGCCGCCGCCGGCACCGTAAGGCAGCTCGACCAGTCGATAACCGCCTCTCGCAGACTCTACCTCGTCTGCTACGGATGGGGCATTGTCAAGGGAGTAGAGATCGAAAGCCAGGTACACCTGGTTGAAATGCTCAGAGAATGGAGACTGCCTACCCCTGCCGTCCTGAAAGTGGTGAAGGGTATAGCTCCTGCCATCGAAGCCGTAGCAGAGATCGGGGGCTTGAGGGGCTCTTTCCCTTTCGAGACTGACGGCGCGGTAGTGAAGGTGAATGAGGTTTCCCTTCAGCGAAGGTTGGGTGAACGAACCAGGGAGCCCCGATGGGCCATCGCTTACAAGTTCCAGGCCCACCAAGCCACCACGACAGTCAGGGATATCCTGGGGAGTGTAGGGAGGACCGGGGTCATTACACCTTTTGCAGTCTTCGAGCCGGTAAGAGTCGGCGGGGTGACCGTTTCACGCTCCACCCTGCACAACTGGGACGAAATAGAGCGTAAGGACGTGCGTATCGGGGATACGGTGATCATAGAGAGGGCCGGAGATGTTATCCCCCACGTGGTTGCAGTGGTCAAGGAGAAGAGGACAGGCGAAGAAAGACGCGTATTGCCTCCGGAGAAGTGTCCGGCTTGCGGGTCGGAAGCAGCCAGAGAAGAAGGCGAAGTGGCGCTTCGGTGCCTATCCCTTTATTGCCCCGCTCAAGTTCAGGAGAAGATTATCCACTTCGCCTCCCGGGGAGGCATGGATATCGAGGGGCTCGGGGAGAAGAACGTGGAGCTTCTCTACTCTAAGGGACTCGTCAAACACTTCGAGGACATTTACCGCCTCACCGAAGACGACCTCCTCGAGCTCCCCAGGTTTGCAAAGAAATCCGCCGAAAATCTTATGGCAGCCATCGACCGGTCGAAACGGACGACTCTGGCCAAGTTCCTCTTCGCCATCGGCGTCCTCCACGTGGGAGAATACGTCGCCCGCTTGCTCGCGAGCCATTTTGAGGGACTTTCCGATCTTTACCGGGTACCCGTGGAGAGGATCCTCGAAATAAAGCAAATCGGCACGAAGATCGCCTCCTCCGTCGCCCTCTTCTTTCATGATGAAAGGAATATAGAGACCCTTGAAGCACTCATATCTCTCGGATTTCAGATGGAAAATCCCGATTTTGTCAGGGGTGAGGACCGCGAGGCAAAGCTTCAGGGGATATCCTTTGTCGTTACCGGCAGCCTGCCAATACCCAGAAAGGAAGTAGAAGAGATGATCGAAAAACAGGGAGGACGTGTCTCATCCTCAGTCTCATCGAGCACCGCTTACCTCGTCGTCGGCGAGAGCCCGGGGTCGAAACTTGCGAAGGCCAAGGCACTAGGCGTTCGGACGATCTCCTACGACGAGTTGATCGAGCTGATTAACGAAGAAAGGGGGTAGAAACCTTATGAAAGCCATAATAGCAGGTACATCGCTCTTCAGGTCGACCCTTTTCAGCAATTGGGACGAGGTGCCGGTCGAGACGCCTTACGGCAAGGTCTCGGTCTATAAGGCGTCGCAGCATCTATTTGTCCAGCGGCACGGGAAGAAACATGTACCGCCCCACAAAGTGGCTCACCATGCCAACATCTGGGCCCTCAAGAGTCTCGGCGTGGAAGGCGTGATCGCCGTCAATTCTGTCGGCAGTCTCAAAATAGGCCTCAAACCGGGCACGTTTGTCATTCCGGACGATTTTGTCTCCTTCTCCAACATACCCACTTTTTTCGATTACGAAACGCGCTTCACTATCCCGCTCATGGATAGGGCCTGGGCCGAGAGGATGATGAGCGTCTGCACGAATCTTCAGGCGGAAACTCAAATGGGCGGTGTCTATGCCCAGACGAGCGGACCGCGCTTCGAGACCAGAGCGGAAGTGAATATCCTTAAGAAGTTCGGCGATGTCGTGGGTATGACCATGGCATCGGAGGCAACGCTTTGCATGGAGTATTCAATTCCGTATGTAAGCCTCTGCTCCATAGACAACTATTGTAACGGAATCGTAAAGGCTCCTCTTACCATGGAAGAGATGGAAGATCAGGTATTGAAGAATTCCAGGATGGTGGAGACGGTTATGCACAGCATCCTGGGCGAGGGTTTCTGATGCGTATTCTCGTCAAGGGCGTGGGGCTCCCGACCGGTCAGAAAGGGGATATCTTCATCGAAGACGGCCGGATCGATGAAATTTCGGACCAGGTCGAGCGGCAGGCAGACCGGATCATCGACGGAAAGGACCGGATCGCAGTCCCTTCCCTCATCAACGGCCACACTCATGCGGCGATGACGCTCATGCGGGGCTATGCCGATGACATGCCGCTCAAGCAGTGGCTTGAAGAAAAAATCTGGGTGCTGGAATCGAAGTTGACCGGGGAGGACGTCTATTGGGGGACAAAGCTCGCGTGCCTTGAGATGATCAAAAGCGGCACGACCGTGTTCAACGACATGTACTGGTTCTGGGAAGACTCTGCCCGGGCCGTTCGCGACATGGGCATACGGGGCATACTGAGCGGGGTCTTCATCGATATGTTCGACCCGAAGAAGGCCGAAGAGCAAATACACCTTAATCTGGAGCTCTTCAGGATCGCCGAAGAGTACAGGCCGTACGTCACCTTCGCCCTCGGGCCTCACGCGGTCTACACGGTCTCAGAGGAAAGCCTTCGCTGGGCCAGGGATTTTTCGGAGGAGACGGGCGTCCTCATCCACATGCACCTCTGCGAGACAGAGGAAGAAACCCAGTTCGCTCAAGAACGCTACGGTCTTTCCCCTGTCGAATTCTTAAATGAGCAGGGGGTCCTTTCGGACAGGTTCGTCGGGGCTCACGGATGTTGGTTAAGCGAGACAGATGGGGAGATACTGAAGAAAAGCGGGGCCAACCTCGTCAATGCGCCCGTCTCGAACCTCAAGCTGAGCGTCGGTAAGACCCTTCCTTACGGGCTCGTCCGGAACATGGGTATTCCTTTCTGCCTCGGGACAGACGGATGTTCTTCAAACAATCATCTGGATATGTTCGGGACCATGAAATTCGCCTCTCTTTTGGCCAAGTTCACCTCGAGTGACCCGACCTTCCTCCCCGCCCGGAAGACCTTCGAGGCAGCCACCACGGTCGCTGCCCGCATCTTTCACCTCGGCGATTGGGAGATCAAGGAGGGGGCCTCCCCGGATATTATACTTCTCGACAAAAAAAGACCTGAGTTCGTGCCCAATTTCGACAGCTATTCGGACATCGTCTATGCGGCAAACGGGTATGCGGTCGATACGGTCATATGCATGGGAAGGGTCCTCATGGAGAACCGCCACGTTGACAGCGAGGAAGAAATCATGGAAGCAGCCGGACGTGTGGCGAGAGACCTCTCTCAACGATGAGATTTGTCTGCGACGCGATGCTCGGACGCTTGGCCAAGTATCTGCGGGTCCTGGGCTTCGATGCGGAATACGCCCGAGACGATGCGGTCCTTGAGAGGTTTAAACGGGAAGAAAAGGATCGCATCTTTCTCACCCGCCGAAAGAAGACACAGAATTTCCCCAGGGTTGTCCTGGTGAAGTCCGACTCGGCGAGGGAGCAGCTTCGGGAAATCAAAGAATTGATCAGGAGCGAGGTGGCGCGGGAACTGACTCTGAACAGATGCATAGAATGCAACAAGGAGTTGTTCGAGGTGGATAAGACGGAAATAGAAATCCTCGTGCCCGAATTCATCTACCACCAGTACGACGGCTTCAAACACTGTTCCTCCTGCGGACGCGTCTACTGGGAGGGTTCCCACACAAAAGGTCTGGATCGGCTCATCGAGGAGGTTTTGACTTGAAAGCCTATCCCTTTGCCAAACTTGTCGACAGGCTCAAGCAGTTCTACGAGTCGGATGTGCCGGTCCTCACCCGGATCGCTTCCGAGGAGAGGAGTCCTTTTCTCGTCCTCATCGGCTGCCTCTTAAGCCTCAGGACAAAAGATGAGACCACCGAAAAAGCGATGGAAAGGCTCATGAAAAGGGCGCGCACTCCGGACGAGCTGCTCTCCATCCCGACTGAGGAGCTCGAAAAAATCATTTACCCCGTAGGCTTTTACCGCAACAAGTCCCGTCTTATCAAAGAAGTTTCCCAAACGATCATCGTGAAGTACGGACGGAAGGTGCCTGATACCATAGAAGAGCTGACGACTATCCGCGGTATCGGAAGAAAGACTGCCAACATCGTAGTCACCGAAGGGTTCGGCAAGGCCGGCATCGCGGTAGACACGCACGTTCACCGCATTTCGAACCGGCTCGGCGCAGTCAGGACGAAAACGCCGGAACAGACCGAGGAGGCCCTCAGAAAGAGCCTGCCGCGCAAGTACTGGATCATCTATAATCCTCTCCTCGTCACCCACGGCCGCAGGACGTGTGCGCCTTTGTCGCCCTTCTGCTCGAGATGTCCGGTCTTCGATCTATGCGCCCGGACAGGGATCACGAGATCACGCTAAGGGAACTCCTTGCCGGGTGCGCCCTATGGCAAAGGCCGGCAAAAAAGGCCCTATCTCACCTCCATACTGTCTCGCCGTTCCTTTTTGCCTTTACAATTACCCATTTATTTGCTAACTTTCCTACCTGAATGAAATACTTGGCAGTCTCCCTTATTCTTTGCGCAATTTTCAGCAGCGTGCTATTGGCGGCCGAGGCGGACAAGATAGCCCGAGTCGACGTCGTGGGCAACGAGAGGATCGACAAAGGCGTGGTTCTGAACGCCGTCAAGACCAAGGTCGGCGACGTCTACGATCCGGTAAAGATCGGGGAAGACCTGAAAAGCATCTATAAGACAGGCTATTTCGGCGACGTCATGGTGGACGTGAAGGACATTGACAAGGGTAAGGCAGTGACCTTCGTCGTGGTAGAAAGGCCGTCGGTGAGCGCCATCTACATCGTAGGAAACAAGAAAGTCAAAACCGAAGATATACGTGATAAGCTCAAGATAAAGACGGGCGCCGTCCTCAACCTGGACGTGGCCAAACAGAGTGTCGACGAAATAAAGAAGCTTTACGCGAGCAAGGGGTATTATGCCGCGAAGGTGAGCTATGAGATCGAGACTGAGGAAGGGTATAAGGCAAGCCTTCGATTTCTCATAGAGGAGCCGCAGCGAGCATATGTTCGCAAGATAACCTTTGTGGGCAACAATCATATCAAGGCGAGCAAGATCAAGGCCGTCATGAGGACTCAGGAGAAGGGATGGTTCTCATGGTTTACGGGCTCCGGTACTCTGGACGAGGACGTGATCGGCGAAGACCGGCAACAGATAGAGGCTTTCTATCACGATCAGGGGTATGTCAGGGTCAAGGTGGGCATGCCGGATATCAAGATATCCAAGGACGGGAAAACGATATCCATCTCCATACCCCTCGAAGAGGGAGACCTGTATAAGGTGGGAAAGATCGATTTCAAGGGCGACCTCCTTGTCGGCGACCCGGAACTCAGGAAGAAGCTGAAGAGCAAGACAGGAGCAACCTTCAGGTCCTCTCTTTTCCAGGCTGACATAACGAGCCTCACCGATCTTTATCAGGATAAGGGGTATGCCTTCACAGATATTGCCCCGCTCACCGCTATCAACGACGACGAAAAGACGGTGGACCTTCTCTTCGATATAGCCCAGGGCACTGAGGTTTATTTCAACCGGATCAATATAATTGGCAACTCGAAGACCAGGGACAAGGTAATTCGGCGCGAGATGAAGGTTGCGGAAGGTGACCTTTACTCCAGCTCGAACCTGAAAGAGAGCAAACGGAAGCTTACAAATACCACCTATTTCAAGACAGTCGATCTTAAGACTGAAAAGACGGACGACCCCGATCTGGTCAATCTTGACGTTCTCGTCGAAGAGAAAGCAACAGGCACTTTTTCCCTAGGAGTCGGATACAGCACCGACGAGAAAGGAATGATAACGGGGGGCGTAAGCCAGGAAAATCTCTTCGGCACCGGCCAGAAGGCATATCTGAATGCCTCGATCAGCTCGATCTCGCATCTTTACGACTTCACCTACGTACAGCCATACACCTTCGATACGAATATATCCTCTTCCTTCAACGTATTCAACACGGAGAGAATCTTCACTACTTACCGCTATAGCGGAGACGGCGGTTCCTTTACCTTAGCGCGTCCCCTCACGGACTACCTGACGGCAAGCCTGCGGTATGGCTATGAGTCAGACAAAGTCTCCCGCGTGGAATCGGACGCCTCGAGCTATGTGCAACGGCAGGCGGGTATCTCGACAACAAGCAGCATAACCGGCGCCCTTGTCTACAACTCGTTAGACGATGTCCTGAACCCCATGAAGGGAACGATAGCTTCCGTTACCGACCAATTTGCCGGCGGCCCCCTTTTTGGTGACAATAAATTCGATAAGTTGATCCTTTCCTACGGGCGCTACTTCCCCTGGAAATATGACACTACTTTCTTCCTCAGGGGCACCGCGGGAACGGCGAGGCAATACGGAGGGGTGGCCGTACCGATCTTCGACCGGTTTTTCGTCGGCGGCATCGATTCGGTGAGGGGTTTTAAATATGGCGAGGCAGGACCTCTCGATCCTGTAACAAACGACGTTATAGGCGGCACGAATGAGCTATACTTTAATTCGGAGTGGATCTACCCCATTTATCCGGCCGCCGGACTGAAAGGTGATATATTCTTCGATTACGGCAAAGGCTTCAATAACATGAGCGGCTTCTTGAGCGCCCTCAGGCCCGCAGCCGGCTTTGGCATGCGCTGGTACTCGCCCTTTGGCCCTATAAGGGTGGAACTGGGGTTTAATTTGAACAGGCAAATAGGAGAAAAGGGAGCAGTCTTCGATTTTTCGATGGGAAGGCCATTCTAACAGGAGGAATCATGAAAAGGAATCTCGCAGCCCTTTTGGCGTTCGCAATAGCAGCGTTTTTACCCTTCCAGGTAAGGGCTCAAGCACCCGCGCTAAAGATTGCCTATTTGGATATACAAAAGGTGATGCTCGAGTCGGAAAAGGGAAAGGAAGCAAAGAAGAGCCTCACCGACGAGTATGAAAAGCGCAAGAAAGAAATCACCCAGAGACAGGATGAGATCCAGAAGCTGAAGGACGCCATCGAAAAACAGACGGCCACCATTACACCCGAAGCGCGGGCAGCGAAAGAGAAAGACTATCAAAACAAGGTAAAAGACTATCAAAGGGTTCAGACCGACTATCAGACGGAGCTCCAGCAGAAAGACCAGGAGATGACCCAAAAGATTCTGAAGGATCTCGAGGGGATCGTGAGGGGTATAGGTGAAACGGAAAAGTATACCCTTATCCTCGAGAAGAACCAGCCGGTTATCCTTTATGCCTCTCCCTCCATAGACATCACCGACAAGGTGATCGCCCAGTACAATCAGATGGCGAAGAAGGCCCCTACTCCTGCCCCTGCCCAGAAGAAATAATGAAGCTCAGGGAGATTGTCTCCAGGATAGATGGGAAGCTATCCGGTGATGGAGAGACGGAGATACGGGGCATAGCTTCCGTCACGGATGCCAAAGACGGGGAAATCACTTTTCTTGCCAACAGGTCTTTCGAGAGGTGGTTGCCTGTTTGCCGCGCTTCCGCAATAATAGTCGGTCCCGACCTCGAATCGGGTTCACTCTCGGGGCGCAATGTGGTCGTCGTCGCCAACCCTGCCCTGGCCCAGATTACGGTGGCCGAGCTTTTCGAGGCGTCGATCCATGCGAAGAAAGGCATAGATCCCTCTGCCCGTGTTGCCTCTTCCGCCGTCGTCTCCGAAGAGGCCTCGATCTTCCCTTATGTCTGCGTCGAGGAGGGGGCTCGCATAGCCAAGGACGCGGTCATCTACCCCTTCTGTTTCATCGGTCGTGACGTAGTGGTGGGCGAGGCCACCGTACTCTATCCGAACGTGACCGTATACCCCGGAACAAATATCGGCAGAAGGGTCAGGGTCCATTCGGGGTCGGTGCTCGGTGGTGACGGCTTCGGGTACGTCTGGGATGGAGAACGCCATCGGAGAATACCTCAACTAGGCACGCTCGAGATAGAAGATGATGTGGAGATAGGCGCCAATACCTGCATTGACCGGGCCTCGCTCCAGAAAACGATAATCAAGAAGGGAACCAAGATAGACAACCTCGTGCAGATCGCCCATAGTGTGACGGTCGGTGAGAACTCAATACTTGTATCCCAGGTTGGAATAGCGGGAAGCACATCCCTCGGAAGGAATGTGGTCCTGGGCGGCAAGGCCGGGGTAGCCGACCATGTAACCATAGGTGACAACGTCATGGCAGCGGGTGGAACAGGCATCACGAAGAGCGTGAGGAGCAATTCAAAAATCGGCGGCAACCCTCATATGGCACAGCGCGACTGGCTCAGGATGCAGAGCTACCTGAGGAGGCTGCCCGATCTGTTCGAACGAATGGGTAAGATGGAAGCAAAACTCTTCCCTGAGGCAAAAGATGATAGAGATCAGTGAGATACTCACCCTCATGCCCCACAATTATCCCTTTCTTCTTGTGGACAGGATCGTGGAGCTCGAGCCCCAAAAAAGGATCGTAGGTATAAAGAACGTCACCTTTAATGAGCCTTTTTTTCCCGGCCACTTTCCCGGCAAGCCGATCATGCCGGGAGTGCTCATCATTGAAGCCCTTGCGCAAACCGGGGGTATCCTGGCCTTCAAGTCTTTCCCGGGCCTCAAGGGCGACGTTCGATTCGTCGGGATAGATAACGCGAGGTTCCGTAGACCGGTGGTCCCCGGAGACCAGCTCAGACTCGTCCTCGAGGTGGTTAAGCACAGAAGAGAGGTGTGGGTCTTCGACGGGCAAGCCTATGTGGATGAAAAGAAGGTTGCGGAGGCCCAGATCATGGCCACGCTGCAGGAGTACAAGGAGGGAGTGTGATACACCCCACGGCTGTCGTAGAAAAAGGGGCGGAAGTTGCCGATGATGTGGAAATAGGCCCTTACTGTGTGGTGGGTAAAGGCGTAAAAATAGGCACAGGGACCCGTCTTCTGAATCACGTCACCCTCGACGGCAGGGCCGAGATCGGCGAGCGCTGCGTGATTCACCCCTTTGCGTGCCTCGGAGGCCCGCCCCAGGACGTTACTTACAAGGGCGAAGATACGGCGTGTATAATCGGGGACAACAACACCATCAGAGAATATGTCACCATCAACCGGGCCAGCACCAAGCGGGACTGGACCACCAGGGTCGGGAACAACTGCTTCATCATGGCATATAGTCACATTGGACACGACTGTGCCCTTGGCAACAACATCACCATGGCCAACGGGGCCACCCTGGCCGGTCACGTTCAGATACAAGACTTCGTTTTTATCAGCGGACCATCGGCTGTGCATCAGTTTTGCAGGATCGGAGAAAGTGCCATGATCAGCGGACTCACGGGAATTCCGAACGACATACCCCCATTCGTAACGGCCTCGGGACACAGGGCCAAGCTCTTCGGATTGAACGTGATAGGACTCGAAAGAAGAGGATTCACCAAGTCCGATATAGAGGGGTTAAAAAGGGCGTATCGCTTTCTCTTCAGATCTGCTCTCTCCCTCGAGGCAGCGCTTCAGAAAATCGATGAAGAGCTGGAAGGCGAGCACGTGGCTAAACTGGTTGCCTTTATTCGTTCGTCGGAGCGGGGCATATGCCGCTGAAGCTCTGTCTGATCGGAGCCGGTCACATGGGCCGGATCCACGCATCGAAGCTCTCCGGGATGAAAGGGGTCAGCCTTGCCTGTGTAGTCGATGCCGACTCCGCGTGCGCGGAGGCAACTGCGAACAAATGCGGCGTTTCCTGGTCATGCACTCATGAGGAACCTCTATCGGACGGGGTGGAGGGTGCGGTCATTGCCTCTACCACGGAATCCCACTTTTCTGTCGCCCGGGACTTCCTGAAAAAAGGCGTACATGTTTTCATAGAGAAACCCATCGCCTCGACCCTTGCCGAGGCATCGGAGCTCATCCAACTGGCGAAAAGCACTGGGTTGGTTCTGCAGATCGGTCACCTCGAGCGCTTCAGCCCGCCTTTCAGAAAAGCCCGCCCCCTCGTGAAGAGCCCTTTCCTGATCGAGGCCTGGCGTGTGAGTCCTTTCAGCGGCAGATCGACCGATATCGACGTGATTCATGACATGATGATTCATGACATCGACCTCGCCCTCGCCCTGAATTCCTCGGGCATAAAAGGGATAACTGCCCGGGGCACTCCCGTTCTCACAGAGAAAGTCGATGTAGCCCATGCCCGCATAGAATTTGCCGACGGCTGTGTGGCGAGCCTGAGCGCGAGCAGGGTTTCACTGACCCGTGAGCGCCTCTTCCGGATAGTCGATAAGGAACGATATTTTTCCCTCGATCTGGCAACTGGAAAGATGTTCTCATGCAGAAGGGTGCCGAAGGCCGGGGAAAGAAACATCACCTTCAAAGCTGCCCATTCCGATCCCGTTGGGGAAGAGCTTAAGGCTTTCGTGAAGGCTATCAGGGGCGAGAAAGAAGAGATTGTCGACGGTGAAGCCGGGCTTCGGGCACTTCAGGTTGCCGACAGCATTACTGCCCAAATCGAAAAGGGATCGGCTGAACCCCGCGCCTGAGCGGGGAGGCCGGGGCACCCACAAAGTGGGTCGGGGGCCTAGAAGAAAGGGCAAGAACGTATCGCGGACCAAGCTCTCGCCGTTGGCGATGGTCCGCGAGGGCAAGCCTGGTTCGAGGGGGTGCTGAACCCCAATAATGAGGGGCCGTTGAATAGAAAAGCGGTGATCGTCACCGGCGAGCTGTCCGGCGAAACTCATGGGGCGCACCTTGTCGCCGCCATTACTGCCCTCTGCCCTATCGAGTTCAGCGGCATCGGAAGCCGGGTCCTGCGCGACGCCGGTGTCCGCATCATCTACGACTACAAGAACATCTCCATCATAGGGATTGGTGAGGTTTTTTCAAAGCTCGGTCATATCCGTCAGGCTTATGGCGTCTTGAAAGAACACCTCCTCAAGGAAGCCCCCCAGCTCCTCATATTGGTCGATTTCCCCGGGTTCAACCTGCTGCTTGTGGCTCGCTTGGCGAAGAAGCTCAATATTCCCGTGGTCTACTTCATACCCCCTCAGATATGGGCCTGGCGCGAGGGCCGGGTGAGACAAATAAAGGCCAATGTAAGCCTGGTTCTCTCCATACTGCCCTTCGAAGAGGCTTTCTACCGTCGCCATGGCGTGCCTGTTACCTATGTAGGACATCCTTACACCAGGATCGTGCACCCCGTTCACGCGAAAGAGCAGTTTTACGCCATGTGGGACGTCGACCCCGCTTTGCCGGTGATCACCGTGATGCCCGGAAGCAGAAAAAGCGAGGTGGAGAGGCACATGCCCGTCCTCCTCAAGGTACTCGAGCACATGGATCGGGACGTGGGAGAATATACCGTGCTTTTGCCCGTTGCCGACTCCCTGGGCATTGATTTTTTCCATTCCAGCACGAAGGGACGAAAGAACATTCGCCTCATCAGAGGACTCGCTTACGACTGCCTTGCTCACTCCGACGCAGCACTTGTGGCCTCGGGAAGCGCGACTTTGGAAGCCGCCATCCTGGGTGTGCCCTCGGTCGTGCTCTACAAAACATCGCTTTTCTCCTACCTCATCGCCAGGCTCGTGACCAAGGTCGACTATATAAGCCTCCCGAATATCATAGCGGGCAAAGAGCTCTTTCCCGAGTTCATCCAGTCTCTCGACCCGCGCATGATTGCCAAGGCTATGGTTTCTATGTTAAATAATGACACATCCTTCCTTCGGAAAGAGTTGGAACGGATGAGAGATGGACTGGCCGCAACCGGCCCCGATCCTTACCAGATGGCCGGCAAAGAGATTCTCCGATTTCTAGAGCATACCCATGGCCCTCTACCTACGACTGCTTAAGTTCCTGCGACCTTACTGGCTGAAGCTGGTACTGGCCATGATCTTCATGTCCTTCGTAGGCAGCACCAGCGGGCTCATGGCCTACCTTGTGCAGCCTGTCATGGACAAGATATTCTACGAAAAGAACAGTACCATGCTCCTTATCATCCCTTCGGGCATCGTCCTTCTCTTCCTCGCCAAGGGGACCTGCGACTACCTGCAGGAATATCTCATGGGCTTCGTGGGGCAGAAGATCATTGCAGATATCAGGAACCTGGTCTTCAAGCGCGTCCAGATACAGCCTCTTTCCTTTTTCGACAAGACTTCCACGGGCACCATCATCTCCCGGATCACGAACGACATCTCCCTCGTCCAGGCCGCGGTCTCCGACTCTGTCACCGCCATACTCAAGGACGCCTTCTCCATCGTCGGCCTCATCCTCGTGGTTTTCGACCGTGACTGGAGGCTCGCGATCGTTGCCTTCATTATCCTCCCTGTCGCCACCTATCCTATCGTCGCCTTCGGAAGGAAGCTGAGGAAGAACAGCACCCAGAACCAGCGGGCCATGGCCAGGTTCACGAGCTTCCTCCATGAGACCATAACGGGCCAGCGCATAGTGAAAGCCTTCGCTATGGAGAGGTACGAATACGGCAAGTTTCGCGAGGAGAACGAGAGCCTTTTCAAAATAGTCATGAAGCGCACCAAGATACGGGCCCTCTCTAGCCCTGTCATGGACATGCTCGGCGGAATCGCTGTAGCTGTAATCATATGGTACGGGGGGAGTGCGGTCATATCCGGGAAGTCGACCCCGGGTAATTTCTTCTCCTTTACGACAGCCCTCCTTTTGCTCTACGAGCCCATAAAACGGCTCAACAAGGAGAACCATAATGTCCAGCAGGGGCTCGCGGCAGCACAAAGGGTGTTCGAGGTCGTCGACCGGGAGCCCGAGATCATTGACAAGTCGGACGCCGTTGATTTACCGGCGGCCCAGGGTGTTGTCGAGTTCAGAGGGGTTTCCTTCAAATACGAAGACAAGATGGTGCTTAACAACATCAATCTGCGTATCGACAAGCACGAGACCCTGGCCATAGTGGGTGAGAGCGGCGTGGGAAAGACGACCCTCGTCAACCTGATCCTCAGGTTCTACGACGTGACTCTCGGCTCGATCAACGTCGATGGGATCGATCTTCGCAACCTGAAGCTCGAATCCCTCAGGCGCAACATAGCTCTCGTCACTCAGGACGTGATCCTCTTCAACGACACCATAGGGAAAAACATAGCTCACGGCATAGGCGAGGACCCCCTCCGCATGGAGCAGGCTATTCGCTCCGCCCACGCCTATGATTTCATCTCTAAGATGCCCAAGGGGCTGGAGACCGTGGTCGGAGAGAGAGGCGTAAGGCTGTCAGGAGGGCAGAAGCAGCGTATCGCCATTGCGCGGGCGCTCTACAAGGACGCTCCCGTCCTGATCCTCGACGAGGCAACAAGCTCTCTCGACGCTGCCTCTGAAACCGAAGTCCAGAGGGCCCTCGACAACCTCATGAAGGGCAGGACGACGATAGTGATAGCCCACAGACTCTCCACCATCATGAACGCCGACCGAATCATTGTTCTCGAAGCGGGCACTATCGTGCAGGAAGGAGTACACACGAAACTGATAGGAGAGGAAGGCCCTTACAAGAGGCTCTACGAGTTGCAATTCAACACCGATGCGCAAAAGAAAGTGATACGGATGACCAAGAGACAGAAGAATGTTTAGGCGGTTGAAGTACCTGGTATTGATCAACCTCCTGCCCGGAGCCATTTATCTCTTCCTCCTCGCCCTCGGGGTCTCCTTCAGGATCAGGCACATAAACAAAGATGCGATCGATCGATTGTACCGGGAAAGGCGAAGCGCCATCGTCTGCTTCTGGCATGGCAGATTACTTGCCATGCCTTTTGCTCATGAGAAGAGGCCGGCGAGCGTCCTTATCTCCCGCCACAGCGACGGAGAATTCATCACCCGGGTCATAAAGCACTTCGGCTTCGGGGCTGTCAGGGGCTCTTACAAGAAGGCATCCATCTCCTCTCTCAGAGAGATCCTCTCTGAGCTGAAACGGGGCACAACCATAGGAATAACGCCGGATGGACCCAAGGGCCCGCGGTACGAAGTCAAGCCCGGTATCGTGGAGCTTGCCCGGATAACCCAAAGCCCCATCGTGCCCCTTACCTATGGAGCGAGCAGCAAGAGGATATTCGGGAGCTGGGATCGTCTGGTTTTCCCCTTCCCCTTTTCCCGCATCCTGTTCCTGTGGGGCGATCCTATCTACGTTGCCCCTGACGCCGGCGCAGATACCATCGAAAGGACAAGAAAGGAGCTCGAGGAAAGACTGACCTCTCTCACAGATGCAGCCGACCGAATGGTATGTGGAGACTGATCTATAATATAGGCATTTGGGTAATCCTGCCGTTTTTTGCCGCCTTTTCCCTCACAAAAAAGAAGATAAGGAGCAATTTCCTGGAGCGACTCTTTCCCCTCCCCCTGAAAGAAAACCGAGCCCACGTGATCTGGATCCATGCTGCCTCGCTCGGGGAGGCGGTAATAGCAGAGAACCTTATCCACTACATGCGCAGAACCGTGACCGAGCCGTTCCTCATTACCACCAACACCCACTATGCCAGGGACCTCCTCAAGAGGCGTCTGGGAGATACGGTCGTTGTGCGGTCTCTTCCTTTCGATCTCCCCTTTTCGATCAACCGGTTCATGGGCACCTGCAAATTCGCAGCTCTAATCCTCATAGAGACCGAGATCTGGCCAAACCTCATATGGATAGCAAAGGAAAAGGGGCTGCCTGTGATTATCGTCAACGGAAGGATTTCGGATGCCACCGTCGGCCGCTATAGGAAGCTTGCCTTCTTTCTCGGGAAAGTGCTCGCCTCAGTCGATCTGGTATTGGCCCAGTCCGAAGAACAAAGCCGACGTTTTGCCCTCCTCGGAATCTCTCCGGCCAAGACTATCAATATTGGAAATCTAAAATATTACAGAGAATTAGACACAGCCCTCGACGGACGAGCCGAGGCACAGGTGGCGACCTTCGGCAGCATCAAGGAGAAGGAGTTGCCTTTCATCGTCTCCACTGTTCATGGGCTCAAAAAACGCCTCCCCAATATCCGCATCTTTGTAGTGCCCAGAGAAATGGGCCTGGTCGATACCATCGAGGGTGAGATTTCAAGGTCATACCCAGTGAAACGATACTCCTTGTGCAAGGGGTTAGAAGGGTCTGACGGGGATGTGGTGCTCGTCGATACGGTGGGAGACCTCATGGGAATTTACCAGCAGAGTTCAGTCGCTTTCGTTGGCGGCAGCCTCGCCCCTTATGGAGGCCAGAACGTCTTGGAACCGCTTTTTGCGGGCACTCCGGTCGTATTCGGCCGCTACGTCGACAACTTCAGACAGGTGGCAGAAACGATTGTCGCTCAGGGAGCAGGATTCATGGTGCAGGACGGAGAGGAGCTTCTCTCGAAGATGCTCCAGATCCTCGAAAATCCCGGCATCAGGAATGACCTTGTCGAAGCGGGAAGGAATGTGCTTGCCATCCAGAAGGGAGCCATGGAAAAGGCGGCCAAATACATTACGGAGACCATATGGAAGAATTCACGAAACTCGTAGGCCTCATGGAGGCATTACGCGCCGAACGAGGCTGCCCGTGGGATAAAAAGCAAACCGAGAAATCTTTCACAACCTTTCTCCTCGAAGAGGTCTATGAGGTTATCGAAGCCATCGAGAAGGAAGACTATCAGGCCCTCAAGGAAGAGCTGGGCGACCTGCTTTTTCATATCGTCTTCCTGGCCCAAATATCCAAAGAAAGGGAGCATTTTGACATAAGAGAGGTCGTTGAAGGAGCTTACACTAAGATGTACAGAAGACATCCCCATGTCTTTTCAGAGGATACGTGCGAGCAGCCCGTGGAAAGAAGATGGGAGGAGATAAAGAAAGCGGAGAAGGGAGACTATTCACCCGTATCGAGCGTCCCCGACATGCTTCCTGCCCTCTTGCGGGCCTACGTAATCTCGAAAAGGGCCTCAAAGGTCGGGTTCGACTGGAAAAAACTCGAAGATATCTACGCCAAAATGTATGAAGAAATCGGGGAGCTCAAGGAGGCGGAAGCCTCAAAAAGGGCAGAAGACATCGAGGAGGAGGTGGGTGACCTTCTCTTCACGGTGGCCAACATCTCGCGCTTCCACGGCATCGATCCTGAAGGTGCTCTGAGGCGGACGACGAACAAGTTCATTCGTCGGTTCAGTCAGATTGAGCCGCACCTCGAATCAGTAGGGCACGACCTCGAGGCCATGGAAGCCCTCTGGAACAAGACTAAAGAAAAAGAGAAAAAAGGAGAATAGATCCCTTTTACTCGACTTTTACCACATTCGATGCCTGCGGACCCTTAGGTCCGGTCACTATCTCAAACTCCACGGCCTCCCCTGTCTTGAGCGTCTTGAAACCGTCCTGTTTGATCGCCGAATAATGAACGAAAACATCCCCCCCGCTATCCTGTTCGATAAACCCGTACCCCTTTGAATCGTTGAACCACTTCACCTTACCTACTGGCATCCTTCCAAACTCCTTTTTGAAAAAGATTGAGCATTACTGCACAAATGAATCATAAAGGAGTCAGAAATAATATGTCAAGATAAATGTTAAAAGGATTTAATGTTGTTTCTCCACGTCGACATAAATGAAGAGGACTTCATCCTTATCCGTACCCAAGTTCGGACAGTCGACCCTCACCCATTCCTATAAAATGGGCAACTTCGTGCACCAGTGTTATCTCGATCTGTTCCTCTAATTCATCCATGGTACGGCACATTTCCTGTATGGGTTCCTGAAAAAGGATTATGCTGGCGGGAAACAGCGGAGGAGATGTCGGCGATCTTTCGGTTAAGGGAACACCTTGAAAAAGGCCGAGAAGAGACCTGTTGCCAATAAGGCCCATTTCCTCCATCAGCGCACGGCCGGGGCGCTTCCGGACCGAAATCGTGAGATTGTCGATGTGCTGGCGTATCTCCCGTGGGATGCGTCTGATCGCCCGTTGCACGAGACGGTCAAACTCCGGATCGGTGACTTCTATCATTGGCTCGCGCGCCTCTTCGCTCCCCTCATGATAGCACTTCCCGGATCAAAGGAACAACGAGGGGAAGAGCCGTCATAAGCCCGCCTATCAGTGTTCTCGAGGCTGCCCATGGGGGCCGCTCTTGAAAAGACAATGAATAAGGGTAATATATTGACTCGCAGAGTCTTATTCCGGGATGATTTTGGAGGAAGGATGATAAAAGGCATCTATCGCGTTGCCGGTCCTGATATAACGGACAGAAGGGATTGCAACGTATACCTTATCGACGCAGACCAGCCTGTGCTTATCGACGCCGGCTTCGGTGCGGCCCTGGATGGGACGATCGCCAACATCGAGGCGGCCGGAGTTGCACCATCCGACATCCACGCCATGATCCTCACCCATTGTCATATCGACCACATGGGCGGGGCCGTTCTTTTTCGGGAGCGTCTCGGTGTGCGTCTCTATATGCACGAGCTGGATGCGGACATTGTGGAGCGTGGGGATAACAAGTTGACAGCCGCCTTCTGCTTCGAGGTTGACTTCAAGGCCTTCGCTCCGGACGTCAGACTTTCGGGCTCCGAAGGACGAGTGCCCATCGACGGACAAGAGATCATGTTCGTTCATACCCCCGGTCATACCCCCGGATCCATATCGCCTTATGTGGATACAGGAAAGGCAAGGGTGCTCTTCGGACAGGACTTGGGCGCGCCCCTCTTGTCCGATTTCGACTGCGACACGTCGGCGTGGACAGAATCGATGGAAAAGTTGCTGCGCCTTGAGGCGGATGTGCTGTGTGACGGCCATTCGGGCATATACCAACCGAGGAGCCGGGTGGAGAAGTATATCCGCCACTTCATGAAAATGTATGCAAGGAAGACGCGATAGGGCTTTCTCGGGCCTCGTATTTGTGCATCGGCCTCTTTCGACCGGGGCTTTCCCGCTAGCCCTCGATCCTTCCCGTCAGGAAACGCCGGAGGCAAAGAACCTCCGGCAGGCAAAAGACAACTTTTCAAGCCCCTGACTTTGACGTGCCCGCTCTGTGAAGACGTATTAAAATACTATTTAACCGTTTGTGCACATGTTTTCCGGCCCCCGGGGCCGCAATTGAGTGAACAACCCTGCTCGCGCAGGGCAGGCTGCAGGGAATCCACAAGTTGAAGGAGGAACAGGATGGCTGATCTCGACAGGTTCCCTTCCCGATGGGCACCATATCTCTTGAGCGTGCTGAGGATCGTGGTGGCCTTTCTCTTCATGGCCCACGGCGCCCAGAAGCTCTTCGGTTTTCAGACACCTCCCGGTCAACTCGGCCCACCGCCTTTCTCGTTCCTTTGGGTAGGGGGAGTGCTCGAATTCTTCGGGGGTTTGGCCCTTCTCATAGGGCTCTTCACCCGTCCCGTGGCGTTCATCCTCTCCGGGCAGATGGCCGTTGCCTACTTCACGGCCCATGCACCTCACGGTTTCTGGCCGATCGCCAATAAAGGCGATTTGGCCGTGATCTTTACCTTTGTCTTTCTCTATTTGGCAGCAGCCGGAGGGGGCCCGTGGAGCATTGATCGCCTGATCAAACGATCGGGGCCGTAGGTCTTTCCCGCGAAATTCGTCAACCTTTGTCTTTTTACGACGGGATTTCCCGGCTGCGCCGCTTGCTACACCCTATTTAGGTCCCGGTTCCGGCTTTGGGCTCATTCGCTTCGCAGGGGAGTTGCGGAAGGCACAGATTCTCCACCCCGGTAGGTCTCGCAAAGTAGAAGCCCTGAGCGAGGGTGCAGCCCATTTCCTTGAGCCGGGAGGCAGCTTCTCCGGTCTCTACGCCTTCTGCCACCACCTCCACCCCGAGTCCTCTCGCAAGCTGAAAAACTGCACTCACTATGTCCGAATTGCCTGAATCGATCCCCAGTCGCTGAATGAAGCTCTTGTCGACCTTAAGCTTCCGGATAGGGAATCGTTGAAGATAGCTCAGAGAGGAATAACCCGTGCCGAAATTGTCGAGACTGACGCGAAGACCGATTTCTCTCAGCTCTGAGAGGATGTGATCGGCGTACTCCATATCGTCCATCAAAACGCTCTCGGTAATCTCGAGCTCGATGGAGGCAGGGATCAGCCCGAACTCACGGAGGATGCGTCGCACCACATTGGGAAAGTCGGATTGCCTCAGTTGGCAGCCGGAGACATTTATTGCAACGACCGGTGAAGCGCCGCCGGATTTCTGCCAATTCACGACCTGCCCGCAGACCTTTCTCAGCACCCATTCTCCTATCGGCACTATAAGACCGGTTTCTTCGGCCAGAGGGATAAATTCTTGGGGGGACATGAGGCCCCGCTTTGGGTGGTGCCAACGAACGAGTGCCTCCAGGGAGACGAGAGATTCTGTCTCCAATGACACGATGGGCTGGTATTCGAGGAAGAGTTCCTGTCGTTCGATCGCCTTTCTCAAATCGCCTTCGAGTTCGAGGAGGGCAACGGTTTTCTCATACATCGATCGGTCAAAGTTGACATGACAGCCCCTACCCAATGCCTTTGCCCGGTACACCGCTATATCGGCGTCCCGGAGCACGTCTTCGGGTTTGTTATATTGGCCCGATGCCACGACGATCCCGATACTCGCCGACATAAACACCTCCTGGCCTTCCAGGGAAAGAGGCGCAGTCAGGCTCTGCTCGATTCTCTCGGCTATGGTCATGGCGGTTTGAAAATCGATCACATTTTCGAGAAGTATGACGAATTCGTCTCCCCCTATCCTCCCCACCGTGTCCCCTGGTCGAACGCACGATTGCAGCCTCCGGGCGACCCCCACAAGAACTTTGTCGCCCGCGGCGTGGCCCATGACGTCGTTCACGTTCTTGAAACGGTCGAGGTCGAGGAAAAGCACCGCGAATGTTTCGTCTTTCGACCGTTTGGCCCGGACAACCGATTGCTCGAGCCTGTTCATGAGGAGGCTACGGTTCGGCAAACCGGTGAGCTGGTCATAAAGGGCATCGTGGAGGAGTCTCTCCTGCGCCCGCCGTGCGTCGGTCACGTCGGTCTGAGACCCTGCCATCCTCTCGGGTTTTCCCTCGTCGCTCCGAACTGCGATCCCCCTCGTTAAGACCCAAAGGTAGGCTCCGTCCTTGTGGGCAATTCGATACTCAGCCTGGAAGTGCGGGCTAGCCCCTTCCAAGTGGGCATTGAGTAGGACTCTGAACCGTTCCATGTCTTCTGCGTGTATCCGCGTGAACCACTCATCGGGTGAGGAGCCGATCTCTCCTTCTTCCCACCCGAGCATGGCCTTCCATCTTTGGGAGTAATGTATCTCATTTGTTCGCATGTTCCAGTCCCAAAGCCCGTCGTTCGCGCCTTCCGCCGCGAGGGCGTACCGCTCCTCGCTCTCTTTGAGGGCATTCTCGGCCCTCTTCCGTTCCGTAATGTCCCTCACGATGCTCAGAGCCTCGTCTTGACCGCTCGCGACGATTCTCGCATCGAAGTGTCGAACCGTCCCGTCGACAGCCATCTGATATTCCAGCCCTACGGTGGTGTCCTTTAGAAGAACTTTCTCGACGGCCTCTATCATGCTTTCGGCGACCCCCATCGGCAGGGTTTCATAGAGCTTCTTGCCTATTGAACTGATGCCGATGTCGAACTCCTTCGATCCTTTCGACTCCAGAATTGTCCCATCGTTATTCAGGCGGAACATAGCGTCGGGAATCGCGTTCAGAAGGGCGCTGTTCCTGGCCTCACTGCGCTTCAAGCCCTCCACGAGCCTGCTTTCGCGGACCATGTGGCGTATTCTCTGGGACAAAACGAGCCAGTTGAATGGTTTTGTAATGAAGTCAGTGGCACCCACCTCGTAGGCCCGGTGAATCGATGCCACGTCGCCGAGACCGGTTACCATAAGGACGGGCAGGAGCCGTTCTTCGGGCCTGAGGCGTATCTTCTCGCAAAGGGCAAACCCATCCATACCCGGCATGGTGACGTCGGTGACAATGATCTCAGGTCTGATAGCGTCGAGCAGACGAAGAGCTACTGCGCCATCCTCGGCCTCTGCAACCTCGAAACCGGCGTTGAGCAAGACCTCCCTGGTCACCATACGTGTCGCGGCTTCGTCGTCTACGATCAGCACCAACGGCTTGTCGCTACCTTCCGGTACTCCGGCCAAAGGGCTCTCCTTGTCTATGATTAACTGGTTTCAAGGCCTGCTATACGGCCTGGAATTCCGCACATATTCGCCGAAGACGGCCTTCCTGATGCTGTTTTCCGTACTATGGACATACTGATGAAGGGCATCGGAATCTCCACCCTCCGTCTCACGCCCCCCAGTATTCCGAATTGACTTTTTCCGTTCCGCGAGGAGTCTTTCCATACGGATAGTCCGATGATGGACCTTCTCGGTATTCGTCAGCGACTAGTTGCCTGTCGTTATCTAGAGTTCTCGGATTTTGCAGGCATTACTTAAGTCCTCGAAAGGCATGACTGGTGGGATTGACAGCGTAAAAGCCCTAGTTAAATCGGGGATGGCGACGAGCTTTCAGAAGGAGGCTCTCTGGCACTATCCAAGGAAGAATTCCGAGAAATCTATGGGTATTTACCTCCTGTGGTTGATCTTTGCACAGAATCCCCCTATTATTGAGCAGAGGTGCGTCCCATGGCAGGACCAGAGTTGTTACGGGAAGATGTGTCGATTATGCTGAGAGATGGATCTTCCACGTCGGGCGTCCTCGCCCTCCCCGGAGAAGAGAAGAAGCGAGCCGGCGTGATCGTGGCCCACGGAGCGGGCAACGACATGACAGCGGATCTCGTGATAGCCTTTGCTGACGGGCTCGCGCTCGCAGGCTACCCAACGCTGAGATTTAATTTCCTTTATACCGAACGGGGCCGGAAGGCCCCGGATAAGTACGAGACCCTTGCAGATACGTGGCTCTCGGCAGCAGCCTTCTTTCGTGAACGATTAGGCGGTCAGATCGATTTCTGGGTCGCCGCAGGGAAGTCGATGGGAGGCCGCGTGGCTTCCCAGATGGCTGCCGATGGTTTTCTCTGTGCCCACGGGTTGATCTTCCTCGGCTATCCCCTGCACCCGGCAGGTCATGAAGAGAAGCTGAGAGATGCCCATCTCTACCGCATTACTGTGCCGATGCTTTTCTTTGCGGGAACCCGCGATCCCCTCTGTAATTTGGAAAGGCTTCGGCCTGTGCTGAAGGGCCTTGCCGCTCCCTGGGATCTCCGTATCATCGAAAGCGGAGACCATTCCTTCCATGTACTGAAATCAGCAGGCACCACGAAAGAAGACATCTACCGGGGAATCGTGGAGGAAAGCGCAGGCTGGATCGAGAAGATATCGAAATAAATCTGGCCCCATCGCTACACGCCATCACCCTGGGGACAGACTATTCTCCAGGCCCGTCTTCCTTTCTGCCGGCAACATGAGAGTGAGGGCCAGACAGAAAAGAGGCATAAACGCCACGACCCCGATAGTGGCCCGAAGTCCGTGATGATCGCCGATATAGCCGAGAAGAGGGGTCGTGAGACCGCCAAAAGAGAAGGCGAGGCCAAGGGTTATGCCTGAGGCGAGGCCCACCCTGCGGGGCAGATAGGATTGGCCGAGGACGACCATGGGGCCGAAAGGCGCAGAAAGCACCAATCCGATAGGGATCAGAAGCAGTGTTGCGCCGAGAGGGTTTGACGTCAAAAGCAGAAGGGGAAGAAGGATTGAAAGGAAGAGAAAACCCGTGATAGTCACCGTGCGCAAGCCTATGCGGTCCGCAGTTCGCCCGCCCATGAAGTTCCCTATCATCGAGGAGATAAGCAGGACCGCAAGGGCCGTCCCTGCCCTGCCCCCGGATTGGTGAAGTACCTTGATCCAGAAAAGAGGCAGGAACGTGTTAAGCCCGTAAAAGACCACGGAACGGCTCAGCAAGGCGGTGCCAAGGCAGGTGAAGGCAGGCCACCGGTCCTTCCCCTCGGCTGCCGTTGGCTGGGATTTGACATGCCTTTGTGGCTCGTAACCTCGGGTCAGACGGGGCAGCATGTAGAGCAAGAGCGCCCCCATGATGACCGGTGGAATCATAAGAAAGCCCGTACCTCTGAGACCGCACCAGAAAAGGGCCGCAGTGGCAATAAGGGGGCCGAGGGCGAAGCCGAGTTGGCCGCCTATAGCGAAGAGGCTCATAGCCGTCGCTTTTTGGTCTTCCGCCAGATAGTTCATCAGCCGGGCGCCCTCCGGATGAAACATGGCGATCCCCAGGCCGCTCACCATGACCGAGACGACACCTATGGCGTAAGTGGGGGCATATCCGGTGTAGGAAACACCAAGCCCGACGAGGAGCATTGAAAAAGGAAGCAGCCACGGTGCGGGCCGGCGATCGGAGACGTAGCCAAAAACCGGCTGCATGAGCGTCGATACGAGGTTGATGGCCAGGACGATCGTCGCGGCGGCGGCATAGGAAAGGTGATGGGCGGCGATAAAGAAAGGAAGGAGGATAGGTACGGACCCCTGGTTGATGTCGGCAGACGCATGAGCAACGGTGAGAAGCGCGGCAGAGCCTTTTTTCATAACAGTCCAATGAAGAGCTATGGGAAGAAACCGGTCGCTTTTACAATAGAGGTCTCTCCATGGTTTTGTCAAGAATATTTCCCCGTGTTGGTGAGTCGTGGCCGTGGAATAGGCCGGGCCGGCTCAGGTCAGAGAGCAGTTTCTTCCGGTCATAATCTCCGGCCGTCAAGAAGATGACTTTCAAAAAAACTTGACAATCGATTCCGGCCCCATAATACTAAGCCAGAAGGAGGAGATTATGGGCATATCGAGGCGGCAATTTCTCAAAATCTGCGGTATCGGGTTGGGCAGCTCTTCTATAGCAGCTATGGGATTTCCGCCCGAACCGGTTTTGGCGGATGTGCGGGAGTTCAAGCTCGTGCGGACCGTCGAAACGCGTAACACCTGTCCGTACTGTTCGGTAGCCTGCGGTCTTTTGATGTACTCTTCGGGGGATAACGCGAAAAACGCCAAATCCTCCATTATTCACATCGAAGGAGACCCCGATCATCCGATAAACCGGGGGACCCTCTGCCCGAAAGGAGCGGCGTTGCTCGACTTCGTCAACAGTCCAAGCCGGCTCAAGTACCCCGAGGTCCGAGAGCCCGGCAGCAACGAGTGGAAACGCATCTCCTGGGACGAGGCCATCGACCGCGTCGCCCGGCTTATGAAGGCTGACAGGGACGCTAATTTCATTGCCAAAAATAGCGCCGGTACCACCGTCAACCGCTGGCTCTCGACAGGCTTTCTCGCCGCCTCTGCGTCGAGCAATGAATCGGGCTACCTGACCCACAAGGTGGTGAGGTCTTTGGGAATGCTCGCCTTCGACAACCAGGCCCGAGTCTGACACGGCCCCACGGTGGCCAGTCTGGCCGCCACATACGGGCGCGGCGCAATGACCAACCATTGGGTCGATATCAAGAATGCCGACCTGGTCCTGATCATGGGCGGCAATGCGGCCGAGGCCCACCCGTGCGGTTTCAAGTGGGTGATCGAGGCAAAAAAACACAACAAGGCGAAGCTGATCGTGGTCGATCCTCGCTTCACGCGCTCCGCGTCCGTGGCCGACTATTACGCGCCACTGCGCACCGGCACGGACATCGCCTTCCTCGGGGGCGTCATCAACTATCTGCTGAGCAACGACAAGATCCAGCATGACTACCTCAAGGCATATACGGACTTCACCTTCCTCGTCGACATAGGCTTTGCTTTCGAGAATGGCCTCTTCTCCGGCTATAATGGCGAAAGCCACACCTACGATAGGTCTTCCTGGCACTATCAACTCGGAAAAGACGGCTACGTCAAGACCGACCCCACCCTGCAGGACCCGCGTTGCGTTTATCAACTGCTGAAGAAGCACTATAGCCGCTATACGCCGGAGATGGTTGAGAAGGTCTGCGGCACACCCAAGGAACAGTTCCTCAAAGTCGCCGAAATGATCTCCACCACCGCTACGGCCGACCGTTCGATGACGATCATGTACGCCCTCGGCTGGACGCAGCATTCCCTGGGAACGCAGATGATCCGCGCCGGAGCCATGGTCCAGCTCCTCCTCGGCAACATCGGCATCACGGCGGCGGCATGAATGCCCTGCGGGGCCATTCGAATATCCAGGGTCTCACGGACCTGGGGCTCCTCTCCGACCTCCTGCCCGGCTACCTGACCCTGCCCAACGAAAAGGAAACGGACTACGGCGCCTACATCAAAAAACGCGCGCCCCTGCCCCTGCGGCCCAACCAGCTTTCTTACTGGCAAAATTACGAAAAATTCCACGTGAGCTTGATGAAAGCGTGGTTCGGGGACGCCGCCACCAAGAAGAACGATTGGTGCTTCGACTGGCTGCCCAAGCTCGACAAGCCGTACGACGTGCTCCAGGTGTTCGAGGAGATGTATCAGGGCCGGATGAACGGCTATCTCTGCCAGGGATTCAATGCCCTGGCGGCGTTTCCCAACAAGGCCAAGCTGGGCACGGCCCTTGCCAAGCTGAAATACTTAGTCGTGATGGATCCTTTAGCCACGGAGACCTCCGAGTTTTGGCGAAACTTCGGCCGTTTAACGACGTCGATCCGGCGAAGATCCAGACCGCGGTCTTTCGCCTGCCCTGCGGCTGCTTCGCCGAGGAGGACGGAGCGTTGGTCAATTCAGGGCGCTGGCTTCAATGGCACTGGAAGGGGGTGGAGCCGCCAGGCGAGGCGAAGGTATCCACCGAGATCATGGCCTTGATCTTCATCCGTCTGCGGGAACTTTACAAATCCGAAGGGGGCGTTTTCCCCGATCCTATTCTCAACCTTTCCTGGCCTTACCGAGTCGCGCGGAATCCCTCGTCCGAGGAGCTGGCGAAGGAGTATTCCGGCAAGGCGCTCGCGGATCTGGCAGACCCGAAGGACAAGACCAAAATCATTAGGAAGGCGGGTGAGCAGCTCGACGGCTTCGCCCAACTCCGGGACGACGGAACTACGGCTTGCGGCTGCTGGATCTATTCGCGGCTCCTGGACTCAAGCGGGCAACATGATGGCCCGCCGGGACAACTCCGATCCTTTCGGCAACGGCCAGACCCTCAACTGGGCATGGTCCTGGCCGGCAAACCGCCGCATCCTTTACAATCGGGCCTCCTGCGATCCGGGTGGTAAACCCTGGAACCCGAAGCGCAAACAAATCTGGTGGAACGGCAGTACATGGGTCGGGTCGGACGTGCCGGACTTCAAGGTAGATTCCAATCCGGCAGATGGAATGGGACCGTTCATCATGAACCCGGAGGGCGTTGCCCGCTTCTTCGCCGTGGACAAGTTGAGCGATGGACCGTTTCCCGAGCACTACGAGCCCCTTGAGTCGCCCGTCGGCGTCAATCTGTTCAACACCAACCCGCGGGCAGTAAGCAACCCCGCGGCCCGGGTATTCGCAGATGACTTGAAGGCCTTCGGCAAAGCGGCGGACTTCCCCTATGCTGCAACGACCTATCGACTGACCGAGCATTTTCACTACTGGACCAAGCATGCCCTGATCAATGCCGTGCTGCAGCCGGAACAATTCGTCGAGATCGGCGAAGAGCTGGCGAAGGAGAAAGGGATCGGAAACGGCGACAGGGTTGTCGTGCGGTCGAAGCGCGGCCGGATCGAGGCCGTGGCGGTCGTCACGAAGCGTTTGCAAACCCTGATGGTGAACGACAAGAAGCTCCACCACGTTGGCATCCCGATCCACTGGGGATTCAAAGGCGCGGCAAAAAAGGGCTACCTGGCCAACACGCTCACACCATTCGTGGGCGATGCCAACACCCAGACACCAGAGTTCAAGTCCTTCCTGGTCAACATAGAGAAGGCGTGAGGAGATCGCCATGGCTTTGGAATCACTCGATATAGTCCGCCGTTCCGCAACGACCCTCCCGAGCCCTTCGGTTCGAAGCACCACGGAAGTAGCAAAGCTGATCGACGTCTCCACCTGTATCGGCTGCAAGGCCTGCCAGGCTGCCTGCATGGAATGGAATGACATCCGGGACGAGGTGGGAAGCAATAAGGGTGTGTACGATAACCCGCCTGATTTGTCCGCTTCTTCCTGGACAGTGATGCGCTTTGCAGAACACAGGGAGGGCAACCGGTTGGAGTGGCTTATCCGCAAAGACGGCTGCATGCACTGCCGTAAGCCGGGGTGCCTCAAGGCCTGCCCTGCCCCGGGCGCGGTCGTTCAGTACTCCAACGGTATCGTGGACTTTCAGGAAGAGAACTGTATCGGCTGCGGTTACTGCATAACGGGATGCCCCTTCAATATCCCCCGCCTGTCGGCAAAGGACGGGAAGGCCTATAAATGCACTCTCTGCTCCGACCGGGTGGCTGCCGGCATCGAGCCTGCCTGCATCAAGTCCTGTCCGACCGGGGCCCTCCAATTCGGCACAAGAGAGCAGATGCGCGAATACGCGGCCGAACGCATCTCCGATTTGAAGGCGCGCGGCTTCGCCTCGGCGGGTCTCTATGACCCAGCCGGCGTGGGCGGAACCAACGTCATGTATGTGCTCCACTATGCAGATCGGCCCGAGCTCTACAACGGTCTCGCCTCGGCTCCTTCCATCGATCCCCTTGTTTCGATTTGGAAGGGGGCTACCAAGCCCCTGGCTGCCGCTGCCATAGGCCTCGCGGTGCTGGGAAGCTTGTTTCATTATGTCCTCAAGGGACCTAACAAGGTCTCGGAGGAACCGGAAGATGAGTCCGGAAAGGAAGGAGAGGCACAATGACGCACAATCCCGGAGACCTCCCGCGCTACACTGCATCTGAGCGGATGAATCACTGGCTCACGGCCATCTGCTTTATCCTTCTCGCTCTTTCCGGTCTCGCCTTCTTCCACCCGTTCTTCTGGCCTCTTACCCAGCTCTTCGGCGGCGGCCCATGGACCCGTGTCATCCACCCTTTCATCGGTCTGTTGCTTACAATCTCCTTCGCTTCCATGTTCGTCCGGCTTCAATGGCTTAATCGCATGACGCCGGCCGATTGGGAATGGCTGAGACGGATCAACGAGATGGCGAGCGGTGATGAGAGCAAGATGCCGCCCCAGGGAAAGTTCAACGGCGGGCAGAAGGCCCTTTTTTGGGCCCTTTCTCTCTGCCTCGGTGTGATGCTGATCTCCGGTCTGGTCATGTGGCGCGCCTATTACACGTTGCCCGTCGAACTCATCCGCCTCGCAGTCGTGGTCCATGCGGCATTCGGGGCGCTGAGCATCATCTTGATCATCGGTCACATCTACGCGGCCATCTGGGTCAAAGGAACGATACGCGGCATGTTGTACGGCACGGTAAGCCGGGCTTGGGCGAGACAGCACCACGCGAGCTGGTACCGTCAGGTGTCCGGCCGATGAAGGCTATGATCGGCAAGGATGCGCCTTCTGACCTCGACTTGTCTCCTGCCGCTTTGCCGGCTTTGGTCCTGCCCGATCCTTCCCGCATCTTTCTGGAAAGGTCCCGGCGCCTGACGGCTCTGGCGGAAGGCCATTCCCTTGGCGGCTGGCTCTCTTTCTTAGGCCGGCTCACCGAGGCTCAGCACGAGCTGCTGCAGCTCCATCCGGTCCTGAGTCTGCCCGATAGGCCGGCCGGGGTGACCCGAGAGGACCATCCCGAACCACCCCTTTCCGCCTCATTCTTGCCGCGAGAACCTTCCTGGCAGCAAACCTTATCCGACCTCTGCGTTAAGATCGGGCCCTATGCACCTTCCGCTGCACAGGAGGCGATCGTGCACCTCCGGAGCATGGGCGGCTCAGGCCTGGAAACCCTCGCCGATCGAGTCGTCCGGCTCGAGATCAGCCATGAAGATGGGGCGTTTCTTCCTTTTGTGGCCGCGGCTCTCCAGATACATTGGACTGCTCTTGCCGCAGGAGTAGATCCCACCGAGGTAGCCCCTCTCAATGAGCCGAACCTCTGCCCTCAGCTGCGGCTATTTGCCGGTTGGTGCAGTGGTGAGAGGTGACAGGAACGCTGCGGGCTTGCGCTACCTTCATTGCGCCTTGTGCAACACGGAATGGCATCTGGTGCGGGCTACCTGCGCATCCTGTGGCGAAAGCAATTGCCTGGGTTACTATCACATAGAGGGCAGCGATGGAAGCGTGCGCGCCGAGACCTGCGATGCCTGTCGAAGCTACATGAAGATCATCTATCGAGATAAATCGCCGCAGGCAGATCCCGTCGCAGACGACCTCGCCTCTTTGGCCCTCGATGTTCTCGTGGAAAAGGCGGGTTATGATCGTATGGGCCCTAACCTGCTTTTCGTCCCCGGCAAGAGCAACGAAGGGAAGGATGTGACTGATTAGAAAAGTCGGGTCCGGCTCGCGAATCGAGTCTGCCGTTGAAAAGCGGGCAATCCCGGCGAGCTCAAAAGTTATCCTCCGTATCCTTCCCCGTCCGCCGTCTTACCCCTGAAAACCCAATAACTGTAGGCCGTATATGCAAGAACCAGGGGGAGCACGACAAGGGCGCCCCACAAAGTGAACTCGAGTGTTTTCGGCACCGCAGCGGCCTCCCATATCTTGATGTGGGGTGGAATGAGATAAGGGTAGAGCGAGGCGGCGAGACCGAGGTAGCCCGAAAGGAAGAGCACGATAGCCCACAAAAGGGGCGGAGCCTCCCGCCTCGCGTGTACTGCTTTGGCCAGCCTGAAAACAGCGAAAAGGCCTATGAGCGGAAAAGCCCATACGAAGTAGATGCGCGGGGCTTCAAGCCAGTGCTGAAGGACCAGCGGGTAATGGAAAGGCGTCCAAACGGTGACGATGGCCATGAAAGCGACGACGATAAAGGCCGATATACGGGATAGGGAGTACGCTTTCTGTTGAATATGACCCTTTGTTTTCATCAGGAGGTAGGAGGCGGCAAGCATGATGTAGCCGGGAATCAGAGCAATCCCGACCATCACTGAAAAAGGGTTGAGCCAGTCGAAAGGCCCCCCGGAGAACTGCCCGCCCGAGACCGATATGCCGGTAAGAAGACCCCCCAAAGTAAACCCCTGGCTCAGGCAGGCGAGGAGGCTCCCGAGAAAGAAGCCGAGGTCCCAGACCCTGTTTCTCCTGCCGTGCTCCCTAAACTCGAAGGTCACACCACGAAATATGAGCCCCATGATGAAGGTGATGAGGGGAAGGTAAAGGGCGCTCGAAAGAACTGCGAAAACTATTGGGAAGGCCGCAAAGATGGCACCGCCGCCGAAGAGAAGCCATGTTTGGTTGGCGTCCCAGACGGGGGCTATGGTCGAGATGAGAAGAGAACGATCCTTTTCGCCGGCAAAGGCACCGAAAAGGATTCCGATGCCGAGAGTAATCCCGTCCAGCACGACATAAAGAATCATTGCGAGGGCCACGAGGACTGCCCACACGTCGATCAAAACCACGAGGCCTCCTTCAGATAAAGAGTATGCAACCCTCGTCCGCGGAACGGGGCTTCACGAAAAGGTAAAACACAATTTGCGGCGCCCCTTGATCCCACCCTCTGTGGACGGGCTTGCGAAGTGCTCCCGGTCATAATTCTTCCAAACCCTTTGCAATAGCCGGTTTCTGCACAGGGGGAATGGGACTGTCCATGTCCGGACCCTGTCCGAAGGCCCTCAGGATGTAATAGACGTAGCTGCCACCGATGGCCAGAAATATAACGATAAAGAGTGATAAGGACCAGACCACGTTGCCCGGTGCAATAGGTGACACGCCTTGCGAAGTTCGCACCATGCCGTAGATAAGCCAGGGCTGGCGGCCCACCTCTGCCGTGACCCATCCCAGTTCAACCGCGCACCAGCCGAGGGGCTGCGTGACTACGAGGGTCTTGAGGAAGGTGCGCTGCTCGAAAATCCTTCCCTTCCTGACAAGGAGAAGGGCCCATATCATGATCAAAAGGAAGAGGAAACCGATACCGACCATGATGCGGAAAGCATAGAAGAGCACGGGCACGTTGGGTCTTTCGCTTGCAGGGAACTCCTTGAGGCCCCGCACGCGACCCGACCGCGTATGGGTCACGAGGAGGCTCAAGCCGTCAGGTATGGAAACCGCGAAGATATTTCTTTCCCCGGCGCTGTCCGGAATGGCGACAAAGACGAAGGGTGCGCCTTTACCCGTGTTTGTTTCCCAATGGCTCTCCATGGCTGCGAGCTTTGCGGGCTGGAGAGCGAAGACTCCCCTGCCGGTCACGTCGCCAAGATAGACCTGAAAGGGAGCCAGGACGGCGGCGCTTAAGAGGGCGATTGCCATGGAACGACGAAAAAAGGCCACATTCCGACCCCTGAGCAGAAAGAACGCCGAGATGCCCGCAATAGCAAAGACCGACGTTTCAAAGGAAGCGATCACCATATGGCCGAAGCGTATGAGGGTCGAAGGGTTGAAGATGGCAGCGCTGAAGGCCGTCGCAACGAACTCTCCGTCTATGATTCGAAAGCCCGCAGGTGTCTGCATCCATGAATTGGCGGCTACGATCCAGAATGCCGAGAGGACCGAGCCGCCGGCCACGAGACATGTGGCGAGGAAATGGACGCTGCTGCGCACCCTCTTCCAGCCGAAGAGCATGATGCCCAGGAAACCGCCTTCGAGAAAGAAAGCGGTGAGCACCTCGAAGTAAAGGAGGGGGGCGAAGACGTTGGCCCCTAAAGTAGAGAAGCGGGCCCAGTTCGTGCCGAATTCGAATTCCATGACTATGCCGCTCACGACCCCGACGCCGAAGTTGATGGCGAATATCCTCCCCCAGAAGCGGCACATCCGGTAGTAAATTTCTTTCTTTCGCACAAGCCAGAGGCCTTCCAAAATGACAAGATAAAGGCCCAAGCCGATAGTGGCCGTGGGGAAGACGATATGGAACATTATTGTGACGGCGAATTGAAGGCGGGACAGAAACACCGCATCGTTCAGGAAACTCATGGCGGCTGGACAATTTTAAGCCTTTACGGGTATGAAGTCAAGATTCTAAGCTGTCCGGGCGGCGATGGGCCCACCGGACATAGCAAGGGGCGCGTGCAGAGGGACGAGTCCGGACAATCATACTTCCTCGTTCTTCCTGCTTTTTCAGGCAAATCAAGTTGAAAGGAGAAGTCGAAACAGGTATAATTAGGCGTGCGCCTGTAGCTCAATTGGATAGAGCAACGGCCTTCTAAGCCGTAGGTTCCGTGTTCGATTCACGGCAGGCGCGTACTTTAGAAATAAAAAATAGGAAATACAATATAGATAACGGCGCGAGCCGGGCGTGAGCGGGGGTGAGCGCCTGCAAATGAAAGCTTTTGACTGGGCGGTCGCCTCTTCCATTCATTATCTTATTGCAAAAAGAGCCAATCGAGGTTATTCTTAAAACGTTCAGTCATCGAAGGGGACCTAACGGGATCAGTTTTCCTGAAAACAATGAGGTGAGGGATGGGTAGTGTTGTAAAGTGGAGAAAGAAAAAGATGCGGAAGCACAAGTACAGGAAGCTAAGAAAAAGGACCAGACACCAGAGGAGAAAGTAATCCTCTCATTGTCTTCATGTTTTCTTCGTCCATGTTGCCCGTCTTCGGGGTCTCCATCACGGCCCCAAGATGGGCAAGCTTTTTTTCGTTGATGAGGTAACGGAAACATCCGGGGCCGATTTCTCCTTTTCCAATGTGCCAATGCCTGTCGACGGCGCTCCCCATAGGGGTCTTCGAGTCGTTCAGATGGAAAAAGGCTATGCTGCCGCTTCCGCAACGCGCCTCCAGGTCGCGCATAAGGGTTCTCCAGGTCAATCTCCTTCTCACGTCATAGCCCGCCTCGAAGAGATGGGCAGTGTCGAGACAGAACCCTACCCTTTCGGCGCCTCCTACCATCTCAAAAATCCGCGCCAGCTCGTCCACGCTTCTCCCCAGGGCCTTGCCTTGGCCGGCTGCATTTTCCAGAAGCACCGTGATGGGGGTCCGGAGGAGAACTTCCGAGACGCTCATCGCCGCAACCTCCGTGCCTTTCCTGGCGTCTTCTCTCGATCCGCAGTGAACCACCATGCGGCCGATCCCCAACTCGGAGGCAAGGCGCGCCTCGTGAATCAGGCCTCTTAAGTTTTTCGGTTCCTCATCAGACTTGGCTATGTTCGGCAAGTAAGAGAGATGAGCCACAACCGGCAGATGTGCCGAGAGGCGGCCGAAGGCCTCAATTTCCCGGTCCGTAAGATTCTTCTCCGACCATGACCGGGGATTCTTCACGAAAATCTGACAGACCTCACACCCCAGGCGGCGCGCCTCGCCGAGGGTGTGGTCGAATCCTTTGGAAACGGGAAGGTGAAAGCCGATTCGCATGAGAGGCGCATAATATACCAAAAATCCGATTTCACTGCACTTTCTTAAGAGTCATCGGAAAAATCCGAAAACAAAGGTTGAAATAACTTTCGTAACGGTGGAGACTACTACCATGCAGAAGGACGTACTCGCCATAGTCGTGGGCGGAGGACCCGCCCCGGGGATCAATGGAGTTATCAGCTCGGCAACGATAGAGGCTATCAACGAGGGCATGGACGTCGTGGGTATCCTCGGAGGCTTCAAAACCCTCTTCGAAGGCAAGGAAAGCGACATTATTCCACTCACCATCGACGAGGTCTCCAGGATACCGACACGGGGCGGCTCCATCCTGCGCACTTCACGCGACTACCCGGATAACGTGCAAGAGAAGTTCAGGGTGATGATGGCCACCATAGGCCGCCTCGGCATAGACTACCTGCTCACCATCGGCGGCGAAGGCACCCTCTTCATGGCCAACTGGATAAGCAAGGAGGCCCAGGGCAATTTCAAGGTGGTTCATGTACCGAAGACCATAGACAACGACATTCCCCTGCCGGGTGGACTCTCTACCTTCGGGTATGAGACAGCGAGACACGAAGGGGTCCGCATTGTCACGAACCTGATGGAGGATGCACGCACCACGGGCAGATGGTACTTCATTACCACCATGGGCAGGCACGCCGGTCATCTGGCGCTTGGCATAGGCAAGGCAGCAGGGGCGACTATCACGCTCATCCCCGAGGAATTCGAAAGAGAGACGGTGACGATCGACGAAGTCGCCAACGTGCTCACGGGTTCCATCATCAAAAGGCTCTCCATGGGGAGGGACCACGGGGTCGCCATCCTCGCGGAGGGCATGTCCGAAAGGATGGCTTTCGGTAATAATGGGGACAACGGGGACGCCGGGAAGGACGAGATGGGACGGGTACGTCTCTCCGAAATACCCCTTGCCGAGGCGCTCAGGAGGATCTCCAAACGGACCCTCGAAGAATGCGGGCTCAAGGTCACTATCGTGGACAAGAACATCGGCTACGAACTGCGCGCCGCAGACCCGATCCCCTTCGACAGGGATTACACGAGAAACCTTGGGTACGGGGCTGTTCGTTTTCTCAAGAAGGGAGGCAACGCCTGTACGATCATCTCGGATGCCCAGGACATTCAACAGATCCCTTTTTCCGAGCTTATAGACGAGTCCGGACAGAGCAAGGTGCGCAAAGTCGACATCCGCTCCCAACTCTATGAGGTCGCCAGAAAATATATGATCAGGCTCGAGCCGGAGGATTTCGAAGGCAAGCAGCTCAGGCGGCTCGCATCGATCACCTGTCTCGAACCGGAAGAGTTTCAAAGACGCTTCGGACCGACCGTCGGCTGAAAGCGCTTTCGACATCAAAGGGATATCGCCCCCACTCTCAAACTGGTACGGCCCCTTCTCAACCCCCTTCCCCACTCGCATGCCAATGATAGGCTTCGGTCGATGGGAAGTACGGCATAGCCGGGAGTGGAGCGGCGGTAGACGGGGATTCCTAAAATAACCAGAGGTGCTGCTCACGTTTTCTACTGAGGGCGTGTTTCCTGTCTTATAAGCCTGGCCGTTTCTTCATAGATGCGGCTTCTCGGTCCAATCGCGACAACCTGCACCGACTCTTTTGATGCCTTGTAGACCACCCTTAGCCGTCCGACCTTGAAGCTTCTCAGCCCCGCCAGATCGTCGCAGAGCGCCTTCCCCGCTGTCGGATCGGACAAGATGACTTGAAAAGAGGCTCTCACCTTCGTCTTGAGAGCCGGATGCATTCCCCGAATGGGACCGACGAAGTCTTCCGGCATCCCTATTCTCAAGTCCCTATTCGTCGTCAAAAAGATCCTCCAGGGCGTAGAGCCTGCCCTTCCTGTCTTTGAGCTGTTGAAGACCGTTCTTGATCTCATCGACGCGTCCCGCCTGAGACTTCTCCGCAACCGTCTCCTTCCAACTCCCATACTCGTCTGGACTCACGAGTATCGCAACGGGCCGACCGTTCCTCGTAATGACGACCTCCTCGTCCGTTGCCTCCACCCGGTCCACGAGGGCGCTCAATTTCATTTTCACTTCCGAAAGCGGGAGTGTCTTCACTTCTGCCTCCAATTATGGTTAACCATAATTATGACTAACTGTAGCACCAGGCCGCGGGCGTGTCAATCGATGGGTCGACTTGACAAGGACTCTATCTGCTGTTACGATCACCTTAATCTCTTGCTTTATGATTATAGAATCGTCTTTCTCCTAAGATGGGTCTATCATTGGATGATAAATAGTTCGACGAAACTGAAGGAGGCACGACATGAAAGTGCTGGCACTCAATTCTAGCCCGCGGGTTTCGGGCCGGAGCAAGACCGAATTGATGTTGAGCTGCCTCGTCAAAGGTATGCGGGAAGCCGGCGCGGAGGTCGAGGTGGTGGCCCTGAGGGAAAAGAGCATCAAGAACTGCATCGGCTGCTTAACCTGTTGGACAAAGACTCCGGGCACGTGCATTCACAAGGACAACATGACGAACGAGCTGCTCCCCAAATGGTCGGAATCGGACCTCGCCGTTTATGCAACGCCCCTCTATAACTACTCCATGACCTCTACCATGAAGGCTTTCCTGGAAAGAACCATTCCGGCCCTTCAACCGTTTTTTGAGATTCAGGAAGGACGGATGTTTCATCCCGTGCGTCGCAAGAGACCGGCGATCGCGATACTCTCAGTCGCCGGCATGCCGGATGAGGCCCATTTCAATCCCCTTTCAGCCCTCATGAATTACAGCTACGCCACCCGCGGCCATAAGCTTGCGGCAGAGATTTACCGTCCGGCAGCGGAAGTGCTCCAAAGCCCTTTCTTGAAGGAGAAGGCGACGGAGGTATTTGAGGCTACCGCCCAGGCAGGACGGGAGTTGGTTCAGTCTATGGAAGTCTCTCCCGAGACGATGAAGAAGATCACCCAACCGCTCATCGATCCTCAACTCTTCGCGGCCATGGCCAACGTCATGTGGAAGACCTGCCTTGCCGAGGGCGTGACGCCGAAAGAGTTCGAAGAGAAGAAGATGGTCCCCCGGCCCGACTCCCTCGAAAGCTTCATGCTTCTCTTTCCGTTCGGGATCGATGCGGCAGCGGCAGGCGACAAGACCGCGGTACTTCAGTTTACCTTCTCCGGAGAAGTCGAGGGCTCCTGCTATTTCATCATCGAGAAAGGAACTATAAAGGCCCAAAAAGGATCATGGGACAGTCCCAGCCTCACCATCGAGACACCTTTCAACATCTGGATGGATATAATGACCGGCAAGGCAGACGGTCGGGAGATGATCATGGAGCAGAAGTACCGGGTATCCGGTGACCTCTCCCTTATGATGCAGTTGTTTGCAAAGGCCCAAAGCCCGAGTTGATCTTTGCCCTCGCAGGGGTGGAAGCTGCCACCTCGGACGCGAGAAAGAGGACTAACCTGTTGCAAGGATGTACTCTATGGGGTCTTGCTGAGCGTCAGCTCTTTCATCCCGGGCAGGGTCATCCGGATCGTGTTCTCCTCTATCTTGGCCACGATCACGCCCCCTGCCTTGGTGTTTATCCTCAGGTCGCCTCGTTTGATGTACCAGGCGAAAGGAACTTCGACGAACTCGCCCTTTTTCTCATGTGAACTCAATTTCCAGAGGCCGTCGCCGTTTGCTTTCAGATCAAGAATAATCACATCAGGCATTGCGGATCCCTTGGCCTCGGCCTGGTAAACCCCGACGTATTTGTCCCTTGACTCGCATGCGGCAAGAAACATGACGAGCAGGCAGAGACCGACGGCGCAGCCGAAACTTTGAAATCGTGGTCTTCTCATCATAAAGTGACCTAATTAGGAGGCATTCGCCCCCTTAAGACCGGACCAAAAACCTCCCCTGCCGAAAGTGAAAAGTCTGTCGCAGAAAAGAATCTGCACCGTAAAGACGAGGAGCATAAGCTCCTCCCCAAGCTTCTTCCACCCGATAGGCTCGCCCACCGTATCGTAGCATCCGCAGGTAATGGAGGCACCCCAGTACATGTTGGTTACGATCATCGCGGTGAACATGAGCAGCATCAAGCAGACCATGATTGCGGCGGCCCTCGTCCTGAGGCCGATGATCAGAAACAATCCGCTTACGAACTCGATCCAGGGTAAGAGAACGGCGCCGAAATTCAAGAACCAATAGGGTATTATTCGGTAGGCTGCCGCAGCCTCGACAAACTGCGCGGGGTACGGTATCTTGCTCACGCTCGCGTAAAGAAAGAAGTATCCCACATAGACCCTGAGTGCGAGCGCCAGATAAGGACTAGTGACGATCCGTTTTGCGAATCTCCGGATCACTTCTTTTCTTCCCATATGTCCACCGGATAGCCCGCCTTTTCCCACGCCGCCTCCCCTCCCGCGAGTACCTTCACATCCTTATGGCCTTTGCGCAAGAGTTTGTCCGCCAGTTCCCGGTCGTAGAGCTTGCTGAAGGTCGCTCCGTACACGATTATCTTTTTCCCCTTCTGTTCTTCTCGAAAGGTCACCTCGTAGAGGAGGTCGGAAAGTGCGAGAGGCACGCTGATCGCTCCCCGGATATGTTTCCTCTGGTAGAACCCTTCAGGCCCCGCGTCCACCATGACCGTATCTCCCCTCTTTATCTCTTCCATCGCAGAGGCGGGTGTGACGGAGGCTATGGCGTCTCTTTGAGGGATTCCCTCGAACAAGGGTATCCCGTTCGGGTTCGACCGGTTGAAAACAAGGGCGAGAATAATACTCACACCGAGTATCAGCACGAAATCGAACCAGGAGGCCTGGTGGGCAAGGTGTTGTTGCCTCGCCTCTTTCTCGATAGTAGCATCGGCCTTCAAAAGCCATTCCGACATCTTATGGACGAAGGCGAGCGAGATATCCGGAGAGTCTTTGAGTATTCGCTCGAACTGGTCCTTCGAAAGGGCCATGAGGTGAGTCTCCTCAAGGGCCTCAACGCTGGCCGATCTCGCCTCCCCCGTGAGCAAAGCCATTTCCCCAAAGCTCTCACCCGGCCCGAGCGCGGAAAGCTGTGTCTCGAGGCCGCCTCGGTCTTTCCTGTAAACTCTCACTTTCCCCGACTGGATGATATAGAACTTGTCCCCGGGGTCGCCTTGCCTAAAAATGGTGCTGCCCGGAGTTGCCTTCTCATGCTCCATGGATCGGGTGAGTTTATCTATCTTCTCTTGGGGTAATTGTCCGAAAACAGCGTCCCGGGTGGATTCTTTATCCTCCGATTTTTTCATGCCGGTTTGTTGCCCTTCCCTGCTGCTCCTTAACGCATCGTCCCGGAACGTGGCATATGGGACTACTATACGAATGCTTTGTAACCTCTTCTATTATGCGGCGGCCGCTCGTTCTTGTCAAAAATTATTTGGCCTCAGGCGTCGGCACCATGCTTACAAGGTGAAGACGGGGCTTTACTCCACGATGGGGTCCCTTCGCCCTTATCTCGTCACATATCAATCTGAGCGACCGCCCCACGCAAGATGCTAAGGTTGATCAATCGTGTAGAGTTGAATATCCCGGGTGATCCCCTTTATTGACGCGGGCGGGAGCTTCCTGAGATTAAAGCGTTCCCCCAACTCTGCCCGCGTGGCTTCAGTGAGAAGTATCTCCGTCCCGAACTGTTTGTTCAGATCCTGCACTCTGGAGGCCACGTTCACCGTGTCACCCACGAGAGCGTAAGAGAGCCGATCAGGACTCCCGATGTTGGCTGCGACGACGTTCCCTGTGTGAATCCCGATCCCGTGGGCCAGTCGAATGCCGGATCCGGTGAGCTTTTGATTGAACGCCTCGAGGCGCCTCGCCATTTCCCTGGCGGCCGATACTGCGAGGCTGGCGTGGTTTTCCAGGAAGATGGGTGCACCGAAGGTCGCCTCGATCTCATCTCCTATGTACTGGAGAACCAACCCATGATGCTCGCGGATTGCCTCTTCCATTTCCTTGAAGTACCCGTTGAGAATCCTGATTACTTCCTTCGGATCTGTCTTTTCCACCATGGGTGTAAAGCCCCTCAGGTCCGCGAAGAGGACCGTCACCCTCCTGACTTCTCCATCAAGGGGAATTCTCCCTCCCAGGATCTCGTCACGAATCTCGGCGCTCACGTATTTGCCGAAGGTCTCTTTTATGAAATCACGCTCCCGCAACCCCTGGGTCATCTCGTTGATCACGTCGCCTGTGTACCCTATTTCGTCGCTGGTGGTCACTTTGACCCTTTGATCGAATACGCCTCTTCGAACCTTGCCCAGGACCCGAATGATTTCGTGCAACGGTTTCGTGAGGTTGCTGCTCACCAGGAAGGTAAGCCACATGCCTGAGCCCATGAAAACGAGGCCCTGCATGAGCATTCTGACCCGCAGCCCTTCCATGGCAGCTTCCGGATTTGCTGAAGTCGACAGGAAGGTAGTCAACAAAGCCGACAGGGGAATCAGGTTGCAGGCGAAGAAGAGCGCGAAGAGGCGCGTCCGTATCCGGATACGCAGGGTGCCCGGCGTAACATAAAGCCCTCCATTCGGAAAGGCGTGAGGAATCACCCTCCGCTGCAAATTGAACTCGAGGGCGAAGAAAGCAATCGTTGACGTAATGAGGCCCCCGATGAAGGCGTAGATGAGTGGCTGGCTCACGAACCTCCCGTCAATGTCCGAAAGCCGGAAGACTGTTGTATACACCCCGGCTGCGGCGAGCCACATGCACATATCGACGGCTATAAGAAAATAAGGTTCATTGAGCAGTCTCCGGTGCGACCGTTGTATGTCATCCCGGGAGAGGACTTCCTTCCGATAGACCGCATCCCAGTAGCGGCGAACGGGTACTTCATAAAGGCGGGTAACGAACCAGGGCACAAGAAAAGCCAAGGGCAGAAACACCATGCTCACGGAGCGGGTGAGACGGTCCACCTCAGGTGGTGCCCCCTGACTCACGCCCTCAAGAATGATGACTGCCACACCAACCGCATTGGAAACGCCGTTGGCCAGCGAGAGTGCGTTTTTTGCTCTGAAGAGGTCGGCCCTGTTCATGAAACCATCCCGGCATCGCCTGTTTCTCGGGTCAAATCTCCTATTCCATCCTCGCCTCGCACTGACCGGCGGGACCTCACGTCGGCGCTATTTTCGATTGACATGCCGGGCCTCGCACCTCGTATACTCCCTCTACGTCAGAATCGGCTATCCGGTGCTTTTTTGACACGAGCCATTATAACGCGGAGATGGCGATGATGAAAGAAGAAACTGGCAGACGAAACAGAAAACTATTCCTTTCGGGGAGTGGGATGATGGGGACGACCGTGGCATTTGTATTCGGGAGTCGCCATCACGTTTTGGTTGCGTCCTTCCGGGCCGCTGCCCCTGTTCAGTTGGGCTGGTGTGTACTACCCACTCGCTCACAAGGCACCACCCGCTTTAACGGAAACCCCCGTCCTCTATAGAGATGATTGGTCCTTTTATCGATAGGTTGGGATAGTGCTTTCCGCCGTAGAGAAAGTGTGCCGAGTCCAGGTCCACATAATCGAAGTACTCTGTCCCCAGCGCGAAAAACATCGCTGCCGACAGTCCCTTCATTGTCTCTATCATGCACCCGATCATGAGCTTCATGCCTGAGCTCCGGGCCATTTGTGCTATCTGAAGGGACTGCCCTATTCCACTCTTGGCGATCTTAATGTTTATCCCATCCCCGAGAAGGTTGTCTATTGCTCTTTTTGCATCTTCCACATTGACGACCGTCTCGTCGAGCACGACGGGGAACGGGCTTTTGCCCCTGATCGCCTCGTAGCCCTTGAAGTCGTGTTTCTTAAGGGGCTGCTCGAAAAGCTCGATGTCATAACCCATCTTCTCGATATGCTTCATGAAGTCGAGATAAGTTGCCGTGCCATATCCCTGGTTCCCATCAAGGCGCAGCCTGAAGTTTGCCAGTTTCGCTGAAAGGACGGGATAGACGAGACGGAGAAGGGCCCGGTCTTTCTTCGGGTCTCCGCCCACCTTCAGTTTGAAGGCGTGAAACCCCTCTCCTATGGCCCGTTCGAGCCAGCGTGTAAGCAAGGTCCCGTCCGATATGTTCGGAAGGGTGATATCTGTCTCGATTCGGGCAGATGCCCTGCCCCAATGGTCGTACTCGGAGCGCCCCCGCTCCTTGAGGAGGGCACGAAAGAGGGCGACCTCGAGGCCGGAGATTGTCATAACTGCCTGGGGGAACGAAGTTCTGAGAGACTCGATCAAATGCACATAGTTCTCTACCGCCGAGCCCTTGATCCTTGCCCGCCCTTCCGCGAGCACCCCTTTTATCGCTTTCAAAGTCTCGGCAGGGTATGCGTAGCTCGTAGGCACCTCACCCCATGCCGATACCCCTCCCTCCAGCACTACCTGAACCGTCACGTTGTGGAGATATTGTTTTTGACCGAGAGAGGTGGCGAAGGGGACCTTAAGGGGGCGCACGAGCTCACGGATGCGCGCACCCTCTATCCGTGTCACTACTCCTCTTCCGGGGTGGATTGTTCCCGGTTCTCCATTCGATCGTCGTCCCCCGCACAGGTCTCGGGCCCCTCCCCTTTTCGTTTGACAGGAATATAGAAGAGCTTGATCTGTTTCTTGTCGATTGCAAAAAGGCCGGAGAGGAGTTGAAAGCCCATGCCTTCGGGCTCACGTTTCATCTCGAAGAGGAAGGCGAGTCTCCGTTTCCAGCTCTCCCCCTGTTGTTCCCTGGTATAGAGCCCGTAGAAAAAGTTCGTCACGACCTTGTCACCCGTCTTTCTGTACTCATAAAGGGTGAGGAGCGGCCTCATAATCCGGTCGAAGTCATCGTTGCGCCAGGGTAAAACCGAGGGAAAGTAGATGGTCCTGTCCTCCTTCTTCGACCGTAGCTCGAAGAAGGGCCAGACATTGACGAAAGTGCCCCGGTCGTCCTCTATGTCTTTGTCGAGTAGGAACATCCGTCTCTCGGTCCATTCCACATCGTTGCCCGGATACCTTATTGATTCCTTGTAGATCGGCCACATGACGTAGGTCGTCACATCCTTTTCGGTCCGGCTTTGAGAATAGAGGGGCCAGAGGCTAAAGCCCGACTCGTCCTTGCCCGAATCATAGGAGAAAACCGGCCACGGTGCTTTCACCTCGGTTCTGTAAGCGGTCTTGGTGTAGGTAAAGAGGGGCCAGAGGACCGCGTAGAAGGATGATTGGGGGGATGTAGTCTGCAAATAGAAAGGTATGACCCACCAGCTCCGGCTGGGGGTATCGGTGTCGAGCCCTCTTTCGTCGTGTATGAAGAAGGGCCAGAGCACGAAGGAGGACCTTCGATCATTGCCCCACATGCTCCTTCCGTAAAGGGGACCGATCTTGAAGCCCTCCTGATGGCCGCTGTAGAAGGAGAACAAAGGCCAGATCACGTTGGTTCTCGTGGTGCCGTCACCGATGCTGTAGCCATAAAGGGGCCATAGAAAAAAGCCTATCTCGTCCCGCCTGAAGCGGTGGTAAAGCTTTCCGTAGAAAGGGAAGACCCCGCCATAGGCCTTGCCTTGGGACTCACCGGAAAAAAAAGGAAACAGGGCAAAATCGTGATCTTCTGCCTCGCTGTGCCTCGTATAGATGGGGAAGAAATAGGACTTCTCCTCGGTACTCTTCCCCAGGGGGAAAAAAAGGATGTAGTTCCCCGGCGAGTCGTACGATGAGAGAAGGGGCCGAACAGTCACATGGGTCAAGCCCGCCTCTTCCTGGTATGAGACGAGGGGGCCCAGGAAGTTCTTCTGCCCGTCCAGCTCCCACGAGAAGGGCCAGAATGCGTAAAGGCTCCCAGGGAACAGGAAAAGGGCCAGGAAGATAATAACCCGGTGCATCAGAAGAAGAGGCCGAAGACGGTGCCGAGTATGGAGATGGGCGTCTGCTCCTGTATCCCTTCGGCAGCCTGCTGAACCTTTTTCATCGTCTTCTGGGCCTCGCTGACCAGGTCCCCGTCCTTCAGAGTGCCCGTAAACTGGCTGACGTTCTGCATGGTCTCCTTGGCTTCGAGGTAGAGGCTGTCGTCCTTGGCGAGCTTGCCGAGGGTCCCCTTGCCCTGCTCGATATCGGAGGAGATGTTCTTAAGGTTTGCCACCACGTCCTTCGCGTCGTTATAGAGAGCGTCGTCCTTGGCGAGCTTGCCTAGGGTCCCCTTGCCCTGCTCCACATCGTTCACGAGGGTGTTGATCTGGCCGAGAGTGGCGTCGGCCTTGTCTGCCATGGGTCCGAACTTCTGGCTCGCCTCGGCCACGTTGGTCACGATGCGGTTCACCTTTCCCCTGTTCTCGGCGAGCATATCCTTGAACTGGCCGCTCGCCGTCTGCATGTTCTCGAGGCTCGCCTTGAGGTTCTGCTTGTCCTTTTCGTTGAGCACGCCCTTGAACTGTTCCATGGTGTCCCCTATGTTCTTGGCGGCTACGCTCACGTTCTGGAAAATCTCCTCGTAGCCCGGATAGGAAACGACATTCGTCAGCTCCTCGCCGTTCTTCGCGAGTATCGTCGATTTGCCCGGGCCGATCTCTACGTACTTGTCTCCGAGGATGCCGAAGGATTTTATGGCTATCGCGCTGTCAACGGGGACGCTCACGTTGTCCTTGAGGAGGAGTTCCACTTTTGCATGGTTTCCGTCCAGGGTGATCTTGTGGACCGTGCCCACCTCCACTCCCGCTATATTCACGGGAGACTTCGTGTCGAGGCCCGCGGAATCCTTGAAATGGACGGTCACCGTGTATCCGCGGCCTTCGGTGATGGAGCCGAACTTCCCTATCCTGAAGGACATATAAAAAAGCAGGAAGATACCGATAAGGACCACTATACCGACCTTAAACTCCGTTGTCATCTATGCCTCCCGTAATTCCCGGTATTCTCGTTGCCTTCATGAATTCGCTCACCGCGGGATGATCGTTCTTTCTGATTTCCCCGGGGGTGCCTGAGGCGACTATCTTGCCTTCGTACAACATAGCCACCTTGTCTGCGATCCTGAACATGCCCCATACATCGTGGCTTATGACCACATAGGTCTTCTTCAACCTCATCTGGGTTGCCTTGATCAGTTCCTCGATGGTGAGCGAAATGACCGGATCGAGGGCGCTCGTGGGCTCATCGAAGAGCACGATCTCCGGGTCGAGGGCTAGGGCCCTCGCGAGACCCACCCGTTTCTTCATCCCACCCGAAAGATCGGAGGGCATCTTCCCGCCTTGCCCGACAAGGCCTACCTGACCCAAGAGGCTCACCTGCGATCCTGCTTATCTCCGCCTCTTTGAGATTCGTATGCTCTTTCAGGGGAAAAGCCACATTCTCCGCAACGCTCATGGAGTCGAAGAGGGCCGCCTCCTGAAAGAGCATTCCGAACTTCTTCCTCACCTCGTTGAGGCGCCGCTCGGGAAGACGGGTGATCTCCACCCCGTTGACCCATATGTCTCCTTTGTCAGGCTTGACGAGGCCGATCAGATGCTTCATGAGCACGCTCTTGCCGCCCCCGCTCTTGCCTATGATGACCGTGATCTTGCCCCTCTCTACCTCCAGGTTGATGCCGTCGAGGACCTTCTGAGTCCCGAAGCTCTTGTAAACGTTATCTACCTTTATGGCGATATTATCCATATCCATCAGAACATCAACGAGGTGAGCACGTAGTCGGCGATGAGGATCGAGATGCTCCCTGCCACCACGGCTTCTGTCGTGGCCCGCCCCACACCCTGGGCGCCTCCTCTCGTGTAAAAACCTTTAAAGCACGCCACCAGGGCAAGAATGAAACCGAAACAGGCCGCTTTGGCAAGACCGTTGTATATGTCCTCGAGATCCATATACTTGGTCATCCTGCTGATGAAGATGCCTTCGTTGATGCCCAGAAGCTTCACGCCCACGAAATAGCCGCCCAGAATGCCCGTAAAATCAGCTATGACCGTCAATATGGGGAGCATGAGGAGCGAGGCGATGACCCTCGGGACTACGAGATACTTGATAGGGTTCACGGCCATGACCGTGAGGGCGTCGATCTGCTCGGTGACCCGCATGGTCCCCAGCTCGGCCGCAATGGCGGAGCCGGCCCTGCCTGTCACCATGAGGCCGGTGAGCACGGGACCCAATTCCCTGGTCATGCTCAGGGCGACTGTGACGCCGACGAGCCCCTCGGAGCTGAATTGGCGGAAGCCGTAGTACGTCTGGAGGGCGAGGACCATGCCGGTGAATCCCCCGGTGACGATCACGACCCAGAGGGACTTGACGCCGATGAACTCCATCTGTTTGAAAATCGCCGAAATCCTGAAGGGCCGCCTGAAGGTCCAATAGACGGTCTTCATGAACATGACCCAGATGGCCCCGACGGCGGAGGCGAACCTCGCGAGGGGCTGGAAGAGTCTCAAGTAACGGCTGCTATCCATAGACCCTCGATACCCGCCTCGAGACGTTGCAGAGGATTTCGTACGGGATCGTGCCCGTCTGTTCTGCTATCTCGTCTGCCGTGACAACCTCGCTGCCGTATGGGCCCAGCAGAACGACCTCTTCCTGCGGTCCCACATGGGGCAGATGGGTGATGTCGACGAATATCCATTCCATGCAGACCGTGCCGAGGATTCTGCACCGCGTGCCCCTAATGAGGACCGACCCGCAATTGGAGAGGCTCCTCGGATAGCCGTCTGCATAACCGATGGGAACGTAGGCTACCCTCGTTTCGCGCTCGGTGACGAAAGTCCTGCCGTAGCTCAGGCACGAGCGGGCACCGAAGGAACGGACGAAGGCTACCTTCGAGGTCCACTTCATGACGGGTCTCAAAGTGATTCTCGATTGCAGGCTGCGGTCGGGGTACGAGCCGTAAAGCATGATGCCGGGCCTGACCATGTCGAAATGGGCCTCGGGGAAGGTGCAGATGGCAGCGCTGTTTGCCATGTGGACCAGTTTCGGCCTCACTCCCTTGCGCCCGAGCTCTTCCAGTGCGCTCTTGAATGTCTCTATCTGTTCGAACCCATATTCGTCGCGCCTGTCGGAAGAGGCGAAATGGCTCATGGCGCCTTCGACTTCCAGGGAGTCGGATCGACTCAGTCTTTCGGCCAGGGCCACTATTTCATTGGGTGCGAAACCCATTCTGCCCATGCCCGTGTCGATCTTGACATGAACTTTGAGCCGCCTTTGGCTTGCCGCGGCCCTTTCGAGCATATCGAAATTGATGATCGCCGGCGTCAGGTCGAGTTCGACCAGAGAGGAGACATCCTCCCAGGGCATGACACCGCCGAGGACGAGAATCGAGGCGGATATACCGCTTTGCCTCAGCTCCCTTCCCTCATCGATGGTAGCCACGGCGAGGTTGGTCACCCCCATCGACTCAAGCCTTCGCCCTGTTTCGATGGCCCCGTGGCCATAGGCATTCGCCTTAATGACGCACAGCAGAGCAGTGCCTGGCGACACGAGGGCCTCGATGGTCCGGTAGTTCGACTCGAAAGCGTCCAGATCGATAAAAGCCGAGGTCCGCATCCTATCGGGGCCTTGTTCGTTCAACGTCTTTGTCATCTTGCACGCCCGTCGCCTTCGATCCGGCGTGTTGTCCGATCAATTATAAGATACATAGCACATCAACGGGAGATGAATTCGCACGATATGGCACGACGTCTCAGGAGGCATGCTTCATCCTCTTGAAAACGCGGGAATACGCCTCGACGGTCTCTCCGATCATTGCATCATCGAAAGCCAATGTCAAGAATGACGCCTCGAACTGGCTGGGAGCAAAAAAGAGCCCCTCTTCCAGCATCGACTTGAAAAAAAGCTCGTAGAGCCGGCGGTCCGTAGAATTGGCGCTCTCGTAATCGACCACGTCGCGACCACTGAAAAAGCCGGTGAACATGGCGGTGACAGCATTTATCCGATAAGGTATCGACTCCCGGCAAGCGACTTCCAGGACACTCTTTCCCAAGGTGGCGACCCGGCCGGCGAGCCTGCCGTAAGGTTTTTCTTCCCTCAGCCGGTTCAGGACATAGATGCCGGCCTTCACGGCTATCGGGTTGCCTGAGAGGGTGCCCGCCTGATAAACTTTTCCTAAAGGTGCAAGATTTTCCATGATCTGCCGTCTGCCCCCGAAGGCCCCTATGGGGAAACCCCCGCCGATAATCTTCCCGAGGCAGGTGAGGTCGGGCCGAATCCCGTAAAGCTCCTGCGCCCCGCCATAGGCGACCCTGAAGCCTGAAATGACCTCGTCGAATATAAGGAGGATCCCGTGCTTCTCGCAGAGGTCGTGCACGTCCTCGAGAAAGCCCCTATCAGGCAGGATGACCCCCATGTTACCCATAATAGGCTCCATGATGAGGCAGGCGATATCTTTCTGCGTTTCCAGGATATCCCTCACTGTCTCTATATGATTGAACTCGGCCACGTAGGTGTGTTTGGCAAGGTCCTCGGGTATGCCCTCGCTGTCGGGGACGCCATAGGTCGCAAGGCCTGAGCCCGCCTTGACGAGGAGGCTGTCCACGTGACCGTGGTAGCATCCCCTGAACTTAATGACCCCGTTTTTCCCCATCGCGCCCCGGGCAAGCCGGATGGCGCTCATGGTCGCCTCGGTCCCGGAAGTGGTGAGGCGCACCTGTTCCATGGAGGGGAAGGCTTCGACTATCATTTGAGCGAGGATCGGCTCGAAAGGGTGGCAGGCGCCGTAGCTCGTACCGTCCGGAATAGCCGCCTGAATCTCCCCCGTCAATCCCGGATCGGCGTGTCCCAGGATGATGGCTCCCCAGGAAGAGACGAAGTCGAGATACCTGTTCCCATCTACGTCGAATAGATAGGCGCCCTCGGCCCGCTTTACATAGAAAGGCTTTTCGTGGACGGAGAGAAAGGCCCGGACAGGGCTGTTCACACCGCCCGGTATGAGCTCCAGCGCCTGGTCGTAGAATTTTTCCGATTCATTTGTTTTCATAAGCCCTAATTCTAACCGGGGCCCTTAATCGCTTTCAAGGAAAAGTTTCTCGAACGGACCTAAAGGCGCTGTAAGGATGAAGGAATGGGCGCCATGAGCTTGGGGCGGGCCGAGCTTTCCTGATGCCCCTGCCTTCATATTTTCCTTTACTTTCAACGAAGAACGTCCTATTCATATAGGCTCCGAACTACTATGAAAGAAAGGGATTGTGTCATGCCTAGACCTGCACCACGAGTAGAGTTAATTCCGCCGTACCTCTTTGCCCGGATCGACAAGAAGAAGACAGAAGTCCGGAGCAGGGGCGTAGACCTCATAGACCTCGGCGTCGGGGACCCCGACCTGCCGACCCCCCTCCACATAGTGAAGAAAATGCAGGAGGCCACGGCCGATCGGAAGAATCACCAGTATCCGAGTTACGAAGGCATGCCCGCCTTCAGGAGGGCGGTAGCCGGGTGGTACAAGACCAGGTTTGGCGTCGATCTGGACCCCGACATCGAGGTGGTCACCCTCATCGGCTCCAAGGAAGGCATAGCTCACTTGCCCTGGGCATACGTTCAGGAGGGGGACGTGGCGCTCATCCCGTCGCCCGGCTACCCCGTGTACAAAGTAGCAACGCTCCTCGCAGGGGGAACACCCTATATAATGCCTCTGAAGGAGGAGAACGGGTTTATGCCGGTCTTCGAAGCCATCCCGGCGGATGTGTTGAGCAAGGCCAAAATCTGTTTCCTCAATTACCCGAACAACCCGACCGGGGCTCACGGGAACGACGAGATCTACGAAAAGGCAGTGAGACTCGGCGCAGACAATGATATCCTCATTTGCCACGACGCCGCCTATAGCGAGGTAACCTACGACGGACACGTGGCGCGGAGCATCCTCCAGTTCGATAAGGAGAAACGCACATCCATAGAGTTTCATTCCCTCTCGAAAACCTACTGTATGACCGGGTGGAGAATCGGCTTCGCCGTGGGGAACAAAGAGGCGGTCCAGAATCTGGGCAAGCTGAAGACGAACATAGATTCTGGTGTATTCCAGGCGATTCAGGAGGCCGGCGTCGAGGCCCTTACCGGCAGCCAGGATTCGGTGGAAGATATGAAGAAAATCTTCACCAAAAGGCGCGACCTCGTAGTCGATGGCCTCTCATCGATCGGCGTAAACGTGCGCAAGCCCCTGGCGACGTTCTACATCTGGGCAAAGGTGCCGGCAGGATTCACGTCGGCAGATTTTGCCGAAATGGTAATCGAAAAAACAGGGGTCGTGGTGACTCCCGGCAGCGGCTTCGGAGAAGAGGGAGAGGGGTACTTCAGAATCTCCATCACCACCCCCGAGGAGCGCATAGCAGAGGCGATCGAGAGGTTGAAAGTCCTGAAGTTCTAGAATCTTCCTTAGACACGAAAGGAGACGCAGAAACCGCGCGAGTGTGAGAGATGGACCCACGGCCGGCACGACGCGACATGTGCCGCCTGAAAGCGCGCGGCGTTCCTGACCCGACTTCCGCCGGGGGCGGTCGGGCTATTCCTTGTCGGTCTCCTGGTCTGACGGTACCCCGCCCTTGAAGAAATTGACGAGAAACTCTCCATCTTTGGGAGAGAGGTCGAACTTGAAAATCGCCTGTTCGATAAGGCGGATAAATGGTGGATGGGAAGGGTCCTGCAGTCCGGATGAGATCCACCTTATAGCTCTCCTCAGATCTTCTCCCTCGGGTAATGGATAAGGCATGATCGACCGCTCCTTTTCGTGTGTGTCTATCGTGGGATTATAATCCAGAACCTTTCGTCCTTCAAGAAGCTTCTTTCAATTCTTCTCCTGCTCTGCTATTCTATGTCATGCAAAGACTCGATAAGACTGGAGTTCACCATGCCTATTTATGAATATGAGTGCAAAAAGTGCTGCGAGAGGTTCGAGGTGCTGCAAAAGGCCGGAGATACGAATGAAGGCCTGAACTGCCCGAAATGCGGAGAAGACAAGCCGGAACGGTTGCTCTCTGCCTTCTGCTCCATAGGCGCGAAAGGCACTGTCTCGCAAGGCGCCTCTCATTCGGCTCCCGGCCACAGCTGAAGCTCCTGCTAGGGAGCAGGCTGCTCCCGAGAACCAAAAGAATCCACTTTGGCGGCCTCCAGGGCTGCCGCCCCTGTTTAATTGTCTGCGGCCGGCACCTCGAACCCTCTTCCGCCTCATGCTGCTCTTTCGCCCTGCTCATACTAATGATTGACCCATGATTCGGTCAAATCTATAATGTAAAGCTCGGCGCCGGGAATCGGGCAAAGAGATTTTGCCCTGCATCCGCCATAAAAGGAGTACGGATGAAAGTTACCAGGAAAAAAAGGGCACCTCAGGCCGACAATACAGGACCGAAGCATTCATCCCTGTCGATTCTTGTCCATGAGGACCGGTGCAACGGGTGCGGGAGATGCGAGGCTGCCTGCTCCCTGCGACGGGCGGGCCAATATGGCCCGGACAGACCGGCTATCCGGGTCAGGGCAGAAGGCGGCCGCTTCCTGCCGCTTCTGTGCGCGACCTGCGCCGAGGCCACATGCACGATTGTCTGCCCCGGCGACGCTCTGTCGCGGGAAAGAGAACATGGACCCCTCACCCTGATCGTCAAAAAGTGCAGCTCATGCAGCAGCTGCGTCCTGTCGTGCCCTTTCGAAGTGCTCCATATGGGCGGGCGCAGCCAGATGCCTCAACCTTGCGATCTGTGCGGAGGATATCCGGAGTGTGTGAAGTCCTGTCCGGAAGGTGCCCTCGAACTCATCGACCTGAACCGGAGAAAGGACCAGAAGGGTCCTGTGACTGCATCGACTCTGCGTCCCAAGACAGGAAAATCGGTCAAAGGCGCCGGCTGACGGCCGCCTGTGACGTGGGTGCGGCTCCCCCTACCTGCCTTTGCCGCCCACGACGATCTCCGGTATCCTGATCGTGGGCTGTGCGTCTGCCACCGGCACGCCCTGGCCGTCCTTCCCGCATGTGCCGATGCCGAAACCGAGGTCTGTGCCTGCCATGTCTATGTCCATGAGCACCTTCGGCCCGTTGCCCATCATGGTGGCATTCCTCACCATCGGCCCGATGGCGCCTTTCTCGATCAGATAACCTTCCTGAATCTCGAAAACGAAGTCACCCCGCACCGTATCGACCTGGCCTCCCCCCATCTTCTTTACGAGGAGACCGTCATCGACCGACGCGATGATGCGAGACGGGTCGTCCGGTCCCGAGAGAATCATGGTATTGCTCATACGGGGGATGGGCCGGTATCTGAAGGACTCCCGTCTGCCGTTGGCAGTCGACCGCGTGTCGTACTTCATCGCGTGAAACCGGTCGAAGAGGTAGTTTTTTAGTATGCCCTTTTCGACAAGCACGGTCCTTTCCGACGGTGTGCCCTCGTCGTCGAAGGCGTAGGTTCCCCTCTGATAAGGCACGGTCTTGTCGTCAACCACGTCGATGAGTTGCCCGGCTATCTGTCGGCCAAGCATGCCTTTGTAGCAAGAGAGGCCTTCCATGGCGAGATCGGCCTCCAAACCGTGGCCGACAGCCTCGTGGATCATGGTGCCGCCCGCCTCAGAGGCGAGGACTACCGTTTTCGTACCCATCGGCGCCTCCATGGCTTCAAGGAGGCCCGACAGGCGCTTCACCGTCATGCGCACAAACTCTTCCACCCGTTCATCCGAGAGAAACTCGAAGCCACAGAAACCTCCGATAGCCTCGTAAGCCGTCTGAAGCTCTCCGTCTTCTTCGCCTACGACAAGGAGGGTCAAGACGAGCTGCGTCCTTTTGTCCTCCACGTTGGTGCCGTCACTTGCCGTGATCCGGATGGCGGAAGCTGCGTCACGGTACATGACTTTCACCTGTTTGATCCTCTTTTCCATCTTGCGGGCGGAGGATTCGATCGATCTGACCAGGGCGAGCTTCTTATCCGTCTCCACATCTCCGGCCTTTCTCTCCACGGAAAAAGGATAAGCTGCCTGTTGGAGGATAGGGGCCCCTACCCGGTCGGTCGATGGCGCGTCCGCCCCGGCAAGCTCCCCGGCCAGGGCGATCAGATGCCCTTCGTCCCTCGAATTGGTGGAGGCGAAGTAGGTTTTCCAGGGCCTGATTATGCGCAGGCCCACGCCGCTGTCTACTCCCTTTTCGAGCTTCTCGATGCGCTGTGACTCGAGCTGGATGACGGTGTAGGGCGTCTCCTCCTCAAAAACTTCGGCGTAGATGGTGCCGCCTGCCTTAAGTCTGTTAAGCACCTTGGTCTCATCGAACATCACGTGCCTCCGTGAACAGGATATCGAATCTTTTCATGTCATCCATTATGGCCATAAGATCCGTCTCGGCAGAGACAGGATAGATAAGCTCGATCTCCCCTGTCTTGCCGTCGATGACCGTCATGATGCCTATCTCTTCATAAGACTCGAGAATGGCCTTGAAAAAGCCGATGCCTTCTCTGGTGATTGTAAGTCTCCTAATCTTCTCCATCCACTCTTCCCTTCAGCATCTCGATGAAGGCGTCCAGACGGAGCTTTGTCCGTGTGTCGAGATGGTGGGGCAGGTCCCCCTCGATGGTAATGACCGGCACGTCGAGGGATTCCTTCAAGATGACGTCTTCGATCGCCCGGTAGCAGAAGGCCTGAACATAGTGGATGATGCCCGCGAGCCCCCTACGGTGGATCTCCTGTTTCATGTCCTCGAGGCGCGCAAAAATGCCGTAGGGATAGGTGTAGAGCAGGTAGCGGTCGACTATGTCGCCTGAAAAGAAAGGCAGAGCGAACTGCCGCTGCACCTCGTTGTAGACGATATGGCAGCCCGATTCTTCGACGAACTCGTAGAGGTCGGGGCTGATGGGAGGGACGCCCACGTACCCGATGAGGATGCCCTCCATGGGGCTCCTTTGGCGAGCCCTGTCGATGAAGGCGCGTGCCTTTTCTCCATACGCCTCGAAAGAACCCTCCATGTCGGAGGCGGAAACCTGCCAGAGATGGTTCTCGAAACCGGTCACCCGTCTTTCGATCCACGTGAGGCGGTCGATCTCGGCCAGCGATCTTCTCACTGCCTGGATACTTTCATCGACAGCCGCGAGCCTGTCCGGGTCGACCCCGAAAAGATTGGCAAATTTCCCGATCTCCCGGGAAAGGCCTTCCCTGTCCCTGTCATATGGGAAGGAGAAAGGGATGGTGCGCACGCCCTTGTACGTGAGTATTTCAGCCAGGGCCCTGGTGTTGCTGCAATCCCCTTCGAGGACGGTCACCACCGTATCGATGGCCTCTTCCCTGATTACTCCATAGAGCCCCTTGATCCAGTTGCACATGCTCTTGGGGAAGCCGTCCTTTTCTGCGAGGGCGATATAGTGCAAGGGGTCATCGTGGCCCACGAAAAGATTATTGAGATCGCAGGGGCGCCTTCTTGAGGCGAAGAGAACCTCGACGGGAATGGAGGTGGTAAAGCCGACCCTATTATTCATTGACATTGACCACTCTGCCCGCCTTGAGAAGCCCGTACATGCGCAGGAACCCCTCGGGCTCGATCTCTTCCGGTCTCACGTTATCGGGAAAAGCCATGCCGCGATAGATCTTTTCGATCTCGACAGGTTCGAGCCTGCCCTTCAGAGAGTGGCGCAGGAACTTCCTCTTGTGACGGAAACAAACCTTGATGAACTCGATCAGCTCTTCGTCGACCTCGGCGCCCTTCCGAAAGACGATCGAAACAAAGGCGCTCGACACCCTGGGAGGCGGCACGAAGAGGGCAGGTTTCAAGGAAAGGAGCAGCTTGACCGTGGCCGCCAACTGGAAAATCGCCGAGAGGGCGCCGTAACTCCTCTTATGGGAGGTGCTCACGAGCCTCTCGGCCACTTCCTTCTGCATCGTGAGAAACGCCCCTTTTACAACGGCGCGCTCGTGAAGGAGCTTGAAGAGGATCTCGCCTGTTATGTTGTAAGGGATGTTGCCCATTATCGTGAGAAGACTTCCCTTCGACAGGCCGGCAAGCTCCACGTCGAGTATATCGGAAAAGAGAATTCTCACATTCGGAAACTCCCTTTCCAGAGGCACGAGCATACCCTTGAGACGCTCGTCCAGCTCGACTGCCACCAGGGAGCCGGCCTGCTCGGCGACACACCTCGTAAGGTCCCCGTGGCCCGGTCCTATCTCGACGACTCTGTCCTCTTCCCCCACGCCCGCGAGCCTCACCATCTTCTTCAAGAGGTTTTTATCCTTCAAAAGATGCTGACCAAGGCTCTTCTTGAGGGCCGGTCTCAGACTCCATTTCATCCTCGAATAAGCCTTGACGTTTACCGGTGAAAATTGACCCTTTGACGCATAGAAATGAGCGCAGAGTGCGATCATGGCGCCGTTGTCGGTGCAGTACTTGGGCGAAGGGACGAAAACGGAAACGCCGTTGGCCCGGCATCGTTCGAGAACCGCGCTGCGAAGCCTTCCGTTGGAGGCGACGCCTCCCCCGAGGACCACCGAACGGACGCGCTCTTCCCGGGCGGCCCGCGCTGTCTTGAGGGCAAGAACGTCGCACGCCGCTTCCTGGAAGGATGCCAGTACGTCGGCACGATTGGCGGCGGTTATCCCCTGTTTCTTCGCATAATTGACGAAGGCAGTCTTGAGGCCGCTGAAAGAAAAGTCAAAGTTGCTTTCGTCGCTCATGGGCCTCGGGAACGAAACGAAGTTGGGGTCCCCTGTCCGGGCCAATTCCTCAATGACCTTGCCTCCGGGGTAGCCGAGGGCGAGATACTTGGAAACCTTGTCAAAGGCTTCTCCCACCGCATCGTCTCTCGTGGTCCCGAGCACGCGAAAGGCGGTGGCATCGGAAAAATAGAGAAGTACCGTGTGCCCCCCGGACACGACGAGAGATATGAAGGGAAACTCCACTTCCTCTTCGAGAAAGATGCTCAAGCCGTGAGCCTGCACGTGATTGACCGCCACCAGCGGCAGGCCTGTGGCAAGGGCCAGACCCTTGGCAAAAGAGAGGCCGACGAGCAGAGAGCCGATCAAACCGGGACCGCATGTCACGGCAATCGCCTCCACATCGGCGAGGGTCACTCCCGCCTCACGGAGGGCCTCGTTGTATACATGGTCTATGAGCTCCGCATGTTTTCTCGAGGCAATCTCGGGCACGACGCCCCCGAACTTGCTATGGATCGGCACCTGGCTCGAGACGATGTCGGACAATATCCGCTTTTCGTCGAGTACTGCCGCGCACGTGTCGTCGCAGGAGGTATCTATGCCGAGGATGACCACAGGAAGGAAACCGATTGAGCCGCGCTTCTTACATTTCTTTCCAGTCGATCTTGACTTTGGCGTCCTTCCTCAGGCTTTCCTTGAAGGCCGCAAAGTAGGCGTTTTTGGCCATGGCCGCGTATATCCGGCCGAAGGTGTCCTTATCCTTTTCCCACTGGTCCTTGTCCGGCTGCTTTTCGTCCGCATAGGCAAAGACGTAAAACTTGCCGTTAACCTCCACGGGCTCTTGGAAGACCTGGCCTTTGGTGAGGGCAAAGATGCCGGCGCTCTCTGCGGGTATTGGTCCTAGTCCGGGAATAACCATGCTGTTTCTCTGGACGAATCCCGTATCTTTCACAAATTTCAGGCCCCTATCCTTGACTGCGTCGGAAGCCTTCCCCGCAGCCATCGTGCGCGCCTTCTCGCCCTCGACCCTGGCTTTGATGACCTTCAGAGCATCGCTCTTCTCAAGAGGTCGACCGTCCGCCTTGTCGAGCATCTGAAATATGTATGACCTGTCCGAGGCGCGCAAAGGAAGGGTGATGTCGTTCTTAGCCAGGCCCTTGAGGGCGTCCTGGATCTTCAAATTGCCGAACCGGGAGACCAGCTCGCTCTCTTTCAAAGTTCCCAGGTCTACGACCTGGAGCGCCTTCGACTTGCCGTAGGCCTCCAGGTCCTTCGACTTGAGAAGGTCCATATAAGCCTGGTCATCCCTGACGCTGCTTTTTGCGTCGATCACGAGATATTTGAGGTGGAAGGTGTTCTCCGAGCGGTAAGCGCTTTTCTCCCTATCGTACAGGTCGGCAAGCTCCTTGTCATCTACGGTCACCTTGTTCCTGTACTGGTCGGGATCGAATACGGCCATGGAGAGCTTTATCTGTCCCTTCTCCCTTAAATAAGCATCATAGGCCGCTTTCTCATCCGTACCGACTGCCGCTGCATTATCCTCGATGATACTCATGAGGCGGGAGATGGCCATCGATTGTCTCTGATCTTCCTCGAAGGTCTTAGGATCGAGGTTGTTGCTCGCGAGAAACTGCAAATAGAGTTGTCTGTCGAATTTGCCGTTCCTGTTAAAAAGGGGCACCGCCGCAAGTGTTTCGGCAAATTCCTTGTCGGAAACCGAAATTCCCATCTCGTCGGCCTTTTTTAGAAGCACATACTTATCGACGAGGTCGTTCATGACCATCTGTTTCAGCTGGTTCGACTGTGCCTCGTCGAGCCTGCCCCCGGTGCGTTGCTTGTAAAGATCGAGGGTCTTGTTATAGGCGTTTTGGTACTCCATGGCCGTTATCTTGTGCGAGCCCACTTGCGCGACGGTTCTATCTGCTTGTCCCCTATTATTGAAACCAAAGGTGAAAACAAACACGACGCTGATAACGACGACAAGGAAGCCAAGCACCCACTTACTTCCGTGTTTCCTCATACTTCTTAACATCGTATCTCCGTTAATCCTAAGTTATTGAGTTTCGTTCTGTTGCTTGATTTTGATATCTTAAAATAGTATATTGGCACTTAGTTTTCAACAGCTTATTTCCGGAGGGAGCCCAAAGAATGCTCGACGCGCTGTTCGGATTCATATCGAAAGACCTTGCAATTGACCTTGGTACCGCGAATACATTGGTCTATTTGAAGGGAAAAGGCATAGTCACCAATGAGCCTTCCGTCGTTGCGGTACATCAGGATTCGCGGGGAGCAAAGAGGGTTATCGCCGTCGGAGAGGAAGCTAAACGAATGCTCGGGAAGACCCCCGGGAGCATTGTTGCCATACGGCCCCTGAAGGATGGCGTGATCGCCGACTTCGAGGTCACTGAGGCCATGCTCAAATATTTCATACAAAAAATACATAACAAAAAATCTTACGCGCGGCCGAGGATCGTCATCTCCATTCCCTCCGGCATCACCCCCGTTGAGAAAAGGGCGGTCAAAGAATCAGCCGAATCCGCAGGTGCCCGGGAAGTCTACCTTATAGAAGAGCCCATGGCAGCAGCCATCGGCGTGGGGCTTCCCATCACGGAACCGAGCGGGAACATGATCGTCGATATAGGAGGCGGAACGACGGAGGTCGCCGTGATCAGCCTCTCCGGCATCGTTTACTGTAACTCGGTGAGGATAGCAGGCGATAGGATCGACGAAGCGATCATACAGTACATAAAGAGGAAGTACAACCTCCTCATAGGTGAAAGAACGGCGGAATTGGTCAAGATCAACATAGGGTCGGCCTATCCCATCCAGAACGAGCAGGAGCTCGACATGGAGATAAAGGGCCGGGACCTCGTGGGAGGCATCCCGAAGACGCTCGAGATATCTTCCAAAGACATCCGGGAAGCCATTGCAGAGCCGGTCAATGCCATTGTAGACTCGGTCAGACTTGCCCTCGAGCGGACCCCGCCCGAACTGGCGGCAGATATCGTAGACAAGGGCATCGTCCTGTCGGGGGGAGGTGCCATGCTCAAGAACCTGGACCTGCTCATCAAAGAAGTCACAAGGCTGCCCGTGATCGTTGCCGACAATCCTCTCACCGCAGTGGTAGAAGGTGCCGGCCGGGTCCTGGATGAAATGAGCCTTCTCAAAGAAATAGCGGCTAAGTTTTAGAGAAACCAAAGAGCAGCGGTGAAAGGTACCTTTGTAATAATAGCGGCCGTTCTACTACTCGCACTCTCGTTCCTTCTTTTTACGAACATAAACCTCGTCAACAACGGCTATTCTCGCGTCAAGCTCGCTGTCACCGACTGCGTGGGACCGGCCCTCAAGATGCTCAGTACGCCTGTTCGCTCCGTTGACTACGTCCTCGATAGTTACGTCAGCCTCATAGACTTGAAGAAAAGAAACGTCGAGCTGAAAAAGCGCCTCGAGCTGATGGAGCTGGAAAACCAGAGGATCACCGAGCTGGAAAAAGAAAACGAAAGGCTGAAAAGCCTGCTCGACATGGTCCGGCAGAGGCCGAACGAGATGATCGCTTCCCGTGTGGTCGGGGAAGACGTCATGAATTGGTTCAAATGCATCATCATAGACAAAGGGGTGAACTCCGGCGTCCACGCACGCATGCCTGTAGTAACTCCGGCGGGAGTCGTGGGCCAGACCGTCGAGGTCAGCAGGTGGAATACCAAGGTCATGATAATCAACGACACGAACTCCGCGGTCGACGTCTATTCTGCGGGTAAGCACACGCGGGGGATAGTCGAGGGTACGGGCCAGACGATCCTCAAATTGAAATACGTGCTCAAGAATGACGACCTCGAAATGGGGGACCGACTGATAACGTCCGGGAAGGACGGAATCTATCCCGAGGGCCTCGCACTCGGGATCGTTATCAAGATAGACAAGACGAGGCCGGGGCTCTTCTCCGATATCGACGTAATGCCTTTCAACAACTTCAAGAAGCTCGACGAAGTGCTGGTGGTCAAGAAGTGATGCGAAGAATTGTCTGCCTGGCCTTCGGTGTCTTTCTAATGTTGTGCGAGTCTGCCTTCTTCTCCTTTCTGCCCATAGAATTGGCTAAACCAGACCTTGCCGTGCCGTTCATTATCTACGCGGTTTTTTTTCTCTCGCCCGCTGACGGACTGCTTGCCGCTGCGGTCTTCGGATTCTTCCAGGAAATACTGTCGAACGGACCTTCGGGAGCCATGCTTTTCACCAATATTGGTCTGCTTCTTTCCTGCATTTTCGTGAAGAGCAGGATCTATATAGAATCGCGCTACATTTTTTCCCTGGTCTGCGCCGCCTCGGTGCTCTTCGAATCCCTTCTGTTCCTGGCCCTTTCCCTCCTCTCGAAGGGAGAGACAAAAGACATTTTCAATGTGCTCCTCTATTCGCTTCCTGACTCGATAGTGACCGCCTTCGTGGCACTGTTCATGTTCGGCTTTCTCGAACGCTTCCGCACGAGTTATTGGAGCCGGGCATAGCCATGCAGGAGGAATTCGCGGCAACCCCTCTGGAAAAGAAATATAAATGGTGCAAGAGAGTCCTCGTCTTTGTCGTCATCATCCTTTTCATGCGTCTTTTTGACCTTCAGATATTGAAGGGAGACGAAATGAGGCGGCTTGCCGAGCAAAACCGAGTAAGGATCAAAAAAATCCTCGCGCCACGGGGTACGATCTTCGACAGGAAAGGAAGAATACTCGGCGACACCAGGCCCTCTTTCAACCTCTACCTCGTGCCCGAAGACATCAAGGATTTCACCCAGACAGTGGACGGCCTCGTCAAGCTGCTCGACCTCGATAGGGAAGAGATCCTGGCCAAGCTGAAAGATGCGCGGGACTTCCCTTCGTCCTTCGCGGTGAGAATCGAAACCGACATGTCCATGGACCAGGTGGCGAAGGTAGAAGCGAACAAGTTCTACCTCCCGGGAGTATCCATACAGATAGAACCCAAACGAAACTATCCATACGGTGAGATGCTCGCCCATACCCTGGGCTACGTGTCCGAAATAAGCAACGAAGAGCTGAAATCGCCGGAGTACAAGGGCGCTTACGTTCCAGGGGACCCTGTAGGCAAGTTCGGCCTCGAAAAGATGTATGAAAAGTACCTCAGAGGCGTCGATGGCGAAGAGAGAGTAGAGGTCGATGCATCGGGTAGAGAGGTCCGCGTGCTCGACGTAAAGGAGCCCGTGTCGGGGAACGGCATTTACCTCAACATCGACATGGACGTGCAGGAGGCCCTGGAAAAAGGCCTTTACGGAAAAGACAATATGCACAAGGCAGGCGGCGGGGTGGTATCCGATCCCAGGACGGGCGGTGTCCTCGCCATCGCGAGCCACCCTTCCTTCGACCCCAACCAGCTCACTTCAGGCTCGCGGGAATACTGGAAAAACATCGCCACAGACCCGAGCCATCCTTTGCAGAACCGTGCCATACAAGGACGTTTCCCCCCGGGGTCGACCTTCAAGCCGATAGTCGCCCTCGAGGCCCTGGACAAAGGGGCAATCGACGAACATACGACGTTCGGGTGCAGCGGATCGTTTGCCTACGGCGGCCACGTATTCAAGTGCTGGCAGAAGAAAGGACACGGTGCTACCGCGGTTCATAAAGGCATCGTCGAATCTTGCGACGTCTTTTTCTACAATACCGGCTTGAAGCTGGGGGTTGACGCCATCCATGAGATGGCGGACAAAGTTGGCGTCACGCGGCCCACGGGCATCGATTTGCCCGGTGAGAAAAGCGGTTTCGTGCCGTCCACCGAATGGAAGATGAAGACTTTTCATCAGAAGTGGTTCCCCGGCGAGACACCTTCGGTTGCCATCGGTCAGGGTGCCGACTGGCTCACCCCCATCGACCTCATGCAGCTCGCCTCGTTCGTGGGAAACGAGGGCGTGACTTTCAAGCCCCAGATCGTCAACAGGGTTGTCACTCCCGACGGAAAGGTGGTCAAGGTATTCGAACCGGTCATGACCGCCAACGTAAAGCTGAGCAAGGAGGCCTTTGCAATAGTTAAAGATGCCATGAAAGGCGTGGTGAACGAGCCAAGGGGAACGGCGTACGGCAATGCCCGCTCAAGCATCGTGAGCATCAGCGGGAAGACAGGTTCGGCCCAGTCGGGCACGGGCGGGGCTGACCACGCATTGTTCATCGCTTATGCACCGAGCGACACTCCGTCCGTCTCCATGGGCATCCTCGTGGAACACGGTCTTCACGGCGCAAGTGCTGCCTCGCCTGTAGCCAAAGCCGTGGCCGAAGTCTTATTCAAGGACCAACAGGCAGCGCCGAATCAGCACGGGCAACCCGGCGAGCCGAATGCATCCAAGCAACAAACACCTGCCCCGCACGGTCAGCCACCGAGGGCGGATGCGCCGAAGCAGCAGACACCGAATCAACAAACGCCCAGCCAACATACACAGCCGGTGAGGCCAGATGCACATTGATAAAAGAAGGCTCTATCATCTTGATTGGTATCTTATCCTGAACGGGTTCGCCATACTGTTCATCGGCATGGTCAACCTCATAAGCGCGTCCCGATCCGTCGAGGGTGGGCCCTACAACCTTGTCTTGAAACAGATGGCAGCCCTTGTCGTGGGCATCTGTATCATCCTCCTGATCCTGTCTTACGATTACCGCCTGATCGCAGGCTATGCCAAGTACTTCTATTTCGTTGTCCTCTTTCTCATAGTCGTCGTGATAATCCTCGGCACCATTGCAGGCGGCGCCAAGCGATGGATCGCCTTCGGCGGGATCAATCTTCAGCCCTCGGAGCTGATGAAACCGATAGTGGTCCTCTTTCTCGCGAACATACTCAGTCAACGGAAGAAAGAGAACGAGCCCCTCGGTCTCAAGGACATCATCCTTCCCTTGATCTATGTGCTCGTGCCCTGCATTCTTATTCTCAAGCAGCCGGACCTCGGCACGGCGGTGGTCATCCTCCTCTGCTGCCTCTCCATCTTCTGGTTCGTCGGTCTTAAGAAGTCGACTTATGTTTTCCTTGGCCTTGTGGGCGCGCCTTCCCTTCCGCTCCTTTGGAAGTTCTTCATGAAGCCTTACCAGAAAATGAGAATCCTCAGCCTCTTCAATCCGGAAGCAGACCCGGCGGGTTACGGGTATCATTCGATCCAGGCCAAAATCGCCGTGGGGTCCGGCGGATTTCTCGGCAAGGGCTACCTGAAGGGCACCCAACACAAGCTCCATTTCATACCCGAACATCACACGGACTTCATATTCACCGTTTTCGGAGAGGAATGGGGTTTTGTAGGCTCCATCGTCCTCTTTTTGCTCTTCGCTTCCTTCATATACCAGTGCCTCAAGATCTCGGAGAGCACTTCCGACCGGCTAGGGTCTATTATCACCTTCGGTGTGGCTTCCCTGATCTTCATCCAATTCACGATTAACATACTCATGGCCATTAACCTTGCTCCCGTGGTCGGCATCCCCCTGCCCTTCATCAGCTACGGAGGCTCGGCATTGGTGTCGAGCCTCGTGGGCATCGGCCTTCTGCTCAACGTGAACATGAGAAGATACATGTTCTGATGGCGCCGGGCAATTTAATGGGGCTCGCGTCGCCCCCTCCGTGGGCAAAGCCCACGGAGCCACCCCCTCATAAAAAGGAAGGACCGCCGCAGGCGCGCACTCATGCGACCCCGTCGGACCGCCTATACGGGTGGACTGCCGGGTACTCGCAGGCAATCAATTTAATGGGGCTCGCGTCGCCCCCTCCGTCCAGGCTTGCCCTCGCGGACCATCGCCAACGGCGAGGGCCTGGTCCGCGATAGGTTCTTGCCTTTTCTTCCAAAGCCCGCAGAGACTCCCCCTCATAAAAAGGAAGGACCGCCGCAGGTGCGCATGGTCAGTGGCCGCACAACGGCCGAATAGGGGGAACTGCCGGGGCTCGCGGGTTGTCATGTGGGGCTCGCGTCGCCCCCTCGAAGACTCGCTTCGCTCGTTTTCTTGGATACCCTACTGCTTGCGGCAGGGTTATTCACTAAACCTGCCGTTGGGCCGATAATCATGAAAGGTGATTGCATTTGTACAGGGAACCGCGTAAGAATATCTAGAGGAGAAACAGTGGGGACAATCGTGTGCCTCAATTGTTCGGAAGTGCTGTGGGAGATGGAGCCGAGGCGGAACCCTCTGGGCAAGAAAACCCATGCGCTGAGAAGGTGTGAGCTTGAGGAAGAGGGTGACGAGGCGTTCTACCGTTGCCCCCGCTGTAAAGCCAAGAACATAGTGATCGAAACGAGAAGCCCAAGCGGTTTTCCCCAGCTTACGGTCGTGGCCTGTTCAATGGAACGGTAAAGGGGAAAGCCGCCATCCGGGACACGGACGTGGTCTGCACTACGATCTCGCCGATAAGGGTGGTCGCACGATCAAAAAGGATGGCATTTTTCCCCGGAGTCTGCTATCCTACTCACACGGGGCGTAGCTCAGCATGGTAGAGCACAGCGTTCGGGACGCTGGGGTCGCTGGTTCAAGTCCAGTCGTCCCGATTTTCTATTTTCTCCCAAATAGTTACGGCAATCACCTGAAAGCTCGAAAAGGGCGAGTCGCCTCTTGGCGTCTTGACCGGTCGATTAAGGCTCCCAAAAAGGCAGGCATTCATGAAGATCATAAACGGGCGTGTCTCCTTTAAGACAAAGGGAAGTGGCGATTTTATCGACATCACGGGAGAGGTATCCGGCGTGCTGACAGATTCGGGCTTACAGTCGGGAAACGTTCTCGTCTTTGCCGTCGGTTCCACCGGAGCCATTACCACTTTTGAATATGAACCGGGGCTTGTGGCGGACATGAAGGGGTTTTACGAACAATTAGCATCGTCACGCAAGCACTACTATCACGACGATACATGGGGGGACGCTAACGGGTACAGCCACGTGAGGGCATCGATTGCCGGTCCGTCGCTCACCGTGCCTTTCGAGAAAGGAAAAATGCTGCTAGGCACGTGGCAACAAGTCGTCTTTGCAGAATTCGACAACAGACCCCGAGAAAGAGAAGTAGTAGTACAGATCACCGGCGAGTGATCGGCCCCGGCAAGCCCCAATATTTACACGCGAGCCCCATTCAGTAGAAAATCATCCCTGTAAAGCTCACCGATGATGCTCCATCGGTCCATTGCTGATAGCCGATCATCTCCCCCCGTCGGGCATCCATCATGGAGAGGACGAAATAGATAGGGGCGAGTCCACAGATTCGTCTTCTGTCCCCCTCCCTCTTCACGGCCTCGAAGAATCCCCTGCCGTCCACTGCCGCTATATGCCGAAGAAGCTCCTCATCCCTTATCTTCGACTCTTCGAGCATGCTATCGAGGGGCTGTGCGTCTCCGAACTGTGCGCCTATATGGGCGAGATCAGCCGCTGCAAGAAGAACGATAGGGCCTTTGTGTGAGCTGACAAGGCTTTTGAGGCTTTCCAATAATGCCGGCACCTCGCCCTGGTCGAGGGTACGTCCGTCCTCAATATACTCGTGAAGGGACCCGGTAAGGATAGAAAGAACTTCAAACTGTCTCCCTTCCAGAAGAAACTGCATCAGAGGCAACTGAAGCTCGATGGAATGCTCGTTCCGATGCGGCCATTCATCGACGTAATCCTTCAGAAGAGAGTCGTGCCTGATCAGCTCGCCGACCTCCTCAGTCGTCTTGATTCTTCCAAGGGGAGTCACGACATCCTTGAGAGAAATGCTCCATATCTTACGGGTAAGTTTGTGGCAGGTACCGAAGACGATGAAAAGGGTATTCCCGTCGGTCGGCAAAAATCTGTAAACGCTGCGGTAAACGTCTGCCCCCCTTGCGTAATCGATGTGGGGCGCTATCATGCCGACAACCCTGCCCGACCGAACAGGCTTACTTGCTTGCCCGGCCATCAAATTAGCGAGGTACGAGCGCAGCACGTTCGCATCCTCAGGATATGTTTTACCCGGAAGACACGCGTTTCGAAAAGGCAGGGCCTCATATTCCTCTCTGAGACGGCTGACGTGCATCTCATAGCGTCTATTGAGCAGGAGAAAGCACTCATCCAGTGTATCAACCACCGACCCTATCCGGTCCGTATCCACCAGGGAACCGGATGTTTTCACGTACTGGGACCGGATGTCGACCATCGATCTCGTGCCGTCCATGAGGGAAATAAGAAGCAGAACGTCCCTGGACACGAGGAGGGACTTGTCGGTAATCCCTTCCGGGTCCCGAAGCACAAAGGCCTGTGCACCCTCATGTACCGTAGGCACGATATCGAGCCATCTGACTCTGGGATTCTCATTGTCGTTCATCACACTTTTATAGCACAAAAGACAGCAAAATTGTATGGGTCTGCCGATAGGGGCATAAGCCACCTCCTTCTTCTATTACCGACCTCACCCCGGCCGGATAAGACCTGGAACGATAAAGCCCGGATCTGCTTAAGGGATAGGGCCGACAAGCATCGTGAAACATAAGACCTCTCATTTCCGGATTTGAAAGGGGACAAACACGCGAGTTGACATGGCCCTCGACACGTGGTAGATCAAGGGAAAAGACGAACTGCCACGTTCTTGCGAAAGGGAAAGGACCGACCATGCCGAGGGTGAGGCTTATCCAGCAGAAAGCATACGAGTTCCGCTGTACCCTGGAGGTTCAGCCGCGCGACCTCAACTACGGAGGCCATCTCGCCAACGACAGCCTTATCTCGCTCATCGGCACTGCCCGGGCCCGGATGTTTTCTTCCCTGGGATTCAGCGAGCTTGATCTCGGCGATGGCCGGACAGGCGTAGTAATGTCAGACCTCGTGGTGAACTACAGGTCGGAGGCTTTCATGTTCGATGAGCTCCTCATCGAGACGCACGTGGGCGAGTTAAGCCGCCTCGGTTTTCGCCTGTTTCACCGTGTGACCAAAGGAGATCTGCTCGTAGGTCTCGTCGAGACGGGCCTGGCCGCCTTCGACTACCCTTCGAGAAAGATCGCGCCCGTTCCCGGGGTTTTTATCGCAGCTTTGACGAGACAGGAGTGACCGAAGATTCATGATTCAGCGTATTAGGGGATATCTTTCCCTTCATCAGAGTCGCTCGGCCACGTTATCGATGAATCCCTCGGTCGTTTGATATGTAGAAGGCCGGGGCTCCATGAGAGGTAAGAGGTCCTTCGTGACGATGCCGTCCTCGATGCAAGCGATTACCGCCTCTTCGATGAGTCTGCCGAAAGCTGTGACTTCAGGCGTAGAATCGATCTCCCCCCGCTTCTTGATTGCCCCGCTCCAGGCGAAGATGGAGGCCACCGAGTTGGTGCTCGTCGCGTGGCCTTTCAGATGTTCGTAGTAATGCCGCCGCACCGTGCCGTGGGCAGCCTCGAATTCATAATGCCCGTCAGGTGAGACGAGGACAGAGGTCATCATGCCGAGAGAGCCGAAACCCGCGGCAACTACATCGGAGAATACATCACCGTCATAGTTGCTCAGGGCCCACAGGATATTCCCTTCCTGCTTCATCATCTGGGCGGCTGCGTCGTCAATGAGTAGATAGCGGTAGCCGATTCCGGCCTTATCGAGGGCAGCGCGCCGCTGCCCTACCTCATCGCTGAAGACATCCTTGAAAAAAGCGTGATACTTCTTGCTGATCGTGTCTTTCATGGAGAACCACAGATCTATCTGCTCGCTCAAAGCGTAGTTTATGCAGGATCGTGCGAAGGAGCGGACGGAGCCCTCGAGATTGTGCATGGCCATTATAACGCCGGGAGCCTTGAAGTCATGGACCAAAAGGCGTTGTTCCCCTCCGATAGCCGGGGTGTAGACGAGCTCCACCTTGCCCGGCGCATCTATCTTCATTTCCACGCCTCTGTAAAAATCGCCGTAGGCGTGTCGCCCGATGATTATGGGCTTCTTCCAGCTCCGAACCGCGGGAGAGATGTTCTTTACCATGATCGGTTTTCGGAAGACCGTGCCGTCGAGAATAGACCTGATCGTGCCGTTCGGCGACGGCCAGGCGCGCTTGAGACTATACTCGGAGACCCTTTCGGCATCGGGGGTGATCGTCGCGCATTTCACACCCACGCCGTATTCCTTTATCGCCCTCGCCGCGTCACTGGTGATCCGGTCGTCCGTCTCATCGCGCATGGCAAGCCCAAGATCGTAGTACTTCAGGTCTATGTCGAGAAAAGGGCGAATAAGCTTTTCTTTTATCATCGACCAGATAATGCGCGTCTGCTCGTCGCCGTCCATGTCGACGATCGGGTTCTTTACCTTGATCAAGACCTTTTCCTTTCCTTTCAATTCATCCATTTTCCGGACCCTTTTCTTTAGTCCGCGGAATCATACCGCGTAGTAGTCCTGCAAGGGCTTTACGCTGAGGATGCCCTTCTTCATGGTTTCTATGGCATTTACCACGGCCTGGGCCCCGGAGATGGTCGTGGTATAGGGGATCTTGTACTGCACCGCCCCGGCCCTGATAAGCACCTCGTCATTCTTGGGCTTTCTCCCGCTCGGGGTATTGATAATGAGGTGGATCTGGCCGTTCTTGATCATGTCGACCACGTGGGGCCGCCCTTCCGAAACTTTATTGACGAAGATGGTCTCGATCCCGCTGTTCGCGAGGATCTTCCCTGTTCCCCTGGTCGCAAAAATTTTGAACCCCAAATCTGAAAGCTTCTTCGCTATGAAGACCACGTTTCTCTTGTCCTTGTTCTTCACGCTCAAGAATACGTTGCCGTCGAAGGGCAGATTTTGCCCGGCCCCGAGCTGTGACTTCCAAAAGGCAGCCCCGAAATTGAAATCGATGCCCATCACCTCACCGGTCGACTTCATCTCCGGGCCGAGGATGGTGTCGACGCCAAAGAACTTGTTGAAGGGAAAGACCGATTCCTTAACCGCAAAATGACGCACCTCCACCTCACGCTCGATGCCGAGGTCTGAGAGCTTCACGCCTGTCATCAGTTTTGCTGCAATCTTGGCCCACTGAACGCCTGTGGCCTTGCTCACGAAGGGTACTGTCCGGCTGGCCCTGGGGTTCACCTCCAGCACGTAGACTATGTCGTTCTTGATCGCGTACTGAATGTTCATGAGCCCCACCACGTGAAGCTCCCTGGCAAGGTCATAGGTATTTGACTTTATACGTTCAATGAGGTCGTCGTTGAGCGAATAGGGCGGCAGGGCGCTCGCGCTGTCCCCGGAATGAATTCCCGCCTCCTCTATGTGTTCCATGATGCCCGCAACCACGCACCGGTCCCCATCCGCCACCGCATCCACGTCGATCTCGATTGCGTCTTCGAGGAACTTGTCGATAAGAATGGGAAGATCGGGAGAAGCCTCATAAGCCTTCTCGACGAACGATTCGAGATCATTCTCTGCGTAAACTATCTCCATAGCCCTGCCTCCGAGCACATAGGAGGGTCTGACCACTATGGGGTAGCCGATTATATTCGCCACCTTCTTGGCTTCTTCGAAGGAGGTCGCTATGCCGTTTTCCGGCTGGGTAAGGTCGAGCTTCTTGAGAAGGGCCTTGAACTTTTCCCGGTCCTCCGCAATGTCGATACTTTCGGGACTGGTCCCGATGATGTTCACCCCGGCTTTTTTCAAGGGTACTGCAAGGTTCAGCGGAGTCTGACCCCCGAACTGGACAATTACTCCGTCCGGCTTCTCCCTCGCCACGATGTCGAGCACGTTTTCCAGCGTTAAAGGCTCGAAATAAAGCTTGTCCGAAGTATCGTAGTCGGTGCTCACCGTCTCGGGATTGCTGTTCACCATGATCGTCTCGAAGTCGAGCTCTTTCAGGGCGAACGCCGCGTGGACGCAGCAGTAATCGAATTCTATACCCTGGCCGATCCGGTTCGGGCCACCCCCGAGTATCATGATCTTTTTCCGGTCGGAGTCCCGCGATTCGTTCTCCTTTTCATAGGTCGAGTAATAGTACGGGGTGTAAGCCTCGAACTCGGCCGCGCACGTATCGACGAGCTTGAACACGCTTTCTATTGACCTGCTTATCCGCCACTGGCGTACCTCGGCCTCGGACAAGCCGATAAAGGTTCCGATCTGCTTGTCCGAGTAGCCATAACGCTTCGCCCGTCTTATGAGCTCTTCCGGCACCGATTCCGGCCGGGAGAATATGGGAAGGTCGCTTCGGTATGCCTCCAGCTCATCCTCGAACCGCACTATTTCGTCGATGTTTTCGAGGAACCACCTATCTATCCTGGTCAGGCTGTGAATCTCCTCCACATCCATGCCTGCCTTGAGGGCATGGCGGATGAAGAATACCCTGTTCTGGTTGGGAATGATGAGCTTCTGTCTGATGAGCTCGAGATCGGTCGGCCCCGCGGGGTGCCGATCGTCCATGATGCCGTGGGCCCCTACCTCCAGCGACCGGAAGCCCTTCATTAATGCTTCCTTGAAGGTTCTGCCGATAGCCATGGCCTCCCCCACCGATTTCATGGAAATGGTGAGGGTTTCGTCGGCGCCCTTGAATTTTTCGAAGGTGAACCTCGGGATCTTCACCACGCAGTAGTCTATGGTAGGCTCGAAGGAAGCCGGTGTCTTCTTGGTGATGTCGTTCGGTATCTCGTCCAGGGTATAACCGACCGCCAGCTTCGCCGCTATTTTGGCGATGGGAAAACCCGTGGCTTTGGAAGCGAGGGCCGAGCTTCTCGACACCCTGGGATTCATCTCTATGACGACCATCCTGCCGTCTTCCGGATTCACCGCGAATTGAATATTCGAGCCGCCCGTCTCCACGCCTATCTCCCGTATGATGGCGATAGCAGCGTCCCTCATCTTCTGGTACTCTTTGTCGGTGAGGGTCTGGGCAGGAGCGACGGTAATGCTGTCCCCCGTATGAACGCCCATGGGATCGAAGTTCTCGATGGAGCAGACAATGACGACATTATCCTTCTTGTCTCTCATGACCTCCAGCTCGAACTCTTTCCAGCCGATCACCGATTCCTCGATGAGGATCTCATTGATCATGCTGCTCTCGATGCCACGGGTTGCGAGGACCTCGAACTCTTCGATATTATAGGCCACTGCCCCTCCGGTACCGCCCAGCGTGTAGCTCGGCCGTATGATGGCAGGGAAACCGACTTCCTTGACCACCTTACGCGCCTGCTCGACATTATAGGCGAAACCGGATTGAGGGACTTCGAGGCCGATCTTCTCCATGGCGGCCTTGAACTCCTCCCTGTCCTCCGCCTTCTTTATGGCTGCATAGTCGGCGCCGATCAGTTCGACCTGGTACTTCTCGAGAATGCCTCTTTCCGAAAGGATAGTCGCCAGGTTGAGTCCTGTCTGGCCCCCTAGGGTCGGCAGGAGTGCGTCGGGTCTCTCGGCCTTGATGATCGCTTCGAGCACCTCCGGGATGAGGGGCTCCACATAAGTCCTGTCCGCCATGGTCGGATCGGTCATGATGGTGGCAGGATTACTGTTTATCAGAATAATCCTGTAGCCTTCCTCCCTGAGGGCCTTGCACGCCTGGCTTCCCGAGTAGTCGAATTCGCAGGCCTGACCGATTACTATAGGGCCGGAACCGATGAGAAAAATGCTTTTGATATCTTCCCGTTTAGGCATGTCTCTCCTTCCTGAACGCCTCCATGAGTTGTCTGAACTTCTTGAACAGGCCGTAGGAATCGTGGGGACCCGGCGATGCCTCGGGATGGAACTGTACAGAGAAGATGGGGTAGATTTCGTGCTCCATGCCCTCGAGGGTGCCGTCGTTGAGATTCACATGGGTTGCCTTTACCCGCTCCTTTTCAAGTGACTTCAGATCGACCGCAAAACCATGATTCTCCGAGGTGATGCTCACTCTTCCTGTCGCGATTTCCTTGATAGGCTGATTGCCTCCCCTGTGACCGAACTTGAGCTTGTACGTCTTGCCGCCGTATGCGAGACCGAGGAGCTGCTGGCCGAGGCAAATGCCGAAGATAGGTTTTTTTCCGAAGAGTTTTCTTATCTCGGCCACCACGTCGGGCACCCCTTCCGGATCGCCCGGGCCATTGGAGAGAAGCACACCGTCGGGCTGCATATCGAGTATCTCTGCCGCGGTCGTCCGGGCCGGCACCACAGTCACCCGGCATCCCGTTTTCTTGAGCATGCGCGGTATATTGGCCTTTACCCCGAAATCCATAACCACCGTATGTAAATCGCCTCCGTCATCGCCGAAGACATAGGGTGTCTCGCAGGTAACCTCCCTGACAAGGTCTATGCCTAGTATACCCTTCGATTCCCGGGCTTTGTGCACGAGGCTCTCGGGGTTCAGGTCAGAGGTCGAGATAAAAGCCTTCATGGCTCCCTTTTCTCTGATATGTTTCGTGAGGGCGCGAGTGTCCACCTCGTCGATCGCCATGATCCCGTGACGCGAAAGATAATCGATGAGGCTTTCCTTTGCCCTGAAGTTGCTCGTGACCCTGCTGAACTCCCGGGCCAGGAAGGCCTCGGCCTTCGGGCCGTTCGACTCCACGTCTTCCTCGTTCACGCCGTAGTTCCCGATGAGCGGATAGGTCATGGTCACGATCTGCCCCTTGTAAGACGGGTCCGTCAGGATCTCCTGGTACCCCGTCATGCTCGTGTTGAAGACGACCTCTCCTTCCTGCTCTCCTTCTATTCCCACACTCCTGCCTTCAAAAACCGTCCCGTCTTCCAACGCCACCAGCGCCTTCATATTTTTCCTCCGCACTCCCTCACGCATAAACCGCATATATGATGACCAAGGTTCCTTTTATTCTTAAATACCTGGAGCATTTCATAGCATCCCCGATGATCGAAGTCGGCCTGCCGCTCCCGGATAGCCGAAGCAGGACATATGGACATGCATGCGTTACAGTCGCCGCACCCGATGGCAAGGGGCGCGTCGGGAGCAAGGTTGATGTTTGTAAGTACTGTATTGTACCGCACCCGACTGCCGAAGTGTGGATGGACGAGCAAGTTATTCCTGCCTATCCAGCCGACCCCGGCAGCGACGGCCACGTGCTTGTGGGAGATGTGGGCCAGTTGGCGCTGCCAATCGACCATTTGAGACGCGGCGAGAGGCAGGGCCCGGAAGCCCTCTGCCTCGATCTGTTTTGCGAGAAGATAGGCTACCATGTCGAGACGGTAGTTCACCTGTCTATAATGATGAAGATAAAAAAGGGTCGGACCGTCGATCAGAGTTTCGAGCACTCCCCTCGGGACGAGTTGACCGAAGGAGATTGCCCTCGGATAGGTCTGAGCGATGTCGTCTCCGAGAGCGATGATCTCTCTGTCGTACAAGCTCATATCGGCTATGCCTACCACGTCGGCCCCCATGTCTAAGAGGCGCCTCTTCATCCCTTCAGAATTCTCCAATCCCGATCCCGCACCCATGGCCGGCATGTTCCTCACAGGGCACCCATTTTCTTCAGGTGCACGAGGATTGCAGTCATTGAAGCAGGAGTAACGCCGGGGACCCGTGATGCCTGACCGAGTGACAAGGGTCGTATCCTGGAGAGCTTCTCCACGACCTCCCTCGAAAGACCCGACACATCCGGATAAGCTATATCGTCCGGGATCCGTCTGTCTTCAAGCTTCCCTGCCCTTTCCACCTGCTCTTTCTGCCGGTCCATATAGCCCCGGTACTTCACATTCAATTCGACCTGATAAGCCACGTCCTCGCTGAACGCTTCCAGTCTGGGCTGAAGGGCGACAAGATCGCGAAGCCTTATCTCCGGCCGGCTGAGCAGTTCCGCAAGAGTGGTTGCCTTTCTGAGCCCTTCCGGACCTAGACCGGCGAGCTTTTCGTTGACGGATGCGGAGGGCGCCAGACGCGTGGAAGTGAGGAGAGCCGTCAGCTCCTCTATCCCCGCCTTCTTCTGTCGCACGAGATCGCGCCTCTTTGTCGATACGACGCCCATATCGTGCCCCTTCTCCGTCAAACGTAAATCGGCATTGTCTTCTCTCAAGAAAAGACGATACTCGGCTCGGGAAGTGAACATACGATAGGGCTCGTCGACTCCCTTGGTAACCAGATCGTCGATCATCACACCCATATAGGCTTCATTCCGCCCCGGACAGAAGGGCTCCTCGCCCCGGATCTTTCGCACCGCGTTGATTCCGGCGATCAACCCTTGGGCTGCCGCCTCCTCGTACCCCGTAGTCCCGTTGATCTGACCTGCAAGAAACAAATTTTGCAGCGGTTTCGATTCGAGGGTGGCGTAAAGCTGCGTGGGATAGACGAAGTCGTATTCTATGGCATACCCGGGCCTCGTGATCTGCACTTTGTCCAGACCTTCGATGCTCCTGAGCATGTCGATCTGAACGTCAAGGGGTAGGCTCGTCGAGAGCCCGTTCGGATAATATTCGATCGTGTCGAGGCCCTCGGGCTCGAGAAAGACCTGGTGGCGCACCCTTTCGGCAAATCTCACTATCTTGTCCTCTATGGAGGGACAATACCTGACTCCTGTTCCTTTGATCCTGCCTGTATAGAGGGGTGACCTGTCGAGTCCGGAACGGACGATCTCATGGGTGCGCTCGTTGGTATAAGTCACATAGCAGGCAGCCAGGTCCCCGGAGACAGCCTCTGTCATGAAAGAAAAAGGCCTTGGCGGTATATCGCTCCTCTGTGCCTCCAGCCCCGAAAAATCGATGGTGCGGCCGTCAAGGCGGGGACAGGTTCCGGTTTTGAGCCTTCCGAGCTGAAAACCGAGACCGGAAAGATTCCGGGAGAGACCGTATGATGCGTCATCACCCATCCTGCCGCCGTGGGCCTGATCGAACCCTACGTGTATCAGTCCGTTTAAAAAGGTGCCGGTTGTGACGATGACAGCCCGAGCGGAAAACTTCTCGCCCCATCCGGTTTCGACGCCAGTTGCCCGACCCCCGTCGGCCAGAATGCGTTCCACCGTGGCCTGTCGTACGCTCAGGCCACGGTGCCCTTCGAGGGTCTTCTTCATTCTCAGGGCATAGCGGGCCTTGTCCGCCTGAACCCTGGTCGCCTGGACCGCGGGACCTTTGGTCAGGTTCAAGGTCCGGAATTGAATGCCTGTCGCATCAATATTTACCGCCATTTCGCCGTCCAGAGCATCGACCTCTTTTACCAGATGCCCCTTGCCCAGACCCCCCACGGCCGGGTTGCACGACATGTAAGCGATCCTGTCGATATTGGTGGTGAGAAGCAGAGTTCGCGCTCCCATTCTTGCCGCGGCGAGCGCAGCTTCGCAGCCCGCGTGCCCCGCACCGATCACAATTACGTCAAGCATACCTATTCCAGCTGGGTTCTTTGGGTAAACCGGAGAAGTTCCGGGGAGAGGCGCCCTTTTCCTGGGGGAACCTCCCTTCACGGCGTACCACGCAATTGTACACGATTTCGTTGCCCAAATCCATAGTGGATTGTGGGGGTGCTGACCTATCCCAAGAGAAATTAGAAGTCCTCTCGCGTGACCACACGGTTGCCGCTTCGCTCCGGTGCATCCATGAGGGCCTTGTAGAGAGCGAGCTTCCTGCGCTTCAGGGCGGTCATCTTCTCTTCCACCGTGTGCCTCATAAGCAGCCTGGTCACGTGCACTTTGTTGGTTTGGCCTATAGGGTGGTGTACGACCTTTTGTGATGGTTCTGCTCGCAGTTACGCTCGTGAGGGTACAGACACTCTAGTACGGGGGCCATCATCAGGATAGTCGATATGGGAAGGCAGGACCGCTCCTGCTAAAGAACGGTGTTATTGATCATGGCAACTGAAGCCCGGCGTGAAGAGATTGTGTCCGACGTAGAATGCCATCAGGTTGTGGAAATTTAGGCTGAGTGTCTATGAATCACAATGCTTTGCCTGAAGTCACGTTGCAGTATTCGGCGAGCAAATTCTTAATGGCCCTGGTATCAATCCCGTAATTCTTTTCAAGCAAAGGGAGAAGCTCGGCGCATGAGACCTCGTACCACGAGAAAAAGGCATCCACCTCTTTCTTTGTGAATTCTGACGCCCGTTGAGGACTATACTCCGCAGTTGTCCGTCTTTCATATAAATTGCTGAGATACCTGTTCACGGATGGGTCTATGGTCTTGTTCTTTACGAAATGCAGCGATAACTGAACCATGACGCCACTATGGCTTGAAACGCTTATACCGGCCGCGGCCAGTAGTGTTTTAGCCATATGCTCGAATGCGAAATAGAGGCTTATGGTGGCCGATCCCCATCGACTGGCCCTGTAGTCGTCAAGAAAGCTTTCGAAACGTTGGGCAGAAGCTAACAGTTCTGCTTGGGCATCGTCTTTCGGTGCCATATTGATATTCCTTCCCGTTTTATCGCGAACTCAACGCCAGTTGTTGAACGCAAGTATTCATTTTTTGGAATGAGCATTAAAGACAAGGGAAACTCTTCTGCGTCGAGTTGCTCGAGCACTGACCATTTTATGTCCCATACTCTGTCCCAGTCCTCTTTCACAATCCTATCTGTATTCAAGAGAATAGCAACATCCAAGTCACTTTCCTCATGGGATGTTCCGCGCGCCCTGGACCCAAAGACGATGACACCCTCAGCCTCAGGATAACCCCGTTCTATGGCGGAGGAGAGACTGTTAAGAATTTCGGTTTCAGTAGGCGATAATATGTTCATAATCTCATATAGAGTAGCAGAAACCTCCGGGAATTGGTATACTTTAGAGCTTCTACTTACTACATCACCTTATAGGCACACACGGCGTCCGAGGGAGCCGCCGACATTGGCCACGCTCATCCGTCACGCCGCTGCCTCGAACTTCGACAACCTGATCAAATCCCAGGTCTCGTCTGACCTCTTCACGCACGCTTCGATCATCATATCCGTCACCATGGTGTTCATTGCGGTCGGAGCTTTTCTTGACCTTAGACCCGAACTATGCCAGGCAACCATTTATATACTTCGAGGCAACTCCGTTGAATATTCTCATCCACTTCTTCGACCGCGATCGATAGGTTTTCACAATAAACTATGGCCCCTGGTCTAAAAAGATGTCGGTCGTCCTATGCGTCCCCCTCACCCGTACCTTTCTTCCGATATATCTCGTGGTTGTCGAAGACCATGTGGTGGTCGGAGTGGACGGTGCACCCCCCCACGGGTGGCGGCCTAGCCCAAGAGAAATTCGAAGTCCTCTCGCGTGACCGCACGGTTGCTGCTTCGCTCCGGTGCATCCATGAGGGCCTTGTAGAGAGCGAGCTTCCTGCGCTTCAGGGCGGTCATCTTCTCTTCCACCGTATGCCTCATAAGCAGCCTGGTCACATGCACTTTGTTGGTTTGGCCTATACGGTGCGACCTGTCGGAAGCCTGATTCTCCACTGCCGGATTCCACCAGGGATCGAGATGAAACACATAGCTGGCGCGAGTAAGGTTAAGGCCCTGACCGCCTGCCTTGAGACTGAGAAGGAAGACCGAGGGGGAGTCACCCTCCTGAAAGGCGCCTACGATCTCCTTTCTCTTGAGAACAGGCGTGGAGCCGTCCAGTCTCAGTATAGGGAAGCCTTTTGAACGAAGCTCCGTCTCGACCACATCAAGGAAAGAGGTGAACTGAGAAAAGACAAGTGCGCTGTGGGACTCGCTGAAGAGCTCCTCCAGCTTATCCTTCAGGAACTCTACCTTGGGCGAAGGTCCGCGCAGGTCGGAGATGAGTAATCGTGGGGTGAGACAGATCTGTCTCAAGCGCATGATTGCCGTGAGGGCGATGATCCTTGCCTGGGAGGCTGTCTTTCCCTTATAGGCGGCATCAATGATCGTGCGCACCTCCTGGACCGTCCTGTTGTAGAATCGCTTTTGCTCATCCGTAAGCTCCAGATAGACATCGTGCTCAACCTTGGGCGGGAGCTCCTGAAGGATGTATTCTTTGGTACGCCTCAACGTGAAGGGCCTGGTGCGCTCTTTCAAAAGCGGGAGCAGGGCCGTCACGTCTTCTCTCGCCTTCCCGTGGAATTCACGATACTCCCCGAGAAGACCGGGCAGGACCAGGTCCATTATCGAGAAATACTCACCCACATGGTTCTCCACCGGCGTCCCTGTGAGGGCCACCTTGAACCGGCCCCTCAGTTGACGGACCGCACCCGTCGTGTCCGCGAAGATGTTCTTGATCGCCTGGGCCTCGTCAAAAACGATTACGTCAAAGAGAAGCTCCTTGAGCCTCCCTATATCCCTTCTCACGAGGCCGTAGCTCGTAAGCATTACATCGATAGCCTCGGGAGCCGTGGTGCGCTCCTTTCCCCGGTACACATAGACCCTCAGGGTTGGGCAGAATCGCTCGATCTCCTGCTGCCAGTTAAAAATGAGGCTCGGCGGCACCACGACGAGGAACGGACAGACAGCCGTCTGTCGAGAATCGGGAGTCCTATTCGTCATCCTCCCTTCTTTGATCGCCGCGAGCAGAGCGATCGCCTGCAAGGTCTTGCCGAGACCCATATCGTCTGCCAGGCAGGCACCAAATCTGTGCTCGTAAAGAAAGGAAAGCCAATAAAAGCCCTCCCTCTGGTATTCCCTCAAGTCTGCCTGCAGGGATGAGGCCATGGGCCGTTTCTCAACGTGATCAAATTGGGCCAGACGCGTCATCAGCGCTTCGTCCTCGGCAGTGAGCCTCACTGTAATCCCTTGCTTCCTGAGAAGAAAAAGATCGATGATTCTCAGACGAGGAATCGCAGTAACGCTCCTCGACCCTGAACGAGCATCAGTTCGGCCCCATAAACCAGCCAGGGCAGACAGGGCATGCATGCTTTTGGTATTGAGTATCTGGATCGCCCCGTCCCGGACCAGGACGCCCTTTCGAGCGAGAGCCTGTTCCCATACGTCTCTCGGGATAATTCTCCCATTGCATCTTATTTCCGGACGGATCTCGAACCAGTCGATTGCGCCCTCGGTCACGTCCAGTTCAAGCTCCCACTCGACAGACTCGACAGGGTAATCCCCGAAAGAAAGCTCGAGGCCGGCCTCGCCACAGAGAGTGTGGAGGAGGTGAAGCCGATCCAGCAGAAGGTCCTCGCTCACGAGCATGGCAGGACCGGCTTCGGTCACCCGTTCAAAGAGAGCAGAACCGAACGCTGCAAAGGGTACGAGGAAAAGAAGCTTCTCCTGCTTCTTGTCTACGGCTATCAGCCTCCATCCGCGGTCGGTAAAGAGGAAATGGACCTCCTCGGCATTGAATTCGTCGATCGACTTCCTGATGAGTCGTCGGGCTTCGGCAAGAGAGCTCCGGCGACCAAAGAGGTGCTCGCTCGTGGCCTCCTTCAGGGCTTCCGTTGCCGCCTTCCTGGCAGACGCCCCGAGAGTCTTAAAAAGGGCTTCATAAATAACCGGCTTTCTCTTTTTTGTGCGCAAGGCAGCCGGCACTCGGCCCTCCTCTAAGAGGCGCGAAAAAGCGATGATCTTCTCCGAAGGAGAAAAGGAAAAGCCGTCCGACCGGCACTCGGGCGTGATCAGGAATCCGCCTCGCTCTTCGCTTCTGCTAAAGACAAAACCATAGTGGGTCGCACTTTCATGCGGCACTGAGACCTCTGCGCCTTCCACCATGCACTTGACCCCATCCAACATCTCTTTAACCCACGACTTCTTGAATGTGATCTGTAATGAGCGAAAAACATCCACAGGGACACGGATCTCGGACCCCGATGCAACCATGGAACACTCCCTGCCAGGGCCGCCTTCCATGCAGTAGGCCCTCAACATATCCCAATAGCGCCACCCGGTTCTCGGGGTTATCCTCGTCAAAGCCGATCGGGACCCGTTGATCGCAAAATTACCGATCACGGTCCAGTGATCCTCTCCCTTCTCGTTCAGGGAACAAGCCTTGCGGGCAACAATCTCTTCTCCCCGGGCGTCAAGTTCCGTCCAGGTCGTGCATATCCGCTCTCCCAGCCACTTGACTTCCCGCCTGTTCGAACCTTCCCGATAGAGGAGCGGGTAGAGGTTGTCCGTTCGCTTGAGGAATACGGAGAGTGCATAGGACATATCATGTTGGTGGGACGATCTGGCGAGATAGGCGATCTCCCATGGCACGCCCAAAAAATCGAAGTCCCCGTCTATACGCTTGCCGTTCACCTCGACGAAGGCCCTGAGGCTACCGCCGTCCGCTTCCATGACGACCTGAAAGTGGCGTGCGATTCTCACCGGGGCCTCAAAACGTTCCCGCAGCCCAGACATCCCCGCATCCGGATATGTTACTGACGGGGAAGGCAGTTTGGACAAACCTGCTTCGAGTTGAGTCCGGTAGGTAGGGTTTTCCCTGGTCATCTTGAAGAGGTTGGGTTTCAGGAGATGAAGCAAGGTGACGAGTGCACAGACTACATGTTCGCACCGCTCCTGACGGTCGGTGCGGTTGCAGGAACAGACAACGCGTAGATCCTGGTTTTCCAGGAAAATGCGCACCGAAATAGGAATGAGCTCGATCACGTTCGATCCTCTCGCGCTCATCCGAACGACAAGAACCGCGTCGTCCTCCCAACCCAAGAATCCCACCCGGTGATCGATAAAGAGTTGAAAACCTCTTATGACTGCCTTCCTATCCGCGTCGTCATACACGGTTTGAGGAGGCAGTGCCTTGAGAGTGTCGAGTAAGAGTTGCTCGGAGCGGGTAAGACTCATAGGATCGCTGAAAACGCCTACTTATTTAACACACCGCGATCATTAGTTCAATGCTTAGAATGTCAAGGACCACGGTAATTCCCCACCCCCGGGGCCGCGGCAAATCCCCACTTTTCCCCGCATCCGGTGGTGGTAGTTACTGCCGTGTCTTAGGACTGAGCTTCTTCCTATAAGACTCTCCTTCATCGATCATAATATGATGAGCATGGTGAGCAAGGCGGTCGAGCGCCGAGTTGGCCATGACCGGATCAGGGAACAGACCGACCCAGTCCTGCGGCGGCCGGTTGCTCGTGATGATAATCGATGATTTTAAATGGCGCTCCGTGATGACCTCGTAGATGTCCTCGGCCTGGATTGGCGTGAGCGCGCTGAGCCCGAAGTCATCAATGATCAAAAGATCAGGGTAAAGGTACTTCTTGATCTGCTTTTCCCACGACTGATCGGCGCGCGAGGCGAAGAGGTGCCTGAGCATCTTGACCGCCTTCACGAAGAGGACATGATATCCCCTCCTGCACGCCTCGTGACCGAGTGCCTCGGCAAGATGGGTCTTCCCCACGA
>CAVVPU010000176.1:0-8676 GCA_963750015.1 uncultured delta proteobacterium | reverse complement strand
ATGTATTGCTAAAGGGGAAACATAGTATTTGCAAGCATAAACTACCGGGTGGGAGCATTCGGCTTTCTGAATCTTGTGGATTTCGGCCCGGACTTCACGGACTCCGTCAACCTCGGCCTTCAGGACCAGGTCCTGGGACTGAAGTGGATAAAAGAGAATATCGCCCATTTCGGCGGGGACCCGGATAACATCACGATCATGGGCGAATCCGCGGGAAGCGTGAGTGTCTCCATACTCATGACCCTGCCCCAGGCGAGAGGCCTTTTCCATAAGGCCATAGCAGAGAGCGGGGTGGGGGTGAATCTGCGCACAAAAGAGCAATCGGCTCGCGAGGCCAGGGTTTTTATGGAAGTCGCCGGGGTCCGGGACGCCGCCGGACTGCGCGCGCTACCCGTCGCCGATATACTGAAGGCCGTGAAACGGGCACAGATTTCCTTTGTGCCGGTCCAGGACGGCACTATTATTCCCATCGATCCTCTCGCAGCAATCGGGGCCGGCTCAGCCTCGGGAATTCCTTTGCTCACCGGGACAAACAAGGACGAATTCAGGTACTGGATAATGTTGTCGGCGGGTTTGAAGACCGCCACAATGGAGCAGATGGTCGAAGGCTTTCCTTATTTCAAGATCGATCTCGGTCAAAACAAGAGAACGATCATGGATCACTATACCAGGACGCTGGAGGACCCCACGTCGAATAATATCGGTTTCGCTCTCATCAAGGACCTCCTGTTCCTCGCGCCGCAGCTCGACCTTGCGGACAGGCAGTCGAGCCATGCCGACGTCTGGATGTACCGCTTTGACTGGCAATCTCAAACCCACGACTACCTGGGCGCCTGCCACGCGATCGAACTGCCCTTTGTTTTCAGAAACTTCAGCTCGCCCACCAGCCGCGAGCTTGTCGGACCCCACCCGCCCACGGGCCTGTCTGATGCGATGATGGACGCATGGATCGCCTTTGCCCGCACCGGCAACCCGAACCATGAAGGACTCGCCGGGTGGCCGGTCTACAAGGTCGACTATCGTCCGACCATGATTTTTAATGAGAAGAGCCATGTTCTCAACGATCCCGATAGGAGCACGTGGTTTCTTTACGAAAACATCGCGCCGAAGCAAGCTTATCGATAGATAAGACGCAACCCCCCCTCCGGGAAGTCTTGGCACACGAGGCAACGAGTAGCCCGCGCGAAGGCACAGGCTCGCTTCATCCCGATATTTACGCGGAAAAGCGTTCCCCGCGGGAGTAGTCACAAGCAGAATGATGAGTAGGCAAAACGCAGCTATGTCGAGGCCGAGGCGATTTTTGATGGATCACGCGAAATCAGGGGGGTCGCCCACCGGAGCATACTTTGTTGTATGTGAGGATGGCGCGGGCCCGCTGATGACAAAGTGAGGCGCAAAAAGTGTTACTTTACCGTAATTATTGCCGAAACTGGAAGCCCAAAATTGCCGGATTTTTGCGCGTTTTGGCCCAAAAGCAAAAAATGAAGAAGCCCAAAATTGCCGGAAGTGCGGAATGGAACTCCAAATTTGCCTAAAGTGACAAGACCTTCCCCCACCCCAACCGCGTGGTCGTTGTTTTGTCTACTTCTTCTCGTACCCTTTATTGTATTACTCCTGAGCCCCCATAGGCGCTGACCTGATAGCACTCTTGCTACTCTTTGAGCCGGGCTTCCTCCCTACCAGGTCATTGAGACGTGAGTCCGGCGGAATCTCGACGCTGTAGCCCATCTTCCGGTAGGTGGACATCCTCTTTCGGAACATGGTGATGCAGAGGCCAAGGTGAGCATCGACGTAGTCGTAGATTCGGACATCCTGCTTTCCGGCGCTCTCACGGTGGAGCCGTCCGGCATACTGCACAAGGCGCCCCTTGAACGACAAAGGCATGGCAAGGACCAACGTGCACAGTTCCGGCAGATCGAATCCTTCTCCGATGAGGGAACCGGTTGAAAGCAGGAAGGGAAACTCTACCCTTTCCCTCATTGATTTGATCTCCTCCATCATCCTGCTTCTCTGGCGCTTTCCGATGTCGCTCGTGAAGAGAAAACCTGCAAAATGCTTATCGGGCTGCAAGGCGGTGATCTCTGCCAAAAGCAGTTCGAGGTGGTCCTTTCTGTCGGAAAGGACGAGAGGGAATCGTTCTTCCTCCAATGCGGCGACGACATCGGATGCGACGAGGCGAAGGCGTTCCCCATCGGTTACCAGAGCCTGCCATATCTCGTGAAGCGCCGGCTGCGGGCTCGCTTCGGGACCCATCCGGAATCCTGTCTCGCGCACACAGACTTGTCGCGAAAGCAGCGACTGAGCCTTGGTTTCTTCCATCGTGTGGAGCACCGGGCCGCATTGCATGGTGATGATTCTTTCCAGACCGTCCTTACGATACGGCGTGGCGGTGAGGCCGACAAAGTGTCGTGCCTGGATGCGCTTGAGGACGGACTCGAAGGATACGGCCGGGACGTGATGGCATTCGTCGATCACGATCTGACCGTACCCGCCCAGCAACCGGCCAGGGTTGTGGTCCCTCGCAAGAGTCTGGAGCATCCCGACATCTACGACGCCTTTCGCTTTCGTTTCTTTGGCGTCGAAAGTCCCGATCTGATCTTTCTCGAGGTCCGTGAATTCGAGCAACTGTTCCTTCCACTGGTCTGCAAGCTGCTTCCTGTGCACGAGGATGAGGGTTGGAAGTTTTCGCTCCGCAATGAGAGCACAGGCAATGACGGTCTTCCCTGACCCAGGAGGGGCAACGAGTACCCCTGACTCCTGGGATGAGAGAGCACGTAACGCCGATTTTTGGGGAGGCAGGAGAAGGCCCGAGAACTTGAGAGGAATACGTTTTTCTACAGGGCGAAGATCGGCAAGCTCTATGTTGGCCCCGGCCACTTCGGCAAGCTGCGTGCAGCGCGATAGGAGTCCCCGCGGCAATATCATCGCGTCACCGTTATCTGACAGCTCTGCAGAGCAGACATAACGGGGCGTGTTCCAGGTGGAGAAGCGCATGCGTTGTAATTCGAAGAATTTGGGGTTGGCGAACGTTGCAGCCCGCTTGAATGCCGAGATGAGGCTCGAAGGCAACCCACGAATTCCAATCTCGAGATGGCGGGAATACCGGAAGGTGATAGTGCCCTTGTAAATACCCCTGATCTTTTCGTCCGCCATGTCGATCGACGCTTCTGCTTCGACGATGTCAACATCCGCCTCGTCGGCCTTACGCCTCGGCGCCGGTGTGTTGTCGCGGAGAACGGCGACAACATCGTCGGTCGAAAGGAGCCGCACACGGCTCAGAAATTCCCATTGATCCGGATAGGGGGCAAGATCGTCGTCAACAAAGACGCTGTTGCCGGCTCTCCGGGGAATTCTCTGCAGGGGTAGGGCAATGAGGCTTCCGAAGCCCCCGCTCGGCATCGTGTCCTGGCTCGGGAAGAACCGGTCGTAGCTCTCGAATCCGATATGGTATCGTCGGTCCATGGCGTGGGTAAGGATCAGTGTACCGAGCAGTCGGGCGAGACGCGCCTTGATAGGCTCCTGGAAGAATATCCATGCGTGACCCCCTTTTCCCGATCGCGATCGCTCGATGTAGACCTCGACCCCCATATCACGCGCGGCGGTCTTGTAGGTGAGCGCATCGGCACCCCAACGTTCCTTGTCGAAATCGGCCGCAAGGAATATGCACGTGTCGTCCTCCCGGATGGTATAGGTTCCTACGGTGAAGGTACCTTCCAAGTGACCGCGAACAACCGTCGCGTCAAAGGGAGTGAAGCATCGGTTATAACATTCACTGCACCTTACCCTTGGTTTATCGCAGATGCCTCGAACCCATTCGGAACTACAAGCGGGAGAATATCCTTTTGTCCCTTTCTTCTGGCTCTCCCACATTTTCGGGAAGACGTCGTCACGGCAGCGGAATAGCCGCATGAAAAGGGCGATGCGCTCTTCGGGGGTCGTAAGAGGCTCAACGGACGCCGGAACCCCGAACAAGCCAGGAGACGGGCTGCGGGCCGAAAGATCCTCCATCTCCTTGAGGAGAGAGGCTTTTTCCAGCTCAAGCTCGGCAAGGCGGGCCTTGATGGCCTCAATACGGGGATTCTGCACTGCTACACCAGATCGATCTGAACCCTTTTGCCCAGTGCCTTTGCGACACGCTTCAGGGTCGAGATCTTGATGTCCTCGGCGTGGTTTTCGATTCTCGATATGGCCGTCTTTTTGGTGTGGACGCGGTTGGCGAGTTCCTCCTGCGTCAGGCCGGCAGCTTCGCGGGCCTGACGGAGAACTTCCCCGATTTTGAACTGTTCGTAGCCCTCGTCGAATCCTTCGGCGAACCCTTTGTCTTTCTTCTTCCTCTCGTCGATGTAACTGTCAAGGTCGCTCATGGATTATGCCTCCTCATGAAATCCTTCTTGTAACTTTCGGCCCGCTCTATCTCATTTCTCGGCGTCTTTTGGCTCTTCTTTGAGAACCCGTGGGTAAGGATGATTATGCTGCCTCCTGAAAAGAACCCAAGTAGGCGATAGGTGTTTGACCCGAACTGAACCCGGCACTCCCATATGTCATCCGTCGCCTCGAGTTTCTTGAAGTAGGTTGAGGGAACGGTCTCCAGTTCCTGTATCAGCTTCAGGACCCAGACGACCTTTTGCCCGGTCTTGGCCGGCAGGGCATCAAGGAACCCTTGGGCCGGGCATCTTCCGTCTTCCGTCCGGTAGAAATCGATCCTGCGCCTGTCCACCGTAATAAGTTAACACCTATGTTAACTTATTACAAGGGGACCGAACCTCTGAACATTCGTCTTCAGATGCCGCGCAAGGAGAATGATCGTGCACGCGGACTATTCATAGTACTTGGAAATGCGTCTATGGCCCCACTTAGCGTATCGGCCAACAATGGTGTCGTGGTCGGCCTTGTATGGGATCTTGGAGACAATTCCCAGGGCGCGCAGCTCTTGGCGGATGCGGCCCACGTCTACCTCATCTGTCCAGTCGTAGGTGTAGACGCAGATCACTTTTGTCGCGGGATCGGTGCCGTTCGGGTTCGGCTTTGCAGTGGCTGCCTTGGCGGAATCACCGAGTCGCCCGTCCTCCGTCGCATGCTTGATTTTGGCCCACATCTCGTCGATCTGGGAAACGGGAACGAATATGAGCCATTTCCCAGAGTTTGGGGTGGCCGCCGGATATTGACCCTTCTTTCTCTCTGCATAGAGCCAATATTCTTCCGTAACTTGAGAGGGGGTGGATTGGGACGAAAGAAAGGCTTCTTGTTTCTTCATCGTGGCTCCCCATCGGCTTTGGGACATTATCTTCATCACAGACAGTGCGTGACCAGAGAATATCATAGCTTGTCCGCGCGTCTTCCGAAAGTCCCAAGGAACGAACTCGGCAGGAATATTTTGACTATTCGATTCGAAATGATAGTGATAACGAAGTATTCTGGCAAAGTGAATGCGCGGTCCCGAAATTGATGTGAAGGAAAATAAGGAGAAGAGCGCCGAGAAAGATCGTAATAGTGAGATGGAAGGGCGACAATTGACTTCCTCCTAACACCTAACTACTCCTCACACACCGGTTTCACAGACGAGTGAAGAATGCCAGGTGGAAGCGAGAAGAATTTGTGTTTCGGAAACCGTCGTTCTTTCTTGACACGCGTTTTTGTCTGTATAAGAATATCAACATAACTTGCAAAAGCCAAACCGCCCGTGAGCGTGGGACGGAAAAGAATGGGTCTCAGTGCGGGTAACCCCTGCTGCTCATCAGTAGGACGGTGCGTCGCTGGATACAAGCATCTTGTACGAGGAGACATCCGATGAAAACGGGTTCGGCAGTACTGATCGCTCTGATTCTTGCCCTCGGCGCACTGAGTAACGCCCACGCCACCACCTACGCCTACACCCCCTGAATTTCGCGGCCTTTAGCATTAATAATGCGGGTACGATTGTCGGAGCGTATCAGAACACGAGCGGCGTGATTGATGGCGTTTCCCTGAGCGGTGGGACCCATAACTACTTCAGTTACCCTGGTGCTGCCGCAACCTACGCCGTCGGCATTAACGATGCGGGCACGATTGTAGGCTATTACGAGCTCACGAGTGGCGGGCATAGTAATGGTTTTGTCCTGAGCGGCACGACCTTTAACACCATAAATTACCCCGGCGCTCCACAGACTCAGCTTACTGGCATACAAAGGCAACCCCGGTGACAAAGCAATCCTTGCGGCGTCACGATGTCCAAAACAGCAGAAGGCCTATTACTGCACGAACGAGTCCACTACCGTCCTGATGTTGTTCGACATCGATTCCACGTGCTCCTTCACCGCGCTGACAGAATCGGTGACGGAGACGATGTTGACGGCAACATCTCCTGTCACGGCAGCCTGCTCTTCTATCGAATCGGCTATCGCCCCGACGCTCCGGTGGGTATCCGCCATCATGGCCGTGATCTGGTCCATATCGATAATCGTCTGATCGGTTGAGCGCCTGATTGCATCTATCTTTCTGGCGATATCACCCGTCGCCGTCGCGGTCTGGAGGGCGAGTTTCTTTACCTCGTCGGCCACCACCGCAAATCCTCGTCCCGCCTCCCCTGCGCGGGCCGCCTCGATTGCCGCGTTGAGGGCAAGGAGATTGGTCGTATCGGCAATGTCCGAGACACTTTCCGTGATCTTCGTCACCTCCGCTGCCGCGGTCCCGAGGTCCTTGATGATCCCCCCGAAAGCATCGATCTTCATTGACGCATTTTCGGTCAGTAGACGCGCCTCGGACGTGGATTTCGCAAGCCCGTTCGCCGTGGCACTCAGTTGCCCTGCTGCGGCGGCGACCGACGAGGCCCTCGACATGGCCTCGTCCATTCGTGCGCCGACCTCAACCACCGTGGATCCGATTTCTTTGTCGATCTTCTGCATGGCAGCCATATTCAAGGCTATCTCCTTGTAGTGACGGCAGTTCTCGGGACGGTTCAATCCGTTGAAGATGGCAATAGCCATTTGCTCGCAGTCATTGTACCCACAGGACGAGCAGTTGAGGAAATGCTCCGGCCTTGTTTTGTGCGTCTCCTCGTATACCACCTTGAGCTCCGCGGCCGAAGGCATCCTGATGCTGCGATAACTGGCAGAATGGTTGACATAGCTCCGGTCGTAGAGGCCCGGTTTCCAGTACTTCTTGACGAGCTTGCGGAGACGGGCGCGGGCCCCTTTTGCGGTCCTCAGAAGCCCCTTCTTCACATAGGAGTCCTGGGCCTCCCGGTTCCTCGATTCTATGAGGCGTTCGATTTCATCCGGGCCTTTCTTGCGGTTCATGGTCCCCGGCCCGCCATTGCACCCCATCTCACAACTAAGGCAGTCGATAAGAAGGGGCGACTCGTTTTTGGCGATGCCATCCTTCAGATGGGAGAGGTAGTGATAGACAAAAGGCACGCCTTCGATCTTCCTGGCGCTCTTGTCGATACCCGGTGCCTCGCGTATGGCGGTTCTCAGGAGGCCTCCCGGTGTCGAGAAGAGGACGGCTCTCTCCGCAGGCGGGTTGTCATACTCAACCCTGGGATAGCTTGAGAGGTTGATCGCCTTCGACTTCAGGTATGCGTCGACCGACTTGTAGGTCACGTTGAAGTCGCCGATTCCCACCTCGTCGAACTCCCGCTTCTTGGCGAAACAGGGAGACAGAATCACGAATTTCCCCGATGTATACTCGGGATAGAACGTGCGCACCATCTTCATGGTATGGACCATCGGACTGTCGGCAGGCGCCAGATAGGTCAGCAAGTCCGGCTGATATATCTCTATGTACGAGACCAGGGCGGCACACGGCTGGGCGATCACGCACTTCGGTCCCTTTGCCTTGATGATCTCGAGATATGACTTGACCGTCAGCTCGGCACCGAAGCTGACATCGAAGACGGCCTTCACCCCTAAGGACTTGAGCCACCCGTTCAGGTGAAGATACTCACCGGGGAAGTTGGAGGCAACCGCGGGGGCCACGATGGCAATGATCTGCTGTCTTCCGGATGCAGCCGCCATGAACTCCTCGAAATCGTCAATGCCCTTCCGTGCTCCGTGAGTGCACGCGTCGATGCAAGTGCCGCAGCCGATGCAGAGCTCCGACCGGATGGCGATATGATCTTGAGAGGCGTCATTGCACAGCTTGACCGGACATACCTGGATACATTGATGGCAGGCAACGCATTTGTCCTTGTCCACTTTCACCACAGGCCGCAGTTCAGATCTCGATTCCATTTTGCACTCCTGTTCTATGGTGGTTACCGGAACTGCGTTCAGTTCGGTGTTGAGGGCGATAGACTATGAGCGTCACGATGTCCCCCCTATCGATTAATCGACTGATTCTAAGAAAACTTAACCTCATCTTTGCAGGAGCGGTAATGGTCGAACACTGTGGCTCGTCCCTCTATCAAGTTACCCTCGGTAATTTAGGCATGTTTAGCGATGTGGCAGGGCACAATAGGCGCTGAGACCTCGAGAAGACGGAACGGCTGATCTCTTTCGTCTTTGCCCCTTCACCATTACCGTCCGAAACGTCGCAGGGAGAATAGAGAGGCGGGATGCAAGCTGTCAACTCTGCGTAAGCCCCGGTTAACACCGATCCTCAAAACGCCTGCATTCCTCCTGACAGCCCGACGTCCCTCAAGCTCTATCCCATCGCCCTACATCTATAGCCCCAGCGTCACCATAAACTTACACAATTGCC
>CAVVPU010000175.1:0-45133 GCA_963750015.1 uncultured delta proteobacterium | reverse complement strand
CAGGCAGGAAGGCAGCCCAGGCTATCGACGATTACCTGAAGACAGGACAATGGTAGGCCGAGGCGCAGAGGCCTGAGACGCTATTGAGGCGAACAGAGCAGAGCAAAGGGCCGTGCGGAGCACGGCCCTTTGCTTACGAGAAGAAGAGAGGGCACGAGGTGCGGGCCGGTCGGACGGGGGGAACGAGCCCTCTGCGGCGATCTGCTCGGCCCATGGCCTACGGCGTACATCAGTACGCCATCCGGCCGATGGACCTCACATCTCATCCACATATGACTCATTCCCCCCATCCGACCGGCCACTGCAGCGGACCTGTATCTTTTTGTCCCGCAGGTCCGGCTACCATAGGATGCAAAAACCAGCGCAATTGAATAGGGGCAGCGGCCCTAGAGGCCGCAAAAGAAACCAGACAACTGGATGTCTTTTGTTATCCGTATCTTCCTGGACTATCCGACTTCTTCTCTGACTTCACCGCCTTTGAAGCGGCAATGATGGTCCCAGGCGATAATTGGCAGTCTCTAAAGCGACGAGAATCACAAAACTCTCGAACAAAACTGTATTGAGCTGATCGATGCTCCACGGCCATATTGTACGCAGTGGAGCAGGCTTTGAGACGCTTTCAGGCTGTTTTTCATTGACACGTTTGATAGTCAGGAGGTAGAATAATCGGAAAGAATGTATAATGAGTTTTGAAGAAAGTAGTTCGGCAACAAAGGGGATATTTGATGCCGGCTGATTTCTTACAACTGAAGAATGTGAGTGGCAAAAACGCAGGAAGGGATTGCGCCTTAAGTTGCTTGCGTTCGGCCCTTTGGCGGGCTTTCCGCTCGCTGTACTTGTTGCTGTTTTTGCTGGATCGGAGTGGCCGGCAATAGTCATTGCGGCATTATCCGTGATATCAGGGACCATATTCGGACTTCGGTATCAGCTATCGAGATGTCCACGCTGTAACCACCTATTCCTTTCGGTGCCCGGCAAATGGGGCACACTCTGGTACACGGACCGTTGCAGACATTGTGGCTTTCCGAGGAGCGTGGACCAAGACTTGGAGGAGCACGGTGACGGATCAGAAAAGGCCTGAGACGGCAGCCAAACGAACGGCTGCGGTCAAATCAAAGACAAAGCTGGCTGTGGCTGAGCCGTTCATTAGGTGGAAAAAGCGACAATTTTGTGGGAGCCAACGAGGCGTTCTATCCGATCGCTCAAGCCCGCGGTGAACTCGGCGTTGCTTTCTCATGGTCTCAGCTTTTGGGCCGCTACCAAAGTCGTGAAATGTCGTATAAGTGACCGAAATCGCTATTGCGCTTTTTTTGCGGCCTCTTGGGCCGCGGCACTTATAGATTGGGCCGGTGTGTGGCAACCGATGAAGGCCGGACCTGCGGGCCAAGAGGATACAGGTCCGCTGCAGTGGACGGTTGGATGGGGGGAATGAGTCATCTGTGGATGCAATTTGAGGCTCATCGGCCGGATGGCGTACTCGATGTACGCCGTAGGCCATGAGCCGAAAAGGGCGCCGCGTTAATCCGGGGCACCCGCCGTCGACAGGCGGGTCGGTTCGTTTCCCCCATCCAACCGGCCCGCACCTTTACCGCCTTTTCTTGCCGCTGGAAGAGATCTCAAATGCTACGACGGGCTTCAAGCTCCTGGGGTGCTACAAGGAACAGGAGAAGGGGTGAACGAAACCAGACCTCTTTCGACCGACCCTAATTTTTCGTGATGGCAAACATGAGGTCGACTCTCACTTTATCCCTGAATTCCGGCTTCACAAGATAGTAAATATAGAACTCCATCACTTCGTACGGGCTCAATTTCCGCCCCTCGATCTTGAATTCCTTGAAGCCCGCAGGAACATACTTCCCATAGAGGTCTTCGACCGTTACAAAGGATTTGTTGATCTTCATCATGTCGTACATGTTGAGAGTGAGGACTTGGTCCCTCCCGTGGGGGCAGCGGAAGGGCTCGACTTCCTGATGCAATTGAAGTTTGGCGAGAAAACGGTAGTGCTCCTGCCTGTACTGACAGTTGTCGGCGCAGTTTGTGTTCAGGAGAATCTCACACCTGTCCCGGTTCGGTATCCGGAAGAGCTCCTCCTTGTTATTCAAGGTGTAATCCGCCACCACTAGCGGGTACTTTTCAAGCTCCTCGTTGAGCCCCTCGATAGTCTTGATCCCTTTTGTGGTCGACGATATGACCCTGTATTTCGGGTATTTCTCCCTGATGTACGCTTCCAAGATGGGAGAGTTGACCAGAATTTCATTCATTCCGTTGTGGCCCAGCTTCACGTACTCGTTGCAGTAAGCGTCGTGGACGTCTTCTTCCCTTAAGAGAATGTTCGTGAAGGTAAACCTTAATGCCACCCCCAGTCCGTTGAAATTCTTTAAGGCAGCGATGATGGCATTCCTCTCCACGAAATCGAAGGACATGGTCCTTCCGCCGTTCCATATGGAAGGGGGGAAGGCGCCGTATATCGCCTTCACGGTTATGTTGTCATAGAAGAACTGAGGGTATTTCCTCATATAGAGGATTGTGTTGATGTTGAGCTTGAACAGATAGAAAAAGTCGGGCAAGTAAAAGTTAAGCATGCTCTCTTTCCTTACATTGGGAAATCAGAAACCCGGACCTGCGGCGTTCGCACCCTTGTTCCGGTTGCGTCGAAAAGGATTAGACTCCTTTTTCAAGTGCATACTATACCACCGGAGTCGGGGGGTTGTCCACGGGGTCTAAAGATGGTCAGCGCCCTCATTTGAATCGCAAGAACTTGTATACAGAAAGAATCCATTAAGTATTCACAAATAAGCACAAATAACTGATTAGTCTCTCGACTACGTAAGAAAAGTGTAAGGAAAATAACGGGTTTTAATCGACGATCGCTTTGGTTGTCGCTTCTGGATATTTCCTTTTTTCTTGACAAACTTTTTGACTCCGCGTAGTGTTCGTTCTATGCCCATGACGTTCACTGAATGGGCGGGTGTGGAAGGCGGCAGGTATGCGGTCCTTTATCCGGAAGAGGTTTCGTTGAATCATATACGGAAGACTAAGGAGGAACGTTGATGGCAAGGGACGGGAGCATCTACTGGAACCCCATAATGGAGACGCTGCCGCGGGAATCGCTTCGCGCTCTCCAGGTGAAGAAGTTCAGACGCATCTTCGAATGGGCCTATACCAATTCACCGTTTTATCGGAAACTCTACAAGGACGCCGGAATCGAGCCGGGAGACATCAAGACCTACGAGGATATCAAAAAGGTCCCCAAGACCGACAAGGGAATGCTAAGGGAGGTGCAGAAGAGCCCGCCGTTCCCTTACGGCAACATGCTCGCCGTGCCTTTGTCGGAGGTGACCGCCTTCAGGCAGACGAGCGGTACCACAGGCGTGCCCGTCTATCAGGCCGACACATGGCAGGATTGGGAGTGGTGGGCCGAATGCTGGGCCTACATCCTCTACGCCCAGGGGTACAGGGACACGGACCGGCTCTTTCTTCCCTTCGGCTACAACATCTTCGTCGCATTCTGGGCGTGTCACTACGGGGCGGAGAAGCTCGGGTGCGAGGTGGTTCCGGGGGGCGTCCTCGACACCGCGGCGAGGATCATGAAGATACAGGAGCTGAAGTGCAACGCCTTTGCCGCGACCCCGACCTATGTGCTCGGCATGGCCGATACGGCGAGGAAGATCGGCATCGACCCGAGAAGCTTAGGGATAGAGAAGATCACGTGCGCAGGAGAGCCCGGCGCAAGCATTCCCACCACGAAGCGGCGTATCGAGGAAGCCTGGGGCGCGAAGCTCTACGACCACATCGGCGCAACCGAGATCGGGGCCTGGAGCTACATGTGCACTGCGCAGAAGGGGCTCCACGTGAATGAGGCGATGTTCCTCGTCGAAATAGAGGACGTTGACACCGGGGAAATTATCGACGAGCCGATGAAGAACGGCAAGATGATCATCACCGCCTTCGACAGGATGGGGAAGCCGTGCATCCGCTTCGACTCGAAGGACGTGATCCGCTGGGCTGACTACAGATGCTCCTGCGGCCGTACCTTCGGGATCATCGACGGAGGGGTCGTGGGCAGGGCGGACGATATCACCAAGGTGAAAGGCGTGCTTCTCGCTCCCACTGCCATAGAGGAAGTCGTGAGGAGCTTTTCCGAGCTGAGCGACGAGTACGAAGTGCTCGTGACGAAAAAAGGCGACATCGATGATATCGCATTGAAGATAGAGATCAAACCGGGATTCGAGGAGGAGCAGGAACCCATACTGGTGAGGCTCAAGGATGAGCTGCGGGTGAAGACCAACCTCGGATACAAGATAGAGGTCCATCCTCACGGCAGCCTTCCCCGTTACGAGGTGAAGGCGAAAAGATTCAAAGACATGAGAAAACACTAGAGGGGAGGGCGGAAAAGTGAGCGCTCAATATGGCGATATCGAGAAGATGGACAGCAAGATTGGGCTCCTTCGCAAAACGGCAGAGGAGCTGATGTACGAGTCAGGTGAAATCGAGGCGGTGAAGAAGAACCTCGTCCGGCTTTTGGCCAGCGTCAGGATGCTCGAGCTGAATGTGAGCGACGTGAAGGAGGTGCTCTGAGCACGTAAAAGCGATACAGCAAGGCCCGCGCCTGTAGAAAGGCGCGGGCCTTGCTCTTATTCGTTCACTTTAGTGTTCGTTTACGCCATGTTCTTTTCGATGAGTGCCTTGAGATTGGTGACGAACTCCTTCTCCATCTCGACACCCTTCGTCTTCATGAACCTGTCGGCCACGCCGAGGGCTGACATCTTGCCCGACACAGACACGTCCACCTTGTAAGCCAGCTCCACTTCAGGCGCCGTCTCCTTCAGCTCGACGTTGATCTTGGCCCTGAACTGGCCGAGCTTCATCACGTCGACAAAATCGCCGTCCATTCCGAGCTTGTTCGGCGCTTCCACTGTTTTGAGGACCACAGGACCCTTCATGGTCAGCTTGAACGGGCCCACCTTCTGTTTCAAGATGAGATCGTACGTCTTCTCATCGACCACCTTATCCAGTTCCACGCCAGGCATGCAGGCGGCCACGTTCCCCACGTTCGCGAAGAGCATGTCCCACATCTTCTGGAGCTGAGCTTTTACGGTGAACTTCCCTTCCATTATCATAGTCGGTTTCCTCCTTACGCCATTCTCGCTACTTTGCCTGCTGCTTTTTCTCGGCGTCTTTTTCGATCACATCCGCGAGTATCTGATAGCTCTTGTTTCCGGGCGTCGTTGCCTGTTCGATCATGAGGTCGATGAAGGAGAGTCCCTGATCGTCAACCCATTTCCGATGGGGCTTGTCACCGGTACCGAATATGTGCCTGGCGCAGTCCAGCGCGCTACCTGTTTTTGCCTTCTTACCGCATATAGGACAAATTATCGGTCCACTTACGCTCATGGTATCCCTCCTCTAATTATTTTCCTTCTTTTGCCTTTTTTTCTCTCAGGGCATTAACGATCATCTCAGGCCGTACCGGGCACTCCTTCATCTGGAGGCCGAACAGCTTGTAGATGGCGTTGCCGATGGCGGCTGCCGTCGGGTTCGTGAGGCCTTCACCTGCTTCCTTCGCACCATACGGTCCTTCCGGTTCGTAGGTGTCGATCTCGGCGATGTTCGCCGGAGGCATCTCAGGTGCCCTGATCATGTGGTAGTCGACCAGGTTCGGGTTCATGAGCTTGCCGTCCTCGTACGGCATATATTCGAGGTATCCGTAGCCCGCGGCCATGGAGAAGGCGCCTTCGAGCTGGCCGATGAGGCCAAGGTGGTTGATCGGCTGGCCGCAGTCGTGGGCCGTGAAGCTGTCGATCAGTCTGATCTTGCCGGTCTCCTCGTCAACCGCGACTTCCACGCCCTGGAGCATGTAGCTGTATGCGGGGGAGATCATGCCCTTTCTGTGAGGCGTATAGTAGCCGCGGCCCATGATTCTCTGGCCGTCCTTGCCGCGGAGAGCCTTCTTTACGAGCTCGCCGTAATCGTAGCCCCTTTCCGGACGGGCGATAGCGTGGACCCACCTGTCCTTGATGTCGAGGTCGTAAACGATGTTAAAGCCTGACTGGGCGTAGGCGAACTCGAGGAGCTGCTTCTTCGCGTCTTCTGCCGCCATCTTCACCGCGTTGCCGGTCATGAGGGTCTGACGGGATCCCCATGCCCCGAGGTCTGCAGGGTTGTATTCGGTGTCGCCCGAGTGGACCCTGATGTCCTCGACTTTGACGCCGAGGGCCTCTGCACAGATGATGGCCATGGTGGTGTTTGAGCCCTGGCCGATCTCCTGGGCGCCTACGCTCAGCTCGACCGTGCCGTCCTGGTTGATCGTGACGACTGCAGAGGAGAAGGAGTAGGGCGTGTCGAACCAGTTGAAGATACCGCCCGACATGAAACCGCACGCGGAAATACCGATCGCGTGGCCTTCGGGCAGCTTGCCCTTCTTCTTGATCCATTCCGTGATCTCATCAAAGCACATCTGAATACCGCAGGAGGCGATGGTCGCCTGACCCGGGACTTCATAGCCTTCATAGTGCCCGTTCTTCCTTCTCATTTCGATCGGGTCGAGGCCGAGGTCGGCCGCTATCCACTCAATCTGCTGCTCGGAGCACCACATTGCCTGGGGTGCACCGAAACCACGCATCGAGGTGGAGGGAAGGGTATTCGTGTAGACCCTGTAGCCGTCGTAACGGTAGCCCTTTTGCCATACATAGGGGAAGGAGTGGAAAAAACCGGTCAGATAGAGGGCCGTTGCGCCCATGCCTGTGTAAGCGCCGCCGTTGGAGAAGACTTTGGCTTCCCTGCAGAGGAAGGTTCCATCCTTCTTCACGCCCGTCCTGGTGTAGTAGAACATCGGGGTGCGGCGCTTGGTGGCAATGAAGTCTTCTTCTCTCGTATAGACGATCTTGACCGGCCGGTGGCACTTCTTGGAGAGCCAGGCCGAGGCAAAGATTGCGCCGTCGAGCTCGAACTTGCCGCCGAAGCCGCCGCCCACATAGGTGGAGATGACCCTGACGTCGCCTTCTCTCATGCCCATGACGCCCGCCATGAGGCCCTGCATATAGTATGCGGATTGGTTGGAGTGATATATCAAGAGCTTTCCGTCAGGGGTAAAACTCGACACGGCTGCTCTGGTCTCCATGCACATGTGTGCCTGGCCGCCGCAGCGGAACCAGTCTTCCCTGATGTAATCCGCTTCGGCGAATCCTTCGTCCACGTCGCCCCACTCGATGTGGCGGGTGACGTTGATGTTACGCTCGAAGCCCTCGTGAATCTCGGGGGCCTCTTTCTTGATCGCGTCGAGAGGCTCGAAAACGCCTTCAAGTATTTCGTAGTCGACTTCGATGAGCTCGAAGGGCCCTTTCCGCGATCTCTTCGGTGACTGCTGCCACTGCTGCAACCGGCTCGCCGATGTAGCGGACCTTGTCGACCGTGATCAGCTGCTCGTCACAGAGGTCTTTATAACGCCGCCAGATTCCCTGTTTCACGCCGAGGGTGTCCTTGCCGGTCACGACCGCTTTTACGCCGGGCAATGCCTCGGCCTTGGAGTAGTCGATGCTAATGATCTTTGCGTGGGCGTGGGGGCTTCTCAGGATCTTGCCGAAGAGCATGCCGGGAAGAACGACGTCAAATGTATAGGTGGCCCGGCCCGTCACCTTCGGGATACCGTCGACGTTGTGAACGTGCGTGTTAAGTACGGTAAACTTGGAATGAGGGTTGATTACTGTGTATTTATTCATGTTCTGTCCTCCGCATATTGGCCGTCCAGGACCCTTTGAATAGCACGGACGATGCTGTTGTAGCCGGTGCAGCGGCAAATGTTGCCCTCGATAGCTTCCCTGACCAGAGCCTCGGGAGCGGGCCCCTTCGTTTCATTCAGGAAACCCGTCGCCGACATGAGCATGCCTGATGTGCAGAACCCGCACTGATAGGCGCCTTCGTCGAGGAATGCCTTCTGGATCGGCGCGAGCTTGCCTTCAAATTCGAGCCCTTCGGAAGTGATTATCTTCATACCTTCACACTGCATGGCGAGGACCGAGCATGCTTTTACCGACTTGCCGTCGATAACGACGGTGCATGCGCCGCAGGAAACCGTGTCACAGCCCCTTTTGGTGCCCGTGAGGCCGATATAGTCCCTGATTGCTTCCACAAGAAGGGTCTTGGGATTTATGAAGAGTTCGTAGTCCTGATTGTTCACATTAAGGGTCAGTACTTTCTTTTCCATGGAATCTTAACCTCCTTATCAGCTTTTAGCAGCAAGTTCGCAGGCTGCCTTCGCCATTCTCTTGGTGAGGACGCCTATGATGTGACGCCGGTATTCCTCGGACGCGTGGATATCCGAGACCGGTGAGCACTCGGCTGCTGCCGCAGCGCCTGCCTTCTCGAAGACCGAGTCATCGAGTTTGGCTCCGATCAACACCTTCTCAGCTTCGGGTGCCCTGATAACCGTGGATGCTGCGCTTCCGAGCACTACCCGGGCGTCTTTACACTTGTCGCCGTCCAGAGCGATGGTGACTGCAGCGGCGACGAGGCCCATGTCTGAGTCGAGAAGGTTAAATTTCTGGTACTTGGTTGCGGTCTTTGCAGGACGGGGAGGAACGATGATCTCGAGGATCAGCTCGTCGTGGTTCATGACGGTCTCGAACAAGTCGGGATAGAAGTCATTGAGGGGAACGATGCGCTCGCCGGAGGCTGAGCCAAGTTTGACCGATGCGTTCATGGCGATGAGAACAGGGGCCGGATCGCCGGCCGGATCGCCGTGAGCCAGGTTCCCGGCTACCGTTCCCCAGTTCCGGACCGCGATGGATGCGAGCTTCTCTTCCATCTCCACCAGAACCGGATACTTCTCCTTGACTACGGCCGAATGCTCCAGGGTGCGGTGCGTACAGGTCGCGCCGATCTTGAGGCCTTCTTTCGCGTCGTACGTGAGGTAATCTGCTTCTTTGATGTTCTTGATGCTGATGACGTATTCCGGAGACAACAGCCCCTGGCGCAAGATTACCAGCAGCGACTGGCCGCCGCAGATGACCTTGCAGTCCTCCTCGTGCTCCTTGAGCATTTGGAGAGCTTCTTTCATACTGCCGGGTTTGAGGAACGTAAAATCACTAATCATATGCCTCTCCTTTCAATAAAGTCTTCGATGCCCACCATGATGTTCGGACCGTCCGGCATCTCCCATTTTGTGAACACCTCTCTGCTCCAAGCCTTTGTCTGAATCCCTTTTGCATCCCGTAGCCTATAATTATGAAATGCGCACAGCTCCAAGTGCCTGCCCCTGTATATAGCGCACTCTCTGCACACAGTTCTTGAAAACGGACAAACAGTTATGTCCTTTACCGGGCTGCGTTCCTCCTTAGAACTGTAAGCACGTTTCCGTCAGTCGACATGGGTATTCCGCAAGTTCCTTGAAACCTGCGGGTCGTGCCCCATCTGTTTTCCATGATGTCCGGCTGATGGTCTGTCGCGCCTTATCTTCAATACGTTCACTGTCGTAAACTCTCGATCAAATTTAGCCTATGTATTGAGCCCTTGTCAAGGAAATTCTGCGGTGAAACAGGTGTATAGGCACCCCATCCGTTCGCCATAGCGAACGATAGGGGTGCAAAAGAGGGACCCCCTATTCTTGTCCGCCATGGACAGGCCGGCCGCATACTAGTCCTCCTGCTGGAGTGTGACGTCGGGGCAGCTTCCGACCCCCTTGAGAAAGGTCTCCCTCTTCTCGACCGGCACATATAGATGATAGACGCCACGGGGGAGGTTGTACTTTCTTATGTGCAGGTTGTATTCCCTGAAATTCTTATAGGACAGGTCCATTGCCTGGGCAAGCGCGGCCGTCTGGGTCTCCTTTTCCACGTTGATGGTGACCTCGACCACGGCATAGGGGCGGTAGTAGTCCTCCTTCTGTATAGGGAGTCCGTATTTCTTCGGGTTTCCAACTATTTCTTTAATGGCGGCGATCCGGTAGATGTACCGGTTCGTCTCGTCGGGAAGAAAAAGCTGAAAGAAATCCCTCGTATTCTGATTCGCTATGGCCTCCCTTAAACGAGCTTCGCCCGCGTTGTAAGCGGCCATGGCCACGAGCCAGTCTCCGAACTCGTCATGAAGCCCGCCGAGGTACTGAAGGGCGGAGGCGGTCGATCTGGTAACGCTGTAGCGCTCGTCGATCAGGTCGTTTATGGAGAGCCCCTCCCTCTTGCCTGTATCCTTCATAAACTGCCACATTCCGCCGGCATTGGCCTTCGAGACGGCCCGCGGGTTGAGGTAGCTTTCCGCTATGGCGAGGTAAATGAGGTCGCTCGGCATGTTCACCTTGTTCAGCTCCCCTGAGACCACGCTGAAGAACTTGCCGTATCGCTTCACCAGTATGGTGAGGAGACCCCTGTTCTCGATAAGTTGGTAGAATTCCCTTTCGAAATCTTCTCTTATGTCCCTATCGTCCAAAGGTATGGAACGGCCGCACAGGAAGAGCCGATCGGGAAGGACGGGTATCTTCAGAAACCCTACCTCCTTTTTCAGGCTCGCCACTTCCTTCTCCAGATCGGAGACTTTCTTTTCCATGGTCGCAGGTTTCTGACCGGTTTCCGGCTCCCCCCAAAGGGGGGATGTGAAAAGGAAGACCGCGGCAACGGACAATAGCAGGTACTTCATTTTTGTGAGTCCTCTTTTATGATGCTCGTCAGCGTCTTTATCCTCATGTTCATGCGGTCGAGGAGACCTTTGATGTCGATGAGCAGCGAGTTAATGCTCTCGTGCTTCTTTCTATAGATGGCTTCCAGGTCCTTTCGCCAGTTTTCGGTAATCTCCACTTCATTCTTGTTCGCTTCAATTTCAAACCGCTTTGTCAGCTCTCGTCTCAACTTCGGATCAATCTCCATGGAATTGCTCCTCTTCCTTCTCCTTGATGAAATGTCTGTACAGCAGGATGGCTGCTATTGCCGGAATGACGACGAGAGGGATAACTATCTTTTCATACCCCTTTACGTCGCGGACGAATATATAGACTACGTTGGCGAAGCTGTAACCGATGAGGGAGACGACGATCGACCAGATCGTGGAGGAGACGAAGTCTATGAGAAGAAAACGGCTGGTCTTCACGTTGGCGCACCCGAGAAGCACGAGGATAACGGAGCGAAAGCCGGCGAGGAACCGCATGATAAAGAGGATGAGATGGCGGTTCTGGTGGATGATCTTGTTGGACAGGGCTGTCCTTCGCTGAAGGAACTCGTATCGGCCTATGATCGACCTCCCGAAATATTTTCCCAGAAAGAAGAAAGAGCAGTCTCCTGCGAAGGTTCCGATGAATGAGGAGAGCACGACTTTGTTGAGCTGGAGAAAGCCGAGCTTGGCGAAAATGCCGGCGATGAGAATCGTGGTCTCCCCCTCGAGGAAGGTGCCCAGCATAACGCCGATGTACCCCAAGCGGGCGATTGTATCTCCCATGGCGTGAATTCTACACAGATTTCGTTTTTGCGGTCAAGCTTCGCTCCCCCACCTTGAGAAGCAAAAGGCCGATCTCGTACAGGACATATATGGGTACGGCAACGAGGGACAGGTTGTAGACATCGGGGGTGGGTGTGATGATGCTTGCCGCTATAACGGCCAGAAGTACGGCGTACCGCCGTGTCTTGGCGAGCTTCTTCGAGGTGACGACTCTGAGCTTCCCGAGCAAAAGCATGACGACCGGGAGCTCGAAGGAAATACCGCAGGCGAATTCCATGGTGATACAGAAATGGACGAACTTGTCGGTGGAGAGCATCGCCTTCAAAGGACCGCCCTGGTAGCTTACCAGAAAACCGATACAGTTGGGCAGGACCACAAGATAGCAGAAGACGCACCCGACATAGAAGAGGAAAACTGCGAAAACCGCGAAGAGATACCCCCGGCGTATCTTTCCGGTCAGAGATTCCCTGAACTGACGCCATATGAGGAACATGATGAAGGGCACCGAGAGGAAGAGGCCCGTGTAGACAGCCACTTCCATGGTGGAGAAAAAGACCTCTGAAAGGGTGAAGTAGTAGAGGTTCGTATGAGTATGGGCGGCCAGGAAAAGGAGCAGGTTCTTCGCGAAGAGGAAGCTCGCACAGCTCAACACCGCAGTGACGATCACGCTTTGGAAGAGTGCCTTACGGACCCGTGAAAGGTTACGAAAGAGGGCTGCCCGGTCGATTTTCAACCGCGAGACGGATGAAAGAGAGGTGAGGGGGGTCAGGACTCACCCGCCGGTCCGCGGCCCGTTCCTCCCGACAGAACCCCGTGTCGCACGGGCCAACCTTTGACGGCACGTGCAAAATCTTTGCGGCAGACCCAAAGTGGAAATAGAATCATATGGTTAATCTATTATTGCACGCGGCCAATGTCAAATCTTAAGAAGTCTACCACGCGTCCGGAAGAAGTCAGAGTCACGAGACAGAAGGATAGTACGGCGGCCGGGCCCGTGAAAACAGGTCCGGCCGCACGATTGAAGGCTGGATGAGACCCGAGTCTAGAGCACGAGCAGCTCGGTGTATTCTCTCATATCAGTGACTTTCTCTATATTGAAGGCCAGCTCGATGATCTTGTCCGCCTTTGCCTTGGGAAGTAAGCCGAAGGCGTTAAACTGGTCCATGAATTTTTCCACGAGGAATTCCCTCGTAGGATAGGCGTGCATGGCCTCGCCCGCTTCCTGAGTCTCCTCGTAGACGTCGCCGTTTGTCATAGTCACGCGGACACGCATGCCCCTGGCGAGGGGGCTGCCGTCCTTCGAGCCGTAGACACCCATGGTCGATTTGGCGATCAGCGCCAGCAGATCCGTATCGTTCCGGATGGCCTCCGTCTGCACGTACTCAACCTTCACGGTACCATGGACGAGTGCGCAGCAGGCCTGGAACTGATAACAGAAGAGGGCGTTCAATTGGGTGGCGTTGCTGAAGGGCTGGGCATAATAGTTATAGGCTATGTTCTCGGAGCGCATGACCTCAACCGATTTGACATCCTCAGGTTTTATTGTGCCGCCCATTTTCTTGCGAACCTCCGCAGCCGCCACGGTCACCGGAGTATTGGGGATGCCTCCGGGGAACCGCTTGAAGCTCTCCTCCGTGAAGTAGACCTTCCCAAGGTCTTTGACAGCAGAGTCGTACAGGGGAGGCATCTCGCCGTTCGTCCTTTTGACCACCAGGCCCCAGTGGCCGAAGAAGGCGTCTTCCAGGCCCGCCCAGCCACCTTTTGCCAGCTCGCAGCACATTATCGCGCATCGGGCGCTTTCCCCGTTGTGGTATTTGAATTCCTGGGAATAGTCGAAATAGGCGTTGGCGGGGTCGGTGGAGTTGGTGGCCGCATACGACAGGGCCGCCTTGGTTTGGGCAGCGTCCAGACCGTAATAGCGGGAGGCGAGAACCGTGGCGCCCGAGGAAACCAACTCCATGTCGGCAGGCCAGCGCACAGGGAAGGTATAGAGGATGCGACCGGTAAAGTCTTCGGCTACGATGTTGTTGGTGATGAAGGATTTGCCGTCCGTCCTGTTCATGTCGGCCAGGGTCAGGCCCAAGGGGATGATGGTTTCACCCAGGTGCGACGCCATTCGTTCGCCGTGAACGCGGAAGAACATGTTGCCGAAGTCGTTTGAGCGGGCCGTCACACAATTGAGGATGGCGGCGTTGTTCACGGGGGCCCGGAAATCGTGGCAGAAAACGGGCGCCTCCGGATTTCCGCCCCATCGCTTGAACAGGTTGACCAGAACATCGTTATCACGAACGATGGCCCCACCGAAAATACAGCCCGTAGTATCGAGGAGACGGTCCTTGAAGCACTTGACATTCCACTCGCTCAGATCGGCAAAAGTTGTTTCAACGATGTTTTTGCACATCGCTTCAGTTGCTTTCGGGGGCATGAGGCGTCCCGTTTCAGAATCGGACATAGCGTATAACCCTCCTTCTTTAAGTATTTAGAAAGACCCCGCCGTCGATTCTTGACCGAAAGCCTTTCCATCTTTTTCCGAAGCCGCCCGTAGCGGATGTTTTATAGACGGGCGAACCGGTGTGTCTCCCTATATAAGGGAGAGCGCAAAGATAATGTCATATATATGACCCATATTAAGCCGGGGCCCGACTCCTTGTCAACTGGTTTTTCACCTGCACCCGGCCGGATCGATCGCGGGCCACATGGAGCTTTCCGTAGAATTGACTCCCTTTTCAACCCGTTTTCGAACCTTTAAGAATAGGTCGTATAAGTCCTATAAGACCTATTCTTAGGAAGAAGAAGTGCTACGCTCAACAAATGGCCGCACCCGCTCAATCGCCACTCTATTTTACGCGATGCTATAGTAATCCGGACATCGCCTGCACCGGCATGCCGGAGGCAGGGTCTGCGGCAACCGGATCGACCTCTTCTTTACCGCCATTGTGCTATTTGCCCGCGGACAGCCAATTCAAAACGCCGGTGGAAGCCCTTTCAGGTCATGGGGCGAGCAGCTCGATTATAGTTCCCATATCCTGGAGCTTTTCTAGTCCGTGCAACAATTCCAAGAGCTTGTCGGCATTGGTTCTGCTTACCTTGCCCGAGAATTCAAGGTTTGCGAGAAACTTGGCCTCTATTTCTTCGTCAGACATGGGGTTACCCATCGGGTCGCCCTTGGGGGCATTCGTCGAGGCGGAGAACTGTCGACCGTCTTTCACCTTTATTCCAACCCCGGCCTTCACGTGCTGCTGTGCATCCAATTCAGCCAGCCTTATTCTGTCTATGAGGCGGCCAATCGCGGGATTTTTTATGGCTTCTTCCGAAAAATGTTCGGGTTTTATGCACCTTCGCAACAAGGCATTTGCAACGGTGTATCGGTAGTTGAATAGAGCGTCGCCTTGAGGAAAATCCCGGATTACTAAGGGCTGTCCGATGAAGTTGTCCAATCCCGACCGCGGCAGATAAAGGGTCACCTCCTCTATCTCGTCGGCGTTAATCCCCTCTTTTTCGATGATCTCCAGGGTGCAGTCGATTACTCCGTGGGTGGCTCGACAGCAGGGATACGCCTTGAATGTCGCTTCTGCGTAGTACTTTCTGCCCAGGTCTCTCGTCAAAAGCTGCTCGTCCCTCAATCCGTCGGTATAAAGACTGTAATAACCGAACCTGCTTTGCAGAGCGTCGCGCGGCCCCGTCCATCCGCCCCTCGCGATCTCCGCGGAGAATATCCCGTTCCGTGCGGATATCCCCTGGTGGAGCTTGAATGCGGTGGTTCCGTCCCAGATGCTCTGAAAGCTTCCTGCCATTTGGTTGAGAACCAGGCCGAAGGCGTTCCTCATCTGCAGCCTGTTCAGACTCAGGAATCGTCCCGCAATAGCAGTTGCGCCGATCATGTTCACCGTGCCGACCGAATCCCATCCCAAAGTGAAGCCGGGGCCCGAGGATGCGAGTATCCGGCAGGCAGCATCCTCCCCCGCAACCAGGGCGGCGATCAGCTCCCGGCCTCCCGCATTCTTCATTTCTGCCATAGCTATCGCAGTCATCACAGTGGTTCCCGTGATGTGGGCAGGAACGGTTACGCCATCTATGAGGGGACTCATCACCTCGAAATCGTAGGAGCGGGCCATGATGCTGTTCAACATGGCCACATGCCCGGCCGGGAACTTACCGCCATGGACCAGGACCGTGGCCTGCCGCGTGCCTCCCCACTCCTTGAGCATTTCGAGGAGCGCCGCGTTTCCCGGTCCATCCGCGCCGCCGACGGCGCATCCCACCACATCGATGATTCTCTTCTTTGCATCTTCCACTGCCGCCCGACCGAGGTCCTCGAAGCGGGTGTCGAGAATGTTTGCCGACAATGCTTCAATAGCCGTGCCTTTGACGATCTCGCTCATTCTTACTCTATGCCTCCTTTTTCAAAAGCTCCTTTCTCCTTGAGCCGGCCAGAATTATTGCGCCTACCCGATTGAGCCCTCCAGTGTCCGAAAGGCGCCGGCGCGCTATTCGGCTTCGGTTCCTTTCCAGCCGAGCGGCTCCAATGCGGTCGCTATGGAGATGAATGCCGCCAGGGCAGTGATCCCGAAGAATAGAAAGACCGAACTGTAAACCTTGAATGTATCGAGCAGATAGCCCGCTATGATCGGAGAAAGGAAGCCGCCGAAGGAGCCTGCAGTGCTTACCAGGGCCAAGGCCATCGGATAGGTCTTGCGGGTCGTCAGGCCCATGGGGTATGAAATGTAGAGTCCCATCGCAATGCCCACCGACGGACCGGCCAGGAACAGAAGGAGAGCAAGGATGCTTGTATTGGCCGGAGCTTGGGCAAGGAAATACATTATGATACCGCAGGCGATCAGGGAGAGAAATATCATCGGCTTCCTGCGTCCCCGCCAAAGTCTGTCTGACGCCCATCCGCCGCCTATTGCCCCCACTACGTATCCGAGCGGGGTCAGCGCGGCCAGCCAGCCCACGTGGGACAAGGAGAACCCTCTTTCCTTGACGAGGAACGAGGGGATCCATGTTATCATCCCGTTGAAGACCATGCTGGTGAAAAAGAACGCGAAAAAGGCGGCCCATATGCTCCAGGTGCCCATTACCCGGCTGTTCGTCTCCAGGGCTTGATCGCCCCGTCTCGCCCGTATGACAATATCTACCCAGCCCATCGATTTCTCCATCCGTTCCTTTTGCGCGCGTGTCCGGTGGTCTGATTGGAGGATGTATGCCCGTTCCCCCTCGTTGCAGAACGGGCTTTGCTCGGGCCGGTTACGGACGAGTATGTACCAGAAGATCGCGATAAGGACCCCTGGAATAGCCGAAAAGTAAAATACATAACGCCAGCCCCAATGTATTATGATTGCCGCGCATATGGGGGGGACCATTATCATGGCCAGGTTGGACGAGGACAGATATATCCCGGTGGCGGTTGCCTGTTCTTTCTTGGGAAACCACGCCTTGAGAAGAGCCCCTGCCCCTACGCTCGCCGGGCCTTCGAAAAAGCCGAGGCCCAGCCTGAACCAGTTCATCACGACCGCGCCGGGAGAGGTGCCGATTAAAAAGGTGATGGCGGAAAAAAGGACCATAGAGACCGAGGTGATGACACGTGCGCCGATTCGGGCCATGAACAGACCCGCGGGTATCTGCGAGAAGGCGTAGCCGATGAAGAAGAAGCCGGCCAGGGCGCCCGCCTGCATGTTGGAAAGATGGAATTCCTTCTGGATCGACGGAAGACAAATGCCGATGTTGGCACGGTCGGCCCAGTTGATGAGAAAAAAGAGGACCATGAGGAGCAGGATGACCCACCGGTAGTGGCTCCTGCGCCGGCTGCTCTCAGTGACGGTGTCGACGGCTGAATCTGGTGATTCCATCATAACCTCCTTCACATCGACTGTAGGGGGCCGGGCACATCCCTCTTACACGCAATATTATTGGTATGACCATGGACCTCGTGCATGGTACAATCCGTTGGAACCCGTGTCAAGAAAAAATGGGGCATCCTATGGTGTGAGACTGTATGAAATTCTGTTGACAAAAAATAGAGGGTCGGCTTAGCATAGTCATACATATGACATTTAACTCGGCCATGCCCCTTCAAGGCTATTTCTTCCGTCGGACGAGATGCGGTTCGAAGGGGTCCTAACAGTTATGCAAGGAGGATCGCGATGCGAAACATCAGTGACGATTTGGTAGCTTTTCTGGTTGAGACCGGATATGAGAACCTTCCCGAAGAAGTTATCCATGAGGTGAAGCGCTGCCTTCTGGATGCCGCGGGCTGTGCAATCGCAGGGATCGCTACCGACAAGGGCAAGATAATCGTCTCCCTTGCAAGAAAGCTGGGCGGTCCTCCCGAATCATCGGTCCTCGGGGCAGGGGACCGGGTCTCTTCCGTCAATGCCGCCATGGCGAATGGCGAATTGATCAATGCCCTCGACTACGACGACATCCCTCACGTCCATCCTTTTGCGATCCCTCCGGCCCTCGCCTTGGCCGAGAGCACCCACGCCTCGGGCAAGGACGTGATCGTCGCCGTCGCCGTCGCACGGGAGATATGCATCCGCTTTACCCGCGCCTTGTCCAACATGCTGAACAAACTCACCACGGAAGCAAAGACCCCTGATGTCTTCGGCAATGCCAATGAATGCATCATAGGGGGCACGGCAGGGGCAGCCAAGATCCTCAAGCTCGAGAAGAAACGCATGGCCCATGCTCTCGGGATCTCGACCTATCTCTGTCCGCTGCCCGTGTGCAGGAACTGGGAGGAAGCCCAGCCCAAATCGATGATCAAGTACGTACCTGTGAGCTGGGTCTGCCAGGGTTCGGTAACGGCTGCCCTCCTTGCATCTGAAGGTTACACCGGCAACCCGAAGGTCTTCGACGGAGAGTATGGATTTGCACGCTTCTACGGTGCCGAGCGGTGGGAACCGGAGATAGTGGTCGACAAACTGGGAAGCCAGTGGCATTTTATGGAGATGGCCTACAAGACCTATCCTTGTTGTACCTTCATTCACGCCACGCTCGATGCTTTTAGGGGCATCATAGAAACCCGCGGACTCTACCCGGACGACATTGAGCGCGTCGATACCTATTCGATCCCCTTCGTGGCGACATCTGCTCCCTACGACGTAGAAACCCAGGTGGACGCCCAGTTCAGCGTGCCCTTCTCCCTCGCTGTGGCTGCTCACAGGATACGGGTCGGCGCCGACTGGCAGGAACACGACACCATGAGGGACCCGAAGATACGGGCGTTCATGCAGAAGGTATCCATGCACATCGATCCTGCCATCGTCGAGGAGAAGCGCAAAGACCCGAGAAAGTGGCCTGCCCGTGTGGAGATCAAGGCAAAGGGGCAGACCTATACGGGAGAGGCCCTCTACATGCGAGGCACGAACTTCACCGATCGTAAAGTCTCGGACGAGGAGCTTACCGACAAGTTCAGGCACAACGCATCACGGCAACTCACGCCGGGTCGCATCGATCAAGCCATCGACCGCATCTGGAACCTTGACAAAGCCGGGGACCTTTCGGAGCTGATGAGCGTAATCACCCTGTGACCGACAGTTTTTTTGAACAGACCCTGTCTTAACGACGATGCGGTTCGGACGAGGACGACGATGAAAAGCAACGCCGATTCATCTCCCAAGGTGATGATGTTCAAGGCACTGCCGGAAAAACGCACCTTCAAGGAGATCGAGAGGCAAATCCGTGAAATGATCTATGCGGGAACCCTGAAACCCGGGGACAAGCTCCCGAGCGAAAAGGAGCTTGCCTCGCAGTTCAGGGCCGGGAGGCTGTCCGTGCGGGAGGCCTTGCGGACCCTCGAACAGGCCGGCCTCATAGTGGTAAAACAGGGCAGCACCGGAGGCTCCTACATAAAGGAGTTGGATGCGGCAGTCACCGTTGAGTCCATGTCGGACCTGATGCGGCAGGGCGATATAAGCTTGCGACAACTTACCGACGCGAGGCTGGCCATCGAGAAGCTTATTCTTAATAAGGTCTTCGACCACATCTCGGATGATCATCTGCTGGCATTGGGGAAGTGCGTTCAAGAGCTGGAGGGTCTCGTGGAGGAGGAGCGGCCGGAGGGCTATCCCGTCGATCCCACCTTGACCGCCTTTCACATGATGCTCGCTTCAGCCACCGATAATCCGGTTTTCAAGATTATCCTGAGCGTGCTCATAGAGGTGAGTGCCAGGCTGCTTCGGCCGTCGAATACCCGCCTGGAAAGGCTGAAAAAACATGCCGCCTTCAGGAGGGCTCTCTACGAGGCGGTGAAGGACGGTGACCGGGCCGGAGGCATGCGATTGCTGGAGAAGCATATGCTCGAGATCGAAAGCGACTATGCACGATTGGGCGTGAGAAAGAAGTAAAAAACGGGAGGGAGGAAAGAGATGGCGAGTAAGGAAATCACCATTCAGAAGGTTTTTGACTCGGTTTCAAAGGTATCGTCGTACCAGCTCTGGATCTGTTTCCTTTGTTTTCTGGTGACGACCCTCGACGGCTTCGACATGATAGTCATCGGGGTCGCGACGCCCAAGATCGCGGAGTATCTCCATACGAGCATGAAAGTCCTCGGCCTTGCCCTGGGTGTGGTCACCTTCGGGCCCCTCGTCGGCGCCGTGCTCTTCGGCATGCCCGCCGACCGGATCGGCCGCAAGTGGACGCTCGCCGTGAGCGCATTTCTTTTCGGCCTTGCGACCCTGCTCACCACGCTCATCACGAACGTGGGACAGTTGGCAGTGCTCCGCTTCATCACCGGACTGGGAGCCGGCGGCTCCATCCCCGTCGCCTTGGCCTTCGGCTCCGAATACGCGCCAAGCCACTTGCGTAAGACCTTCGTGGCTACGATGTATATGGGCATGCCCGTCGGGGGCACGATAGGCGGCCTCGTTGCAGCCTATTTTATCCCCCATTACGGGTGGCAGTCGCTTTTCGTTTTCGGCGGTGTCATACCCATGCTCATCGCCGTAACGTTGATGATTTTTCTCCCCGAATCGATGGAGTTCCTCGCCATACGAGGCAACAAGGACGACCGGATCCGCAAGACCCTCGCAAGGGTCGCGCCGGCCATCGCCAATGATCTGGATTACCGGTTCATACCCTCCGAGAAGAAGCTTCCCGGCGTGCCTCTCAAACACCTCTTCACGGAAGGGCGGGCATCGGTCACGCTCAGTTTCTGGCTGATCATGATCGGATCCCTCTACATCCTTTCCATAGTGGTTGGATGGTCGCCTACCCTGCTCCACAAAAGCGGCGCCTCGGTCGTCCAGTACAGCATAGCCTTTGCAGCCTTTAATTTCGCGTCCGTGGTTGCCTCCTTCACCATCGGTCGCCTCATGGACAAGAGCAACCCCTTTCGCTTGCTGGAAAGCCTCTTCGTGCTCGCCTTCGCCAGCCTCGTGATCTTCGGGATCTTCTCGGGCGGGTCCTTCCTTACCGTCACCTGCACGTCCATCCTTTGCGGACTTTTCGTGGCCGGCGCCTTCACCGGTCTTTTGACCCTGGTCACCGTCTCCTATCCCCCGGCCATCAGGAGCACCGCGGTCAGTTGGGCATACGCCCTCGGCAGGATCGGCAGCCTGCTCGCAAGCAGCGTGGGCGGCTATCTCATTACCCAGGGCTGGACTGTTACCCGCATTTGCAACTGGAACGCTTTGGTGGGTTTGATCGTCGCGGCCCTTATCCTGTTTCTCCAGTGGCGCGTGACTGCCCAGGGTTTGTGGTCGCCGAAGCGTAAGGCGGCATAAACCACAAAGGTAAAAAAGGAAAGGGGCCTTATCGTTTGAAAACGATAAGGCCCCTTCTTTATTCAGATAGGTAAATCAGTGCTTTTCCATCCAGACCTCTTCGGTCTGCCAGCGCACGAGGCCCTGCTCGTACCTCCCGCTATGCACGTACGGCTGATCGACCTCGGCGGCGGGCTGGTCGTAAACGGGGATCACGAGCGCGTTGTCCGTGATGATCCGCATAAGCTTTTTGGTTTCTCCTTCCTTGGCTTTCGGAGTGGTCAGTTTCTGCGCCGCTACATCCGTCCGCGCCTGTCCTTCGGGATGGCCGAGAAAAGAGAGGACCGTGAAGGGCTGGGTGCTGAACCAGCGCATGTAAGTCGACAGGTAGTTGCTGTCCCTGCCCGTCATCCAGAAAGAGAGGTCGAGGTCGGGTCCCGGCGGGTTGGTGTAGATGGTCCCGAAGAACCGGCCTGGGTCGGCGACGTCGATGTCGATCTGGAAGCCTGCTGCGTCGAGATATTGCTTGAGGGCCGTGGCCGCGTCCCGTTGATCTGGGGTGGTGAAGACGAGGAGCTTCGCTTTGAGGCCGTTCGGATAGCCTGCATCGCTCAGGAGCTGCTTGGCCTTGGCGGGGTTATAGGGCCGGGGATTGTAGCTCGGATCGTAACCCCACTCACCCACGGGGGGCAGGCTCTTCAGGGGCCTGAGTAGCCCGAAACCGAGGGCCTTGGCGATCGCTTCCTTATCTATGGCATACTCCACCGCCTCCCGCAGCCTCTTGTCCTGCCATTTTGATTTCGGGTTGGCCGTATTGATCCAGATCGAGTAACCGAGGGCGGGCCAGGAGGTCTGCCTTTTGAGCCCCTTCTTCATCATGTCTGCCTGGAAGCTCGCCGGCGGCTGGGCCCACGCGTCTGCCTGCTTCGCCTGCATCATGGCTGCTGCGGTAACGCTGTCTGGAATGAACCTGTATTCGATGCCGTCGAGGTAGGGGCGGCCCTTCCTCCAGTAGTGGGGGTTCTTCACCCACGTCATGTGGTCGTCCCGCACATATTCCTTGAGCACAAAGGGACCGGTTCCGACGATGTGGTTCCGGGCCCATTCCTTGCCCTTCTCGAGATCGCCCCCCGAGGCTTTGTCCCAGGCCGCCTTGGAGGTGATGACCGGCCACCACCCCCAGCTCGGCATGAGCTGGTTGCTATACTCGTTCAGGTCCATGACCAGGGTGTATTTGTCGGTTACCCTCATGTCTTTGAGATATTTGGTGTAAGGGAGTGATTTGGCGTCGAGAATCTGCTGGAAGTTCCAGCGCACCACTTCGGCATCGAGGTCCGAACCGTCGGAGAACTTGACACCCTTCCTTATGTGCCAGATGATCTTGAGGCCCTTCACATCCTCATCGACCTTCTCCGCGAGGACGGCCTCGGCCCCACCGCCTTTGGACCGGTCCCTCGTGGTGTCGACGAGCCTTTCCGCGGCAGGGAAGACCTGGGTATGGTCCTGGGGCGCCATCGCAGGTACATAGCTCATCATGGTCGGTCCGGCATTGTAGATTATTCTCAAGACCCCTCCGTAGACAGGGGTTGCCTTCTGCTGGCACAAACCTGAGCTCACCATCCCGACGATAAGGGCAGTTGCTACGATTACGGCCAATGAGGTCCTTTTCATTTTCCTTCTCTCCCTTCTTGTATTTTTGTGGGTTGGCTCTTGTCCGTCCTTCGAGCATGTCGACTCATCCCGGTCGGTCCTCACTTTAAGCTCGACTCATTGGTTATGTTTCAGTGGCCGTGCGGTTCTTCCCTCCTTTCTTGGCAACGTAGAGGGCATTATCGGCGCGGTGGACGAACTCCTCCGGAGATTCGGCCCGGCGATACACCGCTGCGCCGATAGAAACCGTCACGGTCCCAAGGCGCCGTGAGGTCGATTTTGCCTCGAGAGTCGTGCGGGCGAAATAGCTCCTGATCGTTTCCGCCACAACCGCAGCCCCCGAGAGAGGAGTCTGGGGAAGTAGTATCGCGAACTCCTCCCCGCCGAAGCGGGCCAGGAAATCCCTGCCCCTTACCATGGCCTTGATCTTCTTGGCCACAAACCTGAGCACCTCGTCCCCCACGAGATGGCCGAATTCATCGTTGAATATCTTGAAGTCGTCTATGTCGATCAACAAAAGCGACAGGGAATCGTTCAACGCCTCCGACTCGCGGATATAGTCAACCAGCGTGCTTTCGAAAGCCTTACGATTGGCTGCACCAGTGAGAAAATCGAGGGATGCTTCGGTCTTGACCTGTTCAAAATCCTTCTTCAGCGTCTCCAAGGCTTCCGTCGTCTCCTGGAGCTTGTTGCGGATTGTCTTTCCGAACTGACCGAGGGCCTTGGTCTTGTCGATGATCTCGGTGATGACGTCCCTGACCGCCTCCACAGAGGCGTCATCCCTTAACATGACGCTGACCGAATTCGAGAGGAACGATTCATATCCTTCCGTCTGGCCGGCAAGATCTGTGACCTCTCCGAGAATGGTCCGCAAGACCTGCTTCAGGTCTCCCCTGACCCTCCGCAGCTCGTTTTCGTCCTTTTCAGCGCAAAACCGCAGATAGAGCTCCTCATTCTTTTTCTCGGTAAACTTCTCTCCCGCCCGGAGCATCTCATCTATGGTTTTGGTCAGTTCGGCATCCCCTCCGGACACATACATGTACCAGGTCGAATAGTTCCTCGGGGTCGTGGGTATTTCGTACTTTGACATGAGGGGGACGGCAAGTCGGAGATATCCGGCCGGCTCGTCTATCGATTTCCCGTGATCCATTTTGTGCTCCTGTCAATCCATCTTGAATGGTGCCCGGTCACATATAAGAATCGAGGAGGCTTCACGGTGATAACGGACTTAGCCATTGTGTGTAACATAGAAAAAAAGGAAAATCGTCCATAGGCTTTATTCAGCCGCGGCACTAATACGGTTCGATCCAGGACCGGCCCACTAGGGGGCCTTGGCTGATGACTGATTGCACGACGGGAGTGCTATCCGTTCCGCGCCATCGGCCCCTGCGGTTCATTATGTAAAAAAAGGTGGAGAATTACAATAGTTGTTTAAGGTCCATTTCATTTATATAAATATTTCAATAGGTTGAACTTCCCCTTTACACGCTTCGGACCTCCATTACCCGAGCCCAACAAGGCCAGAGCGGAGACAAGCGAGCCCTCCCGTTCGTCACTTCAAAATTTTGTCCCGGGTTGAGGAGGTCCACCAGGACGCCGTTGACCGGCTCGGGAAGCCTCACCTCCTGTTCCACAGCCTTCTTTTCGGCTGAGACCGTCACGACGATCCACTGGTCGGGGGTCCTGCGGGAGAAGCCGATCCTGCGAGGGCTTACGAAAAGTTCCCGGAAATCTCCTCTCCTGAGAGCGGGTAGATCGGTCCGCAGATGAAGGAGGCGTGAAACTGCCCGGATCAGGTCGAAAGAGGCGGGGTCATCCTTCAGTTGCTCGAGGTCGAGTTGCGGCCGGAGGGGCCAGTCGTCCTGCAATGCCTTAACCCCCTCTATGCCGAACTCGCTGCCGTAGTAAATGGCAGGGGTCCCGGGGATGGTAAAGAGCAGACAGTAGAGCGGGTAGAGAAGGGCAGGGTCGATGATCCTACTGGCTACGCGGTCTACGTCATGGTTGTCTGCAAAGGTGAAGAGGCTTGCCTTCCGATAGAAGCCGTATTCACCGAATTGGCGGTTCAGACAGTAGGCGATTTCGTGATAATTGGCGTCGTTGAGGCTGGAGAAGAGTCCTTTGTAACATTCGTAGTTGGTGACTGAGTCGAGCCCCCCCTCCTCGAGCCATTTGTTGTAAGGGCCCTTGACCACTTCGCCCATGAGCCAGAAATCACCATTCATTCGACGGCAAAAGTCCCCCAGATCGTGCATGAACCGCATGTCCAGGTGGTCTGCCGCATCAAGGCGCAAGCCGTCGATATGATACTCCCTGATCCAGTCGGCCACTGCCTCGAAAAGATGGTCTCTTACTTCCGGATGGTTCAGGTTGAGTTTCACCAGGTCGTCGCAGCCGTTCCAGGAGGCGTAAGAAAAGGAATCGTTGTAAGGGCTCCTTTGTGTGAAATCGAGGTGGAACCAATCGACAAAGCGGGACGCCCGGCCTTTTTCGAGGACGTCCCTGAAGGCCCAGAAGAGCCTTCCCACATGATGAAAGACCCCGTCGAGAACGAGCTTCATACCCCGTGCATGTACCTCAGAGGCCACCCATGCCAGGGTCGAGCGCTCGCCTAGCCTGCGGTCTACCTGAAAGTAGTCGGCCCCATCATAACCGTGCGACCCTGATTCCATTACAGGTCCCAGAAGGATGGCGTTCGCCCCCAGAGTGCGGGCATGATCGATCCAGGGAAGGAGCGCTTCCAGGCGGTTCTTAGGCTGTCCGCACAGATCGTTGTGCCGTGGTGCATTGCACAGGCCGAGAGGAAAGAGGTGGTAGAAGATGGAATCCCGGGCCCAGTGATCGCTCATATCGTGCCTCCTTTTTGTGGAATTCTATTTACCTGTTCTATACCTATCGGTATACAGCATAGACAAAAAAATAGTGAACAGCCGCGTACGGCCAAGCCTGAAGGCTAGTTCTCCATCAGGAATAGATCCCGTGCTGGAATTGGTGGACCGCCTGATACCTCAACCGGTCGGTAATATCGATAAAGCCGTTGAGAAAGAGGGTAATATAGTTGTTGACCATGCCGACGAAGGTGATCGCGTACATCTTGTGGCGTCCCCTCATGTTGCCGTGATCCTCGGTCGCCTTGAGAAAAACCTCTTCCATGATATCGAAGGGTGCCTTCGCATAGCTCGATGCGATCCTGAGACCTTCGCTTTCCGGCGACCCGTAGATGAGCGAGAGCAGCATCCGGTAAAAAACTCTATTGTTACGGGCGAAGATGAAGTAGGCCTCAGCCACGCGGTCGAGGGTCAGGGGCAGGTCCCTCTCGTATGAGGCCGCCTTTCGCAGCTCCTTGAGAAAGGGCTCGAAAAACTCGACGAAAAGCTCGGTGAGAAGACCCTCTTTGCTGCCGAAGTAGTGGTAGAGGGTGGGCTTTGTAATGCCCGCCGCATCCACGATTTCCTGGACACCAGCCCCCTCGTATCCGCGCGCGGCGAAAAGCGCAAGAGCCTGGGCCAGAATGTTCGAGCGGTTATCCATGAAGATAGTATACCAATCGGTATATAAAATGTCAAGGGGGAAGCGCGGCCGGGCGCTCTTTGCGCGATGCTCCGTCATCCGCGAGGTCGCTCGTCCTCACATACACAAAAGTATGCTCCGGGCCGCGACCCCTCGGATTCCTTGCCTTGCATCAAAAATCGCCTCGGCCTTGGGCAGACGCAAAGTCCACCGTTGATCGATCACTCTGGAGCGTTCCGCAGAATTGATTCCCGTTTCAACCTCTTTTCGAACTTTTAGGAATAGGTCGTATAAGTCCCATAAGACCTATTCTTAGGAAGAAGCAGTGCCACGCTCAAGGAATGGCCGCGCCCGCTCAATCGTCACTTTATTCTGCGTAATGCTCTAGGACTCTATTGGCTGTGCTCGACATTGTCCGGATAGATGCCGTGTTTGACGGCATCGTACCATATCTTTCGCATTTCGGGAGATACCACGTTGAGCTCGTCGAATATTTCCATCGCGAATTCGATAGGGCCCAGGCCGCTTGCCGTAACCACACCCCGGTCTCTCGTCGCCAGGGACTCGACGTAGTCGGCTTTTCCCGAATATCCCGGAACCATTTTTGACAGGTACGCGAGGGAGTTACTCGTATGCTTTCTGTCGAGCAGGAGTCCGGCACGCGCCACGACGGTCGTGGCGGCACAGATAGCGGCGACCGGTATTTTTGCCTCTTCCAAACGGTGCAAAAGCGGGTCGATCTCGGCGGCAGGGTAGGGACCTTCCCATAGATAGCCGCCCGGCAGGATGAAAAGAAGAACGTCATCCAGCCTAACCTTCGAGATGACAGTTTCAGGAATGACCCGTAGGCCGCCCATGGAGACGACCGGCTTATCTGTAAATCCTACGGTAGCCGTATCGATCTTACAGAGGCGGTGGAGCTCAGGAAGGATATATCCAAGTTCCCAATCGGCATATCCATCGAAGATGAGCGCGTGGGCCCTCTTTCTTTCCATTTCTCCCTCCCCTGAGAAAGCCGAACGGCCGACTTTATTGGTTACCGAATTATCCGTTATGGACTCGGAGTTGTCAAGGTTCTTCGCTATTTCCCGTACGTCCCGAACTCTTTGGCTGCGACCATCATGGCACGCAGATTGTCCGGATCGCCCTTGTCCATGCTCGCGGCTCCCGCGAGGATGTATCCACCGCCGGGCGCGCACGCCTCGATCAACTTTCGGCAGTAATCCATGACCTGCGCGGGATTCCCGGTGCACAAGACTGAAGTGGGGAGATTGCCCGCGATGCACGCCTTATCACCTACCATCTTTTTTGCACGGGTCATATCCATGGTCTCGAAGTACCATATCATGGAGCCTTTGGGCATGTCGGAGATGATCTCGAGGCGATCCGTGTAGTCTCCTTCGGCGAAGCCCATGGGTACGAGACCCTCTTCGATGAAGCCCATGAGAAGCTTCTTGAGGGTCGGCCAGTAAAATCTTTCAAACTGTTTGTTGGACATGAAGCCGCCGGTCCCTTTGTGGAGCGGCATGAAGACTATGGGACAGGATGACGCGTTTGCAGAGGCCAGGGTCTCCTTGAGTGCAATCGGCACCGTTCGCTCCATCGCCTCTATCAGTGTACTCGGCCTCCTGTACATATCCATCATGATACCTTTCGTGCCCCTGAGCCTGTCGCCTAACAGGTCGTAAGGAGCGCACGCCATGCTGCCTGATATGGCGGGTAATCCTGCGGCGAGGGAGGCTGCGCCGACGTCGGCCACGGCAGAGCGCCACTTTGCCCCCTCTTCGGCAGCATCGAGAAGGGCCAGGACGGATGAGCGCACTTCGGGATCGGCAAAACCGAGCATATAGTTAATGGGAATGCCGACCAGCGGCGTCAGCGGTGCGAGCTTCCGGAAACCTTTGAAGGCGCCTGCACAGCGGGGCAAGTATGTCCTGAGCAGCCAGTCCGACGGGTCCGCGATGAAATCGTCATAGTCGTCGGCAGACATGTATTCGCCTTCGATAGCCTGAAGGGGCATGGTGGCATCGTCTCCCAGACCGGCACCCGGCCAATAGTGCAGCTTATAGTCGATACCATCCATGACCTTTCCCGGAGGTACACTGCCCGGGCCCATGTACGTATCCATCTCGAAATCCTGCAAGAACTTGAGATAGGTTCGGCGCAGCTCATCGTAATCGTACATGACCTTCTTCATGGAAGAGCCACCATAGATGACGGGATAAGAGCCGGACGGAAGCATCACCGGGACTCTGTCGGGTTCTTCGAGTTTGATTGCTTTGATGAATCTCGTTACCCTGTCCTTGTAGCCTTGCTCGGCTTGCAGGGTAGAGAACCCGGCATGAGCGGGCGAAAGCCATCTATTGAAGCGCTCCTGCCGCTTTTCTGCCGCAGTCAGCTCCGTCCATCTCTTCTCAATAGTCATCGTCGTCTCCTTCTTGCGAACAATTGAATGATGCTGCCTGTCGTGCCGATCGGATGGTGCGCCCAAGAAGGGCTGATTCTTCGTGCACTCTATGATGAAGACGGACCGCCTGTCAAGCTCCGGACCCCTGGCTTTTCCTTGTTCGGGAAGACATCGAGTTTTTGTTGGGATAGTCGTCCTATTAAGGCTATACTACGGGAGCGCCTCATATATGAGCCAGGATCGGAATAGGTGAAAGACATGACCAGGATCGGCCCTCCCGCACGAATCAAAAGGAAGTTCTTCGGCAGAACGCAATTTTTGACTATAGGCCTGACGATCCTCGTTCTGCTTCTCATCGCGGCAGTCGTCGCCAGGCCGCTCTACAGGGCCTTGACCACACACGCCGTACGGCAGCGTCTGTCCCACTCAACCCGTCATTTTCAGGATGGGCTTTACGCTTTCCTCGCAGGCAGCGGCTCCCCGCTTCCGGACATCAAAAGGGCGGGCCCTTGCGTCGCCGTGGTCGCGGGGCGCCATCTCTACATTGTCGATGCCGGTGAAGGGGCAGCCTTTGGTTTATGGGAAGGCTCACCCGAAAGAGCGCTATGAGCATACCTACTCCCAATTACAGAGAAACAGGCGCCGGACCTTCGATAGTCTGCATTCACGGGAGCGCAAGCTCATCCGGCCAGTGGCGCCCCCTGACGGATAGACTGTCGGGCAGGTTTCGTGTGATCGCGCCCGACCTTTACGGCCATGGCAACACTCCACCCTGGCCGGGGGAGCGCCGGATGCGCGTGGACGATGAGGTCGACCTGCTGGAACCTGTCTTCCGGCTTGTTGACCGGTTCCACCTTGTCGGACATTCCTGGGGCGGCGCCATAGCACTGAAGGCTGCCCTGCGCCATCTGCCGCGCCTTGAGTCAATGGTGCTCTTCGAGCCGGCCCTCTGGAGTCTTCTGATCGCCGAGGACCCTGACAGCGACGCCGCCCGGGAAATTTCGAAAGGCCATAACGAAACGAAGCGGTTGCTCGACGCAGGGGACTACGACCGGGCAGGGGAGTACTTCATCGATTACTGGATCGGCCCCGGCACGTGGATCGGCATGACCCAAGCCCGCCGCTCGGCTTTCGCCGACAGTATGCACGGGGCGAGCCCGGAGTGGCACGCCTCCTCCCACGAGACAATTTCCCTGTCCGCCTTTGCAGCAGTCGATGTTCCCGTTCTGCTCCTGTCAGGAACGAAATCGGCTGCGCCGGGCAGGGCCGTCACGAGGCTCCTGGCTTCGATCCTGCCGCGCGCGACCGTAGTAGACCTTGCCGGCATCGGCCATATGGGCCCCGTGACGCACCAGGACATGGTGAACGCTGAAATAGAAGCCTTTCTCAAGAAGGTCTCGGAATAGCACCTTTTTGTTCGCGGCTCCGGGTGCCATAGGATTGCACATGATAGCGCGATTGAATCTTAACCGTTGCAGCTAGGGTTGTTCCAGCTCGAATCCACCAAGTTTCCTTTACAAAAGCCCCGCCATCCACCCCTTGTTTCGTGTAAATGAGGCCGGCTTGTTCTAATACGCGAAAAGCTTCTCGCACGGCAAGTCGTCCTGCGCCGAAGTGAACGGCCAACTCCCGTTCCGGGGGCAGCTTGCCTCCGGGATTGAGTCTCTTCGATTTTATTGACATCATTACCGGGCAAAGATAGAATCCGTGACAGACGCAGCAGCAGCAATGGCTGCACTCGTTTTGGCAGTGCGAAGACAAGGGGGCCATAAAGCGATGGAGAAGGGAAGGGCGTCAAAGAAAACGATTCAGGAACCGGCACGGGATATCGAGGTGTGTTGCGAGGCTGACGTGGTGGTAGTCGGCGGCGGCCCCGGGGGACACTCAGCGGCTGTGGCTGCCGCGAGGAGCGGGGCCCGGACGGTCCTCATAGAGCGATACGGCCACCTGGGAGGAATGGCGTCGGGTGGATTGGTCGCCATGATACCCCATCTGAGCGGGGGGACCAGGGAGCCCCAGATAGCGGGTCTTTGTCAGGAATGGATCGACAGGCTCGATGCCGAAGGCGGTGCCGTCCATCCGGGCAAGAACGAGCTGGGATCGAGCGACCCGGAGATAGTCAGTCATTGGAAGAGCCGGGGGCTCTGGTATCTGAGCGATGAAGGCCGCGTGAGGCTTACCGTAGTGATGGACCCGGAAATCCTGAAGTGCATCCTCAACGACATGGTGGAGGACGCAGGGGTAAAGCTTTACCTCCATTCGTGGGGCACCAAGGCGATAATGGAGGACAACACGGTAAAAGGCGTGATCTTCGAGAGCAAATCAGGCAGAAAGGCGATATTGGGTAAGGTCGTTATAGACGCCACGGGAGACGGAGATTTGCTGCCTTCGGCAGGGGCGGAATCCACAAGCAAGATGGACGTCCACCTGAGGATCAGAAATCTCGCGCTCGTCTTCAACATCGGAGGCGTCGATTCGCGCAAGTTCGACGACTACAAACAGTCGGACCCGGCCGGATATGCAGAAATGGTGCGCACCGTCTACCAATTGAACGGGTTTGTCGTAGGGAGCACCAAGGGCATCCGGGAAGGCGTTGCGTGGGTCAACAATTTCCTGCCGGGTATGGGCAGTCCCGGAATAAGCTCCATGAATGTCGAGGACCTTACCATGGTGGAAGTCTATGCGCGAAAACGCATGCTCGTCACCCTCGATTTCTACAAGAAGCACGCCCCGGGGTTCGAAGAGGCCTATATACTCAATACCGCACCCCAGCTCGGGACGAGGGGAGGGCGCCGGCTGATGGGAGAATACGTCATCACCGAGATGGATATGCACACAGGCAGGGTTTTCGAAGACACCATTGCCATGGCGCCCCATTTGGAGCACGATATATCCCCCATGCATCCGGTTCGCTGCTTTCCCTACCGCTGCCTCGTACCCCGCATTGTCGAGGGCCTGCTGGTCGCGGGCCGCTCCTTCTCGTCTGAAGATCGTGTCAATGAGATGCTCAACCTCATGGGCCATTGCATAGCTTTGGGTCAGGCTGCGGGTACGGCAGCCGCGTTGGCAGTCAAGCACGATTCCAGTCTGCGTGACGTGGACATCCCCTCTTTGCAAAACTCGTTAAGGGAGCAAGGAGTCCCGCTCCCCGACATGGAAAAAAGGTGAACTTCCACGAAGCACTCAGGGTAGAGGAGGGCGCATGAACCGCCGCAAGAACGTCGATTCAGGGAACCACTCTGCTGACACGGTCGTTGTCGGATCGGGGGCTGCCGGTCTTGCGGCTGCGGTGGCAGCACTGGAAGGAGGGGCAAGAGTTATATTGCTCGAAAAGAACCATACGGCAGGCGGACGATCCGTAAGAGCAGAAGGCTTTTTCGCCGCCGAAAGCCCCGTCCAGAAACGGATGGGGATCGATGCGCCGAGGGATGAGCTTTTCAGGATGGCCATGGACTATGCCCACTGGGAGATCAACCCCCGGATAGTCCGCGCTTTCATCGACAAATCGGGAGATACCGTTCGATGGTTGGAAGAAAAGGGACTGGAGATTGTCCGGATATCCCCCTTTTACCTGAACCAGCGCATAAAGACCTGGCACCAGCCCAAGCGTGGCGGCGCCGAAATAATCGATGTATTGTTCAGGAGCTTTACCCGTCTGGGCGGTATCTTTATCCCCGGGAGCACGGCCAGAAGAATAGTGACAGAAGATACCGGGGCGGTGGCAGGACTCGCGGCTGCAACGGAAGGAGAGGAGCTTAGTATCGTGGCTCCTTCGGTGATAATCGCCACCGGGGGGTACGGAGGCAATAAGAAGCTCCTGAAAAAGTATTATCCGCACTACAGCGAGAATATGGGAGACCCGGGGCCGGCATGCGCCGGAGAGGGGCTGCTCATGGCCATCGAGGCCGGGGCCGCAACCGAAGGTCTGGGGGTCCTTCATATATCGGGACCCAGGTTTGACGGCGTGGCCAGACATGCAGGCGTGCTCTGCCAGGAGCCGACCACGGTGTGGGTCAACAGGAGGGGCGAACGGTTTACCGACGAGAGCACGGCTTTCAACCACTACGAGAGCGTGAACGCAATACTCCAACAGCCCGGCAAGATTTCCTATTCCCTTTTTGACGAGAGTATTCTCCTGACGATCATCGAGAAGGGACCGGTAAAGATACGCGATGGCGTGCTCTACGGGACCACGAAAGAGGATATGGGGCGCGTGAAAGAAGAGATTAGCCAACAGGTGCTGAAAGGAACAATCAAAGCGGCAGGCTCGTGGGACGAGATCGCTCGATGGATTGGCGCCGACACGAAAGTCCTCAGGTCCACAATGGATGAATATAATCTGTGTGCCGTCCGGGGATACGACAGCACCTTCCTGAAGGACAAGGGCTATCTCGTGGCCCTCTCTACCCCACCCTACTATGCAATGAGATGCCGCACCAGCATCATTGGGACCATCGGGGGCATCAAGGTCAATCACCGCATGGAGGTCCTCGACAGGCTTCACAACCCTATCCGCGGGCTCTACGCGGCAGGCACCGATGTGGGGGGTTGGGAGCCGCATACCTATAACGTCCACTTGAGTGGGAGTACCCTCGGTTTCCCTCTCAATTCAGGGCGGATCGCGGGTGAGGAAGCGGCACGGTTCGCAACGGGCCGGTAGCCGGCCGCGATTCGAGAGGCTCAAGGATGGGCATCTAGGACAGCGTACTTTCCGGAAGCGACCCGGAAGGAAAAGGTGATCCATGGATTCGAAAAGTACCGGGAATATGAAGGAACTCGAAGCGGACATAACAATCATCGGGGCAGGGGGAGCCGGCCTGGCAGCTGCGGTGGCGGCCGCCGAAAAAGGGGCCTCGGTGATCGTGCTGGAAAAACTCAGGACGCCCGGGGGCAATTCTGCCCTGGCCCAGGCATTCTTCGCCGCCGAAAGCCCCGTCCAGAAGCGGATGGGCATCGATGCTCCCAGGGACGTACTTTTCAGGATGGCCATGGACTATGCCCATTGGGAGATCAATCCCCGGATAGTGAGGGCTTTCATCGACAAATCAGGGGACACGGTCAAATGGCTCGAAGAAAAGGGACTCAAGATCGAACAGATGCCCGCGTACCCATTGAATATTCCCATAAGGACCTTTCATTGGCCCGAGGGGCAGGGCGCGAAGGTGATCGATGTACTGGTCGGGAGCTGCAAGGAGCGGGGGGTCCGGCTTTTCTTCCGGACGGCGGTGAAGAAGATCCTGGTGGACGCCGAAGGCGGGGTCCGGGGCGTCGAGGCAGCGGACGGCAAGGATACCCTTCGCGTCACATCGCGATGCGTCGTCGTAGCGACAGGCGGATACGGGGGAAATAAGGAGCTTTTGAAGAAATACTGCCCTTCCTACTCGGAGGATATCCGCTCCATGGGGCTTCCCCATCAAGGGGACGGGCTGCGCATGGCCGCACGGATAGGGGCCGCGACGGACGGCCTGGGAGTGATACAGATGGAGGGGCCTATCTTCGAGGGCTCCCGGAACGGGAGGGGCATCTGCCAGGAACCGACCACCATCTGGGTCAACGCGAGGGGAGAGCGTTTCACCGACGAGTCCACGGCTGCCAATCACTTTGAAAGTGTTAACGCACTGCTGCAGCAGCCGGGCAAGGTCTGTTACTCCTTGTTCGATGAAACTACCAAGCTTCGCATCGCCGACAAGGTTCAGGGAAAGCTCCTCAGTATTCGAGGACTTCGGAGCCGCGGGAAGACCGGGGCGCCTCGCGACCTTTCCTCAATGCTGCGGGAAGAAGCTGAAAATGGCGGAGTCATGATCTCCGATTCCCTGGAAGAGATTGCAGGCTGGATAGGGGCCGAGCCTGCCGTTCTCGCATCCGACCGTCAACGAATACAACGCCTTCTGCGAACAGGGAAGGGACAAATTCTTTGCGAAGGAGAGCGCTCACCTGGTGCCCGTAAGGACACCGCCGTACTATGCGATGAGGTGCCGCCCGGTTTTCCTGACGACCATAGGAGGGATTAAGATCAACCATCGTATGGAAGTGCTTGACGACCAGGACGAGCCGATCGCCGGGCTTTACGCGGCAGGCAACGACACGGGGGGATGGGAGTCGGCTACCTATAACGCGATGCTGAGCGGGAGCACCTTCGGCTTTGCCCTGAACTCGGGAAGGATCGCCGGAGAAAGTGCAGTTTCTAAATAAATGGTACTATTGACAGCAGGGGTCATAGGTAATAATCTCTTTGGCGGCCGGAGAGGTCAATCAGTCCCCTGTTTCCTCGCGAAGAAGCGGGAATAACAGTGATGTGAGGAGAAACGAACCCTTTCACCCGAATACGCCACTCTGTGAGACTCATATCGGTGATTGTGGATCGGTGGAAATAGACCATCAATCACAAGGAGGCCGAGATTGAAAACAGCTCATGCACCTGACTACAGTGGAACCAAGGCTGTCGGTCGCACCCATTACCGATGGGTTATTCTCTTGCTGATGTTCCTTTTTTACCTGATTAACCACGCGGATAGGGCCAACATAGGGGTCGTCCTTCCTCTCATCACCAAAGACTTTCACCTCACCCACCTGCAGGCAGGGGCCCTGGCAAGCTTCTTTTTCCTCGGTTATGCGGTCTCCCAGCTTCCAGCCGGTCTGGTCATGACCAGGATCGGGGCCCGCATCATGACTTCCATTTCCCTTTTTGCTTTTTCTGTTTTCACCTTCCTCATCGGCACTGCCCCGGGGGCAACTGCCATGAAATGGTTTCGCTTCGGCCTCGGCTTGGGTGAAGGCCCCGCCGGCATCGGCGCAGGATCTCTCGTCAAGGTCTGGTTTCCCCATAAGGAACAGGCCACGGCCATGGGCATCTATATGACTGCTGCAACCGTAGCCTTGATCGCGGTGCCCCCTGTGTGCGTGGCGATCATGATCCACTGGGGTTGGAGGGCGGTCTTCTACACCTTTGCGATGCCCGGGATCGCGGTTTCTATTATCTGGTACTTTTTTGTCCGCAACCGGCCCGAGCAAAGCTCCTTCTGTAACACCCGGGAAAGGGAATATATTGAGGAATCGGGGCCCGAGGTGGGCTCAGGCGAGAAGCCTGGCGTCAAATCCATGGGATGGGTCGATAAGTTCATCCGGGTGAGACGGGGGATGAAGGCCATAGATACGGCCGGAAGAGTGTTCGGCTCCTGGAACGTGTGGGCCGATTGCATCGTTTTCTTCTTCATCGGCATGTGCCAATACGGGATGCTCGTCTGGATACCGACCTATCTCGTCAACGAAAGGCACCTCTCGATCATCAGGATGGGGTGGCTCGCCGCAGTGCCCCAGTGCGGCGCTTTTATCGGCTTCGCCGGCGGAGGCTGGGCATCCGACAGGTTTTGGGGGGGCCGCCGTAAGCCCATGATATTCCTCACTGCCATAGCCGCGGTGATCATGATGTATCTGCTCGCCAATGCCCCTGCAAGCTCAATCGTGCTCGGGATACTCCTTTTTTTCAACGGCCTTGCCATGAGCAGCAGCATGCCCGTTTACATGTCTTATCCCATGGGCCTGACCACCCGCAGGACCTTTCCCACGGCTATGGGCATGGTGTCTACGGCCGGCTCCCTGGGCGGCTTTTTTTCACCGATGATCGCCGGCTACCTGCTCGATGTCTTCAAGAGCTTCAGCTCGGTCTTCTATTTCTTCACTTTTGCCATGGCCATGACCTTCGTCTTCGCACTCACCATGGTGGAGCCCCTCGAATCCATCGGCGCCGAGAAGGGGTGAAAAGCCGATTGAAGAATGTCTGAGACCGCCACCGGGCCAAAGGAGAATTGACACGGTGCGGATGATGGTAACGGAAGCAGGGGGGCAAGGCCTTGGACAAAGGCCTGTCCCCCTTTTTCATCAAGATCTGCGACTGTTGAGACGGCAGCGTCACCTATCAAGGTAAGTGAAAGGAAGACCTGCCAGCCTGCCGTCCGGCTCCAGCCGCAGCAGCTCCCTATTCCTCGAACAGAAACGAACACGCGCACGTGTCCGTCGTCCTTCAGGGCTTACTCTTTGTTCTCTCGCCCTTGGTTAAAATTACAAACAAATGTTGCATCTCCCGGCTCTGGCTGTCAAGGAAGTTTGCGCTTGACAAGGGCGGCCGTTGTGCTACCATGACATCGGAACGGACAGGAAGAAACGAGAAATGCGACCAACGCGCACCATAAAACAAGGAGGTAGCATGGACAAACCCAACGTAACGCAGTTTTGCGATGAGTTGAAGTTCAATCGTTTTCATTGGACCCTCCTGATTCTCGGGGTGTTGACCCTCGTCTTCGATGGCTACGATTCGCAGATTCTCGCCTACGTCATGCCGAACGTTCTCAAGGAATGGCACCTGACCCCTGTTCAAGGCGGCTCAATCGCCTCGTATGGCTTCATGGGCCTCATGATAGGATCGGTCGGACTGGGCATGCTCGCCGATCGTATCGGCAGAAGAATCCCTCTCATTCTCGGCCTTATCATATTCTCGGTCTTTAGTGGAGGACTCTTTTGGGTACACAGCTTCAAGACATTTTGCATCCTCCGTTTCCTTAGCGGGTTAGGCATGGGCGGCGTCCTCACCCTCTGCATTACCCTTGGCTCCGAATTCGCGCCGGCCAAGGTCAGGGGGAGGATGGTGGCGACCATGTCCACGGGGTTCATGATAGGCCCCGCCATGGCAGGGGTGGTCTCGATCTTGGTCATCCCCTCCTTCGGGTGGCGCATGGTGCTTCTTTTCTCGCTTCTGCCTCTTATTTTCACCCCTTTTCTCTACTGGTTCTTGCCCGAATCGGTCCGTTTCCTCGCCCAGAAGAGGCGCTACGACGAGGCGACCGCCGTCCTGCGGAGGATAGAAAAGGCCGCCCATGTCGAGCCCACACAGTGGACCGAAGAGAGCTTTGTCCTTCCCTCCATCGAGAGAAAGGGTGGCGTAAAGCGCCTCTTCAGCTCGAAGCTGGCGGTCATGACCATCCTCATCTGGCTCGTCTATTTCTTCAATAATATTGCGATATACGGCCTTATCATATGGCTGCCGACGCTCCTTTCCAAAACCGGTATTTCTCTCGTAAGGAGTTATGGTTATACCGCCATGGGCCACTTCGGAGGCGTCCTTGGCAGCATCCTCCTCGGAATGGTGCTGGACCGCTTCGGGAGAAAGGGGGGTCTCGTCTTCGCTTACGTGCTTGCGGCCGTCGTCTCCTGGCTCTTCGGTCAGGCAACGGGAAGCCCGGTAGCCCTTTATCTCCTCAGCATGGCGACGGGCTTCTTTATTATCGGCGGTCAGTCGGCTCAACATGCGGTGACGAGCGAGATATATCCGACCTTCATACGATCGACCGGCGTGGGATGGGCCCTCACCATGGGAAGGTTCGGCGCCGTGTGCGCCCCCTTGCTCGGCGGCCTTGCTCAGTCGGCGGGCCTTTCCTTCAGCCAGTATTTCGCCTTCCTTGCGATCCCCCCTCTCATTTCAACGATCCTCGTGCTCTTCTATCGGATCAACGTGAGGGGTGAGGCTTTGGAGACGGTGGAAACGGAGTTGACAGGGACAGGTGGGAGATAGCTCGGTGTCCAAGGAGGCTTTGTGACGAGCATTGTCGCGCAAGAGAGAGAACGCTACAGGAACATCTTCGGCGAAAGGGACGCGCAAAAAGAGTACTGGGTTTATAGTATTTCTTCTCTTTGTTACGGAGAGTGTTCCATCAGGTAAAAGTCCTTGACGGAAGCCTGTCGCCGTCGAGGGAGTCCCGCAAGTGATCGCGAGCCCAAGGCGGACTTTGCGCCAAAGGCGTGAGCGCCCTGATGGATTCGTATAACCCGAACAGGATCCTCTACCCGGTGAAAAGAACCAATCCCAAGAAAGGGCTCCATGAAGATCCCAAGTGGCAGCGAATTACTTGGAGGAAGCCCTCGACACTATAACCGAAAAACTGATAACGGCACGGAAGAAGACCCAGGTCGATATTCTACGGAATGACCCCCGACCTACCAGCGGCATGCGATCCAATGTAACGTTCACCCGCTTCTTCTCCGCGTGCAGCAGCACGAGCCACGCCTCCGGCGCCCCAGCGTCATGTGCGGCGCGAGCGCCCATCACCTCGGCGCCCTCCAATACGCCGCATGAACATCATTCCCTATTACCGGTATTGCAACTACGTGCTCCGGTGCGGCGGAAACGAGGTGGAGCAGCGGTCGCAATTCGAGCGCAAGCGTCAGACTGGCAGCCGCGGCGAGAGAGAGGATGAAGATCAGAGTCATCGACCCCCAGCTTTACCGTCGCCTCCAAGGAGAGGAATGGATCCCGATCCTACCAGCGACGGATATTGCCGTCTTCTTGCCATGGCCAATCTGATCGTCAATGAGGTAGGAGATCTATGATGCTGGATATATCAGGCACAAGAGAACAGTCCCTACCTTATCGGCCCCGATTATCTTTATGTAAGACAGGAGCAAGCAGCAAGCCTCTCCTTTTCGATGAAACCGACGGAAAGACAAAAACCTATGACGACCCGACCCTCGCCCGTCCGGCCGTAACAGGCACCTACATGGCTCACTGATTAAAATCTCGGCCCGCGTCGCACGCTTATCACTAGCACCTAAGGCATACAGCCCTGACTGGCTGGAAGGTGGCACCAGTTCCTACGGATTCCATTGTGCGCCTAGCGAAGGAGCTTGTCGAAGAACAAATCCAGAGCGTATCGAGATCGACGGGTGAAGGATCCCTTACAGCCTGCCTCCATCATCAGCTACAAGGGCTCCAGACGCCACAAACTCTTCATAGGTACACAGCCGTCACTTTGAACATTCTCCTCAGGCAACCAGGATGCTGTCGAAAGAATAATGGGCAAACAAACCGAGCATTGAGTGGTCCCGAGACAGAGACTCATTCGCCCCCTATAGCAGCTGGAAGGGGTGTGCTTGGCGCGTGGCGAGTCGATGGAACCGTGCTCCGCCCCGAAAGATCCGGGAGGCAGAAACATCATGAACTTCTCGGATGTCCTGTCCCACTCGGATCGAATATCTACCCTTTTGCGGAAGATTCGAAAGAGTAGTCGCAGAGCACAGATCAGCCCTTTCGAGCTCAAGGTCTACTTTACCTACGGCGCAAATATGATAATGAACGTCATAAGGCCGGAAGCCACGGAAAAATTCCTCAAGAAAATACCCTTCGCCTGCGCTTCTCACCCTTTCCACAACGAGACCAGCGAGAGATCTACGATATCATGTTGCCAGAGTCCCATTACCTCGAAACTATCGACATCACCTGCGCCTTCAGCATCACCTACATTACCCTATCGGCCTTGACAGTAAAAAATATCACCTTCGCATGCCATGTGTGAGCCGAAAGATGAGCACAGGACGTCCAGGACGTCATGAACGACCTGGCCGAAGCAATGAAGTCAAAGACAATACAACGCTCTCTCAATGATTTCTACACATTCAGGAAAAACCAGGCAGGCAAAATCCAACATCGAGATTCCCCGTATCATCGGCCCGAAGGAACATATCCAATCCGCGCTCGTCGATAGGATATTAACATACCACTTCGGCAAGAAGCGGGGCGTCGAAACGTTCAAGACAACAACATGATAACCTGGAAGAAAGACCGAAGAAGCCTACTGACGGGCCTTTGTCGATGCCGTACCCATCTACTTCGAAGCCGTCGAAGCAACAGGAAGAAGATCAGAAAAAGCGCAAAAGACCAGCTTTCATCTGAACTCGGAAAACTTCACCGCAATGACAAGCTATTTTCCCTCATCATCCACACCGAGCTGCCTGACAACTCCGAATACGACGTCTTCATCGTCTCTCCACGTGACACCCTCATGACTTACAGTTCACAGCACATAACCCCTACATCAACGGAGCAGCTTCGCTCAACCCGTTCACCTACAACATCGCGATGAATACAGAAACAGCGAGAAAAAAGACATAAGAGACGGAACACCATTTGTCTCGAAAATCACTCGAGCAACAAGGTGACAGGAAAGATCAAACTGACGCAACTGATACACCGCCGAGAGGTTTCAGCGGTCGGTTTCGGAAGCTGGGCCAAGGGAAAACCGATCACCAGGCAAGGGTGTTAACCCGAACGCCTTCCTCCGCCACGATCAGCACCATTTCTGTATAATCTCGGGGGCGGCCGAGCCCACGGCAAGGGTCAGAGTGTACAAAAAGCAGAAGTGAGAGGTGAAGGGTCATCATGAGATGGGGCATGCTGATAAACCTGTCGAAGTGCGTCGGCTGCAACAGTTGCACGGTCAAATGCGAGCAGGAGCATTTCCTGCCCCCGGACGTTCTCTGGCAAGGGTCTTGTTCTCGGAAACAGGTGTCTAACCCAGCGCGATAAAGCAGGTCTATCCGGTATTGTGCAATCACTGCAAGGAAGCGAAGTGCGTGGACGCCTGTCCAACCAGGGCAACCAGGAAGCGCGACGATGGTATCGTGTGGGTCGATTCTGATAAGTGCGTGGGCTGCCGGTACCGCATCATGGCCTGTCCTTACCAGGTGCGCATTCACTACGCCGAAGAGAAGGAATACTATCCCGGCCAGGGTCTCACGGAGTTCGAGAAACTGGGAAAACGATTGTATCCCAATCAAATCGGAATGGTCCTGAAATGCAATTTCTGTATGGAGAGGGTTCACGAGGGTCTTAAGCGTGGATTGAAACCCGGCATTGACCGGGAAGCGACGCCGGCCTGTGTCATCATCTGTCCTGCCAAAGCGAGGTACTTTGGTGACTTCGACGACCAGGACAGCGAGATCTCGGCGCTTGTGAGGAGATGGCATCCTGTTTCGCTGCACCCGGAGTACGGCACCGACCCTTCCGTCTATTACGTGATAGGCTGAAGAGGGCGGCAGGCAAGAAGAGGGAACTTATGATCCAGAGCAAAGCCTATGAGTTTATGGCTTCTTACACTCCCCAAAAACAGTGGATAGAAAAGAAGGGGCTATTGCTGTGGCTCGCATTCTTCTTTATCGAATTGGGGGCGGGCATGTTTCTTATCGCTTCATTGTTCGGCAATCTCCCCGCCATGTCCCTCGGCTGGCTTCTCTGCGCGGTCCTGGGTGGCGGCTTTCATCTTCTTTATCTGGGGAAACCCTTGAGGTTCTGGCGAATGGTGCTTTCATCGGGGTGGAAGACCTCCTGGATCTCCCGAGGCTTGATCTTCGTCGTTCTCTTCCTTCTCCTCGGCCTGGCGCACATGGTCCTGATCCGGTCGGCAATCCGGTTCACAGCCTTACTGGCAGCGGCGGACGCCTTCGCTTTCCTCACCTTGATTTACGGCGGGTTTGCCATGAATTACGTCAACGGCATCGCCCTGTGGAATAGTGCCTTATTGCCGGTCCTTTACGTGGCGAGCGGACTGTGGGGCGGCGCAGAGGTGACCTTGGGCATCGCCCTGGGCAGCGGCGGCATCGGGGCGGGCGGTGCGATAGAGGAGTGGATTCGCCTGTTGCTGATAGGCTACATATTTCTCATTCCCGTCTATCTCATGAGTGTGAGATACACGTCATCGGCCGGTAGGGTCTCGGTACGTCACATGATGGCGAGCACATGGTCCCCCCTGTTCTGGGTCGCGGTAGTGGCCCTCGGGATGGCCGTGCCGCTGGCAGCAATAATCAGCAGCTCTTTGACCGGCCTGGAGACGGGCAATGCGACCTTTCTCTATGGCGCGATCGTTTCGGGATTGATCGGCGACCTTGCCATGCGCTATATGATACTGAAGTGTGGCGTCTACGGTCCACTCATCCCGTCAACCTTTGAAAGGTTACTTCCCTATGATTCTACCAAATGACAAGGCTGAATTAACCGAAGGCGATCTTCGAGACTATTTTGCGGCTTTCAATAACAACAATTTCGAAGGGTTTTCGCGATATTACGCCGATAACCTTATATTTGAAGGTCGCGGACGCCATTTCAAGAGCCGCGATGAAATGGTCGGTTTTTACCGAAAGCTCAAGTCTCGCATCCGAGAAACGGTAACCCTTAAAGAGATAGTCGCAGGCAAGAATGAGATAGTCGTAGAAATAGAGACAGGGCTATATGCTTTTGAAGACTGGCTTGACATGCCTACGGGTCCGATGCGCAAAGGTGAGAGGCGTCGTTCCCGGAATTTTGTGTGGTATGAAACAGAGCACAACGAGTTTGTACGCATACGCTCGGCCACATATCGCCGGCTCGAAGACTGGGAGCCGTCTGCCGCCGAAAAGCCCTTCGACCCATCCTCACAGTCTCTCCCGCCTTCGATGAGCAAGGAAAGATTTGCTGCTTCCGTCAATGACCTTAACAACGATGATTATTCGGCTTTCGGAGACTATTATAACGATGACGCTGTACTGGTCGTTGAAGGGAAAAAGGAGCTTCGCGGACCGCAGACAATCTTTGATTTCTATAGAGTCAACAAGGCTCAGGTAAAAGGGACGATTCAGGTCAACAGGATTATTGCTTCCGGGAATCTGCTCGCGGCCGAATTGCAATCAGAATTTGTTGCCACCGAGGATGCGCCTGATTTCATCGCGGGGCCGATAAAAGAGGGCGGAAGAGTCTTTATCGACACCTTTCTTTTCTGCGATTTGCGCGACGGCAAGTTTTCCCGAATACGGTCGGCGGAATTCCGGAAAATCGTACGGCCTTGATGAATGCCGGCTGCTGGTGAAAAGAAAGATGTTGACTGCGTCCTTCCCGTGACACCTTTTTTCGGTGGGGAAAACAAATTGTCTTGCGCCCTCCTTTTTAACCGTGATAAGGTATCCGACAGATCGTCACCATGTTCTCCTTCGCAAAATGTTGTGGCAACGAGTTTTGTCACCGGGGGAGTATTGACCTCAAAGATCGCCGGATGGCGGCCATTCTGTCCGTCGGACGTTGCCAAGTGGAACAAACCCGCGTGCTTCGTGTTGGGGACCACGACATAGCGGGAAAACGGGAGGGTTCAGCTGCTCTATACAGAGCGTATCTATTAAGGGATTGAGGGAGGTTGGTATGTCGTCGAAGGATCAACAAAGCAGTGCAGCACCATTTTCCTATTTCGATGGCCGGAAAGTTGGCGTGCCCCTTGGCGCGTTCATCGCTCTGGTGAGCCTTGGCCTGTTTTTTGAGCAGTTCGATCTTGCCAATTTCGGTTACACGGCGCCCGCCATGGCCAAGTACTGGAAGCTTGGCATGGACTGGGTGGGGAAAACCAACGGTCTGGGCTCCTTCGGTATGATGGCCGGGGCCTTCATTGGGGGCTGGTTTTCAGACAAAGTAGGACGTAAACTGGCGTTCCTGATCGCGACCACTCTCTACGGTATCTCCACCGTGCTGTGCGGCATGGCCCCGACACCCCTCTTATTTGTGATAGGCCGCGTGGTGACGATGATGGGCGTTTCGGCCCTGGCGGTCACCGCCATGGTTTATGTGGCGGAGATGGTCCCGGCCGGCCAACGCGGCGCTTTGTCGATGAGGATCCTTGCCATCGGAATGTTGGCAAACCCGCTCGGCGGCCTCTTTGCGAAGTGGGTCGTCTCCACGGGTCCGGAGGGCTGGAGATGGCAATATTACTGGGGCGGAGCATTCGCCCTGGTCGAAGTCATACTCGTCTTTATCATCTGCTATGAATCCCCAAGGTGGCTGGTTTCCAAAGGCAAGACGTTAAAGGCCAAGACCATACTGGAAAAGATGCTGCCCGGCGTTACCGTTGACGAGTCCGCCCTTGTCGCGGAAAGGGCCTCGCGCAAGACAGCAGACCGGCTCGGCACGCTCAGGGCCTTCGGGACCATGTGGAATTCTTTTTACTGGCGCCGCTCGACACTCCTCATACTGATGGCGATCGTCGGCTCCAACGTCACGGCAACAACCGGAATGATGCTCCCCATGATCTTCAAGACCCGGGGCTTCTCGATGGGTGACAGCATACTCCTCGTGAGCCTGTTCGGCTGGGGAATCCCGGTGGGAACAATGATTGCTTCCTTCGCCGTGGACAAAGGCGGCAGAAAGGTCCCTCTCGCGATAACCGGAATGGCCTCCGGGTGCCTGCTCACCACCCTCGGCTTCGTCAACGGGTTCACGTCCACGGCGGTTGTGGGTGTGACCATGCAGCTCTTCAATGCTATGTACATTTTTTCGACCCAGGTTTACACCACGGAATCCTTCGGGACTAAGATTCGCAACACTGCGGTGGGCGTGTGCGTAGGGACGGGCAGGCTCGCCTCGGCGGTCTTGATGGGTTATATGGCAGTCTGCTACGCCTTCCTGGGATTCTCGGGACTCTTCATCATGCTGGGCGGTTGTCTTTTTATAATGATGGTCGCCGTGCTCATATTCGGACACAACACGAGCAAGAAGACGTTGGAAGATATTTCCGGGGAAAAGGCCCCGCAAGCCGCAGCGGCCCGTTAACCTGTCAATAAAGGGAACTAAATAGTAGTATAATGAATGAAAAGGGTGATGCCGATG